>CAYTJQ010000001.1:0-5549 GCA_964438205.1 uncultured Alteromonadaceae bacterium
CTCCGCGCCGCGGAGGCGATGTTCGCGGGCGGCTGCTTCTGGTGCATGGAAGCCGACTTCGAGAAGCTCGAGGGCGTCGGTGAGGTCGTCTCGGGCTTTACCGGCGGCACCCTGCAGAACCCGACCTATCGCGGCAACCACGAGGGCCACTACGAGGCCGTGCAGGTGAGCTACGACCCGGCCGTGGTCAGCTACGAAGAACTCCTCGAGCACTTCTGGCACAACATCGACCCTTTCGACGACCGCGGCCAGTTCTGTGACAAGGGGCCCAGCTACCGCACCGCCATCTTCGCGACCGACGAACAACGGCCGGCCGCCGAGGCCTCGCTGGCCGCGGTGCGCGAGCGCTTCGCGGACCGGGAGGTCGCCACCGAACTGCTTCCGGCCGGCCGCTTCTGGCCAGTCGAGGAATACCACCAGGACTATGCCGAGAAGAACCCCCTGCGCTACAAGTACTACCGCTGGAACTGCGGCCGCGACCAGCGTCTCGAGGAAGTCTGGGGCGAGGACGCGCACTGAGCCCGCATGCGGTATCCTTTGCGCCGTGAACACACCTGCTGACACGACAGCCCGGACTGAAAAGTCCCCGGCGGACTGGCGCTTCTGCACGGCCCCGATGATGGACTGGTCCGACCGCCACTGCCGCCAGTTCTGGCGCGGCCTGACGCGCCGTGCGCGGCTGTACACGGAGATGGTCACCACGGGCGCGCTGATCCACGGTGACCGGGGGCGGTTGCTGGCCTTCGACCCGGCCATGGAACACCCGGTGGCACTGCAGCTCGGCGGCTCGGATCCAGCCGACCTCGCCCGCTGCGCGCATTTTGCCGGGGACGCCGGCTACGACGAGGTCAACCTCAACTGCGGCTGCCCCTCGGACCGGGTGCAGAACGGCGCCTTCGGTGCCTGCCTGATGGCCCGGCCGGCCCTGGTGGCGGAGTGCGTGCGCGCCATGCGCGACGCCTGCACAATCCCGGTGACCGTCAAGCATCGCATCGGCATCGACGACATGGAGAGCTACGGCGAGTTCCGGGACTTCGTGGGGACCGTCGCCGAGGGCGGCTGCGAGGTGTTCATCGTGCATGCGCGCAAGGCCTGGCTGAAGGGCCTGTCGCCAAAGGAGAACCGGGAAGTCCCGCCCCTCAACTACCCCTGGGTCTACCGGCTCAAGGCGGAATTTCCCGCGCTCACGATCGTGCTCAACGGCGGCATCGACAGCCTGGAAAGCGGGCGCGAACACCTCGCGGCCCTCGACGGCATCATGCTCGGCCGCGCCGCCTACCAGGACCCCTGGCAGCTCGGGCGGGTAGACAGCACCCTGTTCGGCGTGCCCGACCCGGCCGCCACGCCGGAAGAAGCCCTGCTCGCCCTCTTCCCCTATCTCGAGCGCGAGCTCGCCGCGGGTACGCCGCTCAACCACATGACCCGGCACGTGCTCGGCCTGTTCAGCGGCCGGCCCGGTGCCCGCCGCTTCCGCCGGCATCTGAGCGAGAACGCGCACCGGCCCGGCGCCGGCGCCGACACGCTCCGCAGCGCCCTCGACCAGCTTACCCCGCTCGCCGCCTGAGGCGGCGGCCGCCACAGGAGACCCCATGCCCAGCAAGCTCGAGCAACTGAAGGCCATGACCCAGGTGGTCGCCGACACCGGCGACATCCAGGCCATCCGCCTGTTTGCGCCCACCGACGCGACCACGAACCCCTCGCTGCTGCTGAAGGCGTCCGCCCTGCCGCATTACGCGGAACTCCTGGACGGCGCCCGCCGCGCCGCCGCGGCGGCCGGTGGCTCGGACGCCGAGCAACTCGCCGACAGCTGCGACCGCTTCGCCGTCGCCGTGGGCCGCGAGATCCTCGAGCTCATCCCCGGTCGTGTTTCCACGGAGGTGGACGCGCGCCTGTCCTTCGACACGGCGGGCACCATCGAGCGGGCAAAGAAGCTGATCGGCCTTTACGAGGACGCGGGCGTCGGACGGGAGCGCGTACTGATCAAGACCGCGTCGACCTGGGAGGGCATCCGCGCCGCCGAAACCCTCGAGCGGGACGGCATCAACTGCAACCTGACGCTGCTCTTCGGCTTCGCCCAGGCCCGCGCCTGCGCCGATGCCGGGGTACACCTGATCTCGCCCTTTGTCGGCCGGATCCTCGACTGGTACAAGGCCAACACCGATGTCGTGATCGAGCGCCCGGAGGATGACCCGGGGGTACAGTCGGTGCGCCGCATCTACCACTACTACAAGCACCACGGCTACGACACGGTGGTCATGGGCGCCAGCTTCCGCAACCAGGGCGAGATCGAGGCGCTCGCCGGCTGCGACCGCCTGACCATCAGCCCGACCCTCCTCGAGGGCCTCGCCGACGACGAGGGCGATCTGCCCCAGGCCCTCACCGCCGCGGACGCGGCTTCTGACGACGCCCTGGCACCGCCGGCGGAGGCCGCCTTCCGCCTGGCGCTCAACGAGGACGCCATGGCCACGGAGAAACTGGCCGAGGGCATCCGCAACTTCATCGCCGACCAGCGCCGCCTCGAGCAGGTGGTGAGCGAGCGATGATCGGCGCGCTGAAGGCCCTCTTCGAGCCGGCCCGGGACGACGGGCCGGCGGTCACGGAGCACCGGCTGCGGCTGGCGGCCGCGGCCCTGCTGATCGAGACGGCGCGGGCGGATTCGCGGCAGGACGGCGTCGAGGAGGCGGCCCTGGCCGACACGCTGAAGCGCAGCCTGGGCCTCAGCGAGGCCGAGCTCGATGCCCTCGTCCGCGAAGCGAACGCCCAGGCCGACGCGGCGACCTCACTGTACCAGTTCACCCGGCTCATCAACGATCACTTCACCCCGGCGCGCAAGCGCCAGCTGATCATCGACATGTGGAAGGTGGCGTACGCCGACGGCGACCTCGACAAGTACGAGGAGCACCTGATCCGCCGCGTCGCCGAGCTCATTTACGTACCCCACGAGGAGTACATCCGGGCCAAGCTGGCCGTTGCCGGCCGCTAGGCCGGACGATGACGTAGTGCGCTAAGCGTCCGCGCTAGGGGGAGGACTCCAGCGCGTCCATGAGATCACGGAAGCGATCCGCGTTCTCATCGGACAGGCCCATGAGCACCCGGTGCGCCTCGATGACCCGCTCGCGCACCGCGTCCTCGCTGCCGGGGACCAGGGGGATGTCCTCGGCGGTGCCGGTATTGCAGCAGGTTTTCTCGTGCAGCTCGAAGAGGCGCTCGAAACCCATGCTCGAGAGAAGCCGGTTGATGCCCGCGTCGCAGCAGTAGATGGCCGGGCGGAAACCGTAGCGCTCGCGCACCTGCAGCGCGAGCTTCGCCAGCTGGCCGAGGGTCGTGCTGTCGAGCCCTTCCACATCACAGAGGTCGATCCAGACGCTCGCGAAGGCCGGGTCCGAGAGCATCTGCGCCAGGTAATCGTCGAGCGAGGTGCACAGGGTCATGCGCACGTCGCCGGTGAGACGCAGCACGTAGGCGCCGTCCTGGCAGGCCGCGAGCACCCGGCCCTCACTCACGCTTAGCCCGCTTGCTGACAAACAGCGCGGCGATGTCGTCGGGCGCCGTGGCGACGGAATCGAGGCCAAGGCGGGTGACCAGTGCTGCCGGGCTCTCGCTGCCCTGGCGGAAAACATCGAGAAAGTACGATTCCTTCTCGATGAGGTTGTCCTGCGGCAGGATCTCCAGGATGCCGTCGGAGAACAGCGCCAGGGTGAAGCTCTCCGGCAGCGACACTTCCTGCACCGCGAAGGCCGCGTCCGGCATCATGCCGACGGCTGTGCCCTCCCCGGGCAGGTAATCGGCCCCGGCGTCGGAAACCAGCACCGGCAGTGGCAGGTGCCCGGCCACCGCGTAGCGCAGGCCATTGGCAGCCATGTCGAGGACGCCGACGATCATCGTGGCGAACTTGCCGACGCCGAGGTCCAGCAGTTCCTTGTTCGCGAGCCCGAGCATGCGCACCGGGTCGAGGACCGTGGCATCGCTCTTGCGGAGGTAATCCGAGCGCTTGCGCGCGAAGAGGTTCTTCAGCAGCACCGTGGCGAAGGCGGAGGAGCTGCCATGGCCCGATACGTCGGCCATGAAGAACACCACGTAATCCTGGCCCACGGTGAAGTAGTCAGTGAAATCGCCGCTCAGGTAGAGGGACGGGATCACGGTGTGGCTGAAGACATAGTCACCAATCACCATGGGTGACGTCGGCAGCATGCGCAGCTGCACCTGCCGCCCGGCCTGCTGGTCCTGCTCGAGCATGCGCACGGTGTGGTTCAGCTCGCGGTTGGCGGATTCCAGCCGCTTGCGCGACTGGCGCAGCTCCCGGCTCATCTGGCGCTGGCGTACGCAGCGGTCCATGGAGTCGAACAGGGCCTGGGCGTCTTCCACCGGGCGGGCGAAGAAGTCGTTCGCGCCCAGGCGCAATGCCGTCATCATGTTGGCCGAGGAGGCCTCGTCGGAAAACATGATCACCGGTACCTGCACGTTCATCTCGCGCAGCGTGCGCTTCGCTTCCCCCCAGGAGACGCCCTCGAGGTCGAGTTCACAGAGGATGACGTCCAGGTCGCTGGCATCGCTGAGCGACTGGGTGGAATTGGTCACGTCGGTGGTGACATCGGCGGTGAAGCCGGCACCGGTCACGAGCGCAGCGAGCGCCTCGGCACGCTCCGGGTCATTGTCGATGACCAGCACCTTGCCGCTGTGTGTCATCTGCATGGATCAGGGCTCCGGACTTGGGAGGACACTACGCCCCCCGGGATACCCGGGCAAGGCGGATCGCGCAGGCTGGGGCACAATTCACAGTTTCCGCGCCGCTTCGATGCAGAGCGCTCAGAAATCCTCCGACCAGTCGTCCTCGAAATCGGAGAACTCGTCCTCCATCACGCCGTCGCGCAGCCGGGCCGCCCGCTGCTGCAGGTAGGCATCGCGGATGAAGATGTAACGGTCACCGGACATGAGCTGGTCTGACTCCAGCAGCCGCGCCCGGGCGTGCACGATGCCCAGGCTGAACAGGCTCCAGGTGACGGTCGAATCATCGATGTAGAAAGGCACCGAGGCGAAGGTATCCACCAGCGTCCCGGTGCCGCTGCGCACGGTGCGCGGGCCGAAGAGCGGCACCACGATATAGGGCCCCTGCGGCACGCCCCAGGCGGCGAGGGTCTCGCCGAAGTCCGCGCGCTGGCGCTCGATGCCAAGCTCCGTGGCCACGTCGAAAAAGCCGAACATGCCGAGGGTACTGTTGACCAGCACCCGTCCGGCGGAATCCCGCGCACCTGACCATTCACCCTGGAGCAGCGAGTTCACCGCCCGGTTCACGTCGAGCATGTTGCCGAAGAAGTTGCCGATGCCCAGTTGCACACCCTGCGGGACCACGTAGTCGTAGCCCTTCGCCGCCGGGCGCAGCACGAAGGTATCGAGCATGTCGTTGAAGGCGAAGATGGGGCGATTGATCGACTCCAGCGGATCCACGTCGCTGCCCTGCGCGACCTGGGCACAGGGCAGGGCGAGGGCTAGCGCCAGGATCAGACGAGCAAGCATTACTGTTCCCCGAAAACGTAACCGGCAATCTTAAG
>CAYTJQ010000001.1:5649-13337 GCA_964438205.1 uncultured Alteromonadaceae bacterium
ACATCACCGTCTTCACACATCACCGTCTTCACCATCGCCTGCCAGCGCGAGCACTCCCGGGGCGGCGAACTCCGCAAGCTGGCCACGACCGTGTTCACGGAGCGCCGCGGGGGCCAGCGACAGCTCGGCCGCGAGGGTGAGGTCATCGAGGAGCACGCCACCGCGCCGCCCCGGCATCTCCTGCACTGTCTCCAGAAGACGGGCGGTGGCGGGGGTTAATTCCATGAACCGCACACGCGCTTCCCGGTCGCAGTAGACCCGCGGGCCGCCGGGGGACCCCGGCGTCGACCCGCGACCCACCTCACCGCGGGTGCGCGGCCAGCCAGGCCTCGCAGTCCTGCCACTGGCGGGCCAGGCGCTTGGCCGAGACGGGGCGCGACGTGCCCAGCTGCTGGGCGAACAGCGAAACTCGAAACTCTTCCAACATTTCGCTATAAACCCTTATTTCTTCAGACATAAACCGTACATGAGGCCGCTCGGCAAGGAGCGCGGCCAGCGGCGCGCTCAGGGTCTCGAGCTGCGCCCGGGCCTGCTCATCCTTGGCCGGCTGCGCCGGCAGGCGTTCCAGCCGGTGGTCCAGCGCCTTCGCGTAGCGAGGGTACTGTGCGAGCCGGTCGAAGGGCGCGGCGAGGATGAAGCCCGGCCGGAGCAGGTCCGCGAGCTGCGCCTCCACGTCGGCGACCGCCCCGGGCCACTGCCCCGACAGCTTTGCCAGCCGGGGCCGCGCCGTCGCCAGCGGCCGCAACGTATTGCGCAGCCGCTGTTCCAGCTCGTTCGCGACCGCAACGAGCTGCCCGTTACCCCGCTGCACGGCGGCCGCGAAGGTCGCCGGATCCCGGCAGTCACCGGCGCCCAGGGCACAGGCCTCGAGCACCGCCGCCGCGAGAAGATCGTCGACCAGCGGCTCCCGTTCGAGACCCGCGGCGGCCAACAGCAGCTGATCCTCGTTCCCGTGCAGGAGCCGCTTGCGCAGGCTGCGCAGCGGCCGCGCCAGCTGCAGGGCCGCCAGCCGCGCCAGGCCCCGGCGGTGGCTCGCCAGCGCGTCCTCGGCGTAGTCGAAGAGCCGGATGGCGACGCTGTCGCCCCGGTCCTCGAGCGCCGGGAAAGCCACGATGGCGACCCCCGCCTGTTCCTCGCTCCAGCGCGCGGGCAGCTCGCCGAAATCCCAGGCGGTGATACCCGCGCGCGCGGGCCCCGGGGCGCCCGGGCCGCTCACGGCGGCGGCGGTCTCGTCGCGGAAACGCGCAACCAGCGCTTCGAGGTCCCGGCCCTGCGCCAGCAGCCTGCCCTCGGCGTCCACCACGCGCACGTTCATGCGGTAGAAATCGTCGAGGGCGCCGGGGTCGAAGTCGGCCGCCTCGACGCGGCAGGCGCCGAGGCGGGACAGGACCGGGGCGAGCGCAACGGGCAGCGGCCGGTCCGCCGGCACCAGGTCGCCGAGGGCGGCGGCCACGGTATCGGGGACCGGCACGAGGTTGCGCCGGATGCGCTTGGGCAGGCCGCGCACCAGCGCCTCGCACTTCTCCCGCAGGAGACCGGGGACCAGCCAGTCGAAGCGGTACCGCGGGACGCGGTTGAGCAGCGCGACGGGCACCGTGACCGACACCCCGTCCGCCTCGCCGCCCGGCTCGAAGCGATAGGCGAGCGGGTAGCGCTGCCCCTCCCAGGTCAGCTGGTCCGGGAACTGTGCTTCGAGGTCATCTCCCGGCAGGCGGGCGGCGAGCTCGGAGCGGGACAGGCGCAGGGCGGCATCGGCCCCCGGGGTGCGCTTCAGCCAGCGCGCGAGCTTGGCCGCCGTGGTGATGTCCGCCGGCAACCGTTCGTCGTAGAACGTGAACAGCGCCTCCTCGTCCACCAGCAGGTCCCGGCGGCGGATCCGGTTTTCGAGGTCCGCGAGCGCCGCGGCCTCGGCGAGGTTGTGGCGCAGGAAGGCGGGCTGCTGCCGCCAGCGCCCCGGCACCAGGCCTTCCCGGATCAACAGTTCCCGCGCCAGCGGCGGGTCGATCGGCCCGTAGTGCACCGTCGCGCCATCGCTCACCGTGAGCCCGAACAGCGTGACCCGCTCCGTGGCCACCACCCGACCGCTGCCGCGCTGCCAGCGCGGCTCGTAGTGATGCCGCCTGAGCAGCGCGGGATTGACCGAGAGCAGCCAGTCCGGCTCGATGGCGGCGGCCGTGCGCGCGAAGACCCGGCTGGTCTCCACCACCTCCGCCGCCACCAGCCAGGGCGGCGGCTTGCGATGCAGCGTGGACCCGGGAAACACCCAGAGCTTGCGGTTGCGCGCGCCGAGGTATTCGCGCCCCTCGTGGCGCTGCGCGACGTTGGCCAGCAGGCCGGGGAGCAGCGCACGGTGGATAGCGGCGTAGTCCGGCTCCTCGGCGAGCCGCGAGGGCACGGCGATACCCTGCTGGCGGCAGGCGATGCTCAGCTGCCGGTGGATGTCGCGCCATTCGCGCAGGCGCAGGAAGGAGAGGTACTCCTGCTTGCAGAGCTTGCGCAGCTGGTTCTGGCTGAGGGCCTGGCGCCGCTCCTCGAAATAGCGCCAGAGCTGGAGGAAGGCGAGGAAGTCCGAGCGCGGATCCCGGAAACGGGCATGCGCCTTGTCCGCCTGGGCCTGGCGGTCCGCCGGGCGCTCGCGGGGATCCTGCACGGCCAGGGCGCTGGCGATGACCAGCACCTCCGGCACGCAGCCGTGGTCGCTGGCGGCGAGGATCATGCGCCCGGCGATCGGGTCGACCGGCAGCCGGGCCAGCTTCCGCCCGAGGGGCGTAAGCCGCTGCCGCGGGTCGACGGCGCCGAGCTCCTCCAGCAGGCGGTAGCCCTCGCGCACGCCCTTGCGCTCCGGCGGCTCGAGGAAGGGAAAACGTTCGACCGCGCCGAGCCGCAGGTCCAGCATCTGCAGGATCACCGCGGCCAGGTTGCTGCGGCGGATTTCCGGATCCGTGAAGGCGGGCCGCGACAGGTAGTCCGCTTCGCTGTAGAGCCGCAGGCACACCCCCGGGCCGACGCGGCCGCAACGGCCCTTGCGCTGGTCCGCGCTGGCCCGGGAGACGGGCTCGATGGGCAGGCGCTGAATCCGCGAGCGCGGGCTGTAGCGGTTGATCCGCGCCTCGCCCGGATCGATCACGTAGCGGATCCCGGGGACGGTGACCGAGGTCTCGGCCACGTTGGTGGCGAGCACCACCCGCAGGCCGCGCCGGCTGCGCGGGTCGAAGACCCGGGCCTGTTCCGCCTGGCCGAGGCGGGCGTAGAGCGGCAGCACGTCGAGACCCTCCTCGCCGCGCAGCGCATGCGCGAGCTCGCGGATATCGCGCTCCCCGGGGAGGAAGACGAGCATGTCGCCGCGCGGTCCCCAGGCGCCGTCGCGTACTTCCCGCACACGCTCCGCCAGGGCCGGCAGCGGATCCCGGTCTTCGCCGGGTTCCGGCGGCAGGTAATGTGTCTCCACGGGGTAGGACCGCCCGGGCACTTCCACCACCGGCGCCCCGTCGAAATGCCGGGAGAAACGCTCCACGTCGATGGTCGCCGAGGTGATCACGACCTTGAGGTCCGGCCGGCGAGGCAGCAGCCGGTGCAGGTAGCCGAGGAGAAAGTCGATGTTGAGACTGCGTTCGTGGGCCTCGTCGATGATCAGCGTGTCGTAGGCGCGAAGCTCCCGGTCCCGGCGCAGCTCCGCGAGGAGGATACCGTCGGTCATGAGCTTCACCGCCGTTTCGGGCCCGACGCTGTCCTGGAAGCGCACCTGGTAGCCGACGAGGCCGCCGAGGGGCGTCGCCAGCTCGTCGGCAATGCGCCGCGCCACGTTGCGCGCGGCGAGGCGCCGCGGCTGCGTATGGCCGATGCGCTGCGCGCGGCCCCGGCCGAGCTCCAGGCAGATCTTGGGCAGCTGGGTGGTCTTCCCGGAGCCGGTCTCGCCGGCGACGATGACCACCTGATGGCCGCTGAGCGCCGCGGCGATCTCCCCGCGCAGCGCGGCGACCGGCAGCTCCTCGGGGTAGCGGATCGGCGGGATGGCGCGCGGCCTGGGGGTGGCTTCCGGGTCAGTCATCACGGAGCATGGCGCACCCGCGGGCGCACCGCGGCTTCAGCCCTTGTCGGGGGCCTGGTCGGGGGCTTGGTCGGGAGCCTGGTCCGCAGCGTGGTCGATGGTCGCCTCGCCGCTGGCGATCTCTGCAGCGTCGCCGGCGGCCGGCTGCTGCGCAAACTGGCCGCGCTCGAGATACAGCAGCTGGAGCACGACCGAGGGCTGGCCGCTGCCGGCATCGGCGCCGAGCACGAGCACGCTCGGCTCGCCCTCCTCGACCGTCACGGCAGAAATACCGAAGATGACCACGTTGGGATCGTGCTCGGCGTGAAAGGTCCTGACCGGCTTCTCCTCGCGCAAGGCATCGGCGATGTTGGCCACGAGCAGGGTCACCCCCGCGCGGAAGGCACCGAAGTTGAGCCGGCCGCGGTACTCGCTAGGGTCCAGGGCCACCTCGAAGCGGACCTCGGAGCCGTCCTCCATGCGCACCCGGGTCAGCGGCACCGGCTTGCCCTCACTGAGCTCGCGGTAGAGGTTCTTGGCCTCCGTGCGGGTCGCCTCGAGGAAGACCTTGTGCAGCAGGTTCACGGACAGGGTCAGGAACTTGTCCGTGGGAAGCGTGTGCGTCTGGGTCCCGGCCATGCTGGTCTCGCGCGTATCGCGTACTGACTGTGTGAAGACGCGCGAGTCTAAACGCTGCGACGGGCCATGGCCAGCGCCGCCTCTGACAGCGCCGCCTCTGCTATCCTTGCGCCCCTCACGTTTCCGGCGCCGCGACCCCGATGGACTCACAGCAAGCCCCCTGGCGTCCCCTGCCCACCGCCGAGCTCGACTGGGAGGCCGGGGGCGCACCGCGCTCGCGCCGCTACGGCGACATCTATTTTTCACCGGAAGACGGTCCGGCCGAGAGCCGGCACGTCTTCCTCGCCGGCAACGGGCTCCCGGAGCGCTGGCGACAGCACGATGGGCCCGTGTTCCGCGTCGGCGAGCTCGGCTTCGGCACCGGCCTCAATTTCCTGGTGACCGCGGCCGCGCTGCAGCGGGAGGCGCCGGCGGGGCTGCGGCTGCACTACTGGGCCGTGGAGGGCGAGCCCCTGCGGCCGGACGACCTGGCGCGCTGCGCCGGCGCCCTGCCGCCGGCGCTCGCTGCGCCGGCCGCAGCGCTGGCGGCGGGTTACCCGCCGCCGGTGCCCGGCGTGCACCGCCTGCTCTTCGATGACGGCCACATCGTGCTCGACCTCTACTGGGGCGACGCCGCCGCGGCCCTCGCGGATCTTGCCAGCCACGGGCGCCGCTGGTTCGACGCCTGGTACCTCGACGGCTTCGCCCCGGCGAGGAACGCGGCGCTCTGGCAGGAGCCGCTCTGGCGCGACCTGGCGCGCCTCAGCCGGACCGCTGCCACGGTCGCCACTTTCACCGCCGCCGGCCACGTGCGCCGCGGCCTCGCCGCGGCCGGATTCGCGATGGCAAAGCGCGAGGGCTTCGGCGCCAAGCGCGAATCGCTCCACGGGCAGCTCGCCGAGGCCGCGCCCGCCGCGGAGGAGGATGGCACGCCCTGGGATCTGCCCCAGCACACGCCACCCGCACCGTCCAGCGCGCTCGTCATCGGCGCGGGCATCGCCGGGGCCTGTGCCGCCGCCGCCCTCGCCCGTCGCGGCGTGACAGTCACGGTGCTCGAGGCCGGACCCGTGGCCGGTCGAGGCTCGGGCAATGCCCAGGGCGTACTGTTCACGCGCCTGTCGCACCGCCATGGACCGCTCACGGATATCGCCCTGCTCGCCTACCTCGACGCCGCCCGCTGCTACCGGTCCCTGTTCGATACGGGCAGGCTGCGTACCGGCGACGACGGCGAGCTGGGCGGCTGCTTCCAGCTGGCTGGCCCCAAGGTCCGCCTGGACCGGCTGGGCCCTGCCCTCGCCTCGATCCCCGAACTCGCCGAGGTGCTGGACCCGGCGGCAGCGGCGGAACGGCTCGGCGTGACGCCCGCGGACAGCGGCCTGTGGCTGCCGCACTCGGGTTGGCTGCACCCCGCCGCCGCCTGCCGCGCCCTCCTCGCCGGCAGGGGGATCACGCCGGTGGAGCACAGCGGCGACGTCGCCCTCAGCCGGGAGGACGGCCGCTGGCGGGCGCTGGCCGCCGACGGCCGCTCCTGGTCCGCCGACATCGCGGTGGTCGCCGCGGGCGTCGCCAGTGCGGGCCTCGCGGACCTTTACTGGCTGCCGCTGAGGCCGATCCGCGGCCAGGTGAGCGCGCTGCCGGCGGCGGCGGTGCCGGGAAAGCTCCGCGCGCCCTTCTGTCACAGCGGCTACGTCACGCCGCCCCGTGACGGCACCCTCAACTTCGGCGCGAGCTTTGCACCCGGGGACGCGGACCGATCGCTGCGCCGGGACGATCACCGGCACAACCTCGAGGCCCTGGCCGATGCACTGCCGGCCTGGGCGCCGGCACTCCGGGCCCTGGATCCGGCCGCCGTCGACGGCCGCGCGGAGCTGCGCTGCGGGGCGCCGGACTACCTGCCGCTCGCCGGCCCGGCACCGGCACCGGCCGCCTTCCGCGAACGCTACGCTGCCCTCAGCCGCAATGCCCGGGCAACGATTCCGGCGCGCGCGCCCTGCGTGCCCGGCCTCTACCTCAGCACCGGGCACGGCTCCCGCGGCCTGAGCAGCGCCCCGCTGGCGGCGGAGCTGATCGCCAGCCAGGCCTGCGACGAGCCACCGCCGCTGCCGCGGCCCCTGGCGCGCGCCCTCGCCCCGGCGCGCTTTATACTGCGGGACCTGATCCGCAGCGGGGGCACCCCATGACCCGTCACGTCGTCTTCGTTCTGAGCGGCCTGCTCGCCGGCCTCTCCGGCGCTCTTGCCACGGCCGCGCTCGCCGAGCCGCCGAAGCAATACGGCTACCGGGTTCTCGAGCAGCGCCCGCTGCCCCGGGACAACTTCGTGCAGGGCCTGGAGTTCGACGGCGCCACGCTCCTGGTCGGCACCGGGCAGTACGGCCGGTCCCGCATCCGCCGCTACGCGTTCCCGGCAATGACCCTGCTCGCCGAGCAGCGCCTGCCGCCCCGCCTTTTCGGCGAGGGCATCACCCGCTACGGCGACCGCATCTTCCAGCTCACCTGGCGCGCCGGCTTCGGGGTCGCCTGGGATGCGACGGAGCTCGAGCCGGTGGCCCGCTTTGCGCTGCCCGGGGAGGGCTGGGGCCTGACCCACAACGACACCTCGCTCATCTACAGCGACGGCAGTGCTACCGTGCGCTTCCTCGATCCGGCCACGCTTCGCCCGACCCGCCAGCTGGTGGTGCGGCGCGACGGGGAAGCGCTGCCGCGGCTCAACGAGCTCGAGTGGATCGACGGCCGGCTCTGGGCCAACGTGTGGACCACCGACCGCATCGCGATCATCGACCCCGCCAGCGGCAGCGTCGAGGCGGAGGTGGACCTGGCGGGGCTCCTGCCCCTGCCGGAGCGGCGCCGCGACACGGACGTGCTCAACGGCATCGCCCGGGACAGCGCCGGGCAGATCTGGGTGACGGGGAAGCACTGGCCGTGGCTCTACCGCATCGAGCTGGCGCCCGCGGGCACGCGCGCACGGGAGCTGCATTAACGCTACAATGGCGCCCTTTCAACCGCTGATTACCGGAGCGCCATGAACATTGCAAAAAACCTTGCA
>CAYTJQ010000001.1:13437-24269 GCA_964438205.1 uncultured Alteromonadaceae bacterium
GCCGCCCGGTCGCCCACCCGGCCTTCGAGGGGGTCCGGGAAGCCCGCATCCCCGCCCTCAACCTGACGGTGCAGCACTTCGTCCACCGGGAGACCGGCGCCCTCCATTACCACCTCGCCACGGACAACCCGGAGAATGTTTTCCTGGTCGCCTTCCGCACCGTGCCCGAAGACTCCACCGGCGTCGCCCACATCCTCGAGCACACGGCGCTCTGCGGCAGCGAGCGCTACCCGGTGCGCGACCCGTTCTTCATGATGCTCCGGCGCTCGCTGAATACCTTCATGAACGCCTTCACCAGCTCGGACTGGACCGCCTACCCCTTCGCCAGCCAGAACCGGAAGGACTTTGCCAACCTCCTCGACGTCTACCTGGACGCGGCCTTCTTCTCGCGCCTGGATCCGCTGGACTTCGCCCAGGAAGGGCACCGGGTGGAGTTTGCCGAGCCCGACGACCCGTCGAGCGACCTCGTCTACCGCGGGGTGGTCTACAACGAGATGAAGGGCGCCATGAGCTCCCCGGTGGCCACGCTGTGGCAGACCCTCTGCGAACACCTGTTCCCGACCAGCACCTACCACTACAACTCCGGCGGCGACCCGGCACACATCCCCTCGCTCAGCTACGAGCAGCTGACGGCGTTCTACCGCAGCCACTACCATCCGTCGAACGCGATCTTCATGACCTTCGGTGACATCCCCGCCGACGAACACCAGGCCGTTTTCGAGGAGCGCGCCCTCGGCCGCTTCGGGAAGCTGGACGAACAGATCGCCGTCACCCCGGAACAGCGCTTCAAGGCGCCGAAGCGGGTGACCGCGGCCTACGCCTACGACGAGGGCGACGAACTGGCCGGCAAGACGCACGTGGTCCTCGGCTGGATGCTCGGCGAGAGCGCGGACCTCGAAGCCATGCTGGAGGCGCAGCTGCTCACCAGCGTGCTGCTCGAGAACAGCGCCTCGCCGTTGCAGCACGCCCTCGAGACCACCGACCTCGGCAGCGCCCCCTCACCGCTCTGCGGCCTCGAGGACGGCATGCGCGAAATGGTGTTCTGCTGCGGTATCGAGGGCAGCGAGGCGGAGCACGCCGACGCCATCGAGGCGCTGGTGCTCGACACGCTCGAGCGGGTCGCGCGGGAAGGCGTGCCCCGGGAGCAGGTGGAGGCAGTGCTGCACCAGCTCGAGCTGCACCAGCGGGAAGTCGGCGGCGACGGCTTCCCCTACGGGCTCAGCCTCATGATGCAGGCCATCGGCAGCGCCACCCATTACAGCGACCCCATCGCCGTGCTGGACCTGGAGCCGGCACTGGACGCCCTGCGGGAAAAGATCGGCGACCCCGGCTACCTGCCGGCCCTCGCCCGGCGCCTGCTGCTCGACAACCCGCACCGGGTCACCCTGGTGATGACCCCGGACCCGGGCCTCTCCGCCCGCCGCGCCGAGGAAGAAAAGACACGTCTCGCGGCCCTGCGGGAAACACTGGATGGCGCCGGGGAAAAGGCTGTCGTCGAGCGCGCCGCCGCCCTGAAGGCGCGACAGGCGGCCGAGGACGATGCCAGCCTGCTGCCGAAGGTCACCCTCGAGGATGTGCCTGCGGAGCTGCCGCGCCTCGCCTACCACGAGGATGAAGCGTCCGGACTCCCGGTGACGACCTACGAGACCGCCACCAACGGCCTGGTCTACCAGCAGCTCGTGGCGCCGCTGCCGGCCCTCGACGACGAGGAGCTTGCGCTGCTGCCCCACTACACGGGGACGGCGACGGAACTCGGCCTCGGCGAAGCCGATTACCTGGAGACCCAGCACCGGCAGTCCGCCGCCGTCGGCGGCATCAACGTGTACACGAGCATGCGCGGCGACGTCGATGACCCGCAGCGGGTCCTCGCCAACCTCGTGCTGTCCAGCAAGGCGCTGCAGCGCAAGGCGGCCGACCAGCTGGCGCTCATGCGCGATACGCGGGAGGTGCTGCGTTTCGACGAATTGCCGCGGCTGCGCGAGCTCGTCGCCCAGCAGCGCGCCCGGCGCGACCAGTCGGTCACCGGCCAGGGTCACAGTCTCGCCATGGCGGCCGCCTGCGCGGGCATGAGCCCCATGGCCCGGCTGCAACACCAGTCAACGGGCCTCGCCGGCCTGCGCAGCCTGCGCGCCCTCGACCGGGCCCTCGGCAACGACAGCGAGCTGCAGACCTTCGCCGGCCGGCTCGTGCACCTGCACGGGCGCCTCACCGCGGCGCGCCCGGAGCTGCTGACGGTGACGGAGCCGGGCAGCCGGGCGGAGCTGCTCGAGGCAGCACAGTCGCTGGCGGCCACGCTGCCCGCGGGCACCGAGGATGGCCTCGTCCTCGCCCCGGTCCGGGAGCGTCGCGGCGAGTGCTGGCTCACCAACACCCAGGTGAACTTCTGCGCGCGCGCCTATCCGACGGTACCGGTCGGGCACCCGGATGCGGCAGCGCTCACGGTACTCGCGGCGTACCTGCGCAACGGCTTCCTGCACCGCGCGATCCGCGAACAGGGCGGCGCCTATGGCGGCGGCGCTTCCCAGGACTCGAGCATCGCGGCCTTCCGCTTCTTTTCCTACCGCGACCCGCGGCTCTCGGAGACGCTCGACGATTTCGACGCCTCCCTGCGCTGGCTCGAGGAGCGCGCGCCGGACCCGGCAGCCCTCGAGGAAGCGGTGCTCGGCGTCATCGCCAGCTTCGACAAGCCCGGATCCCCGGCCGGTGAGGCGCGGCAGGACTTCCACAACCGCCGCTTCGGTCGCGGCCACGAGCAGCGCATGGCCTTCCGCCAGCGGGTCCTCGCGGTCGGCCACGACGACCTGGTCCGGGTTGCCGCCGTCTACCTGGTGCCGGAGCGCGCCAGCACCGCGGTCATCACGGGCGCGGCGCAGCGCGACGCCACCGCGGCGCTGCGCGAGCGCCTGGACCTGGCACTCTGCGAGCTCCGGGACTAGCCCGAACGTTTCGTGAACCGCCGCGGCGGGAGGCGGCCAGCTCAGGGCGGACGCAGCTGCGGCAGCGGGCGGCGCAGGCTGAAGTAGTCCGCCGCAACCGGCGTCCCGGCCGGCGCCTCCAGCAGGAGCAGACGCCCCCGCCCGTCTTCATCGAGGAAGTCACGCTCGAAGGCCGCGCGCCGCACACGCACGTTTCCCCGCGCGGGATCGGCCAGTTCCACGGCGGCCGGCGACACCCCGCGGAGCACGGCAAAATGCGGCTGCCCCCGCGGCGCCAGCCAGGCGATGGCCGGCGCTCGCAACGCGTCCAGGGCCTCTGCGCGCACCGCAACGCCGCTCGCTGCGAGGCCCCGCGCCTCGGCCAGGGTCGCCAGTGCGCGCAGGGATACGCCATGCCGGTGCAGGGCATCGCTGCCCACGGTCGCCAGCAGCGCCTCGAGAAGCTCTGCCTCGCTCGTCGGACGCAGGAAGTAGTGAGTCAGCAGTGTCGCCAGGGCCGCGGTTCCACAGCTGAAGTCACGCTGCTGCCGCACCACGCCGGCGTCGCGCAGCACGACCCAGGACTCGAAAGCGGACGCGCCGTGCGGCCCGCAAAGAAGCGCCAGCGCAACGACGCAGCGGAGCAGCCGAGTCAGATGCCGACGGGACCCTCCACCGCTCTGCCGGTGCCATCCGCCAGCTCGCGCCGCGCCCAGCGCTGCGCCAGCACCGCGCAGAGGACACTGCCGAGGGCAAAGGCACCCGCGAACGCGGCCAGACAGGCCATGCCCAGCGTCGGCCGCCCGGCGACGAAGCACAGGATTGCGACACCCGGCAGGGCCGACAGGTAAATGAGGCTCGTGCCGAAAAGGTAGCGCCAGTAGACGTTGCGCCGCGCGCGCAGGGCGGCCTCCCGTTCTCCGTTTGCAATCAGATCTCTCAGGGGATGTTCCATGGGCACAGCTCCATTGGCCGCGGCTGGCCGCTGAACCGCGGCCCCGGGGGCCGCGGAATCGCTTCACTTCAGGTTCGTGGTGCCCGCGCAGCTCAGGCACCCTCCGCCGCCGGCGGCGTAATTGGGAACGTACACGCCCCAGAAATACGCCGACAGCGCGAGGTCGGCACCGACCACGCCGAACACGAAGGCGGGCAGCCACCGCCCCTTGGTACTGTCCAGCTCCCCCGCTGTCAACCGTTCGACAGCCCCGGCGGGCAGCCCGGCAAAGGACGCCTGCAGCGGGTCGACCGGCTCCACCGGCCGGGCCGCCGCAGCGGACACCATGGCCACGAGGCCGCCGGCGAGGAGCAGGGAAGGCAGGGTATGGGTCTGTTTTTTCGTTTTGCATTTCTGCATGGTGTGATCCTCCATGATCATCGTTGGCTATCCCGGGCGAGCGCCCCGGATCAGAACGTCTGCAACAGTTCGAGGGACAGCCCGCCACCGCTTTCCGCGGCGCCCAGCGGTAACTGCCCGTTCAGGAAGAGCGTGCCGCCCGCCCAGGGGCTGAGGGCCAGGCCGAGGTCGACGGTGCTGCGCAGGCGGGTGCCCCCGATGGCGCGGCCGGCGAGGCGGTCCGGTTCCCGGCGACGAAGGCCGAAGCCGCCGATGAGCGTCACCCGGTCGTTGACCGCGAAGTTCACCGCGGCATCGGCCGAAAGACGCTCACCGGGGCGCCGACGGACGCCGGCACTCGCGGCGGGCATGTCACGCTGGTAGCGGGCGGCGAGCGAGAGGACGACCGGGTCCAGCGGGCGGTACCAGGTCGCACCCAGGCTGCCGCCGGCGGCACTGCGCCACCCGCCGTCGGAGCCCAGCGGCCGGCCCAGCGCCGCGAAGTGCGCGTCGAGCAGCAGCGAGCCGGCACCGCCGCGGAAGGCCAGCCAATTTGCGCCGAGCACGAGACGCTCGCCGCTGCCCGTTCCCGCGAACTGCTCGTCCAGCTCCCGGCGCAGGCTGCTGCACTCGTAGCGCGCGTTCACCTCGAGGCGCTGCGTCACGCCATAGCGGAGCCCGAGCGACGACTGCGCGACCGTCAGCTCGCGCCAGGCGAGGGTCTGCCCGTCCGCACCGGACCGCAGCACGGGTTCACGCTGGCTGCTGCGACTGCTGCCCAGGGTCGCGGTCAGGCGGTGCTCGCTGACCAGCAAAGCCTCGATCGTGAGCGGCAGCTGGGCCGCAGCCGGCGCGGACAGGAGGCCGGCAAGCAGGCCGGGGACCAGGGGTGGCAGCTGTGGGGTTGCCGGCGCCATGGCGCATTCCTCGGGAAACGCTTGGACACAGCATCGCAGGACGGGGCGTTGAAGTGGACGCCCGTTCCGGCCACGCTTCAGCCCTTTGCGCGCGTGCTTGCCGATGCCGGACGCGGGTTCCATACTGCGCCCCGCATCCGAACAACCGCCGCTGGAGGCCCCATGCGACTGCAACCCGCCCTTGTACTCACTGCCGGCCTGCTAGCCGGCTGTGCCTCGCTGACGCAGGAGGCGCAGGACGCGGTCCTGGCAGAGCTCGCCTCTCCGTACGGCGTGAGCTTCAGCGACCTGCGCCGCTATCCCGGGGAGGTTGTCTGCGGGCGCTACACGGCCACCGACCTGCAGGGCGTCCGCAACCGGACCGACGATTTCATCTATACGGACGGCACCGTCTACCGCCGCCCGACCGCACAGCAGAAGGCGCTCTTCTGTACCACCGAGCCCGCAGCCGCGCTCGAACGGGAGCTGGGCATGGGTCCCTGGGAGGACGGCAGCGGCGCGCTCGGCACCATCCGCGCGGACCTGCGCGCCCTCAGCGAGGCGATCGCCGCCCACGTGGAGGCAAAGGGCGACGTCCCCTTCCAGGGCCTCGAGGAGCTGGCGCCGCCGGCGGCGACCTTCCTGCCAGCCCTGCCGATGGACCCCTGGGGCAACGCCTATCACTACGAGCTCGGTCTCGGCGGACGCACGCAGCGCGACTACCGCCTGTTCACCCTGGGTGCGGACAATCGCCCGGGCGGGACCGGCGCCGACGCGGACGTGACCCGGGAGCACCTGCCCTACCTGGACCGGCTGGCCCGGCTCTGAGCCTCAGGCGGGCTGCAGGGGGAAGAACGTTGGCAGCAGCAGCAGCACCGTGGACGAATAGGCGAGCGTGACCGGCAGGCCGAAGCGCAGGTAATCGGCGAAGGCGTAGCTGCCGAGGTTCTGCACCATGAGGTTGGTGGTATAGCCGTAGGGTGTGAGGAAGCTTGCGCTGGCGCCGAAGGCCACGGCGAGCGCGAAGGGCGTGGGGTCCAGCCCATAGCTCACCGCGAGACCGTAGGCCACGGGGAAAGCGAGTGCCGCGGCCGCATTGTTGGTCATCACCTCGGTCATGACCAGCGTGCCCAGGTAGACACCGGCGAGCGCGATGAGCGGCCCCCGCCCGGCCACGGCATCGTGCAGACCGTCCGCCAGCAGCGCCACCAGGCCCGTGTTGGTCAGCGCCTGCGACAGGGTCAGGGCCGAGGCGATGATCAGCCAGAGGCCGAAGGGAAAGCGCCGGCGCAACTCGCTCGCGCGCACGATCTTCAGGCCCACCATCGCCATCAGCAGGAGCGCCAGGCTCTTGATCAGCGGCACCAGCTCCAGCGCCGCGAGGGCAACGGCGAGCAGCAGGCCCGCGGTCATGAACAGGTCCTGCCAGGGCTGCGTGGGACGGCGCAGGGCACTCTGGTCTACCACCAGGAAGTTCTTGTCGACGTTGCGGCGGGAGGCGAAGTCGGCGCCGACGGCGAGCATGAGGCTGTCGCCGGCCTGCAGGGTGATGCTGCCGAGCTTGCCCGACAGGCGCTTGCCGCCCCGCCGCAATCCGACCACCGCCGCGTCGAAGAGCGAACGGAAGCCGCTCTCCTTGATGGTGCGCCCCTCGACGGTAGCGCCGGGAAGGAGAATCACCTCGGTGAGGTTCCCGCGCAGCAGGCCCTCCTCCACCGCGAACAGCGACAGGCCGGGAAAGCGTTCGAGCACGCTCAGGCGGGCGATGTCGCCGGAAAAGATCAGCTTGTCGCCCGCCTCGATGTACTCCTGCGGCGACACGGGGGAGATCAGGTGGTCGCCGCGGACGATCTCCACCAGGAACAGGTCGTCCAGCTCGCGCAGGCCGTTCTCGGCGATGCTCCGGCCCACGAGCGCGGAGCCCTCGCCGACCTCCGCCTCCACCAGGTACTCGTCGACGCGCACCGCTTCCCGACGGTGTGACGGCAGCAGCCGGGAGGCGAGCAGGATGACCAGCATGCCGACCAGGGCGGCGCAGCCGCCGACCGGCAGGAAAGCGAAAAAGGGCAGCCCCTGGCCGCTCACGTCCTCGAGAAAGCTGCTCACGATCAGGTTGGTGGAGGTGCCGATCAGCGTCGTGGTGCCGCCGAGGATCGCCGCATAGGACAGCGGCATGAGCAGCCGCGAGGGCAGGTGGTCGCGGCTGGCGCGCACCGTGTGGGCCAGCGTCGCGACGACTGCCGTGTTATTGACGAAAGCCGAAAAGAGCCCGGTGACCGTGCACAGGCGCAGGAGACTGCGGTAGTACCTGCCGTCCACGAGCCGCGTCGACAGCCGCTCGAGCCAGCTCAGTTTCTCGAGACCCACGGAGACCAGGAGCAGCAGGACGAGCGTGACGAGACCCGTGTTGGACGCCTTGTCGAGGAGCTGCCCGGTGTCGACCAGGCCGAGGAGATAGGCGAGCGCCATGGCGCCGGTGAACAGCGCGACGGGCCGTACGCCGGTGAAAACGAGACCGCTGAAGAGGCACAGGAAGATGGCGGCGATCGCGACTTGCTCGAGCATACGACCCGTGACCCCAAGAGAAGCGCCAAGGATACGCGGTCGCAGCACCGCGGCTCAAGGACCGGGCCCGGCGGCGTTACGCGGGCTCCGGGTCAGGGCAGCAGCAGCGGCAGCGCCGTCGCAAGGCCCACGCCACTGCTGGCCAGCAGCACCGTGCACACCCGCAGCCCCAGGGACCGACCGCCGAGGGCCCAGGCCACGACGCCCTTGGCCGCGTTATTGGCTGCTGCCGCCAGCACCATGGCGAACGCCGCCACCTCGGTGGCGAGTTCGCTGCTGCTCATGCGCGCGAGGGACAGGGTGATCGCGTCCACATCCGTGATGCCCGAGGCGGCGGCCAGGGCGATCACGCCGCCCTCGCCGAAGGCCTGCCGGAGGGCCTCACCGAGCAGCATGATCAGCGCGAGCAGGGCCCCGAAGCCGAGCGCCACCCGCCACTCGAAGGGATTCTTCAGCGGCGAGGGCAGATCCACGCGGGCGTGCCGGGCGCGGCGCCAGTAGAAGACGACGGGCAGGTAGACCACCAGGCCCATGGCGAGGGCGGGCAGCGCGAGCGGTTCCAGCAGCGACCGGTTGAGCAGCGTCGCCACCAGCACCATGCGCGGCAGCATGGTGCCGCAGGCCAGCAGCACCCCGCTGGCCAGCGCGGGCACGGCAGCTTCGTTCCCGCGCGCCGCCCGGGACAGCTGCAGCGTGAGCGCCGTGGACGAGGCGACTCCCCCGGCGAGACCGGTGACCAGCAGGCCACGGCGCGTTCCCGCGATACGAACCGCGAAATAGCCGACGAAGGAAATCCCGGCGATGAGGATCACCATCCACCAGATCGCGTGCGGATTGAGCGCCTGCCAGGGCCCGAAGCCCCGGTCCGGCAGTACCGGCAGCACCACCACCGTGAGCAGGAGCATGAGGATGCCGGCACGCAGTTCCTTCAGCTCCAGCGCGCCGAGCCAGCGGTGCAGCGTCGGCTTGTAGCTGAGCAGCAGCGTCGCCACCACCGCCGCCGCCGCGGCCAGGCCCGCCTGCTCCCGGGTCGCCAGCGCGCCGAGGAGGAAAACGAGGAGCCCCGCCGCCAGGCTGGTGATGCTGATATCCGGCGTGTGCAGCGCCTCCACCACGTGGGCGACGGTCAGCGTGACCACCAGCCCGAGGAAGACGAGGCCGAGCACGAGCGCACCGCCCTCTCCCGTCAGCAGCCCCGCAGTACCGCCGAGGAGGCCGATGAGGCCGAAGGTCCGCACACCGGCGACGCGGCCGCCATCGGGCGCCGAGCGCTGCTGCCAGCCGCGCTCCGCACCGAAGAGGAGACCGATGCCGAGGGCCACCGCGAGGTGAAGGAAGTCCGGATCCATGCTGTCCATGGCTGCAGTCTCCCGCCGGCGGCCGCGCAAGTCCATGACCGGGGCGCCTGCGCTGCCATTTGCGCTAGACTGTGGCCCCCGCAGCGACGCGGGCCAACCGATAACAGGAGAACAGCGGATGATTGGATACGTGACCCTCGGCGTGAAAGACATGGACGCCGCCAAGGCTTTCTATGGCGACCTCCTCGCCGACCTGGGGGCGAAGGTACTGTTCGACATGGAACGCATTGCCATGATCGGGACCAGCATGGACGAGCCCATGGTCGCCGTCTGCCTTCCCTACGACGGCGAGCCCGCCCACCCCGGCAACGGCAACATGGTCGCCATCAAGGCGGGCAGCAAGGAAAACGTCGACAAGCTCTACCACAAGGCCCTCGAGCTGGGCGCGAGCTGCGACGGCGAGCCGGGCCAGCGCATCCCGGACATGTTCTACGGCGCCTACGTCCGCGACCCGGACGGCAACAAGGTCGCTTTCTTCGTCTTCGGCTGATGCCACCCCGCCCGGCGCCGCGCGCCGGGCAGCGCCGGCCGCGGCGCCCGCCGCGGGCCCGATCCCCAACCACAGCAGGAGGACCCTGTGAGCAAGCGCATCCCCCGCTCCGCCGACAACGACTTCAGCGCTGAGATCATCGCCGAGCGCCAGGCCTTCATCGAGGCCAATACGCCGGCGCGCCTCGAGCACACCCGGCGCTACTCCTTCGACCCGCCGGAGATGGCCGGCAATATCGAGAACCTGTTCGGTGTGGCCCAGGTCCCCATCGGCCTCGCGGGCCCGCTGCTGGTCAATGGCGAGCACGCGCAGGGCGAGTTCTACGTGCCCATGGCGACGGTGGAGGGCACCATGCTGGCGAGCTACAACCGCGGCATGAAGGTGATCCGGGAAGCCGGCGGCGTCACCACCACGGTCGTCGGCGAAGCCATGCAGCGGGCGCCCTGCTTCGTGTTCCGCGATGCGCGCGACGCCCGCGATTTCGAGCAGTGGCTCGTCGAGCACGAGGACGAGATCCGCACCGTGGCCGAGAGCACCACCTCCGTGGGCAAGCTGCGCGAGATCGAGCACTACAACGCGCACAACTTCGTCTTCACGCGCTTCGATTACTCGACGGGCGATGCCGCGGGCCAGAACATGACCAGCCGCGCCACCTTCGTGGCCTGCGAGTGGATCCGCGAGCAGTACCCGAAGCTGAAGAACTACCTGCTGTCGGGCAACTTCGACACCGAAAAGCGCACCTCCGCGGTCAACTCCCTGAAGGGCCGCGGGCGCCGCGTCACGGCGGAAATCACCATCCCCCGCGAGGTCCTGGAACGGAACCTGCGGATCACGCCGGAGGCCATGCACTACGGCCAGGGCATCACCACCCTCGCCTCCTTCCTGACCCAGTCGTCGAACAACGCGGCGCACCCGGCCAACGGCCTCGCCGCGCTCTACCTGGCGACCGGCCAGGACATTGCCAACATCGGCGAGTCCAACCAGTGCACCACCTACAACCGGGTGACCCGCGACGGCGACTATTTCTTCTCCGTGACCCTGCCCGCGCTCATCGTCGCCAGCTACGGCGGCGGCACCAACCTGCCGACGCAGCGCGAGTGCCTGCAGATCATGGACTGCCACGGCAAGGGCAAGGCGCTCAAGCTGGCGGAGATCGCCGCCGGGCTCGTCGTGGCCGGTGAGCTGTCCCTGGGTGCCGCGACGCGGGTGGACAAGGAGACGCGGCAGAACGAGTGGGTCGACGCCCACGAGCGCCTCGGGCGCAACCGCTGAGGG
>CAYTJQ010000001.1:24369-25932 GCA_964438205.1 uncultured Alteromonadaceae bacterium
AGGGCATCGCCGACGCGGTTGCAGTGGCCGGCGAACAACGCTAGCTTTGCGGTGAATCGATCAGGGAGAGATCAGCCGCATGTTCACCTACGCACTCACTGCCCTCACCGTGGTCGCGCTGTTGCTCTTCCTGCTGAGCAGAAACCGCCGCAGCGCTGCCCGCTCAAGCCGTCGTGCCTTGCCCGTGCGGCACAGCGGGCCCTACGCCGCGGTGTCCGTGGAACCGGCAGCGATCGCGTGCGATGCCGCGCAGCGTTCGGCCGGCAGGCGCTACCTGCGCGAAGAAGCCCCCGGCGTCCCCTTGCGGGACTGCGACGGCCGGCGCTGCGGCTGCCGCCTGGTAACCCACCCCGACCGGCGCCAGCTCGGCACGGACCGCCGCCTGGGCGTGGGCCTGCAGCGTGACCGCTACCTGACCAGCGGCAACCGCGATCGTCGACAGGCACCTTACGGCCGCCGGAGCAGCGATCTCGTTCCCGCCTGACTGCACGGCGTCCCCGAAAAAGGAGCACCGCGCCATGAGCGATACTGCCCTCGGCGTGCGCGCCTATCGGCGCGGCCTCACGGACCTCGGCAACGGCAGCTGGGCCTGGCTGCAGCCTGACGGCGGCTGGGGCTGGTCCAATGCCGGCCTCGTTACCGACGGTGACCAGTCGCTGCTCGTCGACACGCTCTTCGACCACCGCCTCACGGCCGAGATGCTCGCCGCCATGCGCGACGCGTCACCGGCGGCGCGGGAAATCGACCGGCTGCTGAATACCCACGCGAACGGCGATCACTGCAACGGCAATGCACTGGTGCCCGAGGCGGAGATCATCGCTTCTCGCGCCTGCGCGGAGGAGATGCCGCACGAGAGCCCGGCGATGATGCAGGGGCTCCGGGAACAGGCCCCGGCGCTGGGCGAGGTCGGGGAGTTCTTCCTGCACTGCTTCGGGCGCTTCGACTTCGACGGCATCACACAGCGCCTGCCGACGCGCACCTTCGAGGGCGAGCTCGACCTCGCGGTCGGCGACAAGCGGGTGCACCTGAAGCAGGTCGGGCCGGCGCACACGGCCGGCGACGTGATCGCCTGGGTCCCCTCGGAGCGTCTCGTGTACACCGGCGACATCCTGTTCATCGAGGGCCACCCCATCCTCTGGGCGGGGCCGGTGCAGAACTGGCTGGACGCCTGCGACCATATCCTGGCCCTCGAGCCGGCCCTGGTCGTGCCGGGTCACGGTCCGGTCACCGACGCCCGCGGCGTGCGCGCCGTGCGCAACTACCTCGTCTATCTCCGCGACGAGGCCCGCAGGCGCTTCGACGCCGGCATGCCGGCGCTGGAAGCGGCGCGGGACATCAACCTCGCGGACTACGACAGCTGGGGCGATGCGGAGCGCATCGCCGTCAACGTGACCGTGCTCTACAAGGAGTTCGCCGGCGACACCTCACCGAACGACGTGCTCGCCCTGTTCGGCCTCATGGCGCAGCTGCACCGGGACCGGCGCCGCTGACCGGCCCTTTCGCAGGCGCTTGCACCGGAGTTTTCGGCCCGAAAGCCAGCAGGACGTTGCCGGGCATGTGCTC
>CAYTJQ010000001.1:26032-30843 GCA_964438205.1 uncultured Alteromonadaceae bacterium
TACATGCCGGGGCGCGCTTCACCGGGCCAGCGCGGGCCGCCGTAGAAATCGGACATGGGCACGTAAAATGCGTCCCCGGCCACGGCCATGCCGAAGTGGACACCGCCCTGGATGCCGCCGCGACCGAGCTTGCGCTCCCAGCGCACCGCGCCGCCCCTGTCCGGGTCGAGCGCGTAGACCTTGCCGGATTTCTGCCCGGCCAGCACCAGGTCGTCTCCGTCGCCCGTGCGGGCGACGATCGTCGCGGCGCCGAAGTCGTAGTCGGGGCCATCCTCGACCGGGCAGTTGGCGTCTTCCTCGAGCTCGCAGGCAATGTTCCAGGCGTCGCCCTCGGTGACCTGGGTTACCCAGGCGATAGCGCCGTCGGCGAGATCCATGGCGATGATCGCATCGCTGTGCCCTTCTGACGGCGAGGAGTAGTTCTCGCCCGTGCCCACGTAGAGACGGCCGCGGGCGGGATCGATGCTCGGCGTATTCCACACCGGCGCGCCGGAGGGGGCGAGGATCGTCGTCCCGGCGGCGTTCCTGCCCGCCGGCGCGGGTGCCTCGGGGATCGTGTGGGACTTCCAGCGACGCTCACCGCTGTGGGCGTCGTAGCGGACCACCGCACCGCGGAAGGAGCAGCACTCATAGGCCGGGTCCGCCGCCGCGGTGACTTCCAGCGAAGACAGGGAAACATAGAGCGCGCCGTCATGCAGCGCCGGGGCCGCGGTGATGGTGAGACTCGGGTGATCGTCCGGCCGGTCGCGCCAGAGGAGCTCGCCATTGCGTGCATCGATGGCGTAGACGTAGCCCACCAGGTCCCCGAAGTAGAGATAGGGCGTGGCCGGATCCGGGTCGGCAACGATGCCGGTGCGCACCTCGGCGACCGTGAGGAACTGCCAGCGCAGGCAGCCCCGCTTCGCGTCGAGCGCGACCACGCCGCTGCTCTGGCTGCCGAGGTAGACATTGCCGTGCGCCACCGCAGGCTGGGAGCGGGCGCGGATGGCGTCCGGGAACCGCACGGCCCACTTGAGCTCGAGCCTGTCGAGATCGGCTGCGGTCATGCCGGCCAGCGATGGCGGGAAATGGCGCTGGTTGCCGCTGTTCACGCCCCAGGCACCGACGCGTACGGGGCCGGGCTCGATGGCGGTCTGCTCGCAGCGCGGGGCGACCTCCGCCGGCGCCGCCGCGAGTTCCTGCCCCGAGAGATATTCGGCAACGGCTTCGCGCTCGTCCCGGTTCAGGGTCGAGGCCTGCGGCTGCATGATGCCCTCGTCCATGGCGGCCAGGATGACCCGGGCCGACATGAGCTGGAGCATGGTTTTCTCCGGCGCTTTCTTCACGGCGCCGCCGTGGCAGGCCGCGCAGTGACGCTCATAGACGAGCGCACCGTCTGCCGGTTCAGCGGGCTTCTCGGGAGTCCTCTCGGGGGTCGCCTCGGCTGCCGCGGGCAGCGCGCCGACCGCGAGGACCGAGGCCAGGAGCGTGGAAGCGCCGAGCCATCGCAAGCGTCGGGGGGAAAAGGCCTGGAACATGGTGGTGTCCTCTTGTCGCTGTTCGGTCACGTCGTGTTGTTCAGTTAGCGGCAACGTCGCCCGCACGGCGCGCTGCCGCCGCAGGTGCCTCCTGCGCTACCATGAACGTCCCGCAGCGATGGATGCCCAACGGGAACGGGGAGAAACCATGGCACTGGATCCTGAAGTCATCCCGCTGCTCGCGCAGCTCGAGCAGGACGGTTACCCGGACTTCGAGACGTCTACGCTCGAGGACCTCCGCGCCGCTGCGGTCTTCCCGCCGCCGGAGGTCCCGACACCGGTCGCCGCCGTGGAAGCGCTGCAGGCGCCCGGGCCGGCGGGACCGGTCCCGGTGCGCTTGTACCGGCCGGAAGGACCGGGGCCGCACCCGCTGGTCATGTTCTTTCACGGCGGCGGCTGGGTGGTCGGCGACCTCGACACCCACGACGAGACCGTGCGCCGGCTCTGCGCCGGCAGCGGCGCTGCTTTCGCCTCGGTAGGCTACCGGCTTGCCCCCGAGGCACCCTTCCCTGCCGCCCTCGAAGATTGCTACGCGGCTACCGCCTGGGCGGCCGACCTGGCTCCGACCCTGGGACTGGACCCGGCACGCATCGCCGTCGCCGGTGACAGCGCCGGCGGCAACCTCGCCGCAGCGCTCTGCCTGCTCGCGCGGGAACGCGGTGGCCCCGGCATCTCGCACCAGGTCCTCGTCTACCCGGTGACCGGCGCCGACCTCGACACGGCTTCCTACCGGGAACACGGCGAGGGGCTGTTCCTCACCCGGGCGATGATGCAGTGGTTCTGGGACCAGTACGTGCCGGACCCGGCAAGGCGGGCCAATCCCCTCGCTGCGCCGCTCGCGGGCCAGGCGGCGGGGCTGCCGCCGGCCACCCTTCTCACCGCGGAATACGATCCGCTGCGGGACGAGGGCGCCGCCTACGCGCGCCACCTCGAAGCCGGTGGTGTACCCGTGGCCTATCGCGATTTCCCGGGAATGATCCACGGCTTTCTCGGCATGACCGGCGTCCTCGGCCAGGCCGAAACGGCCCAAGCCTGGCTCTGCGCGCGGCTGCGCGAGGCGCTGGCTGCCTGACGCACGGTGCCAGCGAACTGGTCCGCCGACACTCAAGGCAACGGATCCACCCGGTAGCCTGCGCGCGGGAAGTGAATCGCCACCCGGCCGAGCGATTCGTCCTCGCGGAGGATCGCGATCTCATCGGCGTCGAGCACGAGCAGTTCGCCGGGGGTCGGGTCGCGACCGTAGTCGTCGGGCGCCACCTGCACCGGCGAACCCGCCGCCAGCCGCGGCCAGGCATCCTCGGCGACCATCGGCCGGATCGACGGCTCGGCCTCGCGGGCAATGGCCAGCGCCGCCTCGGCGTCGAGCTCGCTGCGCTCGCCGTGGCCGAGTGCCGCGACCCGCTCTTCCCAGGCACAGAGGCGCGGAAACGGTGCCAGCAGTTCGTCGCCCCCGGCAATGTTGCCACGACACATCCACACGGGGCTGTAGCAGGCAACGTCCGCCCAGCCCGGGAGATCGCCGAGGAGCCAGTCCCGGCCGTCGGTGAGCATGCGCTCCAGCTGGGCAAGGCCCGCGCTGAACTGGGAAAAGAAATGGTCCGGCGGGGCGCGCAGGTCGTCGTCCTCGAGGAAGTCGAAGAACGCCATGCGGTCCTCGAGCACCGGCGCGGGGATCTGCTCGTTGGTACCCATCGACAGGGCGGCACCGGGCTGGAACAGCGCGGTATCGCTCCAGTAGCCGAGCGCCAGCGCCACGCCCTCGGAACCGCCGGGAAAGAGGCTCGGGCCGGGAAAGCAGCGCTCCAGTTCCCGGGCGATGTGCCGGGTGTCACAGTACACGTCGGCCCCGAGCTGCAGCACCGGCGTCTTGCGATAGCCACCGGTCAGTGCCGTCAGGGCCGGCTTGGGCATGACCATCGGGATCTGCACGGACTGCCAGGCGAGGCCCTTCAGGCCCAGGGCGAGGCGGACTTTCTCGGCGAAGGGGGACGGGTCGTGGTGATGGAGAATGAGGTGGCTCAAGGGCTTTACCCCGTTCGGGCTTGACGGTTGGGAGACGGCCGCCGCCAACCAGCGGGGCAGCGGCGCGCGGAACAATGCGCCGGTGGCGGCCCGCGGGCCGCCACCGGCGGTCAGCTGCCTTTACCAGTCGAAGTCGATGCCACCCTCGATGCCGAAAGTCGTCGGCTGGCCGTAGTAGGACATGACCCACAGGTTGGCTACCGGCAATTCACCCAGGCGATACTCCTCGTCCGTGAGGTTCCTGCCGAAGGCGCGGACCCACCAGGCACCGTTATCCGGGCGGAAGGTCACCGCAGCGTTCACCAGCGTGCGCTCATCGGTGATGCCGTCCGGCGTGTTCGGCACCGCTGTGTAGGCATAGGTCGCCTCGTCGACGTAGTTCACGTTGAGGTTCCAGTCCACGATGCCGCCCATGAAGCGGTGGTCGTAGAGGAAGTCGACGTTATAGGTCCATTCCGGCGCACGCGCGACCGGGTTGCCGTCGAGAACCGTGTCGATGTCACCGTCGAAGTCGGTGTCCGCCTGGAACTCGTTGAATTCCGACTCCAGCCAGCCGACGCTGCCCTGGATGCGGAAATTGTTGCTCACCCGCCAGGCGCCCTCGACCTCGAGGCCGTAGACCTCGATCTCTGCGGCGTTGAAGAAACGCGTCTCCTGGAAGGTGCTCTCGTTGACGCCGTCGCCATCCCGGTCGGCCTCGATCTCGGCCAGCAGCTGCTGCTGCGAGTCGTCGTAGACGACGTAGAAGCCGGTGAGGTTCATGCGCAGGCGTCCGTCCATCCAGTCGGAGCGCATGCCGAGCTCGTAGGAATCGGCGGTCTCCGGATCCGTCGGGCGGGCCTGGATCGGCTCGATGGGGTTGCCGCCGGTACCGGTCTGGTCGTTGTAGCCGCCGCTTTTGAAACCGCGCGAGTAGGTGCCGTAGAAGTAGAGGTCGTCGGTGGGCTCGTAGCTCAGCGTCAGGCGCCAGGTGGGCTCTTCCCACTTCTCGTTGTCCTGCACGACACCGGTGGGGAAGCGTTCGAAGTCGGCGGCGTTCAGCGGTTCGCCGAGCTCCCGCCAGGTGAAGTTCGGGTCGAAACCACCATCGAGAGCCTGGACGAAGACCTGGTTGCGGCCGGTCCACTCCTTCTCCTCTTCCGTGTAACGTACGCCGGCACCGACGGACCAGGCGTCGTTGAGCTGCCAGGTACCGTCGAAGTAGATGGCCATGGCCTCGGCGTCCTGGCCGTTGGAGAGCACCTGCGGATTGTTGTTGAAGAACAGCGGATC
>CAYTJQ010000001.1:30943-69459 GCA_964438205.1 uncultured Alteromonadaceae bacterium
TCGTTCATCTCCCAGTCGACGTTCAGGTAGAGGCCGTCCACGTCGATCTCGTGGCCCTTGCTGCCCATCTGCATGAGCACGCCCTCCCGGTTGGTCACGCCGGCGACCTTGACGCGGTCGCCGCCCGGGTCACGGGTGAAGCCCAGCGCGTTGAACACGTAGGCACCGTCCGGCGTCTCGTTCACCGAGGGCGGCGTGTCACCGCGATCGCGCACCATCTCGTAGGCGAGGTTGATGTCGAGGCCGTCGGTGGGCTGCCAGCGGAACTTGAAGCGGCCGGAGAAGAGATCCGTGCCGCCGATGTCGCTGCCGTCGCCCTGGCCGGTGGCGCCGACGAGCGGGTAGTTCACCCCGAAGTCGGCCACGGGACCAAAGGAAGCGCCGTTCTCGTAGTAGCCGTCGGACTCGGACTGCATGATCGCGGCGCGGAAGGCGGCCGTCTCGCCGAGGGAGAGGTTGGCGATCGCCCGTCCCTCGAGGCGGCCGAACTCGGCCACCTGGCCGCGGACGCTGAGCGTATTGGCACCGAGTTCCGGCCGGTTGGTCTTGACGTTGACCACGCCGCCGGTGGTGTTCTTGCCGAACAGCGTACCCTGCGGGCCGCGCAGGATCTCCACGCTCTGGATATCGAGCATGTCGACGTTGGCAGTCTGGATGTGCGGGATCACCATGTCATCGACGATCACGCCGACCTGGTTCTCGAAGTAGAGGATGATGCCGTTCTGGCCGACACCGCGGATCGCGAAGTTGGCCGAATTGAAGCCCGGCTGCTTGCCATTGACGACATTCGGCGCGTACATCAGCACGTCGCCCAGGTCGGTCGGCGCCAGCCGGTCAACCTCGGCGCCGGTGATCGCGGTCACCGCCACCGGCGTCGACTGGATGTCCGTCTCGGCCCGCCGGGTGGCGGTCACGAGGACTTCCTCGAGCTTGCTGTCGTCCGCGGCCTGGGCCAGGGCGGCTTCACCCGTGAGTGCCAGGGCCGGGGCCATGGCAACGGCCAGGGCCAGCTTCGTGCGCTGCCAGCTGCGGCAGCGGTTTTTCGGGGCTTGGGCTTGCATTGTTATGCTCCTTTATGGGCTATGCCTGTAAGTATCTATCGTCTTGCGGTATCTGTTTTCTGCTTTCCGTTTTCTGTTTTCTGTTTTCTGTTTTCTGCGTGGCTGCGTGCTCTACTGCCTGCTTCGCTGCCCGCTCACCAACGGCTGCTCTGCCGCGGCTAGGGCGCGGCCAGCCGCCGCTCCAGCTCGACGTGGAAGTGGCGCAGCCGCTGTTCCTGTTCGCCCCAGAGCTGGCCGGCGAAGCCGCGGGAACGCATCCCCTGCTGCACCACCGGGAGCAGCGAGGCGTCCTGGCTGAGCACCAGGCCGAGCTGCGGGTCTTCCTCCAGGGTGTAGTATTCCGTGGCCGGGCGCACGGCGCCGGTCACGTCCGTGTCTTGCGGCAGGCCCATCCAGTCCGGCGGGCAGTAGTCCGGGTCTTCCGCCGGCAGCATGAGCGTCATGGTGTCGTAGTAGAAGCGCTCGGGGTCCGTCTCGTGCGGGATGAAGCGCATGAGGAAGACCGCCTCCGGGTGGCAGCCGATCTGCACGTTCGGGAAGATGCCGGTCGCCCAGCTGTCGGACAGCTGCCCGTCGGTGAAGCGCTCGTACTCGAGGCCCAGGCGGTCGGAGCGCTCGCGCTTGGCCTGCTGGATGGCGCGGCGCACGTCGGCCGCGGTGCCGTCGAAGCCCGTGGGGTCGATACCGGCATCCTTGAGCATGGCCTTGAGACCCTCGTTCACCGTGGTCTGGTCCGCGGCGCGCGGGCTGGGCTGGCCGAGGGGCACGATCATGCGGCTCGCGCCGTTCGGGTAGAGGTCGTACTGCACGTTGAGGTCGCCCATGACCCCACGGGTCTCCGGGTGCACCGCGTGCAGGTGGTAGCTCTCGTAGAAGGCCTCCACGCCGACTTTCCAGTTGGCGCCCCACTCACTGCGCACATGGCGCACCACCCGCATCCGGTCGATGCGGTAGGCCTCGAGGTAGCCCTCGGGCAGACCGATGGCCTCGGCGAGGGGCGGCGCCTCGCCTTCGCACATGTTGATGAAGACGATGCCGGCGTGTACCTCGCAGTGCACCGGCGTCAGGCCGGGGCGGTGGGCAACGACCTCCGGGCGGAAGGTCTCCTCGTCCGTAATCCGCCGCAGGCTGCCGTCGTTGTTGAAGCTCCAGCTGTGGAAGGGGCAGACGATGACCTTGCGGTTGCCCCGCTCCTCCGAGAGCAGCCGCGCCCCACGGTGGCTGCAGACATTGTAGAAGGCGCGGACGCCCTCCTCGGTCAGCGTGACGATGATGGACTCGTCACCGATGTTGAACAGGAAGTAGTCGCCGACCTTCTCGAGGTCCGCGCTGACCCCGGCGATCAGCCAGCTCTGCGTCCAGAGCCGGTCCCACTCCCGCTGCATGTACGCGCGGCTGAAGTAGCCTTCCTTGCCCGCCCGCTCGACGCCGTTGTCGATGTAGGGCTGCTTGGCTTCCAGGGAGTCCGCGGGCGCATCGGGGTTGAGGATGGCGACGGGGATGGCATCGGCATTCATTTCACACCTCCATTATCGTCCAGCCGGAACACCGGCAGGGAAAGACTTTCAGACCATTGTTCAAAGCAGACCGTCACCGGCGCACCGATGGTGACGGCTTCCGGTTCACAGTCGACGACGACTGACATCATGCGCGGGCCCTCGGCAAGATCGACCAGCGCGACCGTGTAGGGGGCCTCGTAGGCGGGCGAGAGGCCGCGGCGGACCACCGAGAAGCTGGCGATCGTACCCTGGCCGCTCGCCGCCTCCCAGGCCGGCGCCCCGGCACCGCAGGCGGTGCAGAAGGGGCGCGGGTAGAACTGCCAGTGGCCGCAGGACGGGCAGTGCTGCAGGCGCAGCTCGCCCTCGCGGCAGCCGGCGAAATAGGGCGCGGCGAGGCCATCGGTACGCTGGGGCTGGATCCGTTCCACCTTACACCTCCCGGCCCAGGATGAGCGTTGCGTGGCTGGACATGATACCGCCCTGGGCGTGCACGAGGCCTGCCTCGGCGCCCGCCACCTGGCGCTCGCCGCACTCCCCGCGGAGCTGGCGCACCGCCTCCGTCAGGGCAAACATCGCGCCGGGGTTGCCGGGGTGACAGTGGGAGAGCATGCCGCCGTGCGTGTTGACGGGCAGCCGGGCACCGGGGCCCATGCCCTCGCTGGCGAGGTAGGCACCCCCCTCGCCCTTCGCGCAGAAGCCGAGGTCCTCGAGCTCGACCAGCACCGTCGGCGTAAAGCAGTCGTAGAGCTGGGCGAAGGCGAGGTCCGCCGGGCCGAGGCCGGCCATGGCGAAGGCCGCCGCAGCGGACTCCCGCGCAGCGGAAGTCGTGAGGTCCCGCGCCTGGCTGATGTGCTCGTGGCCGTGCCCCTCGCCGAAGCCGAGGCAGTAGACCGGCGGCCGGGCGAGGTCGCGGGCGCGGTCGGTGCGGGTCAGTACCACCGCCGAGCCGCCGTCGGAGACCAGGGAGCAGTCGAGCAGCCGCAGCGGGTCGGCGATGGGCCGCGAGGCGAGGACGTCCTCGACGGTAATCGGGTCGCGCTTCTGCGCCGTCTCGTTGCGGGCGGCATGGGCGCGGGTGTCGACGGCGACGCGGGCGAAGTGCTCCGGCCGGGTGCCGTAGCGCGCCATGTGCGCCTGCGCGATGAGCGCGTAGTAGGCGGGCACCGTCGGTCCGTAGGGCTGCTCGAAGTCCGGGTGCCCGGTGGACGACTGCATGCGCATGGCCTGGTCACGGGTGAGGCCGCTGCGCAGACTGTCCGCCATGGCGAGGACAACGGTGTTGACCTCCCCCGCAAGGATCGCCGCTGCGGCGTGAGCCAGGGCACTGACCGTGGTACCGCCGCCCGTGGGCAGGGTCAGGCACAGCTTCGGGAACAGCTGCAGGTATTCGGCCATCGCTTCCGCGTGATAGAGGATGGGCTGCGCCATGGCGTTGCAGGTGATGAGGCCGTCCACATCGCCGAGGGCCAGGCCCGCGTCGGCGACGGCGCCGCGGATCGCCTCGGCGCAGAGTTCCGTAGGCGTCACGCCCGGCACGATGCCGACCGCCGTGTCGAAGGCGCCGACGAGCGCGGTGGCAGCGCGCAGACTCACGGCGCGCCGCCTCCGCCGAAGCGCACCGTCGCCTCGCCCGGTACCAGCGTATCGCCGGCATCGTTGCGCACCCACAGGGTGAGCGCGGCCGTTCCGGCAGCGTCGTCGACCGCGGTGATCTCACCGCCCACGTGCAGCGCATCGCCGACGTAGGCGGCGCCGCGGTTGGAGTAGCTGATGCGCTCGAGGTCGCCCCTGCCGTCGAGCCATTCCTCGACGCACTGGTGCAGCCAGTCGCCGAGGAGCGGACCGGCCACCACGAGGCCGGGATAACCCTCCACCTCGGTCGCATAGGGGTAGTCGAAGTGGATGCGGTGGGCGTTGTACAACACCGCGTTGTAGAGGAACAGCTGGATCTCGTCGCAGCTGCGGGTAAAGCCCGGCAGCCCGTCGCCGACCTTGAGTTCCCCGTTCGCTGTCACCGTCGTCACCGCAGGATCCTCGTGGTCTTCTCCCGGATTACCAGGTCGCCCTCGTCGTTGCGTATCTCCATGACCAGCTCGTAGAAAATGAGCGGCCCGGAGCGGCCGCGCTTCTCGTAGATGTCCGTGAGGGTGCGCGTCGCCGTCAGCCAGTCGCCGGGGTGGATGGGTTGCAGGTACGCGATCTCGAGCCCGCCGGCCATGGCCTTCTCCAGTGGGAATTTCGGCAACAGCTTGTCGATGAAGACGCCGTCCGGCGACAGCTCGTCCATCGTGACCACGTCCCAGAACAGGGGCACGTGGAACATCGGCGGCGCCACGTCCCCGTCGAGGTAGCGCTGCTGCCGGTTGCCGGTGGCAATCGCATACTTGCGGATCTCGCGACGGGTGACCAGCTCGCGCCGCGGCGCGTCCTGGCGGCCGATATTGGCCAGGAGTTCCGGCGTCAGGAGCGTCTCCTCGGCGGCCGTGTTGCTGGAACTAGACATTTTTACCGTGCTCCCGCCAGTAGGGTTCGCGCAGGTCGCGTTTGAGGATCTTGCCGGTGGGCGCCTTGGGCAGGCTCTCGACAAAGTCGACGGAGCGCGGCTTCTGGTAGGAAGCCAGGTGCTCGCTCGCAGCCTGGATGATCTCGGCCTCGGTGGCGCTCATGCCGGGCTTGAGCACCACCACGGCCTTGACGGCCTCGCCCCACTCCTCGTCCGGCACCCCGAACACGGCGGACTCGAGGACCGCGGGGTGCTGGTGGATCGCGGCCTCCACCTGGGTACTGAAGATGTTCTCGCCGCCGGAGATGATCATGTCCTTGGCGCGGTCCACGATGTAGACGTAGCCGGCTTCGTCCCAGGTGGCGACATCACCGGTGTAGAGCCAGCCGTCGCGCAGCGTCTCCGCGGTCTGCTCGGGCTGGCGCCAGTAGCCGACCATGTTCGCCTCCGAGCTGACGATGATCTCGCCCGGGGTCTGCCCGTCCCGCGGCACGTCGTGGCCCCGGCCGTCGACGACCCGCAGCGTGGTCATGAAGGCCTCGCGGCCGCAGGACGACAGGCGCGCGGCATGTTCGCCATCGACTGCCGCCCGGTGATCCTCCTGGGACAGGAAGCTCATGGTCATGCCCTCGGTCTGCCCGTAGCCCTGGATGATGGTGCAGGGGAAGGCCGCCAGGGCCGCTTCCACGACCTTGCGCGGCATGGGCCCGCCGCCGTACTGGATGTTGCGCAGGCTCGACAGGTCGAAGCGGTCGAAGTCCTCCACGGCCATCATCCAGTTGAGCATGGTGGTGACGCCGAGGAAGGCGGAGACCCGCTCGCGCTCGATCACCTCGAGGGCGAGCCGCGCCTCGAAGTTGATCAGGACCACGGGGCAGCCGTGCGCCATGTAGTTCATGGCAAGTACGACCGGGATGTGGAACATCTGGCCGGTCAGCATGTACACGTCGTCGCGCTGCACGCGCTCGGCGACGGTCTGGTTGATCATGCCGGTGAACAGGGACCGGTGCGTGTGCAGGGCGCCCTTGGAACGGCCGGTGGTGCCACCGGTATAGAGAATCAGCACCGGGTCGTGGTCACCCACGCCGTCGGCGATCGCGGGCTCGTCATCGCCGGCCGCGGCGATCAGCTTCTCGTAATCGCCGCCGGGGCCGAAGCGCAGCCAGTGCGGCAGCGTCACCTGGGTACCGAGCGCGTCGACGACCTCGTCGAAGTCCCCGGCGTAGGCCAGGGCGCGGGGCTCGCCGTCCTCGATGATGCGGGCCAGTTCCGCCGTACCCAGGCGCCAGTTCAGGGGCTGGAGCACCAGGCCCACTCGCGCGCAGGCGAAGTAGAGTTCCATGTACTCGATGCAGTTCTTCGACAGGACGGCGACGCGGTCGCCCTTCTCCGCACCGACACTGTCCAGGAAGCCGTTGGCGAGGCGCCGCACGCGTTCGTCCAGCTCGCCGTAGCTGATCCGGCGGTCATTGGGAATATCGATGAGCGCCGGCTGCTGCGGCTGCAGGCGCGCTGTCTTCGCGGGGATGCGGCCGATATTCATGGCGATCTCAGTAGGCCTTCTCGAGGTCGAGGTGTCGGCGCACCAGTTCACAGCGACTGCCGTCCACGATGACCTCGTCGCGATAGACGCCGGTGCAGAGCAGCTGCGCCTCGCCGTGTTCCGTGGCGAACAGCGAGAGGTAGGAAACGACGGGAATGGCACCGGCCGTCGCCGCCTTGTCCGCGGGCGGGAAGAAGACGTTCGAAACCACGTGGCGGCGCTTGTCTGTCTGTTCTTCCCAGGCGCCGCGCATCAGGCCCATGATGCCGTCCCGGCCCTCGAAGGGACCGATGAGGTCGCCGCCGGCGATGCGCAGGGAAAACACCGCATCCTCGGCAAAGCAGGCGGCCAATATGGCGTCTTCCTGCTCGTCGAGCGCGAAGGCGGCGCGCGAGAGCAGATCGCCGATGACAGCGCGTGCTGCAACGTCGGGGGCGGGCGGGACGATGGCCATAGGCAGATCCTCGATTCCTTTATTCGACTTATCGCGCAAGGCTACCAATCTTTGAAGAAGATTCAAACAAAAAATTTTGGTAGCGTTGCCGGGCCCCTGCAAGGAAGCTGACCCCTTGGACAGTACCGCCAGCGCGCAAAAAGTACCCCGTAGCAGCCGCCAGGCCCGCAGCGCTGAGCGCCGGCGCCGCATTTTCCAGGCGCTGCACGACTGCGTCATCGACAAGGGCTACACGCGCACGACCCTTGCAGACATCGCCGCCGGGGCCGGCATGTCGGCGAGCCACCTGCTTTACTATTTCCGCGGCAAGGAAGACATCCTCGAGCAGTATTTCGAGAACGTGTCAGAAAAATTCCTCGCCCGCATCGGCGACCGCGGCGACGCCGCGGCCAGGGATCGCATCGAGCACCTCGCGGACCTCTGGTTCCGCGGCGAGGCCAGCACGCGGACCGAGATCGGTTTCATGCTCGAGTGCTTCGGCGCGGCCGTGCACGATGAAGTGCTCCGCGTCACCAAGGCCGAGTTCGACCTGCGCTGCAAGGACCACCTCGCCGCCATCTTCCAGGCGGCGCCGGCCTGTTACCTCGGTGACGATCGCGACGCGGCTGAGGTTGCCTACGCGATGATGATCGGGCTGCGTTCTGCCGTCTACTTCGACCAGGCCATGGACCTGGCAACGGCTCACCGCATCTTTCGCGACACCCTGCTCAAGATCGCCTCCCTTCAGGAAGCCTGAGCCTCCAGACCCCCGCCCCGCCAGGGCTTCAATTTAGTTCTTTTTAGGAATTAACATACCGCGCCGGCGCGCGGAAATCCCTTGTCCCCGGCTAAATAATTTCTTATTAGCACTTGCAAAAATCCAATATGGCACTATTATGTTCTTCGTAACAATTGGTGTTACTTATCTACACACTTTGAAAATCCTGGAGGATATCGTGAAACACTTCACCTGGCTGGCCGTCCTTGCCAGCGCCATGGCTGCCGCTGAGCCGCCGGCGCAGGACGCCCCGGTGGTCGACATGGCCGTGCTCGAAGTCGAGCGCGACGCCAAGGCGGATGATGCGCTGGACGCCCCGCTGAAGCGGATTGCCGACGAACTGGACCGCGCCCTGGAACTGCAGCTGGCGCCCGAGGACGAAGCACCGGAGCTCGAGGCCGATTTCGTCGCCTCGATCCGCTGACCGCCCGTGCGGGGCAGCCGCCGCGCGCTTGCCGGCACCGGAGCGATGGCATAGAATCGCGCCCTCTTCCGGGCCGGCATAGCTCAGCTGGTAGAGCAACGCATTCGTAATGCGTGGGTCGGAGGTTCGAATCCTCTTGCCGGCACCATTTTTACGGATTTCCGGATATCGCTTTACAGCCACCGCCTTGGCACCCCCGCCCTGGCTGCGCGCAACGGCTCGCGGCGGCGGGGTATGGCACGGCGCCCCGGCAAGGCGAGACAGCAAAGCGAACCGACAAAGCCCCGCGCCGGCAGGTCTGAGCGCCCCCCCGGCCCGTACCAAGTCTGAGACGATGCTGTAGCTGACCATGTTCGACGCCCTCGACCCCCTTCTGCTGGCTCGCGCCCAGTTCGCCTTTACGGTCGCGTTCCACTTCATCTTCCCGGCCCTCTCCATCGGCCTCGCCAGCTACCTCGCGGTGCTCAACGGCCTCTGGCTGTGGACCCGGGACCGGAGCTACCTGGCGCTATTTCAGTTCTGGATCCGCATCTTCGCCCTGGTCTTTGCCATGGGCGTGGTATCCGGCATTACCATGTCCTACCAGTTCGGCACCAACTGGTCTGTGTTCTCTGACCGCGCCGGTCCGGTCATCGGACCGCTGATGGCCTACGAAGTGCTCACGGCTTTCTTCCTCGAGGCCGGCTTCCTCGGCATCATGCTGTTCGGCCGCGAGCGGGTCGGCGACCGCCTGCATATGCTCGCCTGCGCCATGGTCGCCTTCGGCACGGCCCTGTCCGCCACCTGGATTCTCGCGGTCAACAGCTGGATGCAGACGCCGGCGGGCTACGAGATCGCTGCAAACGGCCAGTTCCTGCCCACGGACTGGCTGGCGATCATCTTCAACCCGAGCTTTCCTCACCGCCTCGCGCACACGCTGACCGGCGCCTACCTGACCACGGCCTTCATGGTCGGTGGCGTGGCGGCCTGGCACCTCCTGCGCGGCCACGGGCAAAGCGCACCGGTGCGGCGCATGTTCTCCATGGCGCTGTGGATGGCCGCCCTCGTCGCCCCGCTACAGGTCGTCATCGGCGACCTGCACGGCCTCAACACGCTCGAGCATCAGCCGGTGAAGGTGATGGCCATGGAGGGGCACTACCAGAGCTATCCGGATGGCGCGCCGCTGATCCTCTTCGGCCTGCCGGACTCCACCGCCGGCGAGGTGCGCTACGCGCTGGAGGTCCCGAAACTGTCGTCGCTGATCCTGAAGCACGACCTCAACGCGCCGCTGGCGGGTCTCGACACGGTCCCGCCGGAAGAACAGCCGCCCGTGGGCGTGGTGTTCTGGGCCTTCCGCATCATGGTCGGCCTGGGGCTGCTCATGGCGGGACTCGGCCTGTGGAGCCTCTGGGCCCGCTATCGCGGCCGCCTCTACGAGGACCGGTGGCTGCAGCGGGCGGCCGTGGGAATGGGGCCGTCGGGCCTGGTCGCAGTCATTGCCGGCTGGGTCACCACGGAGGTCGGCCGCCAGCCCTGGACGATCTACGGCGAGCTCACTACCGCCGCCTCCGTATCGCCGATCGCCGCACCGGCCGTAGCCACCTCCCTGCTGGTGTTCGCCGTGGTCTATTTCCTGGTCTTCGGCGCCGGGATCTTTTACATACTGCGGCTCATGGCACAGGGTCCGGACGCGATCGGCGGCCCGCCCGCGGACGGGCCGCTGCGCACCGCAGGCACCGTGCCGGCCGTCCAGTTCCAGGAAACCACCGCGACGGGAGGTGCGACGTGGACCTGACCATTGCCTGGGCGGGCCTGCTGGTGCTCGCCGTCTTCATCTACGTGGTGCTCGACGGCTTCGACCTCGGCATCGGCATGCTCTTCGCCGTCTTTCCCGAGCGCCGCGACCGCGACCTGCTCATGAACTCCGTGGCGCCGGTCTGGGACGGCAACGAGACCTGGCTCATTCTCGGCGGGGGCGGCCTCTTCGCCGCCTTCCCCATGGCCTACGGGATCTACATGACGGCCCTGTACACGCCGATCATCGCCATGCTGCTCGCGCTCGTCTTCCGCGGCGTGGCCTTCGAGTACCGCTGGCGCACGGAGCGCTGGCGGCGCTGGTGGGACCGGGCCTTCATCGTCGGCTCCGCCGTCGCGGCCCTGGCCCAGGGTATCGCCCTGGGCGCCGTCCTGCAGGGCGTCACCGTGGACGGTCGCAGTTACGGCGGCGGCTGGTGGGACTGGCTGACGCCTTTCACGCTGCTCACCGGGATCGCGGTCGCGATCGGTTACCTGCTCCTGGGCGCCTGCTGGCTGGTGCTGAAAACCGAGGGCGAAGTCCACGACCGCGCGCGGCGCATCGCCGTGGTCACGGGCGGGATCACCGTGGCGATGATTGGCGTGGTCAGCCTGGCCACGCCATTCCTGGAGGCCGCCTACTGGGAACGCTGGTTCTCCCTGCCGACGGCGGCGGTGGCCGCGCCGGTGCCCATCCTGGTCGCGGTGCTCAGCACCTGGCTCTACCGCTCCCTGACCCGGGACGGACACGATCTCGCCCCGTTCCTGCTCACGCTGGGACTCTTCGCTCTCTGCTTCGTGGGCCTGTGCATCTCGCTCTGGCCCTACATCATCCCCACCTCGGTGACGCTCTGGGAAGCCGCGGCCCCGCCCTCAAGCCAGTGGTTCATGCTGGTCGGCGCGCTGGTCATGCTGCCGCTGATCCTCGGCTACACCGGCTATGCCTACTGGGTGTTCCGCGGCAAGCTGGATCCGGACGAGGGCTACCACTGATGAGCGGACGGCCACTACCGCCCGCCTTGCGGCGGGCGTTCTGGTTCGTCGGGCTCTGGAGTGCCGGCGTGCTGGCCGTGGGCGCCGTCGCGTTACTGCTGCGCGCCGTGATAGTGCCCGGCTAGCCGGTCCGTCGCCGCCACCAGCGCGGCGGCATTGCCCCCGTCGAAGGCGGAGTGGCCGGCGTCCGGCACGAGGTGAAATTCCGCTTCCGGCCAGGCCCGGTGCAGCATCCAGGCGGTCGTGGGCGGGCAGACCACGTCATAGCGCCCCTGGACGATCACCGCCGGGATGTGGCGGATGCGGTCGATCCCTTCCAGCAGTTGTCCCGGGTCCTCGAAGAAGCCGCCGTTGACGAAGTAGTGGCATTCGATACGCGCCATGGCGAGCGCCGCCGCGGGCGCATCGAGCTGGGCCACGAAATCCGCCCGCGGCCGCAGGAAACTCGTCGATGCCTCCCAGACGGACCAGGCCCGCGCCGCCGCCAGCCGCTCCTCCTCGTCCGGCCCGGTCAGGCGCCGGTGAAAGGCTTCAACGAGGTCGTCGCGCTCCGCCTCCGGTATCGGCGCGAGGTAGGCCTCCCAGGCATCCGGGTACATTTCACTGGCGCCGTGCTGGTAGAACCAGCGGATCTCCTGCTCCCGCAGCAGGAAAATGCCCCGCAGCACCAGCTCGCTGACCACCTGCGGGTGGGCCTGCGCATAGGCAAGGGAAAGCGTGCTGCCCCAGGACCCGCCGAAGACCAGCCAGCGCTCGATGCCGAGGGTCTCCCGCAGCCGCTCCATGTCGGCAACGAGATGCCAGGTGGTGTTGGCCTCCAGCGACGCATGGGGACGGGAGCGACCACAGCCGCGCTGGTCGAAGAGCACGATGCGGTAACGCTCCGGGTCGAAGAAGCGCCGCGCGTCCTTCCCCGCCCCGCCGCCGGGGCCGCCGTGCACGAAGAGGCAGGGTCTGCCGGCCGGGTTGCCGCACTGCTCGTAGTAGACGTCGTGTCCATCGCCGACCGCCAGCCAGCCGTGGTCGTAGGGCTCGATCGGGGGATACAGGGCATTCATGCGCACGGTCTCTCTGTCCGGGGCTGGTTGCCCCATGATGGCCCCGCGCCGCCGGGGCCGGCAAGCTCGTCCGGGAAACCATGCTCAGAAGGCTAGCGTTTGCTGACCCGGGAACGGCTCACCGACGCCGGCCGCCGGCGGCGCGGGCGCCGCCAGCGCCGACAAGGCGATCCCGAGCAGCCGTATACCGCGCGCCGGCGGCAGCAGCGGCGCGATGGCCGCGGAAGCCAGCTCGCGCAGCCGTTCGGGGGTCTCCACCGGCACGGCCACGGAGCGGGCCCGGGTCAGCAGCCGGAAATCCGAGTACTTGACCTTCACGGTCACCGTGCGACCGCGCAGCGGCTGCCCTTCGACCCGCGCCCAGAGCGTGTCTGCGATCCGCTCCAGCGCGGCGAGCACTGCCGCACTGTCCTCGAGGTCCTCGCCGAAGGTGCGCTCCGCGCCGATGGACTTGCGCTGTCGCTCGGGCCGCACCGGGCGCGGGTCCTCGCCCCGGGCTGCGCCATAAAGATAACCGGCAAACTTGCCGAAGTGCTGCTCGAGGAAGGCCCGCTCGCAGGCGCGCAGCTCCGCCCCCGTGTGAATGCCCAGCCGCGCCATGCGCTCCGCGGTCCGCGGCCCCACACCGTGAAAGCGCCGCACGGGCAGTCCCGCGACAAAGGCCGGCCCCTGCGCCGGCGTGATCACGCAGAGGCCGTCAGGCTTGTGCTGGTCGGACGCGATCTTGGCCAGGAACTTGTTGTAGCTCACCCCCGCGCTCGCCGTCAGCGACGTCTCCTCGCGAATGGCAGCCCTGATGGCCTGTGCCGTCGCCGTCGCGCTGCCGAGGCCGGCCCGGTCCGCGGTCACGTCGAGGTAGGCCTCGTCCAGGGAAAGCGGCTCCACGAGGTCGCTGTAGCGCGCGAAGATCCCGCGGATCTGGCGGGAGATGTCCCGGTAGTGGTCAAAACGCGGCCTGATGAACACCAGCTCGGGGCACCGGCGCCTTGCCGTGACCGAAGGCATCGCCGAACGGACCCCGAACACCCGCGCCTCGTAGCTCGCGGCCGCCACCACCCCGCGGCGCGCCGACCCGCCCACCGCCACCGGCCGGCCACGCAGCGACGGGTCGTCCCGCTGTTCCACGCTGGCGTAGAACGCGTCCATGTCGACGTGAATGATCTTGCGCGGCGCAAGCTCCGCTTCGTCAGCCATCCGGGAATGTTAGCCCGGCACTCTGCGATAACCCAAAAAAGCCGGGGGCCCAAGGGGCGCCCGGCCTCAATCGCTACGGCCGGGTCTAGAACCGGTAGGTGCCCTGGAGGGCGTAGGTTGCGGGGCGGTCGAGAAACTTGTAATAGGCGATGCCCGTACCGCCGGTCAGCGTGCCGGCAAGCGGGGCCTCGCCGCCGTAGATGACCACATCCTCGTCGGTGAGGTTCTGGCCGACGAAGGCGAGTTCCCACTGCCCGGAGGGGGCGCCGACGGCGACGCGCAGGTTCACCTTGGTGAACGAGTCCTGCTCGCTGCGCGGGTCCAGCGTCGGGTTGTAGGTGTAGGAATCGCTGTAGTTCAGGTCGAGCGTGGTGCGAAGCTCCAGGCTGTCACCCAGCGGCATCACGTAGTCGGCGATGATGGAGCCCGTCCATTCCGGCGTGTACTCCTTGCGTTTGCCGGTGGCGTCACAGGTCACGCCGTCAGGCTGTACCGCGCCCGGGTCCAGCACCTGCTGGCCGAAGTAGCACTGGTTGTTCTTGAAGTCCGTGTACTCGAAATCGAGGTAGGCCACGGCGGCGCTCAGCGTCAGGCCCCGGGTCACCAGCCAGCGGCCGTCCAGTTCCACGCCGGAAATCTCCGCCTCGCCGGCGTTGCGTACGTTGAAGCCGAGGACGCCGTCGAACTGGCTCGTCTGCAGGTTCGTGTACTCCGTGTAGAAGGCAGCTATATTGAGTTCGGCGGTATCGCCGATGCCCATCTTCGCGCCGACCTCGAAGCTCTCGGCGGACTCGTCCTCGAACTCGAACACGCCGACGATGTCGAGCCCGCGGCCCAGGTTCTGGGCGTTGACCACGTTCGGGTCCGGGTGGCCGTTGGAGCGGATGTCGAAGCCGCCGGCCTTGAAGCCTTCCACGTAGGTCGCGTAGAGCATCATGTCGTCGGTGGCATCCCACTGCAGCGTGATCAGCGGGTTGAATTCCTCTTCCTTGCGCTTGCCGGAGATCGTGTCATAGGGCTCGATGCTGAAGGCGCCGAAGAGCGGATTCAGACCCCAGAGCACGTTCGGCACCTGGCCGCTCGGGTCCGTTGCCGGGGTCGGCTGGCCGTCCGGGCCGAAGTGCACCTGGGTCTTGGTCGCCGTCTTCTCCTCCTCGCTATAGCGCCCGCCGAGCACGAGGCGGAAGCTATCGGAGATATTCCAGGTGACCTGGGCGAAGGCCGCCCACATGTCGCTTTCCTGGTCCGCGAAGCGCCGGCTGCTGATATTGGCAAAGGCGGGGTTCAGGATCCGCAGCAGGCTGTTGTCCATCACGTTGATGTTGTCTTCGAAATCCAGCTCGCTGGTCTGGTAGTAGAGGCCGGCGATGTAGTCGAAGCTTTCGCCGCCCGGCGAGGTCACCCGGATCTCCTGGCTGAACTGCTCGAAGGCCTCGTCCTGCAGCGCGTTGAAGACCGTCGCGCTGGTGAAATCGCAGTCGCAATCCTGCTGGAATTCGTACTCGAGGTAACCGGTGGTGGAGGTCAGCGTCAGCCCGCCCAGGTCGTAGTCGATCGTCAGCACGAAGACATCGGACTGGTTATCGTGGAAGTCGCCGTTGCCGCCGCGTACGCGATCGAGTTCACCGTCCGATCCCGTGTAGGTGACCGGCGGCTGGAAGCCGAGAACACCGTTGGCAAGGCCGACGAAATTGTCCAGCGCGGTGATGTAGTCCGTGCCCTGCCCCGTACCCGCCAGGTCCTCGCGGACAATGCTCTGGTCGAGCTCGACGTTGCGGCCGTTATCATCGAAGTCCGAGTGCTCGTACTTGGCCCAGACCGACAGCTGCTGCGTCGGCTCCCAGAGCAGGGAGCCGCGGTAGACCATTTCCTCTTCCTGTTTTTCATCGTCGCCGGTAACGGTGTTCGTGTAGGGGCCCTCCACGTCGCGGTACATGAGCGAGAGGCGCCCGGAGAGCGTGTCCGTGAGCGGACCGGAGAGCACCACGCGGTAGTCCTGGCGCTCTTCCTCCGTCTCGTACAGCGCCGTCACCGAGCCCTCGAAGGTATCGGTGGGCTTGGCGGTCACCATGCTCACGGCGCCCGCGATGCTGTTCTTGCCGAAGAGAATCGGCTGCGGCCCGCGCAGCACCTCGATACGATCGAGGTCGAAGAGCGGCGAGCGCGCGAGCTGGCCGCGGCCGTAATAGATGTTGTCCACGTACATGCCCGTGGACTGCTCGAAGCCCGGGTTGATGCCGGAGCTGACGCCCCGGATGGTGATGTTGTTCGAGATGCCGCTCTGGTTCATGGAGAAGTTCGGCACGTAGGTCGTGAGCGCCTCGAGGTTGCTGATGTTGGCCTCGACGAGCTTGTCGCCGCTCACCGCGCTGACGGAGATCGGCACGTCCTGCAGGCTCTCGGCCCGCTTCTGGGCGGTGACGATGACCTCCTCGAGCATGAGATCCTGGGCCTGGGTACCGGCCGCGAGGGCCAGGGCGAGGCCCGCGACCAGCGGACGACGGTGGGTGAACAGCGGACGGACTTGCGGTGCGACAGGCATGGCGTTACCCCGTAGTTATGGTTATTTCACGGGACCGGCAAAGCGGTCTTTTTATGCAACCGACTCCAGCATAGCAAAACGCCGCCGCGCCGTACCTCCAATTTTTGCCAATTTTACCGCCCGCGGCAGGCTCCGGGAGCGGGTCAGCCGCCCTGCTTCGGGCCTACCCAGACCTGCTGCGCGTTGACGAACGCGTGGATGCCGTGCGGGCCGAGTTCGCGCCCGTAGCCGGAGCGCTTGACCCCGCCGCTGGGCAGCCGAGGGTCGGTCTTGACGATGCCGTTGACGGCGACCTGCCCCGTGTCCAGCCGGCGGGCAATAGCCTCGGCCAGCCCGGTCTCGCCCCAGACCGAGGCGGCGAGGCCGTAACGGGTATCGTTGGCCATGGCGATCGCGGCCTCCGCGTCGTCGGCACGCAGCAGGACCATGACCGGACCGAAGGTTTCCTCGCGGGCGGCGGTCATCGCCTGGGTCACCTCCGTCAGCAGCGTGACCGGGTAGAAGAACCCGGCGCCGTCGGGGATTTCACCGCCCAGGCGGCAGCGGGCGCCCGCGGCCACCGTCTCCTGCACCTGCCGGTGCAGGTTGTCGCGCAGGTCCTCCCGGGCGATGGGACCGACATCCGTGGACTCCTCGCGCGGGTCGCCGACGGTGAGCGCCGCCAGGCGTCCCTCGAGCAGCGCGGCGAGCTCGTCGTACACGGTGTCCTCGACGATGATGCGCTTGGCGGCGATGCAGCTCTGCCCGGCGTTGATGATGCGCGACAGGGTGATCACGTCTGCCGCCGCCCCGAGGTCTGCACCGGCGAGAACGATGCACGGGTCCGACCCGCCCAGCTCGAGCACCGCGGGCTTGATCTCGGCGGCTGCAAGCGCTGCTACCGCGGCCCCGCCGCGATCGGAGCCGGTGAAGGACACCGCCCGCACGCGGTCGTCGCGGATGACGTTCGCCACCGCCGCGTGGTCCATGGGCAGATCCTGGAACAAGCCTGCGGGCGCGCCGACCTGCTCGAAGAGCGCGCCGATGGCGGCGGCCGAGGACGGCACGTGGGCGTCGTGCTTCATGAGACAGGTATTACCGGCCATGAGCGCCGGTGCCGCGAAGCGGAACGCCAGCCAGAACGGGGCATTCCAGGGCAGGACGCCGAGCACGGTGCCGATAGGCAGGTGCTGCACGTAGCTGCGGCTGGCATCGGACGGCAGGGACAGCGGCTCGAGGTAGGCCTCGGCGTGCTCGGCATAGTGCTCCGCTGCCCAGGCGGCTTTCTCCACCTCGCCGCGGGCCTCGCGGATGGGCTTGCCCATCTCCTCGGTCATGAGTGGCGCCAGCTGCTCCACGTCGTCGCGCAGGCGCTTCGCCACCGCGCGCAGTACCTCGCCGCGCTCGGCGAAGCTGGCGCGGCGCCAGTCGCGGAAACAGGCATGGCTGGCGGCGAGTGCCGCCTCCACCTGCCCCGGGTCGGCGTAGGGCACTTCCCGGAGCAGGCGACCGGTGGTCGGGTCAATCACTCTCTGCATGGGTGCCTCCCTGGTCTGTACGAGGGTCTGTACGAGGGTCTGTGCGAGGATCTGTGCGAGGGTCCTCGCGAGGGTCCTTGCCATTGGCTTTCGTTGAGCGCGCCGGTGCCGGGGCGGGCGACTTCTCGCTACCGGCGGCCTTGCCGCTCGCCGGCTTGACCACGAAATCCCGGTCGAGGGCGAAGAAGCTCTCGCAGCCATCGGCGGTGACGCGGATCGTGTCGGAGATGCCGACCGTCTTGTCGCCCTCGACACCCCACATCCAGGGCAGGATATGGAAGGTCATGCCCTCCCTGAGGACCCGCGAGTCGCCCTGCTTCAGGCTGACGATGTAGCCCTCGTCCCAGGACGGCGGGAACGCGATGCCAATGGAGTAGCCGGAACGGGTGATCAGGCTCGCGCCGACCATGTTGTCGGTGATGATGTTGCGCACGAGGTTGTCCACGTCGGAGACCGTGAGGCCCGGCTGTACCTGCGTGTGCACCTCGTCGAGGGCGAACTTCATGCGCTCCTGGGCCTGCGCCATCGCATCGGTCAGCTCGCCGCAGATCACGGTACGCATCATCGCCGTGTGATAGCGCCGGTAGCAGCCGCCGACCTCGATGAAGACGTGCTCCCCCGGCTGCACCGTTCGCCCCTCCCAGGTCGCGTGACCGATCATGGAGCGCGGCCCGGAGACGACGTAGGGCATGACCGCCGGCGGCTCACCGCCGGCACGGAACATGGCCGAGGAAATGGCAGCGCCGATCTCGTTCTCGGTGACCCCGGCCTCACAGGCCTCGAAACCCGCGCGCATGCCGGCCTCCGTGGCCTTCGCCGCCCGCCGCATGATCTCGATCTCCGCCGGGGACTTGCAGACCCGCCCCTCCTCGACGATGCCGAAGCAGTCGATGAGCCTGCCGTCGCGGAAGGTCGTGTGGATCGCGTCCTGGTGGTAGGCCGGGAAGAAATAGCTGTTGCGCTCGTAGCCCACGGTCTTGTCGCTCAAGCCGAACTCCCGCAGCGCCTCCACCAGCATCTGGATCGCGTCCCCCGTGTCCGGGTAGGGCCGGGTTTTCTCCACCCAGGTGCGGGCGTGGATGTTCGACTCCTCCAGGTGCCGGGTGATCATGAAGGGCTCGTCTTCGAGCGGCACCACCAGGGACTGGAAGAAGGAGTACCCCGTGGTCTGGTAGTCCGTGAGGTACATGAGGTTCTCGGGGTCCGTGATCACCACGGCGTCGAGGAGCCGGGCGGCCATGCGCTCGCGCAGCTCGCGCAGGCGGCGCTCGTACTCCTCGAAGGGGAAGGTCATGTCATCGCGCTGTCTCATCGCTCCTCCAGGACGGCCTCCAGGTTGCGCAGGAGAATGTCGAGCCCCTCGTCCAGGTCTTCGTCGGGGATCGTGAGCGGCGGGATGAGCTTGAAGGTCGAGCCGCCGGTGCCGCTGGCGCCGAGGAGCAGGCCGTCCCGGAAACAGCGCGCGCACACCTCCTTGGTGATGGCGCCGTCGCCGACATCGAGGGCCTGCATCATGCCCTTGCCGCGCACCTGCATGGGGTGGTCCTTGCTGTCGGCAAAGGCCTGCAGCCGCCCGGACATGCGTTGCCCCTTGGCGGCGACCTCGGTCATCAGCGCGTCGTCGTCGAAGTAGGCAAGCGCCTCGCGGCCGGCGACGAAGGAAAGGCCCTGGCCACGGAAGGTGCCCGTGTGCTCGCCCGGCTGCCAGTGATCATCGTGCTCGGGCTTGACCAGGTTCATGGCCAGGGGCGTGCCGAAGCCGCCGATGCCTTTGGCGAGGGTGATGATATCCGGGTCCAGGCCAAGGCCGTCAAAGCTGAAGTAGCTGCCGGTGCGGCCACAGCCGGCCTGGATGTCATCGATGATAAACAGCGCACCGACGTCCCTCGCGAGCTGCTCGACCGCGCGCAGCCACTCGGCGCTGGCCACGTGCACGCCCCCCTCGGCCTGGATGGCCTCCACGAGGAAGGCCGCCGGCGGCTCGAGACCGGACGAGGAATTCTCGAGCTGGCCGCGCAGGGCGTCCAGGGAGCCCATGCCACAGCCCTTGTTGCAGCCGAGGCAGACCTTCTCGCAGCCGAAGGGCTGTCGCAGCACGTGCTCGAGGGGCACCCCGGCGGCGTTGCGGAAATAGCTGTTCGCGGTGGCGGCCAGGGAGCCGAGGGTCATGCCGTGGAAGCCGGAGGTGTAGGCCACGACGGACCGCCGCCCCGTGACCCGGCGCGCCAGCTTGAGTGCGGTCTCGACAGCGTTGGTGCCCGTGGGCCCCATGAAGGTCATGCGATAGTTCATGTACCGGGGCTTCAGGATCGTATCCACGAACCCCTGCAGGAACTCGCGCTTGGCCGTCGTGTGCATGTCGAGGCTGTGGGCGACGCCGTCGGCCTCGATGTAATCGATGATGGCCTTCTTCATGCGCGGGTTGTTGTGGCCGAAATTGAGCACACCGGCACCGGCAAAGAAGTCGATGTAGGACTTGCCCCCCTCGTCGACCTGGCGGGCGTTGGACGCCGACTTGAAGACCGTGGGGTACAGGCGGCAGTAGCCGCGCAGCTCCGACTCCCACTGTTGAAACACGTCAACTCCCTCCGGAGCGTTCATGGCTGTATTCATTGCCTTTCCTCTGTGGTTGCTTCGTCGGATAGCGGATGCGTGCCCGCGGTATCCGGCAGGGGGGCCCCCGCCAGGCGCGCGTAGACGCGGGCCATGGGGGCGATCAACGCATCGTTGAAATCATAGCGGGCGCTGTGGCAGGGCACCTGGTGGCAGGCCTGGTCATCGCCGGCGCCCACCAGCGCGAAGGCCCCGGGACGCTCGCGAAGGTAGTAGCTGAAGTCCTCAGAGGCCATGATCGGCACACGTGTGCCGCCATCGAGCACGGCCGGCCCGAACTCCGCCGCGAGCGCTCCGCGGTAGCAGGCGGCCTCCTCCGCGTGGTTCACGGTGGGGCCATAGCGCGGGAACAGCTCAACCTCGCAGTCCACACCGTAGCCGGCAGCGGTACCCGTGGCGATCTCGGTCATCAACTCGCCGAGGCGGCTGCGGTCGCGGTCATCGGCGATACGGAAGCTGCCTTCGATCACTGCATCGTCCGGGATGACCGTCGGGTTGCTGCGCGCGTCGATGGAGGTAATGCTGAGCACCGTGGCCGCCTGGGCCGGCAGGCGGCGGCTGACGACCTGCTGCAGCGCCTGCACCACCGCAGCCGCGGCCAGCACCGGGTCCCGGCAGAGTTCCGGCTGGCTCGCGTGGCCGCCGGCGCCGCGCAGCGTCAGGCGATAGGTGCCGTTGCCCGCCATCACGACGCCATCCGGGCAGACGGCCCGGCCGAAGGGGATGGCCGGCCAGTTGTGCCAGCCGAAGACGGCGTCGATCCCGTCGAGGGCGCCGTCGGCAATCATGCGCTCGGCGCCGTGGCCACCCTCTTCCGCCGGCTGGAACAGGAGCGTCACCGGCCCCGGCAGGCGGTCCTCCACCGCGGCGAGCCAGGTGGCGGCAGCGTAGAGCGTGGCCGTATGGCCGTCGTGCCCGCAGGCGTGCATGCAGCCCTCGCGCCGCGAGCGCCAGGGCAGGTCGGTCTGCTCGTGGATGGGCAGGGCGTCGAGGTCGGCGCGCAGCGCGATGTGGCGGCCGCCGGCAGCGGGCGCGAGTCTCGCGACCGTCCCCGTATCGGCACAGGACCGCCAGGAGAGACCCAGCTCGTCCAGGGCGGCCCGCACCCGCGCCGCCGTGTCGTGCTCGGCCCAGGTGAGCTCGGGCTCGGCATGCAGTGCCCGCCGCAGCTCGATGGCGCGTGCCACAGCGCTGTCCCAGGGAGCCGCACTCATCGCGCGCCTCGCCGGGCCCGGCTCACGATCCGGTGGATCCTGTGAGGGGCTGTCAGCATCCCACTACCCTAGGGTCCCGGACGCGGCACTGCAAGTGTTGCACCGGGTGTTGCACCGGGCGTGATCCCGCCGTGGCCTTGGCGGCCCGCAGGCGCTAAGGTATGCGCTCTGCAAGGAACACCGATCCTGGAAGCAAGCTACAAGGAAGTCCCCATGTTCGAATTCAGCGAGCAATCCCGGGACCTGCAGCTACGCCTGCAGGCCTTCATGGATGAACACATCTACCCCAACGAGCACACCTTCGCCGAGCAGCTGGCCGGCGCGGACAATCGCTTTGCCCCGCTGCCCATCGTCGAGGCACTGAAGGTCAAGGCACGCGAGGCCGGGCTCTGGAACCTGTTCATCCCCCCATCCCTCGCGAGGTTCTGCGACCACGGGGGCATCAGCAACTTCGACTACGCGCCCCTCGCCGAGATCATGGGCCGCGTGCTCTGGTCGCCCGAGGTGTTCAACTGCAACGCCCCGGACACCGGCAACATGGAAGTGCTGATGAAGTACGGCTCCGAGGCCCAGCAGGAGCGCTGGCTGCGGCCGCTGCTGGACGGCGAGATCCGCTCCGCCTACGCCATGACCGAGCCGCAGGTCGCCTCCTCCGACGCCACCAACGTCCAGCTCTCCATTGTCCGCGACGGCGACGAATGGGTCCTCAACGGGCGCAAGTGGTTCATCACCGGGGCGATGTACGAGCGCACGCAAATCTTCATCGTCATGGGCAAGTCGGACCCCGAGAACCCCAACCGGCACCAGCAGCAGTCGCAGGTCCTGGTTCCCCGCGGCACGCCGGGCATGGAGATCGTCCGCCCCTTGACGACCCTCGGCTACGACGACGCGCCCCACGGCCATGCCGAGCTCCGCTTCACGGATGTGCGCGTGCCGCTCGATAACATGCTCCTCGGCGAGGGCCGCGGTTTCGAGATTGCCCAGGGCCGGCTCGGCCCGGGCCGCATGCACCACTGCATGCGCCTCGTTGGCGCCGCCCAGCGGTCCCTGGAGCTCGCCTGCCGGCGCGTGACCCGGCGCGAGACCTTCGGCCGGCCCCTGGCCAAGCACCAGTCGGTTCGCGAGGGCATCGCGCAGAGCTTCGCGGAGATCGAGATGATGCGCATGCTGGTGCTCAAGGCCTGCAAGCGCATGGACGAAGTCGGCGCGCAGGCGGCCCGCGACATGATCGCCGCGGCCAAGATCGCCGTGCCGCTCATGGCCCAGCAGGTGATCGACCGCTGCATGCAGGTGCACGGTGCCGGCGGCCTCACGGAAGACTGGATGATGGCCGAGGCCTTCAGCTATGCGCGCTGGTGCCGCCAGGCGGACGGCCCGGACGAGGTGCACATGATGGCGTTGGGCAAGCAGGTGATCGAGCGCTACGGCAACGAAGACTGATGCACCGGTGGCAATGCGAACTGTCTGCCGACCGACGATGACAACTGGACAACTGGACAACTGGACAACTGGACAACTGAAAGCCGAAGACTGGACGAACTCGAGTCAAAAGGAGAATACCCGTGAGCGAAGAAGCCGTAGTCCTGACAGAAAACCGGGACGGCGTCCTGGTCATCACCCTCAACCGGCCGAAAGCGAAGAATGCGGTCAACAAGGCGACCGCGGAGGCCGTGAGTGCGGCCATCGACCAGCTCGAGAGCGACGACAGCCTCCGCGTCGGCATCATCACCGGCGCCGGCGGCACCTTCTGCTCCGGCATGGACCTCAAGGCCTTCGTCACCGGCGAGATGCCGGTGGTCGAGGGCCACGGCTTCGCCGGCCTCGTCGAGCGGCAGGTGAGCAAGCCGCTCATCGCCGCCGTCGAGGGCTACGCGCTCGCCGGTGGCTTCGAGGTCGCCATCAGCTGCGACCTCATCGTCGCCGCCGAGGACAGCCAGTTCGGTATTCCCGAGGTGAAGCGGGGCCTCGCCGCCGCCGCCGGGGGCCTGGTGAAGCTGCCCAGGCAGGTTCCCCCGCGGCTGGCCATGGAACTGGCCCTGACCGGCGACTTCATCAGCGCCGGCCGCGCCGCCGGGATTGGCCTCATCAACAGCGTTGTCGCGCCGGGGAAGGCCCTCGAGGCCGCCAGCGCTCTTGCGAAGAAGATCGCGGCCAACGGCCCCCTCGCCGTCGCCCGCAGCAAGCAGGTCATCGCCGCGGCCCAGGACTGGAGCAGCGAGGAGATGTTCGACCGGCAGAACACGCTGCTCAAGGACGTGCTCACGAGCGAGGACGCCATCGAGGGCGCCACGGCCTTCGCCGAGAAGCGCGCCCCGGTATGGAAAGGCAAGTGAGGGCACGGTGATGAAAGAAGCCTGGATCATCGACGCCTGCCGCACACCCCGCGGCATCGGCAAGAAAGGCAAAGGGGCCCTGGCCCACCTGCACCCGCAGCACCTCGGTGCGACGGTGCTCGCGGCCCTGGCCGAGCGCACGGGCATCGACACCGCCGCGGTGGACGATGTCATCTTCGGCACCAGCACCCAGCGCGGCCAGCAGGGCGGGGACCTCGCCCGCATGGCCGCGCTGGATGCGGGCTACGACGTGCGCTCTTCGGGCGTGACCCTGGACCGCTTCTGCGGCTCCGGCATTACCAGCGTGAACTTCGCCGCGGCCTCGATCATGAGCGGCATGGAGGACCTGGTGGTCGCCGGCGGCTGCGAGATGATGTCGACTTTCGGCTCGGACCCGACCCAGTCACCGTTCATCGACAGCGACAACCTGCGCCTGCGGGCGAAGCACCCGCAGCCGCACCAGGGGCTCTGTGCCGACACGATCGCCACCCTCGAGGGCATCGACCGCGAGGCGCTGGATCAGCTCGCCCTCACCTCGCAGCAGCGGGCCGCCCGGGCCGTCGAGGAGGGGCGCTTCGGACGCAGCCTGGTACCCGTGCACAACCCGGACGGCAGCCTGGCGCTGGACCACGAGGAGTTCCCGCGGCCGGAAACCACACTCGACAGCCTCGCGGGGCTGAAACCGGCCTTCGACGCGCTGGCCGACTACCCGCTGAACGATGACGGCACTACGTTCCGCAGCCTGGTCCTTCAGGCCTACCCGGACCTCGCCATCAACCACGTGCACCACGCCGGCAATTCCTCCGGCGTAGTCGACGGCGCCGCGGCGCTCCTGCTGGCCTCCCCGGACTACGCGAAGGCCCATGGGCTCAAGCCCCGCGCGCGGGTCCGGGCCATGGCCAACGTCGGCGACTCGCCGGTGCTGATGCTGAATGCACCGGTGCCCGCGGCGAGGAAGGTGCTCGGGAAAGCGGGCATGACCCTGGCCGACATCGATCTCTTCGAGATCAACGAGGCCTTCGCCGTGGTCGCCGAGAAGTTCATCCGCGACCTGGACCTCGACCGGGAGCGGGTGAACGTGAACGGCGGCGCCATGGCCCTGGGCCACCCGATCGGCGCCACCGGCTCCATCCTGATCGGCACGCTCCTCGACGAGCTCGAGCGCCAGGACAAGCAGGTGGGCCTGGTCACCATGTGCGCCGCCGGCGGCATGGCGCCGGCGGTCATCATCGAGCGGGTGTAGCCCTGGACCGGGCACGTACGCAGGTGGCCGCCCTGTGTCACTCGACCGTGAGCGTAGATTCCTCGCGTGGCTGAGCCTGACGGCGACACGCTGCTTGTCATCGCCCCCGACGCCACCGCGCTCGCGGCGCGGCTGGACGGCCGCCTGCCCGATGATCTGGAGGTCATCGCCTGCAGCGATAGCGAAGACGCCCGGCGCAGCGGCACCGGTGCAACGCTGGCCCTCGCGAACCCGGACCTCCTCGCCGCGGTGCTCGACGACCTGCCCCGGCTGCGCTGGGCCCAGTCCACCTGGGCCGGTGTGCGCCCGCTCGTGGACCACCCGCGGCGCGACTACGCGCTCACCGGCGTGCGCGGCATCTTCGGCCAGCCCATGGCCGAGTGGGCGCTGGGCTGGCTGCTGGCCCTGGAGCGCCGCATCCTGCACCGCAGCCGGGCGACCCGCTGGGACGGCACGCGGGACGGCACGGTCGCGGGAAAACGCCTGGGGGTGCTCGGCACCGGCGCCATCGGCCAGGCTGTCGCGCGGGCCGGGGCCGCCCTGCAGATCGAGAGCCGCGGGTTGAACCGCAGCGGCCACGCGGTCGAGGGCTTCACGGAGACCTTCCCGCTCGCCGAAGCGGAACGCTTCGCCGCCGGCTGCGACTACCTGCTGGCCCTGCTGCCGGATACCCCCGCTTCAGCGGGCCTGGTCAACGGAAAACTGCTGGGGTCCCTGCCCCGCGGCGCGATCTTCCTGAACGGCGGCCGCGGCAGCACCGTGGAAACCGGCGCCGTGGTCACTGCCCTGGGCGCGGGCCAGCTGCGCGCCGCCGTGCTCGATGTGTTCGCGGAAGAACCCCTGGCCGACGACGACCCGCTCTGGGACGTCGACAACCTCTATATCACCTCGCACACCGCCGCACCCACCGACCCGGGGGCCATCGTCGAGCTGTTCCTCGCCAACCTCGCCCGCCACCGGGCCGGGGAGCCCCTCGCCGACGTGGTCGACTTCAGCCGCGGCTATTGAGCCGGGAGCCACGAAGAAAGCGCGCCGCAACCGGCAGCCCCTGCTTTCCCGAACCGCGCCGGGCCTTGGCAGACCACCTTGCGCAACAGCCAGAGCCGCGCCTCGGGGTCTCCCCAGCGCTTACGGCTGTCGCTCGCCGATGCGCTCGCCCTGCAGGTACTTCCTGCCGACCTCGGCATCGAGGACGATGTTCCGGTCCTGGAACAGCAGGACAATGTCGGAACCGCCGAACAGGAAGAAACCGAATTCATCACCTTTTTGAAGCGTCGCGCCGACATCGGGCGTCAGGTTGACGGAGGACACGAAGGACATGCCGATCGGAAGCACGGCGACCAGCCCGACCTCGGGGGAGTCAATGACGACCAGGCCACGCTCCTGGCGGAACTGGTAGGTGTCGCCGTCGACGATCCCGAAGGAGCCATCGGGCTCGCGGATAACGTCCAGGTAGACGCGCCCGGAAATATTGCGGACTTCCTTCAGCTCACCGCCCACGGGCACGTGGTAGCGGTGGTAGTCATCGACGTACAGGAAGCTGTGCATGTAAGTGCCCCCACGGAAGGCATCCGCGTAGGGACTGCCGTCGAGGAGTTCGTCTATACGCCAGGTTGCACCTTTTACGGTGATCGTCGAATCCTCCTCGATGGGCCAGTGGCCCATGAATACGGCATCGGCCGGAGAAACAATGACCCTGTCGTTGCGAGGCTCCGCGATCGGGCGCTTGCCCGGCTTGATCTCGCGGGCGAAGAACTGGTTGAAGGTCAGCCATCCGCTGGGGCTGACAACGTAGTCGTCGACGTTGTAGTTGGGGAGCGTCGTGAAGGTATCGAGCTGCGCGACCGAAGCCGGCGAGTCGAGGAAGTCGCCATAGGCCTGGACGAAGCGCTTGAGCCAGGCATTGAATGCCTCACTCTCGTTGAGCAGATCATCCGGTGCCTGGTTGATGATGTAATGGAGCTTGATGGCCCCGGCGACCAGCTGTCGCTCTACGGGTATGGAAGTCGACAGGTCATCGAGGTAGGCGAGGAACGCCGTTGTATCAGGCACCTCGTGAAGCTCTGCGTTCTCGATGGCCGCCGCAAGCGCCCGCCGCAACGCCGGACGCTCATCGAGCAGGGTACCGAGATCCTCGACGACCGGCGCATGCCCGGCAAGCGCCGGCGCGAGGACAAGCATTGAAAGCCCGGCGATGAATCCTCGAAACAGACGCTTCAGGAATCTCGAAGCCAGGCTACCCGTAATGGATCCATCTGAATTGAACATCGCCGCTTCCCGCCATCCCCCCGAAAGAGGATCCAGTATTGCCTCCCGGGCGGGCGACGTCGAGAGAATTCGGGTTTCTTTCAGCAGCACGCGCCGACTGCTGCACTAGTCGGCGCGGCCGCGGAAGTTTTCCCGGAATCAGCTTCGATTCAGAAGGAGAAGCTCCTGCCCGTGCGTACCAGAGTCCGGCCCCCTAAAAGGTCCACTGCAGGCCGACGCGGGCGGTCCAGGAATACTCCTCGTACTGCAGCGTGCGGTCCCGACCCGGACCGCGCTGGAAGGCGTAGAAAGGCTCGTCGTTCAGATTGATGAACTGGCTGTAGATCTTCAGCGAGTCGGTGACGTCAAAGTTCGCCGTCAGGTCTACCTGCAGATGCTCATCGACGTAGCGATCTTCCTCCGGATCGCCGCCGAGCTCGTCGAGATACTCGTCGCGATAGGCAGCCGTCAGGCGGATGGAGAGACGGTCGGTCTCGTAGCCGAGGGTCGCATTATAGGTATTCTTCGCTGCCGCCGGCAGATCGATGTCGCGCTCACCCGTATCACCCTCGGCGTCTGTGTAGGTGTAGTTCAGGCCGACCAGCAGCCCGTCGAAGGGAGCCGGCAGGAAGGTGAAGAGCTGCTGGTAGTTGAGCTCGAAGCCCAGCACCTGCGCATCCTCGCCGTTCTGGGGAATGACAGCCTCGGTGAAGGAAACACCGTTGTAGACACCGTTGAAGGGCGGCGTGTCCTCATCGAAGACGGTGTTGAAGATGAAATTCTCGATCTCCTTGTAGAACACGCCGGCTGACAGGACGCTCGCCTCGTCGAAGTACCATTCGACGCTGCCGTCGAAATTGATCGCTTCATAGGGATCCAGGGAGGGGTTGCCGAATTCGCCTTCGCGGTCACCACCGCGAGATTCCTCCACCGCGAAGATCGGCGCCAGCTGGATCGGCGCCGGGCGCACGACGCTGGTGAAAAACCCGGCCCGCAGCACCAGGTCATCGCGAGCGTCATAGCGCACGCTCAGGCTCGGCAGCCAGTTGGTGTAGCTGTTGTCGTCGGCCGTCGGCGTGATGACCACCGTGTCTTCATCGAGGATCACACCGTCGAGCTCCGCGCCCTCTTCGAGAATCTCGGTGCGGTTGGCCACCACGTCGTTCTCGGTGTGTTCGACGCGCACGCCGCCGATCACCGTCAGCGGGCCGGAGCGCCAGGTGCCCATGAGATAGCCGGCGGTGATGTCCTCATCGACGGTGAAGTCCTCGAGGTTGGACTCGACGGCCGTATCCAGCTCGTTCACCGCAAAGCGGTCGAGGTTGGCCGCGTTGAAGGCGCGCACCGCGCCGAGATCCATAATCGGGTTGATAGCTGCGAAGCCGTAGCTCTGCGCCCCGACAACGTCGGCGATGGTGTAGTCGCCGTCGAAGTCCTCGAGGACCGTGAGGGTGATATCCGCCTCCTTGCTCCGCTGGCGGTGCTTGCCGCCGAACTTCACCTCCAGCGTGCCCTGGTCGAGGTCAAAATAGCGAGTGGCGTCAAGTTGAAGGGTCACCTCCTCGTCTTCGCTCTTGCCGTCGACCAGCTCCAGCGCATCGACCTCATAGGTGGCCGGATTGAAGAAGGCAGAGCCCCCCTCGAACACGCTATACCCGGGAATCTCGTCGCGATAATCAAAGGTGAGGCCGAGAGCGCCCGGATCTTCGAAGCCCGCGGCAAAGAGCGTCGGATCCTGGGTGTCCTTTTCGTGCTCCTCGGCGTAAGCGTAGCTGACACTGTAATCCACGCTCCAGCGTTCCAGGCGAGTCTCGCCACCGAGGCTGAAATTGCGGATCTCCTGGGCCTCATAGCGATCCTTCTGCTCACGCTCCACGGCGATTTCACCGTCCCCGGAGCGGAAGCTTGCCCGGTCTGCGTTGCCCCCCGAGGGGTCTTCATCCATCTCGATGACCACCGCGCGGCGGGACTCCGTGTCCTCGAAGAGACTGTACATGCCGCGAGCGTAGAGCGTGGTGCTGTCGCTGGCACGGAAGTCGACGGACAGGGAGCCACTGGTCCGCTCCCGGATGACATCGTAGTCGCGGTACTCGACGGTGTCGGCGAAGGCAATACCGTCGTCGGTGAGACCCCAGCCGTCGGCCTCGGCGTTGTCCGTGGAGAACTCCCGCTCCTGCCAGGACAGGCCACCGGCAATGCCCACGCGCTCGTTGATGGGCACGGTGAAGTCGAGCACCGTCTTCGGTGAGTAGCGGTCGGCGAGATCGTTGTAGGACTGCTCGGCCTTGAGAGAAACGAACGGCTCCTCGACATCGAAGGCGCGAGTCGTGTTGATATTGATGGAGGCACCGATCGTGTCGGCATCCAGGTCCGGGGTCAGCGTCTTGATGACCTCGATGGATTCGACCAGCTCCGAGGCGACGACATCCAGGGCCACGGCGCGGGTATCGGCCTCCGGCGACGGGATACGCACGCCGTTCACCGACGACGAATTGAGGGCCGGGTCGAGGCCGCGCACGGCAATGAAGCGGCCCTCGCCCTGGTCGTTGAGTACGTTCACACCGGAGAGGCGGCGGACCGACTCGGCCACGTTCTGGTCCGGGAAGTTACCGATGGCGTCGCGGGTAATCACGCTCATGATGCGGTCGGAGTCGCGCTGGCGCTCGATAGCGTTCTGCATCATGGCACGCTGGCCGTAGACGTAGACCTCCTCCATGCGGTCCATGGCATCACCGTCGGAGGGCGTCTGCGCGAGCGCGGGCAGGACAGCAGGTGTGAGCACGGCGGCGAGGGCGGTGGCGAGGGGACGCTTGGCAAACGACATGGGGCAGTTCCTTTCAGCAAAAACTGCCGCTATTCTGCTCCGCCCATGTTACCGGCATGTGACGGCGAGCCATCGAGGCACGCCGCTTAGCCAAAACTTAATGGAAGTGTCACCGGCCGTTCACGCAGCGGTCACCGCAATGTCATGAGCCCACCACCCAGCCGCCTCCTTCAAGCGCCGTCGGCAAGTCCCAGCACGGTGGCCACGGCGCCCCAGTCCAGAAGCTTGAAGGACTGGGGGGCGTCCGGAAGCCGGTTGCGGCCGTCCTGGACCACGATGAGCCCTTGCGGGTAGCCGGGGAGCGATGCACTGGTGACGTCCAGTCCGTCCGTCTCGGAGACTCCGTCCAGGCCCGCGGCCAGATCGGCTGTCACCCGGAAGTCGCCCACGAGCGGATAGCCCGGTGCAAGGGCATAGACAGCGAAGCTGTTACTCCCCTGGCTGGAGACCACGAGCCAGGCTTCAGCACCGCGACGGTAGATAGCCATACCCTCGACGTCGGCCACGAGATTGTCGCTGACGGGGATGGCGAGTTCAGGCGCTGTGCCGTCCGGCTCCGCACCGGCGACCCATATCCCCGCCGCTTCCTCGCCCAGGTAAACCAGCCCCGTGGCCGAGTCCGCCACACAGCCCTCCGGCTGGCTCGGCAGCCGGAATTCGCGCACACGCTCCGTGGCCGGGCTGGCGAGGGTGCCGCTCAGGCGGTGCTGCTCATAGCGGCCGTCCTTGGCGTTAATGAACACATAGCCCGCTTCCCCATCGCCGTACATGCACAGGCCGTAGACCTCCTCCAGCCCCGTGGGCACATCGCCGAGATGACGCACCCAACCCCCTTCGATGGCGAACAGCGAGATGCTGTCGCCGGTGCGGTTGCTGGCGGCGGCCAGCGGCACCGTGCCGTCCGGGAAAGCAACTGCCGGCAGTACGTCGACGTTGTTTAGCCGGCCCACGGCGAGGAACTGGCGCAGGGCGCCGTCGAGGCCATAGACCGCCAGGCCCGCGCGCTTGTCCGTGCCGAGGATCAGGGCCTCGCCGGCCCCGGCCGGCGGTACGTGGATCGCCGGATCATCGGCGGCGTCGCCGTAGCGGGCCACCGGCGTCGTTTCCGCGCTTGCGGTGATGGCGGGCGGGCGCCGCTCTGCCGAGGCGGCCGGCGCCGGGGGGACGGGCAGCCGCGCGAGCCTATGGCCCGGGGCGGCCTCGTCGAAGACCACCGCGTCCACGGCGTCCTCGCCCGCGGCGACGGCCAGCGCCGAGGGCTCGGCCAGGCCCGCGAGCGGCCAGCGCGCGGGAGGCGCCGCCGCAGGGAGGTAGTGCAGCGCACCCGCGTCACCATCAAGCACCCACAGCCCCCCGCGCCCGTCGACGGCGAGGTCCGAGGCTTCCCCCGCGAGCGGGCCCGCCGCGCCGCCAAGGAGCACTGGCTCCCGCTCGCGGTCGCCCTCCCAGGCTGCGCTGTAGCGCCAGACGCCGACCGGTTCTTCGGCGATGTACAGCGCCTCGGCCGCGTCGTCGACCGCGCAGGCCTGGGCTTCCGGCACGCCGGGGAAGCGGCGCAACGGCCGATCCACCAGGGCTGCGGCCGCGGCATCGTAGACGACGCGCTGCTGCACCTCGCCGCGGGCATCGACGATGAACAGCGACAGGTCGCCACCCTCGGGGTGCCGGGCCAGGCAGGCTGCATCGGGGCTTGCCTCGTCGGGCGTAATGGTTAGCCGGGCAACAACAGCTCCGCTCGCCCGGGCGTACGCGAAGAGACGCACGGCGCCCGCGTCGACGTCGAGGGCGCTCACGACGACCGTCCTGGCCCCCCCGAGATCCGCGCCCCCGCGGGCATCCAGGGCCTCGAAGCTACCGGTCGCGAGAACCTGCGCTTCGCCGGCAGCTACGCGCAGGAGACCGGCCTCTGCCGCGACCAGCCACGTGCCGGGCGCGCCCGGCTCCGCGTGCAGGTCGGCAGCACCGTCCGGCAAGCTGATGGGGTCAAAGGCAGGCTCCGGGTCGGCCTGGGCCAGAAGAGCGGGAGCGGAAAGGAGTAAAAGCAGGTGGATAGAACGCAACCAGGCGCGCGCCGTGGCAAACATGATGGACCTCCAATGATCAGGGGCCCCAAAGGAAGCACAGCTACTGCGACGCCGCCACCGCGAGGTTGTCACAATCGATGCTCCTGTGTCACGCAATCGCTGCGCGGGACCACTGTGCGCTCCCCGGTCGATGCACCACCCCCGAGATTCCGGTCGCCAGCTGCGGCCGGTTGGGTGCCGTCAAGAACTGGTGCATGATGGCGAACAGCTTCAACGGGGCGTGCGTTTGCGCCGTGAAGCCGGCACCCGGCGGGGCCCGGCCAAGCGACGAGGCACGATTTTCCACGCCGCGAGACACAGGAGCGGGCCATGGATGACAACACGGCCGGCGAGGCGCAGACGGTGCTGGTCGCCGACATCGGCGGCAGCAACAGCCGCTTTGCCGTCGCGACGCTCACCCGGGGCTGGCCGCGGCTCAGCGAGCTGGTGAGCTACCCCAACGCCGGCGCCGCAGGGCTGGAGGCCCAGGTCCATCGCTACCTGGCCGAGCACGTCACGGCCGCGCCGACCCTCGCCTGCCTCGCCGTCGCCGGACCGGTAGCGGCGGGCCGTGCCCGGCTCACCAACCGCCCCTGGTCCATCGACGCCGCCACCCTGGCAGAGACCTTTGCGTTCCGCAGCGTGGCGCTGCTGAATGATTTCGCCGCTCTCGCCCACGGCCTCGCCTTCCTGCCAACCGGCGGCAGCATGGTCCTGCAGGCGGGGGCGAAGGACGCGCAGGGACCGCTCGCGGTGCTCGGCCCCGGGACGGGCCTCGGTGCGGCCCTCGTTGTCGCCCCGGGGGAAAAGCAGCGGGTGGTGCCGACGGAAGCGGGCCACGCCGACTTCGCCCCGGTCAGCGCGCGGGACTGGGCCCTCCGGGAGGCCCTTGCGGCAGGGTCGACACCGGTTACCGTCGAGCACGTGCTGCGCGGGAACGGTATCGCGCAGCTCTATCGGGCCCTGGGCGGCGACGAGCGCGACACGGCCGCAATCTGCGCCGCCTGCAGCAACGACCGCAGGGCGGCGGAGGCCGTCGCCTGGTACCTGGAACTCCTCGGCCGCTTTGCCGGCAGCTTCGCGCTCACCGTCGGCGCGACCGGCGGCGTGTACCTCGCCGGCGGCGTCCTGCCCCGGCTCGCGGGGCTGCTGCCGGGCAGCGGCTTCCTGGCGGGCTTCAATGATCGCGGCCCCCTGGCAGCCTATGCGCGCGCGGTGCCCGTGCACCTGGTGACCGACCCGGGGGCCGCCCTCGGCGGCGCCGCCATCGCCGCGAGCCGCGAACCGCGATACATCTGACCGCGGCGGCACCGCGTAGGAATCGATGTATCCTCAGGCAGAACGGTGGGGACCATGATCAACCGCAACCTTGGAACAATGGAGCGCCTGCTCCGCCTCGCGGGCGCCGTGCTCCTCGCGGGCTGGCTCCTGGCGCGGGGCAGCCACGACATCCTGAGTGTCGTGGCCGGCATCGCCGCGCTTGCCCTATTCGCCAACGCTGTTTTTTCGCGCTGCTACCTCTGGGCCCTCCTCGGCATCAACAGCTGCGACCCGGAGGACGAACACTGCGGCGCGCCGCCACAGGGATCCTGATGACCGACATCCTCTACTACGACGGGCGCTGCAGCCTCTGCGCCCGTGAGATCGCACGGATCGAGGGACTGCGCGACGACAGTCTCGAGCTCTGCGACATCCACAGCCTCGATGCGGCGCCGGAGCCCGGCGGGCCGGACCGGGACACCCTGCTGCGGACGCTGCACCTGCGCACCGCAGACGGGCGCTGGCTCACCGGCGCCGACGCCAATGTCGCCGCCTGGCGCCACACCCGCTACGGGTGGCTCTGGGGCTGGCTGCGCTGGCCTCTGCTGCGATGGCTGGTCGACCCGGTCTATGACCGCTGGGCAATCTGGCGTTACCGACGCCTTTATCGCGACGGCTGTTACGACGGCGCCTGCGCGACGGGGAGCCCTAATGTTCCTGGAGAGCGCTGACCTCGCGGCACTGGAGCGGCGCTACCGGGCTTCCCTGGTCAACGGCATCACCGGCTACAAGCCCGCGAATCTCATCGGCTCCGTTGATCGCGATGGGCGGAGCAACCTGGCGATCATGAGCTCGCTGGTGCACCTGGGCTCCAATCCACCGCTGCTGGCGCTGGTCATGCGCCCGGACAGCGTGCCCCGACACACCCTGGACAATATCCTTGCCACGGGGCACTACACGGTGAACCACGTGGCCAGCGCCTTTATCGAGCGGGCCCACCAGACCGCCGCGCGCTACCCGCGGGAGGTCTCGGAGTTCGCCGCCGTTGGCCTCGGCGAGCACTGGCGGGAAGGCTTCCCGGCACCGTTCGTCGAAGATGCCTCGGTGCGTCTGGGCATGGCGCTGCGCGATCACCAGCCGCTGGCGATCAACGGCACCCACCTGGTGATCGGCGAAGTCCTCTCTATCGAACTGCCGGACGCCTGCGTGCAGGAGGACGGCAGCGTCGACCTGGCCGCCGCGGACACCGTGGCCCTGGCCGGCCTCGACCGCTACTACCGGCCCCGGGACCCGAAGCGCATGGCCTACGCCAAGCCGGACCAGCCGCCCCGGGTTGCCGACCCCCTCCGGGAAGACTGACCCGGGCCGTTACCGCAGCACCGGAATCTGCTAACGTCCACGGACTACCCTGGGTTCCCGGAGGACACCATGCAGGCCAACCAGAAAGACCGCTTCAGCGACTCGGCCGGCCGCCGCAGCGGCGGCTCGCCGGTCCTGGTCACCGCCGCTGCCCTGTTCATCGTCGCCGGCATCGCCTGGCTGGTGCTCGGCCCCGACGACACGCCGCCGGAGGAACCGGCCACGACCGTCGTGCCGGAAACACCGGACCCGACGCCGCCGCGCGTCGCCGAGCCGGTGGCGCCGGATATCCCGGAGCGACCGGCGGAAGCAGAGCCGGAACCCGAGCCGCTTGCCGAAGAGCCCAATGAGCCGGCGGCGGAACCGGAGCCCCCGGCGGAGCCCGAGGAGCCGCCACTGACCCTCGACAACAGCGATCCGGTGGTCCGCGACGCCCTCACACCCTACGCCGCCGAAGGCCTGCCCTCGGACCTGCTCGGCCACAGTAATCTCCTCGAGCGCACCGTCGCGGCCGTGGACGCCGTGCGCCGCGGCGTCGTCCCGAGCAAGGTCTTCAACCTGCCGAAGCCCGCCGGCGATTTCCGCGTCCGGCAGGTGGGGGGACGCACGGTGATCGACCCGGCCAGCTACCGCCGCTACGACCCCATCGTCGACGCCATCGTCGCCACGCCCGTGGAGCCCCTGGCGGAGGCTTTCCAGTCCTACCGCTCCCTGCTCGAGACCGCCTACGGGGCGCTGGGGTACGCCCCGGACAAGGTGGACAACGCGCTGGTCGCGGCCCTCGACCGGATCATTGCCCTGCCGGTTCCGGCGGGGGACATCGAGGTGATGAAGGTGGAGGCCGTGTACGCCTACGTGGACGAGGACCTGGAGGGCATGAAAGCCATCGACAAGCAGCTGCTGCGTACCGGGCCGGACAACCTGCAGCGCCTGCAGGATCACGCCCGTGAACTGCGCCGCGCGCTACTCGAGCCCTGAGCGCCAGGGGTCCCCGAGGGCCCCGGTGTCGAAGCCGCGGTTGTGGAGGAAGCGAAGCCGGCGGGCCAGTTCCTTGCGGTCCTGCGGCGGTTCCGCGCCGAACTTCTTTTCCGCCACCCTGCGCGCCAGGCGCGCCCAGTCGCAATCGGCACCGGCCACGGCACGGTCGGCGAGGCCGCTGTCGATGCCCCGCTCGCGCAGTTCCCGCACCAGGCGCAGGGGCCCGTAGCCGCGCTCACTGCGCTGGCGCACATAGGCCTCCGTGAAGCGCGCATCACTCTGCAGGCCGTCCCGCGCCAGTTGTTCCAGGGCGCCCTCCAGTACCTGCGGCGCGAAGCGCCGCCCCAGCTTGCGTAGCAGTTCCCTTCGGCTGTGCTCCCGGCGCGCGAGCAGGTCCATGGCAGCCTTGCGGGCCGCTACGGGGTCGCGCTCACTGTCGTTGCGTCTATCAGCCATGAGCGGAAGGATAACCGAGAAACAAAAAAAAGGATGCCGGGGATGAGAGTGGGTGATGTGGGTCCCGGCACCCTGGAGTCAAGCGCCGGCCGGGGGGCCGGCGCGGCGGTTGTGTTTACGCGTCGTCGCCCGCTTCGCTGCTCGCCGGCGCCTCTTCGGTCGTGGCGTTTGCCGCGGGCTTCTTGATGTCGAGCACCTGCTCGCGGATCTGCGTCTCGATCTCGCTCGCCAGGGCCGGGTTGTCCTCGAGGAACTTCGAGGCATTGGCCTTGCCCTGGCCGATCTTGTCGCCGTTATAGGCGTACCAGGCGCCGGATTTTTCGACCAGGTTCAACTTCACGCCCCAGTCGATGATCTCCGCCATGCGATTGATGCCGCGGCCGTAGGTAATCTGGAACTCGGCCTGCTTGAAGGGCGGCGAGACCTTGTTCTTCACCACCTTCACGCGGGTCTCGTTGCCGACCACCTCGTCGCCCTCCTTCACCGCGCCGATACGACGGATGTCGAGGCGGACGGAGGAGTAGAACTTGAGCGCGTTGCCGCCGGTAGTGGTTTCCGGCGAGCCGAACATGACGCCGATCTTCATGCGGATCTGGTTGATGAAGATCACCAAGCAGTTGGTCTGCTTGATGGTGGCCGTGAGTTTGCGCATCGCCTGGCTCAGCAGCCGCGCCTGCAGGCCGACGTGGCTGTCGCCCATCTCGCCCTCGATCTCCGCCTTGGGCGTGAGGGCCGCCACGGAATCGATCACGAGCACGTCCACGGCGCCGGAGCGCACCAGCATCTCGGCGACTTCCAGCGCCTGCTCACCCGTGTCGGGCTGGGAGACGATGAGATCGTCCACCTGCACCCCGAGCTTCTCGGCGTAGGACGGGTCCAGGGCGTGCTCGGCATCGATGAAGGCTGCAGTGCCCCCGGCCTTCTGCGCCTCGGCGATGACCTGTAGCGTGAGGGTGGTCTTGCCGGAGGATTCCGGGCCGTAGATCTCGCAGATGCGGCCCTTGGGCAGGCCGCCGATGCCGAGGGCGACATCGAGCCCCAGGGAGCCCGTGGAGATGGCCGGGATGGCGACCCGCTCCGTGTCGCCCATGCGCATGACCGTGCCCTTGCCGAACTGGCGCTCGATCTGGCCGAGGGCCGCTGCCAGTGCCTTTTCCTTGTTCGCGTTCATGTCCACTCTCCGTCGCTCCCGATGGCCTAGGCCGTCTGTCTCTTGTTAAGAACTCTATTAAGAACTGTATTAACTACTGTATATATCCTCAGTGCTTTTCGAGTCGATTGCAAGGGGTTCGGGGCCTCAAATCCGGGCAGAATCCGGCCCTGTCGCCCGGACCGGCCTGAAAAGGCGACAGGTCGCGGCGGGCCGCTTACGCGGCGATGGGCTGGCCGTCGTCGGCGACGGCGTAGAACAGGCAGTCGGACTGGGCGATACCGGCATTGGTCGTGATCATGAACAGCTTGAGCGGCTGTGCCGGCCGCACCTCGCCGTTCTCGATGCGCACCAGCCGGTCGACGGCGCACACACCCGCGGCGTCGACGGCACGGAACAGGCGCGACGGCACACCGCCGGCCCAGCCGAGCACCACGTCGGGGCCGACGCTGCCGAAGTTGTGGTGCTCGATGTCGGGGCGCAGCGTGATGTCGTGGCCGGCACAGGGCCTGGGCGCGTAGGTCAGGCTGACACCCTCACGGAGCTCGAGGCGCACCGGGTCCGCCAGCCGTTCCAGGCCGCGCCCGCGCACTCCGCCCGCGAAGACGTCGGCCACCGCCGCGTAGCGGCAGAGCCCTTCATAGGCGCAGCGGTGTGCCGCGTCGTCGAGGCGGCCGCCCACCTCGATAGTCACCGTGGGACAGCGGTGATCGCTGAGCTCCATGAGGGCCCCGAGGTCCAGGTGGGAAATGATCAGGCGCCCGGTGAACAGCGCCGCCAGCGCATCGTGCTGCCGGTCCGGGAAGGTGCACACGGCGAAGGACGGCCCGGAGCCGGAGGTGTTGTGCATGTCCACCACCGCTTCCGGGCGGTGCAGCCGCAGCAGCTCGAGGATCTCCTCGGCCAGGCGCCCCTGGGCATCGTCGAAGGGCGGGCGGAAGCAGCGGTTGAGGTCGCGGGCCCGCGGCAGCATGCGGTGGGTGAACAGCGGCTCGGTGAGCGCGGCGGTCACCGACGCGACGATGCAGACCAGGTTCACCGCCGGCCGCTCCCCCGCGCGGAGCCAGCGCCAGAGCGCGCGGGCGCCGGAGGGCTCGTTGCCGTGCAGCAGGGTGACGAAGGCGCGGCAGCGGCTGTCGTCGGCGCCGCTGATGAAGAGGCAGGCGGGGCCTTCGAGCCAGTGCAGGAACGCCTCGAAGCTGTCGCCGATGGCCGCCGGGTCCGGGTCGCGCAGGAACCGGAAGCGCCTCACAGCGGCCACTCCGCCACCGGACGATTGCTGTCCGCCAGGGCCATGAAGCGCTTCAGCATCTCGTGCTGCGCATCGGGCGTCGGCAGCCCGCCATCCAGGCCGTGCAGCGTATCGAGCTGCCAGGTCGCGCCGGTCTGCCGGGCCGCCAGCCGCGCACCGATGACGCCGAGGTAGTGGCTGATCTCCTCCGCCGGCGTGCCGATGGC
>CAYTJQ010000001.1:69559-102856 GCA_964438205.1 uncultured Alteromonadaceae bacterium
ACCATGTCCACGGGCGTCGGTCCCGCCGGCAGGGAGCGCAGCTCGATGCGCAGGTGGCCGCCGTCCACCGGGTCGTAGACCGGCCGGTTCCAGAGCCAGACCGTGGACAGGTGCAGGCGAAGCTCGTCCAGGAGCGGTGCCCCCGCCGCCGCGCCCTCGCCGCAGATGGGCAGGAGGGGCGGATAGAGCCGCACCTGCTCGGCAAAGAGTTCGTGCGCGCCGCGGCGCACCCAGCCGCGGCCGAAGTTCACCCGCGCCGGCTCGCTCCAGCTGTAGCGGTCCCGCTGCCGGCAGTCGATGGACTGCTTGAACAGCGGAATGCGCGTCTCCCGCCACAGCGCGTGGCCGAACAGCGTCGGCGAGTTGCCGGCGATGGCCAGGGCCAGGGGCGTGGCCAGCTGCAGCGCGTTGTAGGTATCCGCATAGACCGCCGGGGCCACCCGGTAGTGCACCTGGAACGAGGTGTTCGCGCCCTCCAGGGTGATGTCCGCCATGTCGATCTGCAGCGGGTTGCGGCCGTTGATGTCGATGCGGAAGCTGCTGCCCCGGCGCTCGATGAGCTGCGCCACCAGCGCATGGTAGCGGCGCCGGTCGGTGATGGAGCCCGGGCCGAAGTCCGCCTCGCGCAGCGTGGGCAGGATGCCGATGGCGACCACCTGCCCGCCATGGGCCGCCGCGTGGCCCTTGAGGTCGGCGAGGCAGCCGAGGATCTCTCGCTCGGTGGCCGAGAAGGCGCCGCCGGCCACGGGCCCCGGGGTCAGGTTGTACTCGAGGTTGTAGCGGTTGAGCTCCAGCGTGAGCCGCGGGTCCGCGGCCGCGGCGTGCAGCTCCTGGTTCACGTGCAGCGGGTTGCCCTCGCCGTCGACGAGGTAGAGCTCGAGCTCCGCACCGAGCGTCGCCGGGCCGATGCCGAAGCCCGGGTCGGCGAGAAGGCCCTCGAGGTCGGCGAGGTTGTCCTCGAGCCGCGCCTCGAAGGCCCGGAAGTCCTCCGGGTCAAAGGCGGTGCGGTCGATCTCGATACCCACGGCGCCGGCGGCTCCCGCGCGCCGTCAGTACATGACCACGGAGCGGATACTTTCACCCGCGTGCATCAGGTCGAAGGCCGTGTTGATCTCCTCCAGGGGCATGGTGTGCGTGATCAGGTCGTCGATGTTGATCTGCCCTTCCATGTACCAGTCGACGATCTTCGGCACGTCCGTGCGCCCGCGCGCGCCGCCGAAAGCCGTGCCCTTCCAGGTGCGGCCGGTGACCAGCTGGAACGGCCGGGTGCTGATCTCCTGGCCGGCGCCGGCGACGCCGATGATGCAGCTCTGGCCCCAGCCCTTGTGCGCGCACTCGAGCGCCTGGCGCATGACGTTGACGTTGCCGATGCATTCGAAGCTGTAATCCACCCCGCCGCCGGTCATGGCGATGAGGTGCTGGGTGACGTCGTCCACGTCCTTCGGGTTGACGAAGTCGGTCAGGCCGAACTGCCGGCCGAGCGCCTCCTTGGCCGGGTTCATGTCCACGCCGATGATGCGCGAGGCGCCGACCATGCGCGCGCCCTGGATCACGTTGAGGCCGATGCCGCCGAGGCCGAACACCGCGACCGTGGCCCCGGCCTCGACCTTCATGGTGAAGGCGACGGCACCGATGCCGGTGGTCACGCCGCAGCCGATGTAGCAGATCTTGTCGAAGGGCGCGTCCTCGCGCACCTTCGCCACGGCAATCTCCGGCAGCACCGTGTGGTTGGCAAAGGTGGAGCAGCCCATGTAGTGCCGCAGCGGCTTGCCGTCGAGGGAAAAGCGGCTCGAGCCGTCCGGCATCACGCCCTGGCCCTGGGTCTCGCGGATCGCCTGGCAGAGGTTGGTGCGTGGGTGCAGGCAGAAGTCGCACTCCCGGCACTCCGGCGTGTACAGCGGGATCACGTGGTCGCCGGGCTTCACGGAGGTCACGCCCTCCCCCACCTCGACGACGACCCCCGCGCCCTCGTGGCCGAGGATGGTCGGGAAGGCGCCCTCCGGGTCATCCCCGGACAGGGTGAAGGCATCCGTATGGCAGACCCCGGTCGCCCTGAGCTCCACCATCACCTCGCCGGCGCGGGGCCCCTCCAGCTCCACCTCGCAGATTTCCAGGGGCTTGCCGGCACCGAAGGCGACTGCTGCGCGTGTTTTCATGGCTGTTCTTCCTCGACGACTGATGCTGGGTTGAAACCCCGGATCATAGAGAGTTTGCCGGCGGGGAGCCAATGCCGCCGGCCCCGGTGCCCTCCCCGGCCGGTATCAGCGACGCGGAACAGTCCTCGAGCGCAGCCTCCGCCGGCCTGCCCGGGCTCCGTCCAGTTTCTGCAACGGCGGGGCGCATTTCCGGGGCGTCCAACAATCCGCCTTGCCGGCATATGTTAAAGCAACTAACATAAATGTTAATATGATTAACATGGCAGGGAGAGGCAAGGTCATGGCTCGACAGGAACGAAGCAGGCGCTGGGCATCGACGGCGACCGCGACGGTGATCGCCGCCCTGGTCACCGCGGCGATCACCGCCGCCCTGCACGCCCGCGTGGAGGATCCGGGCGAACGTCCCGGCCGGGACGCCATGCCCGTGGCGACCGCTGCCTTCACGCAGGTGGGCGCTTTCGAGCGCGAACAGCGCTTCCTCGGCCTGGTGAAAGCGGCCACCAGCGGCACCGTCGGCTTCGAGATACCGGGCGTCATCGATGCGATCCTGGTCGATGAGGGGGACCTCGTGGCCGCCGGCAAGCCGCTGGCGCGCCTCGATACGCGTTCCCTGGAGGCCCGGCGCAAGGCCGCGGCCGCGACCGTTGCCCAGGTGCGCGCCGAGCTCGAACTCGCCCGGGCGCGCAGCGAGCGGCAGGCGCCGCTCGCGGCCAGCGGCGCCATCTCCCGGCAGAACTTCGACGACACGCGCCTGGCCGAAAAGGCCCTGGTCGCCCGCCTGGAGGCGGTAACCGCCCAGCTCGACAGCCTCACGATCGACCTCGACAAGTCCACCCTGCGCGCGCCCTACGCAGCGCGCGTCGGACGCCAGCACCTGGACCGCGGCACGGTCACGGAACCCGGCAGGGCGGTCTTCACGCTGGTCGCCATTGGTGAGCGCGAGGCGCAGGTCGGCATTGCCGTGGAACAGGCCGGCACGCTGGCGGTCGACCGGGCCTATCCGCTCGAGCTACGCGGGGAAACGATCGATGCGCGCCTGCGCGGCATCCGACCCGATGTGGACCCGGTCAGCATGACCGCAGCGGCGATCTTCGTACTGCCCGCGGGCACCGAGGCCTTCGACGGCGAGCCCGTGACCATCAGCCTGCCCAGGCGCGTCGCGGCGGCGGGGGGCTGGCTGCCGCTGTCGGCCCTGCTGGAGGGCGAGCGCGGCGTATGGACGGTGCTGGCGCTGCGCGAGCGGGAGGGCGGGACCGTCGCGCTGCGCGAGGTGGTCGAGGTCCTGCACGTGTCCGGGGACCGCGCCTTCGTGCGCGGCACGCTGAATGACGGCGACCGGGTGATTGCCGACGGCGTGCACCGGGTCGCACCCGGCACCCGCGTCATCGACAGCGCGGGCGACCGGCTCGCGGGGGCCTGAGCCGTGCTCGCACACAGCCTGTACCGCAACGGTCGCTACCTGTGGCTCGCGATCATCGTGATCGTGCTGGTGGGTCTCGCCAGCCTGCGCTCCCTCGGGCGGCAGGAAGACCCCACGATCACCAATTACGTGGCCACGATCACAACCTTCTTCCCGGGCGCCGAACCGGCCCGGGTGGAGGCCCTGGTCACCCGGCCCCTGGAGGAGGAACTGCGCGCCATCGCGGAAGTCGACGAGGTACGCTCCACGTCGTCCAGCGGCGTGGTATCCGTGGTGGTGGAACTCTACGACACGCTGGCCGATGAGGAGATCGAGCGCGCCTGGTCCGAGGTGCGCGACGCCATCGACGACGCCACCCTGCAGTTCCCGCCCGGCGTCCTGCCGCCAGCCTTCGACAACAACCGGACCCTCGCCTACGCCAGGATCGTCGCCGTCACCTCGGCGCCGGGCTACGACGTGCCGCTGTCGCTGCTCAGCCGCACAGCCGACGACCTTGCCGAGCGCGCGCGCAACTTCCCGGGCACCCGCCTCGTCGAGCTGTTCGGCGAGAGCACCGAGGAAATCCGTGTCGACCTCGACGAGCAGGCCATGCTCGCCCGGGGCATCTCCATGGACGAGTTGACCCGGGCCCTGCGCGGCGCCGACCCCCGCCAGGCTTCCGGCAGGGCCAGTGGCCGCATCAACGACCTGCTCATCGAGGTGGCCGGCGAGTTCGACTCCGCCGCCCGCATCGCCGACGTGATCGTGCGCACGGACAGCCGCGGCGGTGCCGTCACCGTGGGTGACATCGCGCAGGTCTACCGCGCCGAGGCATCGCCGCCGCGCGCCGCCGCCTTCACCGAGGGGCGGCCCGGTGTGCTCATGGGCGTCGCCATGCGCGAGGGGCTGCAGGTGGATCGCTGGAGCCGCGCTTTCGAGGCGTTCCTGGACGAGTACCGGTCAGCGGCACCGGCCGGCGTGCTGATCGAGACCAGCTACGACCAGGCCGGCTACACGCTGCAGCGGCTGCGGGATGTGAGCATCAACCTGGTCGTCGGCATGGGCCTGGTACTCCTCGTGCTGCTGTTCACCCTGGGGCTGCGGGCAGCCACGGTGGTCGCCGTCATCCTGCCCCTGTGCACGGCGCTGTCGATCATCTGCCTGTATCTCCTGGGTCTTCCCATCCACCAGATGTCCGTGACCGGACTCGTCGTCGCCCTGGGCCTGCTGGTGGACGGCTCCATCGTGATGACCGACGAGGTGCGCAAGCGGCTGCTGGCAGGCCTGTCGCCGGACGAGGCGATCGGCGACGCGGTCACCCGGCTGCGCGTGCCGCTGCTGTCCTCGACGGCGACAACGGTGCTGGCCTTCGTGCCCATGGTCCTGCTCCCCGGGGGCGCGGGGGACTTCCTCGGTTCCATCGCCAAGGCCGTGGTGATCATGCTGACCGGGTCACTGCTGCTCGCGCTTACGCTGACGCCGGTGCTCGCCGCGCGGCTGCTGCCCGCCGGCCTGACCGGGCGCGAGCGCTGGTGGGAGGCCGGCCTGCCCAGCGGCCGCGCAGGGCGTGCCCTCGCCCGCGCCCTCGACTGGTCCGTGCGCCATCCGGCGGGATCGGTCGCCCTCGCCCTCGCCCTGCCCGCGGCCGGCTTCCTGTCCTTCCCGACGCTGACGGCGCAGTTCTTCCCCGGCACGGACCGCGACCAGCTCTACCTGCAGGTGTCGCTGCCGCCCGGGCGCTCGATCAACGACACCGGCCGCCTCGTGCGCGAACTCGATGCGCGGCTCCGCGAAGAGCCACTGATCCGGCGCATCGACTGGAGCCTCGGCGAGAGCCCGCCGCCCTTCTACTACAACGTGATCCGCAGCCGCGAGGGCATCCCGGGCTTTGCCCAGGCCATGGTGCTGACCCGCGACGAGAACCGGACCGACGACCTGATCCGGCGCCTGCAGCGCGCGCTGGACGCGGAGTACCCGGAGGCGCGCATCGTGGTCCATGGCATCGACCAGGGCCCGCCGGTCGCAGCGCCGCTGGAGATCGAGCTCTTCGGCCCGGACCTGGAAACCCTGCGCCGGCTCGGCGAGGCCTTTCGCCTGCGCATGGAGCGGGTCACGGATATCACCCACAGCAGCACGACGCTGGTCGCCGGGGCGCCGAAGCTGGTTTTCGAGCTCGACGAGCAGCGCGTGCGCCGCGCGGGCCTCGAGCTTGCCGCGGTCGCCGACACACTGGATGCCGCCCTGCGCGGCCGCGTGGCCGGGGAACTGCTCGAAGGAACCGAACGCCTCCCCGTACGGGCGCGGCTGCGCGAGAGCGACTGGTCGACGCCGGAGCAGATCGCCAGCATGCGCCTCCCACTGCCCGGGGCCGCGGAGGGACTCAACAGCATCGCGCTGTCGACGCTCGGCAGCTTCGAGCTGCAGCCGGCGAGCAGCCCGATCTCGCGCAAGAACGGCGAGCGCGTGAACATCGTGCAGGGCTTCGTCACCCGCGGCGTGCTGGCCGAAGAGGCACTCAAGGAACTGAGGAGCATCCTGGCCGAGGACCCGGTAACGCTCCCGAACGGCTACCGCTACCAGTTCGGCGGCACCGCCGATGCCCGCGCCAGCGTGGTCCAGAACATCATCGCGCCCATGGGCATGATCGTCGCAGCGCTGCTGGCCACCATCGTGCTCACCTTCAACTCCTGGCGCCTCTCTGCCGTCGCCTTCACCGTGTTCCTGCTCTCCATGGGCCTCAGCCTGCTGGCCCTCGCGGTGTTCCGCTATCCCTTCGGGGTGCAGGCGCTGATCGGGGTCATCGGCTCCATCGGTGTCTCGATCAACGCCGCGATCATCATCCTCACCGCGCTGCAGCTCGACGAGCGGGCCATGCGCGGCGATGTCGGCGCCGTCTGCGAGGTCGTGCTGGGCTCGAGCCGCCACATCGTGTCCACGACGATCACCACCTTCGGCGGCTTCCTGCCGCTCATCCTCGAAGGCAGTCAGTTCTGGCCGCCCTTCGCAATGGCGATCGCCGGCGGCGTACTGCTTTCCACCGTCGTCTCGTTCTTCTATATTCCGCCCATGTTCATGCTCGCCTATCATCGCCGCCACCGCCGGGCCGGGGCGGAGCAGCCCGTGCCCGCCGGCGCTGTCGGCGGCCTGCCGCCGCGCGAACCGGCGTGAGCAGGGCGGAGAAGAGCTACCATCACGGTGACCTGCGCAACGCGCTTATCGTCGCCGCGGCGGAGCTGATCGAGGAGAGTGGTTCCCTGGGCTTCACCATGGCCGACGCGGCGCGCCGCGCCGGGGTCAGCAACGCCGCCCCCTACCGGCACTTCCGCGACAAGGAGGCCCTGCTCGAGGCGGTGAGCCAGCTCGGCTTCTTCGGCCTCAGCGAGACCGCGCGCGCGATACGCGACCGGCACCCTGCGGGCAGCATCGAGGCGATCATCGCCCTCGGCAAGAACTACATCGCTTTCGTCACCGCGAAGTCAGCCTTCTACGACCTCATGTGGGGCGATATCGGCAAGCGCGCCTTCGATGCCGACAACTTCGATCGCAAGGCGGTCGGCTTCTTCGTGCTGGTGGAAACGGTGCGCGCCTACCTGGCAGCGCAGGGCGCAACCGACGTCGACGAGCTCGACACCGCCATCAAGCTCTGGGCCCTGGTACACGGCTTCAGCGCCATCTGCATGAGCGGCAAGCTGCCCTACTTCCATCCCGAGGCCGACGTCCCGGCCATGCTGGACACGGCGACGCGCAGCTTCCTGGCCGGCGTTATCGCGGGTCGCGGGAAGCCCCCGACGCCCTGAAATCGCAGCGGGCCTCCTGCGCGAGGCGGGCGGCCGCGGCAAAGGGCGCGGCGAGATCCGGGTAGGCCGAGAGGCACGACCCGGTCAAGCCCTGGTCGATCTCGGTGTCCGGCGGCAGCGGCGACGGTATGGTCGCGCGGAGGACGTGATGGATCGGCCCGCCAGGGTCGGCACAGGCATCCGGTGTGCGGTATAGCACCCCCTCGGCCGCCCGCAGCGCCGTGAGCAGTTCGACCGCCTGCTCCCCGGACAGCGTCCCCTCGCAGGCGCCCCCCGCCTTCTCGGCGGAGAAGCGGCGCCGCGACCAGTCCGCGCTGAAGCGCTCGAACGCGGGCGGGGCGCCGGGCCCGGCGGTCAGCGCGACGCGGAAGGCCGGCAGCCGCGTGTAGGCCTCCTCGAGCTGAGCTCGGGTCTCGACCCGCGACACCAGGAGTGCATAGCCCAGCGACCCGTAGACCAGCAGCCCGGCGAGGCCAGCGACTGCAGCCACCCTGCGAAGAGCTTTCGGCGACAGGCGGACCGAGAGGAAGATACCTGCAACGAGCGCCGCGACGGCGCCGAGCGCTGCCCAGCCGACGACGATGGCGGGCCCGGCCAGGCCGCTCCCCGGCGGCACGCAGCAGCGCCCCGCGACGTAACCGGCCAGGGCAAAGCCACAGCCGGCGAGGCCCAGCGACAGCAGGAGCCGCAGCAACACCCTGGCGGTGCGATTCATACGGGGAACTTATGCGTTACTCCCGCCGAGGCCAAACAGAAAAATCGAGCGCCCGCTACTAGGCGGCCACGCGCTCGGGCCGGGGGCGGCGAGCGTGCCGGCTGCCGAGGAGTGCGAGCACACCGGCAACGAGCAGGGCGGGCATGCCCGGCGCCGGCACCTGGCCGAAGCTGGCCGCCGCAAATTCCCGGGCACTGGCGAACTCCCGGTCGGCAAACGAAAAGCTCTCCCAGTTGGCCAGGCCCAGTTGCCAGCGGAACTCACCATCGTCATAGCTGAGGTCAAAGGCGCTCCCGTCGAAGCCGAGGCGATCCAGGTCGGCGAATAGCAAGTCACCGAAATCGACGTGGTCCGTATCCTCACCGCCGTCGAAAAGGTCGTCGAAGAACAGGTCTGCGCCAAAGAAACTGAGGAGATCATCGCCACTCCCAAAGTCAGCGGCTCCCTCGATCACGCTGCCGTCAAACAACTCCACCGTATCGTTCCCCGCCCACAGGGAGAGCGCCGTTCCTCCGGTACCGGTTATGCGGCCGCTGTTGCGAACGATTTGCGTCTGGACATTTTCAGGGTCCTCGTCGGGGTCGGTAAGGCCATTCTCGACCAGTATGCCGAACTCGCCCTCGATAACGCCGCGGTTGATCACCTCGAGCTGACTGTCACCCTGGTCGACGTCGATACCCGCCTCGCCGGCCGCGCTAGTCACGATCTCGCCATCGTTCTCGATGGTCCCGGAATCCACGTCAATGCCATCACCGCCATCGGAACGCACGGCGCCCGTCTCGGTGATGGTGATATCCGCATTCTCCCCGACCTGTACTGCATCGTCGTCGGCGGATTCGATGGTGCCACTGTTGGTGATGACTGCGCCGTCACCGGCCTCGACACCCTCGTCCCTGGCATCAATCGTGCCGCTGTTGTCGAGCTGGAAACCGTTGCCGCCATTGCCGTCGTCGTCCGCCCCGGCACGAATGCCCTTGTCATCAGACTCAATCAGGCCTTCATTCGTCACGGTGAGGTTGTCGAAGCCTTCCGTGTCGATACCCTTGTCGCCGCTGCGAATGGTGCCGCGGTTGGTGACAGTCAGGCCTTCCTCTCCCTGGATGCCCTCGTCACCCCCTTCGATGAGCGCGCCGCTTTCGTTGGTAATGGTGACTCCATTCTCGGCGTTGATGCCGTCCTTGGTGCCGATGACGGTTCCCGTGTTGTCGATCGTTGCATCGTTACCCACCTGAATCCCATCATCGCCATCAGCGGCAGTGCTCTCGATGGTCCCGTTATTGGTTATCACGGCATCGTTGTCCGCCTGAACACCGTCGTTGCCGGTACTGCGAATGGTTCCGCTGTTGACAAGGGTGAGGTCATCGTCGGTCCGCACCGCCTCATCACCATTGGTCACGAGCACACCGCTGTTGACTGTGATCGCAATATCGTCGCGATCCTTTTCTCTGAAGCCATCCGTGTCATCACTGGCGCAGGTCACGGTATCGGCAGGACTTTCGACGCACTGCGCCAGGGTTACATTGGCAGAGCCCAGGACCCAGGCGGCCACTAGCGAAAGAAGCGAAAAGCGAAGCATTGTCAGATTCCTGCTTGTCGATTGGGGGCCCATCGAATAGCAAGAAACGTGCGAGATTCCTAACCTGCTGTACTGGCAGGGTTTTCTCCCGCTGGCGCGCTGAGCTCCACCGGCACTTGTAAGGTATTGCGACGTCACGGAACATTAACGCTGCTGTCACACTCAGCGCTATTGGACCCGAGCGCTGTGCTTCCCCCGAGATTCAACGTCCTGCTCAACCCGGAGCACGAGGACTATCACTACATCACCTATGACGAGCCCCTACCGTTCGATTTTGACCCGAGGCTGATTGCGGCCAAGCGCTAGTGTCCTGGACCGGCGGCGCGATCGCTGGCACAGCGCCGCGACCCTCGCCTACAATCCCCCGTTTCGCAGCGAGTGAGCCCCGTGGCGGCCAGCAACGGCAACGACCAGCACACCCCAATGATGCGCCAGTACCTGGCGATCAAGCGCGAGCACCCGAACGAGCTGGTGTTCTACCGCATGGGCGACTTCTACGAGCTGTTCTACGACGACGCCAAGCGCGCGGCGAAGCTGCTGGACATCACCCTCACGGCGCGCGGCAAATCCGCCGGCGAGGCCATCCCCATGGCCGGCGTACCCTACCACGCGGCCGAGAGCTACCTGGCCCGGCTGGTCAGGGCCGGCGAGGCCGTCGCCATCGCCGAGCAGATCGGCGACCCGGCCGAGAGCAAGGGGCCGGTGGAGCGGCGCGTGGTGCGCATCGTCACGCCGGGCACGCTCTCCGACGAGGCGCTGCTCGATGAGCGCAGGGACCAGCTGATCCTCGCCATCACCGCCCGCGCGGAAGACTACGGCATCGCCCACCTCGACCTCTCCAGCGGCACCTTCCGGGTGCTCGAAGTGTCCGGGGAGGAGGCGCTGCTCGGGGAGCTCGAGCGCCTGGACCCGGCGGAGCTGCTCTACGACGAAAACGTCGGCAACGCCCTGGTTACCGCGCGCCGCGGCGCCCGCTCGCAGCCCGCCTGGGAGTTCGACCTGGAGAGCGCGCGCCGGGCCCTGAAGGAACAGTTCCAGACCCGCGACCTCGCCGGCTTCGGCTGCGAGGACCTGACCCTCGCCCTGGGCGCCGCCGGCTGCCTGCTGCAGTACGTGAAGGACACGCAGCGCTCGAACCTGCCCCACATCACGGCGCTCGCCGTGGAACGGCGCAGCGACAGCGTCGTCCTCGATGCCGCCACGCGCCGCAACCTGGAGATCGACCGCAACCTCGCCGGCGGCGAGGAGCACACGCTGCGCTGGGTCATGGACCGCTGCGCCACGGTCATGGGCAGCCGGCTGTTGCGCCGCTGGCTGCACCGCCCGCTGACGGACCGGGCGGAGCTCGCCGCCCGCCAGGACGCGGTGGACGCCCTCCTCGACGGGCATCGCTACGAGGACCTGCGCGAGCGCCTGAAGCCCATCGGCGACGTCGAGCGCATCCTCACCCGGATCGCCCTGCGCTCGGCACGCCCCCGCGACCTCACCCGGCTGCAGGTCGCCCTCGAAGCCGTGCCCGGGCTCGCCGCGGATCTCGCCGACCGGGACGCGGCGCGGCTCGCCGTCCTGCGCGAGGCCCTCGGTGATTTCCCGGCGCTGCGTGACACCCTGGCCCGCGCGCTGGTAGAGAACCCGCCGGCGGTGATCCGCGACGGCGGCGTCATCGCCGACGGCTTCGATGCCGAGCTGGACGAGCTGCGCGCCGTCTCCACCCACGCCGGCGACACGCTGGTGGCCATCGAGCAGCGCGAGCGCGAGGCCACGGGGCTGTCCACGCTGAAGGTGGGCTACAACCGGGTGCACGGCTACTACATCGAGATCAGCCGCGCCCAGGCGAAGGACGCACCGGCGCGCTACACCCGGCGCCAGACGCTGAAGAACGCCGAGCGTTTCATCACCCCGGAGCTGAAGACCTTCGAGGACAGGGCCCTGTCGAGCAGGAGCCGGGCCCTGGCGCGGGAAAAGGCGCTCTACGACGGCCTGCTGGACCAGCTGAACGAGGCCCTGGGGCCCCTGAAGACCTCGGCCGCGGCCATCGCCGAGCTGGACGTACTTGCCAACCTCGCCGAGCGCGCCGACGCCCTCGAACTCAGCCGCCCTGAGCTCGTCGACGAGGCCGTTTTCGAGGTGAGCCAGGGCCGGCACCTGGTGGTGGAGCAGGTGATCGACGAGCCCTTCATCGCCAATGACGCGCTCCTGAACGACGAGCGGCGCATGCTCCTCATCACCGGGCCGAACATGGGCGGCAAGTCCACCTACATGCGCCAGAACGCGATCATCGCCCTGCTCGCCCACAGCGGCAGCCGGGTGCCGGCGGCGGCCGCACGGCTGGGCGTCATGGACCGGATCTTCACCCGCATCGGCGCCGCCGACGACCTCGCCAGCGGCCGCTCCACCTTCATGGTGGAAATGACCGAGACGGCGAACATCCTGCACAACGCCACCCCGCGCAGCCTCGTGCTGATGGACGAGATCGGCCGCGGCACCAGCACCTTCGACGGCCTCAGCCTGGCCTGGGCCGCCGCCGTGCACCTCGCGCGCAGCGTGCGCGCCTTCACCTTCTTCGCCACCCATTACTTCGAACTGACCGTGCTGCCGGAGAGCTGCCCGACCATGGTCAACGTGCACCTGGACGCCACCGAGCACCGCGATCACGTGGTGTTCCTGCACCAGATCCAGGCCGGCCCGGCGAGCAAGAGCTTCGGGCTGCAGGTGGCGAAGCTCGCCGGGGTGCCGCCGGTGGTGCTCGCCGCGGCGGCGGAGAAGCTGCGCGAACTGGAGGCCGGCCGCGCCTCCACCGCCCCCGCGCCGGCCCCGGCGCAGAGCGACCTGTTCTCGGATCCGGCGCGCCACCCGGTACTCGCCGAGCTGCGCGAGCTGGATGTCGACGCCCTGTCCCCGCGGGAGGCCCTCGCGCTGCTGTACGCGCTGCGCGAGCGGCTCGACTGAGCACACCCTGAGCCAGATCAATAAGACGCCATAACAGCGTGATTCGTAGGGCCTTTTCATCTCCGGGTGCCCTTCCCGTGACGTCCCCTGGCGGCTAAACTAGCGCCGTTTTCGAATTTGCCAGCAACAAAAGGCGGTGAGTGGTATGACGTTCGTAGTAGGCGAGGACTGCATCAACTGCAAGCACACGGACTGCGTCGAGGTGTGCCCCGTGGACTGCTTCTACGAGGGTCCGAATTTCCTGGTGATCCACCCGGACGAGTGCATCGACTGTGCCCTGTGCGAGCCGGAATGCCCGGTGGATGCCATCTTCTCCGAGGACGAGCTGCCGGAAGACCAGCAGGCGTTCCTGGAGCTGAATGCGGAACTCGCCGAGGTCTGGCCGAACATTACCGAGATGAAGGACGCGCTGCCCGACGCCGAGGAATGGGCGGGCAAGCCGAACAAGCTGGAACTGCTCCAGCGCTGATACCAGCCCCGGGGCTCCCCGCCCCGGCGCGCTGCCGGCCGGCTAGTGCAGTAGCGCGTCCACGGAGAGGCCCTGGCGCTCCATGATGCGGCGCAGCCGCTTGAGCGCCTCCACCTGGATCTGCCGAACCCGCTCCCGGGTCAGGCCGATCTCCTGCCCGACTTCCTCCAGCGTCGCCGTTTCGTGGCCGAGCAGGCCGAAGCGCCGCGCGACCACCTCGCGCTGCTTCTCGTTGAGTTCCTCCAGCCACTGCACGATACCCTCGGCAATGTCCCGGTCCTGCAGCAGGTCCGAGGGGTCGAGGGCCGTCTCGTCGGCGATGGTGTCGACCACCGCCGTCTCCGAGTCGGGGCCCAGCGGGGCGTCCATGGAGGCGATACGCTCGTTGAGGCCGAGCAGTCGCGTGACCTCTTCCACCGGCTTGTCGAGCATGTCGGCGATCTCTTCCGCGCTCGGCTCGTGGTCCAGCTTCTGGGTCAGTTCCCGCGCCGCGCGCAGGTAGACATTGAGTTCCTTGACCACGTGGATCGGCAGGCGGATGGTGCGGGTCTGGTTCATGATGGCCCGCTCCATGGTCTGGCGGATCCACCAGGTGGCATAGGTCGAGAAGCGGAAGCCGCGCTCCGGGTCGAACTTCTCCACCGCCCGCATGAGGCCGAGGTTACCCTCCTCGATGAGATCCAGGAGCGACAGGCCGCGGTGCAGGTAGCGGCGGGCGATCTTCACCACGAGCCGGAGGTTGCTTTCGATCATGCGCTTGCGGGCCGCCTCGTCGCCGGCGAGGGCGAGGCGCGCGAAGTGCTTCTCCTCGTCCGCCGTCAGCAGCGGCGAGAAGCCGATTTCGCTCAGGTAGAGTTGCGTGGCGTCGAGGCTGCGTTCATTGCCGCCCGCCTCGAACACCTCGTTGTCACCGCTGGTGTCGGCGGCGTCGCTGTCGCCATCCCCGCCGTCCTCCAGGGTGGCAAACGGATTGTCCGCAGACAGGAGTTCCGAGACATCCGCCGGCTGCGGCCCCCCTTTGCGCGCGGTGCCGTTACCGTGCGCGGCCTTCGATCTTCCCATAAGAGCGCCAGCGTCCTCTCCGCCCAGTGGCGGATTCGTTTCGATCAGAGACCCCGGGAGAGATTACCCAAGGTGGCTGGGTGTGACAAGCCACCTTGACACACCCTGACACCCCCCGGCCGGCTTAGCACGGCGGGGTATCGTAGCGGGAGCCTAGCGCGTTGGCAGCAGGGAGAGCGGATCGACGGGCTTGCCGTCACGGCGGATCTCGAAGTGCAGCTTGACGCTGTCGGTGCCGCTGCTGCCGCGGGTGGCGATGCGCTGCCCGGCGGCCACGTGCTCGCCCTCCCGGACCAGCAGGCGGTCGTTGTGGCCATAGGCACTGAGGTAACGCGCATTGTGGCGGACGATCAGCAGCTGGCCGTAACCGGCGATCCCGGCCCCCGCGTAGACCACCCGCCCGGCCGCGCTCGCCCGCACCGGGTCGCCCTTCGCCCCGGCGATGTCGATGCCCTTGTGCACGGTGCTGGAGAAACCGCGGGCAACCTTGCCGGCGGCCGGCCAGCGCCAGCTCGCTACCGGCGCCTCCGGCGAGGCCTCTGCCACGGGCCGCGGCGCCGGCGTCGTTGCGGGGCCCGCCGCGGGCTTCGCGGGGGCCGCGCGCGGCGCTTCCTGCGCCGGCCGCCCGGGCGCGGATGCCACCGCCGGCGGTGCCGGTGCCGCCCGGGCCTTGAGGTCCAGTTCCTGCCCCGGGTAGATCGTGTACGGCGGCGCAATCCCGTTGCCCGCGGCGAGGCGCCGGTAGTCGAGTCCGAAACGGAAGGCGATGCTGTAGAGCGTGTCGCCGCGGGCCACGGTGTAGCGGCCGCTGCGGTCGACGCTGCCCGCTGCCCCGCGATCCTCGATCGGCGCCGGGGGGCTGCTGCCACAACCCGCCGGGCCCAGCAGGAGCCAGAACACCACCGCCACCGCAGCGCTTCCGCGGCCCGGGCCCATGCTTCAGGTGCCCGGGTCGCCCCAGCGCCGCTCCAGCTGCCAGACCAGGGCGGCGCCCGCGGCCATGAGCAGGAGCGACGGCAGCAGCTGGGGCGCGGCCCCCTGCGCCGCCGCCCAGGCCCCCGGCAGCACCGGCAGCGCCTGGCCGCCCTCGGCGGCGAGCTTCCAGGGCCAGACGGCGAGCAGCGAACCGGTGAGAAAGCCGGTGAGCAGGGCCATGCACGGCCCGTGGAAGCGCTGCAGCAGCCAGTGCAGGACGCGCGAGAAGGTGAGCAGGCCGCAGGCCGCGCCGGCAGCAAAGCACCCGAGGGCGACTACGTCGAAGGTCTCCACGGCGGCGAGAACCCGGTCGTACATGCCGAGCAGCACCAGGATGAAGCTGCCGGACACCCCCGGCAGGATCATGGCGCAGATGGCCAGGAAGCCGGCGAGGAACAGCCCCGCGGCACCGCCGTCGAGGCGCACGGCCGGCGACAGGGAGACGGCCGCGGCCGCGGCCAGGCCGCCGGCCAGGGCAAGGGTGATCGCGCCGTTCCAGTGCGGCACCCGGCGCAGCAGCCACAGGGCCGAGCCGGCGATCAGGCCGAAGAAGAACGCCCAGAGCAGCACCGGGTGCGCCTCGAGGAGCCAGCCGATGAGGTGGGCCAGGGTGGCGACACTGGTGGCAATGCCGGCGAGCAGCACGAGCAGGAAGGCACCGTCCACCCGGCGAAAGGCCTCCCCCCAGCGCCCCGCCAGGAGCAGGCGCAGCGCGGGCAGGCCGAAGGCGCTCAGGGCGCCGAGGAGCCGGTCATAGATGCCGGTGATGAAGGCGATGGTGCCACCGGAGACGCCCGGCACGACATCGGCGGCACCCATGAGCAGGCCGCGGACGAAGATGCCGCCCAGGCCGCCGGTGGCGGGTCGCGGCGAGCTGTCGCCCGCCGGGGGCGCGTCGCTCACCGCTGCACCCCGGGGCGCAGGGGCACGAAGCGCACGGCGTCGTAGGTCTCGCTCTGGAAATCCTCGTCCTCCCGGGTGATGACCTTCAGGTACTGCAGGCCGCCGCCCACCGGCAGCACCAGCCGGCCACCGGGGGCGAGCTGCGCGAGCAGCGCCTCGGGCACCTGCTCCGGCGCCGCGGCGCAGAGGATGCCGTCGAAGGGGGCTTCCTCCGGCCAGCCGAGCATGCCGTCGCCGTGGCGGAAGCGCACGTTGCGGAGCTTGAGCCGGCGCAGGCGCTTGCGCGACGCCTCGAGCAGGGGCTTGATGCGCTCCACGGCGTACACCTGGCCCACCAGCTGGGCCAGGATGGCGGTCTGGTAGCCGGAGCCGCTGCCGATCTCGAGCACCCGGTCGAGGCTGCCGCCGGCAAGCAGCAGGGCCGTCATGCGCGCGACGACGTAGGGCTGGGACAGGGTCTGCTGGTAGCCGATAGGCAGGGCCGTATCCTCGTAGGCACGGTGCGCCATGGCCTCGTCGAGGAACAGGTGCCGGGGCGTGGAGCGCATGACCTCGAGCACCGCCACATCCTCGATGCCCTGCTCCCGGAGCCGCTCGATGAGCCGCTCACGGGTGCGCCGCGACGTCATGCCGATACCGGCCAGATCCGGACTGTTCACGACCCCGCTTGCTCCTTCTGAGAATAATCCACCAGTTCGGCGACCACCGCCGTGGCGAAGCTGCCCGTGGCCAGGGTGAAGGCCAGGAACAGCGAGCCATCTTCACAAAACTCCCAGGCAAAGTCACCCGGGATGACCCGCGCTGCGCGGTATGCGAGCTCGACCCCGGCCCGTTCCAGGTGGCTGATATCGGCGGCCAGCGGCGCCCAGGCGGCGTCCTGGCGGGCGCGGGCCGGGGCATCCTCCAGGCGCTCGCCGCGCCCCGGCAGCGGCAGCGCCAGGTGCAGGTCGCCGGCGGCGGCCCGCGCCGCGAGGTCGTCGCTGCCGTCGTGGGCAAAGAGGCTGCGGCTGCCCGCCAGCTGGCAGACGTCCCCGGGAGCCACGGTGTCCCAGTCCCCGGCGCGGACCCGCTCGGCGAGCAGCGTATTGAAGGCCTGCGAGCGCAGCGCCGAGAGCAGCATCCCCCGGCGCCCGCGGCCCCGGGGTGGGCGCCCGCCGTCGCGCCAGCGTCGCGCCTGGGCGAGGTTGCTGCCGCCGCTGCCGAAGCGCTGTTCGCCGAAATAGTTGGGCGCGCCGCGGCAGGCAAGGTCAGCGAGCCGGGGCTCGAGCAGCGCGCGAGCGTCGCCGTCACCGGCAGCGGCAAGATCGCGCAGGCGCAGGCGGAAGACGTTGCCGCGGTGTACCCCGCGGCGCAGCTTGCGCGGGTGCCGGGCACTCGCGAGCACGACCAGTGCGTCGTCTTCGGCGAGGAGCGCCGGATCCGGGTCCGCGCGGCCGGGCAGCTGCACGCTGAACCACTGGCTGGTCACGGCATGCCGGTCCTTGCGCCCCGCGTAGCTGACCGCCTGCGGCGCCACGGCCGCCCAGCGCGCGATGCGCCGGGCCACTTCCTCGCTGTCGAGGCCGCGCTTGCGCAGCTGGAGGAACAGGTGCTCGCCGCTGCCCTCGGGTTCGAAGCCGAGCAGTTCGTCCACCTGGAAGTCCTCCGGCAGGACGCGCAGCCGGGCCCTCGCCGCGGCCGGGCCCCGCGGCGAGGGCCGGGGGTCGTTCACGGTGCCGCGGGGACCAGCAGTACCACCGCGTGGGCGGCGATGCCCTCGCGGCGGCCGCAGAAGCCCAGGCCCTCGGTGGTCGTGGCCTTGACGTTGACGGCCCCGGGGTCGACGGTGCAATCCGCTGCAATGCGCTCGACCATGGTGCCGATGTGGGCCGCCAGCCGCGGCGCCTGGGCAATGACCGTGACGTCGACGTTGCCGAGGATGAAGCCCGCGGCCTGCACCTGCGCCATCACCCGCCGCAGCAGGTCGCGGCTGTCCGCCCCGGCCCAGGCCGGGTCGTCGTCGGGGAAATGGCGGCCGATGTCGCCGGCGCCGATGGCGCCGAGGAGCGCGTCGCAAAAGGCGTGCAGGACGACGTCACCGTCAGAGTGCGCGGCGAGCCCCTGCGCGTGCGCGATGCGCACACCGCCGAGCATCACGTGATCCCCTTCGCAGAAGCGGTGCACATCGTAGCCGTGGCCGATACGCATCAGTCGCTCTCCTCCGCCGCCAGCAGGCAGCGCGCCAATAGCAGGTCTTCCACCGTGGTCACCTTGAGGTTGCTGCGCGGGCCCGGCACCAGGCCCACCGGGTAGCCGGCGGCCTCCATGGCGGAGGCCTCGTCGGTCACGGCGCCGGCGCTCGCGAGCGCCGCGGCGAGCTCGCCGAGGCGGAACAGCTGCGGCGTCTGCGCGAGCCACAGCCGGCGCCGGTCCTCCGTGGCGGCGACGGTCCTGCCGTCATCGCTGCGCTTGACCGTGTCGCTCACGGGCTGGGCGAGAATGGCACCCACACCGCTGGCCGCCACCGCATCGATGAGGGCGCCAAGGCTCTGCGGGCGGAGGCAGGGCCGCGCGGCATCGTGGACCAGTACCCAGTCGTCGGCGGCGGCCCGCTCGCTCAGCGCGGCCAGCCCCGCGGCCACGGAGTCGGCGCGCTCCGCCCCGCCCTCCACCAGCATGACCCGCGGGTCGCGCAGGCAGGCAAGGCCCGCGGCGCGCTCGTCACCGGCGCGCAGGGCCACGGCGACGCCCTGTACCCGGGCGTCGGCGAGCAGCGCGCGGAGGCTGTGCTCGAGCAGGGTGCGGCCGGCGATCTCGAGGTACTGCTTGGGCAGCGCGGCACCCAGGCGGCTGCCGATGCCCGCGGCGGGAATCACGCCCCAGCAGTTCACGGCTCGCGCGGCGGGGACGACGTGCTGCCGCTCCCCTCCTCCACGAACTGGTAGAAGACCTCGCCGTCGCGCACCAGGTTCAACTCCTCCCGCGCGCGCTGCTCGACCACGGCCTTGCCCGACTGCAGGTCCAGCACTTCCCGGGCGAGGGTCTCGTTACGCGCCCGCAGGCGGGCGTTCTCCCGCTCGGCCTCCTGGACCTGGCGCTGCAGCCGCTGCCGCTCGGCGAGGCTGCCCTCGGCAAACCAGAGCCGGTACTGCAGCAGCAGGACGAGGCCGACGAGGACCAGCAGCAGCCAGCGCAAGGGCGCGCCCTCAGCGCGTCAGTTCCAGCCGGCCGCGGTAGGGCGCGTCGCTGCCGACCTCCGCCTCGATGCGCAACAGCCGGTTGTACTTGGCGACGCGGTCCGAGCGGCAGAGAGAGCCGGTCTTGATCTGGCCGGCACCGGTGGCGACTGCCAGGTCGGCGATGGTGGTGTCCTCGGTCTCGCCGGAACGGTGCGAGATCACCGCCGTGTAGCCAGCAGAGCGGGCCAGGTTGATCGCGTCGAGGGTCTCGCTGAGGCTGCCGATCTGGTTGAACTTGATCAGGATGGAGTTGCCCACGCCGCGCTCGATGCCCTGCTGGAGAATCTTCGTGTTAGTCACGAAGAGATCGTCACCGACGAGCTGGACGCGGTCGCCGAGGCGCTCCGTCAGCAGCTTCCAGCCGTCCCAGTCGCCCTCGTCGAGGCCGTCCTCGATGGACAGGATCGGATGCGCATCCACCAGCCCGGCCAGGTAGTCGACGAAGCCCGCGCTGTCGTAGTCCCTGCCCTCGCCGGCGAGCACGTAGCGGCCGCCCTTGTAGAACTCGGAGGCGGCGCAGTCGAGGGCGAGCGTGATGTCCCTGTCGAGGCCGTAGCCGGCGTTGGCGACGGCCTCGGCGATGACCTCCAGGGCCGCGGCGTTGGACGGCAGGCTGGGCGCGAAGCCGCCCTCGTCGCCCACGGCGGTGGCGAGGCCGCGGCCGGCGAGCACTTTCTTCAGGTGGTGGAAGACTTCGGCGCCGATGCGCAGCGCCTCGGCGAAGGTCGTGGCCGAGACCGGCTGGATCATGAACTCCTGGATGTCGACGTTGTTGTCCGCGTGCTCGCCGCCATTGAGGATGTTCATCATCGGCACGGGCATGGACAGCGCCGGCCCGCCGGCGAGCTCGTTGATGTGGCGGTACAGGGGCAGGCCCCGGGACTGGGCGGCCGCCCTGGCGGCGGCCAGGGACACGGCGAGGACGGCGTTGGCGCCGAAGCGCGCCTTGTTCTCCGTGCCGTCGGCGGCAATCATTTTCTCGTCGAGGGCGCGCTGGGCACTGGCGTCACAGCCCATGAGCAACTCGCGGATCGGGCCGTTCACGTTGGCCACCGCCTGGCAGACGCCCTTGCCGAGGTAGCGGCTGCTGTCACCATCGCGGAGTTCGAGCGCCTCGCGGGAGCCCGTGGACGCCCCCGAGGGCGCGCAGGCCGCGCCGAGGCAGCCGTCCTCGAGGAGCACCTCGGCGAGGACCGTGGGGTTGCCGCGGGAATCGAGGACCTCGAAAGCGCGAACGCCGTTGATCATGCTCATGGAAACTCCTTGCCGGCACCTTGTTGCGCAGGGATCCGCGACCGGCTGTGTTGAAGGTTAGTCGATGGCCAGCGGCGGCAGGCCCTTGACGACATCGTCCACGGCCCTGGCCTGGGCCAGGAACGGCTCGAGCTGGTCCAGGGGCAGCGCACTCGGCCCGTCGCAGAGCGCCTTCGCCGGCTCCGGGTGCGCCTCGAGGAACAGCGCCGCAAGGCCGACCGCAAGGCCTGCCCGGGCCAGTTCACCGACCTGGGCCCGGCGGCCGCCGGACGCCGCACCGAGCGGGTGCCGGCACTGCAGGGCGTGGGTCACGTCGAAGACCAGGGGCACGCCGTCGCAGGCGTCGCGCATCACGCGGAAGCCGAGCATGTCGACCACCAGATTATCGTAGCCGAAATTCGTGCCGCGCTCGCAGATCATGAGCCGGTCGTTGCCGCACTCGCGGAATTTCTCGACCACGTTCTTCATCTGCGTGGGCGAGAGGAACTGGGGCTTCTTGATATTGATGGCCGCGCCGGTCTGCGCCATGGCCGCCACGAGGTCCGTCTGCCGCGCGAGGAAGGCCGGCAGCTGGATGATGTCGCAGACCTCGGCAGCGGGGGCGGCCTGCAGCGGCTCGTGCACATCGGTGATCACCGGCAGGCCGTACGCGTCCTTCACCGCGGCGAGGATCGCGAGGCCGTCCTCGAGACCCGGGCCGCGGTAGGAGTGGATCGACGAGCGGTTGGCCTTGTCGAAGGAGGCCTTGAACACCAGCGGGATGCCCAGGCGCTCGCAGACGTCCCGGTAGACACCGGCGACCTCGAGGGCGAAGTCCCGGCTCTCCAGGACATTGACGCCGCCGAAGAGCACGAAGGGCTCCCGGTTGCCGATGCGCAGGTCCCCTACCGTGACGACCCGATCCGTCATGCTTGCCTCCCCGGGGGCCGGTGCCTAGCCACGCGCGGCGGCGTGCGCACAGGCGGCCTCGATGTAGCTGGTGAAGAGCGGGTGCCCGCCGCGGGGTCGCGAGGTGAACTCCGGGTGGAACTGGCAGGCGATGAACCAGGGGTGGTCGGGCAGCTCGACCATTTCCACGAGGTTGTTGTCCGCGGACCAGCCGGCGACGCGCATGCCCGCGTCCTGCAGCTGCTGCACGTAGTTGTTGTTCACCTCGTAACGGTGCCGGTGCCGCTCGTGGATCGTGTCCACACCGTAGATCTCGCGGACCTTGCTGCCGGGCGCGAGGTGGCAGGGCTGGGCGCCGAGGCGCATGGTACCGCCGAGGTCCGAGCTCTCGTCGCGCTGCTCCGTGCTGCCATCGGCGTTCTGCCACTCGGTAATGAGGGCGATCACCGGGTGCGCCGCGTGCGGCTGCATCTCCGTGGAGTGAGCGCCCTCGAGACCGCAGACGTCGCGCGCGTACTCGATCAGCGCGACATGCATGCCGAGACAGATGCCGAGGAAGGGAATGCGGTTCTCGCGGGCATAGCGCACGGCGGCGATCTTGCCCTCCACACCGCGGTCGCCGAAGCCGCCGGGAACGAGAATCGCGTCCGCGGTAGCGAGGACATCCGGGCCGTCACGCTCGATGTCCTCGGCCTCCACGTAGTCCACCTCCACGTCGGCGAGGGCCTGCAGCCCGGCATGCACGAGCGCCTCGTTCAGCGACTTGTAGGCGTCGGGCAGCTCCATGTACTTGCCGACCATGGCGACGCGGACGCGCCGGCTCTTCTCGGAGAACTCCCGGCGCAGCACTTCGTCCCACTCGGAGAGGTCCGCGGGCGGACAGTCGAGCTGGAAGCGCTCGGTAATGAAGTCGTCGAGGCCCTTGGCGTGCAGGGCGCCGGGGATGCGGTAGATCGAGTCGGCATCCATGACCGGGATGACCGCCCGCTCCTCCACGTTGGTGAACAGGGAGATCTTCTTGCAGGCCGACTCATCGATGGGCACGGTACTGCGGCAGAGCAGGATATCGGGCTGCAGGCCGATGGAGCGCAGCTCCTTCACGGAGTGCTGCGTGGGCTTGGTCTTGATCTCGCCCGCGGTGGCAATGTAGGGGACCAGGGTGAGGTGCATGAGCAGCGCGCGGGAGGAGCCGAGCTCCACCTTCAGCTGCCGTGCCGCCTCGAGGAAGGGCAGGCCCTCGATGTCACCGACGGTACCGCCGATCTCCACCACGGCGACATCCGCATCGCCGGCACCCTTCAGGATGCGCCGCTTGATCTCGTCGGTGATGTGCGGGATCACCTGTACCGTGCCGCCGAGGTAGTCGCCGCGGCGCTCCTTGGCGAGCACCGCGTTGTACACGCGGCCGGTGGTGAAGTTGTTGCTGCGGCGCATGGTGGTGTGCGTGAAGCGCTCGTAATGCCCCAGGTCCAGGTCGGTCTCGGCGCCGTCCTCGGTGACGAAGACCTCGCCGTGCTGGAAGGGGCTCATGGTGCCCGGGTCGATGTTGATGTAGGGGTCGAGCTTGAGGAGCGTGACCTTGAGCCCGCGGGCCTCGAGCACCGCTGCGAGGGAAGCGGCGGCAATGCCCTTGCCCAGGGAGGAGACCACACCACCAGTCACGAAGACGAAACGCGTCATGCCAAGCCCTTAATACGCCGTTGTCAGGGGGCCACAACACCGCAACGGGCCGGCGTGCCTGACGCCACGCTCACCGCGCAAGTCCTGCGAAAAAGATGGCTCTAAAGGCTACCAGAAAGGCCGGGGGCGCTCAATTGAAAAGCGCCGCCGGCAGCCCGCCGGCGGCGCGGACCGGGCCCTGGCGGGGCCGCTGCCGGGGCGGGCTCACCGGTCCCGGCGCGGGACGGTGGAGCGGTCCCAGGACAGCACCCAGGGGCTGCCCTCGGCCCGCCAGCGCTCTCCCGCCGCCAGCACGCGGCCCTCGCAGTCCAGCAACAGGGGCAGCCGGTCCCGCCACCAGGGTGGCACGGCGGCGGCCTGGAGGAGAATCTTCAGCCGCCGCCGCTGCGACTCCCCGGCCAGCTGCAGGCGCTCCCCGCCGCGGCGGAAGGCCAGCAGCGGCGGTGCGACGTCTCCGGGCCCGGCGACACGCAGCTCGCCCACGCCGGGCACCGCCAGGGGCTCCCCGGGCGGCAGCGGCCGCGGCGCCGGCGCGATGAACGGCGCCGGCCGGGGCAGCAGCCAGGCCGCGGCGCCGAAGCGGCCGAGGCACCAGCCGGGGCCGGCCAGCCGCGGGCCCGCATCGGCCGCCGCCCCGGCGAGCTGGCGCAGGAACTCCTCCAGCGGCGCCCGCGGCCCCGGTTCGCAGCCCGCGGCGAGGAGCCAGGCGCGGAGCCGCGCCACCCCGGCGAGCCCGGCAAGCTCCGCGACCGCCACGCCCGGGTCGCCGAAGGCGTTGTGCCAGGTCGCGGGCGCCTCGCGGGCCGGCTGCGCCAGGTTGGCGGCGCTGCGGGTCACGGTCGCGCGGTAGCCCGGCCAGCGCGCCGACACCGCCGGCAGCACGACCCGACGCAGGTAGTTGCGGTCCGGGCCCGGGTCGTCATTGGAAGGGTCGTCGATCCAGCCTTCGCCGCTGGCGGCGACATAGTCGAGGAGCGCGCTGCGGGGCAGCGCGAGGAAGGGCCGGCAGAGCAGGCCCGGACCGAGGGGCCGCTCTGCCGGCATACCGGCGAGGCCGCGCTCCCCCGTGCCCCGGAGCAGGCGCAGAAAAACCGTCTCCGCCTGGTCGTCCTGGTGGTGGGCGAGGAACAGGCAGCCGCCCTCCCCCAGCGCGGCCTCGAAGGCGGCGTAGCGCGCCGCGCGGGCGGCCGCCTCCGGGCCGCTGTCGCCGGGCTCGACCACGACGCGCACGGTCTCGAGCGGAACGCCCAGCCGCCCGCACAGGGCGGCGCAATGGGCGGCCCAGCGGCCGGCGTCGGGATGGAGGCCGTGATGAACATGCACGGCCCGTAGCGGCGGTGCGGCGGGGTCCTGCGCCCGCCGGGCAGCGAGGGCCAGGAGCAGTGCGGTGGAATCGAGGCCGCCGGAGAAACCGACCAGCCAGCGCCGGTCCTCACGGCCGTCGAGCGCGGCGGCGAGGGCCTCGGTGACGGGGCAGTTCAGGTCCGGCACGACACAGCCGGCGGGAAAGTCAGTTCCCGTAGGACATCAGGCGCGCGTAGCGGGCCTCGAGCATGTCCTCGACGGGGGTCTCGCGCAGGCGCGTGACCTGCTCGACCAGGTGCCCGCGGATACGCTCGGCCATGAGCTCCACGTTGCGGTGGGCACCGCCCAGGGGCTCCTCGATGGTGGCGTCGACGATGCCCAGCTCCTCGAGGACGCCGGAGGTGACGCCCATGGCCTGGGCCGCGTCCGGGGCGTTGTCCGTGCTCTTCCAGATGATGTTCGCGCAGCCCTCCGGGGAGATCACGAAGTAGGTCGAGTACTGCAGCATGGCCAGGTGGTCGCCCACGCCGATGCCGAGCGCGCCGCCGGAGCTGCCCTCGCCGATGACCACGCAGACCACGGGCGTGCGCAGCCGCGACATGACCGCGAGGTTGGTGGCGATGGACTCGCTGATGCCGCGCTCTTCCGAGTCGATGCCGGGGTAGGCCCCAGGGGTGTCGATGAGGGTGATCACCGGCAGCTCGAAGCGCTCGGCGAGCTCCATGAGGCGCAGCGCCTTGCGGTAGCCCTCGGGCTTGGGCATGCCGAAGTTGCGGTAGACCTTGTCCTTCACCGCCCGGCCCTTCTCCTGGCCGATGACCATCACCGGCACCCCGTTCAGCCGCGCGGTACCGCCGACGATGGCCTTGTCGTCGCCGAAGCGCCGGTCGCCGTGCAGCTCGTCGAAGTCCGTGAAGATGCGCGGGATATAGTCGAGGCTGTAGGGGCGCAGCGGGTGCCGGGCCACCTTGACGATGTCCCAGGGCGAGAGGTTGGCGAAGATCTTCTCGGTGAGCTTGGTGCTCTTCTTGCGCAGCGTCTCGATCTCTTCATCGATGCCCAGCTCCGCACCGCTGCCCACCTGCTCGAGCTCCTGGATTTTCACCTCGAGCTCGGCAATCGGTTGTTCGAAATCCAGGTAGTTGGGGTTCATGGCGACCCTTCCAGCGGCACGTGGGCAAGGGCGCGAGTGTACAAAAATCCCGGGCGGGCTACCACGACCCCGGGGGGAGGCAAGCTCAGCCGAGGAGCGTGATCATGATCCCGGCCGCCACGGCCGAGCCGATGACCCCGGCGACATTGGGCCCCATGGCGTGCATGAGCAGGAAGTTGTGCGGGTTGGCCTCCAGGCCCACGCGGTTGCAGACGCGGGCGGCCATGGGCACGGCGGAGACCCCGGCGGCGCCGATGAGCGGGTTGATGGGGGTCTTCGACAGCCGGTTCATGAGCTTGGCGATCAGCACCCCGGCGGCGGTGCCGATGGCGAAGGCGACCACGCCGAGGGCGAGGATGCCGAGGGTCTCCAGATCCAGGAATTTGTCGGCGACCAGCTTCGAACCGACCGAGAGACCGAGGAAGATCGTGGTGATGTTGATCAGCGCATTCTGCGCCGCCGCCGACAGGCGCTCCACCACCCCGCACTCGCGCATGAGGTTACCGAAGCAGAACATGCCGAGGAGCGGCGCGGCGCCGGGAAGCAGCAGCGCCACGAGCACCAGCAGCAACAGCGGGAAGAGGATCTTCTCGAGCCGGCCCACGGGGCGCAGCTGCACCATCTCGATCTCGCGCTCGGCCGGGGTGGTCAGCGCGCGCATGATCGGCGGCTGGATCAGGGGCACCAGCGCCATGTAGGAATAGGCCGCGACGGCGATCGCGCCGAGCAGGTCCGGGGCGAGGATGCTCGACACGTAGATGGCCGTGGGCCCATCGGCGCCACCGATGATGCCGATGGCCGCCGCATCCTGCAGCGTGAAGTCGAACACGCCGGCGGCGGACAGGGCGACCGCGCCCAGCAGCGTGGCGAAGATACCGAACTGCGCCGCGGCACCGAGGAGCAGCGTGCGCGGGTTGGCGAGCAGCGGCCCGAAGTCGGTCATCGCCCCCACACCCATGAAGATCACCAGCGGCCCGGCACCGCTGGCGATGGTGACCCGGTAGAACTGGTAGAGCACGCCGTGGCTGTAGCCCGCGTCCTGCGCCAGTCCCTGCAGGCTGGCCTGCAGCGCGGTGCCGGCGCCGTCGAAGGCGGCGGAGACGGCCTTGAACGACGCATCAGCCGGCAGCCCGAGCTGCCCGGCGATCATCGCATGCAGACCCGCATCACCGCCCTGGAGTGCACTGTCGAAAGCGGACCAGGCGAGGTCGGCACCGGGGATGTTGGCGAGGATGCCGCCAAAGCCGATGGGCACGAGCAGCAGCGGCTCGAATTCCTTGCGGATAGCGAGGTACAGGAGCAGGAGGCCCACGCCGATCATGATCGCGGCGCCGGCATCCAGGCGGGCGAGCCCGGAGGCCGCCCAGAGGGCCGCCAGATCTTCCACCGGTCAGCCCAGGACCAGGAGCGTATCGCCGACGTGCACCGCGTCGCCGGCGGCGACGGCCACGGAAACGACGGTGCCGTCGCGGGGCGCGCGCACCTCCGTCTCCATCTTCATCGCCTCGAGGGTCAGCACCACGTCCCCGGCGCTGACCGCATCGCCGGCCGCCACCGCGACGCGGACAATGTTGCCGGCCAGCGGCGCCGGCAGCGGATCGCCGCTGTCGGCTGCAGGGGCGGCGGCAGGCGCGGACGCCGGCGCCGCCGCGGGCGCCTGGGCAACCGATTCCACCGCGCCGCCCTCGCTCACTTCCACCACGTAGGGCTGCCCGTCCACCTTGACCGTGTACACGGCCGGGCCGCCGGGCACCACGGCCGGCGCAGCCGGTGCAGCCACCGGCGCCGGGGCTTTGGCAGCGGCTTCGCCAGCGGCCTCTGCATCCGGGTGCGGCTCGAAGGCGTCCGCGTTGCCCCGGTTGGCGAGAAAACGCAGGCCCACCTGCGGAAAGAGGGCGTAGGTGAGCACGTCATCGGTGCGGCGCTCGCCGTCTTCGAGACCGATGCCCTGCTCTTCCGCCAGCTTCCCGAGCTCCTCGGCCAGCGTGTCCATCTCGGGCTCGAGGAGATCCGCCGGGCGGCAGGTGATCGGCGCATCGCCCTCGAGCACCCGCGCCTGCAGCTCGGCGTTCACCGGCGCCGGGGTGGCGCCGTACTCGCCCTTGAGCACACCAGCGGTCTCCCGGGAAATGGACTTGTAGCGCTCCCCGGTGAGCACGTTGAGCACCGCCTGGGTGCCGACGATCTGCGACGTCGGCGTCACCAGCGGGATATAGCCGAGATCCTCGCGCACCTGCGGGATCTCCGCGAGCACCTCGTCCATGCGATCGGCCGCACCCTGCTCCCGCAGCTGGTTCTCCATGTTCGTGAGCATGCCGCCGGGCACCTGGGCGACCAGGATGCGCGAGTCGACACCGCGCAGGGAGCCCTCGAACTTCGCGTACTTCTTGCGCACGGTGCGGAAGTAGGCGGCGATGTCCGCCAGCTTGTCGAGGTCCAGCCCCGTGTCCCGCTCCGTGCCCTGGAGGATCGCCACCACGGACTCCGTCGGCGAGTGGCCGTAGGTCATGGACATGGAGGAGATCGCGGTATCGATGTTGTCGATGCCCGCCTCCACGCACTTGAGCGCGGTCGCCGTCGACAGCCCGGTGGTGGCGTGGCACTGCATGTGGATCGGGATGGCGCAGCTTTCCTTGAGGCGGCGCACCAGCTCGTGGCCGGTGTACGGGCGCAGCAGCCCGGCCATGTCCTTGATCGCGATGGAATCGGCACCGGCGTCCTCGATGCGCCGGGCCAGGTCGAGCCAGGTGTCGAGGGTATGCACGGGGCTCAGCGTGTAGGACAGGGTGCCCTGGGCGTGCTTGCCCACGGCCTTCACCGCCTTCAGGGCCGTTTCGAGGTTGCGGAAATCGTTCATGGCGTCGAAGACGCGGAACACGTCGACGCCGTTGCTGGCGGCGCGCTCCACGAAACGCTCGACGACGTCGTCGGCGTAGTGACGGTAGCCGAGGATATTCTGGCCGCGCAGCAGCATCTGCTGCTGCGTCTTCGGCATGGCGGCTTTCAATTCCCGGATACGCTCCCACGGGTCCTCGCCCAGGTAGCGGATGCAGGCATCGAAGGTCGCCCCGCCCCAGGATTCCAGCGACCAGAAGCCGATATCGTCGAGGGCAGCCGCGATCGGCAGCATATCGTCGAGGCGCAGCCGCGTCGCGAAAAGGGATTGATGTGCATCGCGGAGGACGACGTCGGTAATGCCGAGCGGGCGCTGGCTGGCTTCCATCAGGGGCGTTCCTTGTAGCTTGAGTTGGCGCGGCGATGCCGGGCGATAGCGGCGCCGATCGCCGCGACCACGGCCGGCGAGGGCCCCGCGGCCGGGACGGCGCCGCCGCGCGCTGCGGCCGCCGGCGCGGGAACCGGTGCGGAGGGCGCAAAGCGCCGGACGGCGGCGGACAGGGCGCTCGTGGCCAGCACGAGCAGGGAGAGGAACAACACGACGGTCAGCATGCCGAAGAGCATCAGGTCCAGGCCCTGTTCGAGCAGGCTGTCGTCCATGGGTCGGATCTCCCGTGAGGCCGTGCCGACGATGATACTGCATGGCCGTCACGGTCCGGTAGCCGGGCCGGGGCGGGGCACCCTGCCACGCGCCCGGGAGACAGCAGGGTATAATCCTGCCATGCGCCTCGTACTCGCCCCCATGGAGGGGGTCATCGACCACACCATGCGCGAGCTGCTCACCGGCCTCGGGGGCATCGACCGCTGCGTGACGGAGTTTCTCCGGGTCACCGAGCGCCTGCTGCCGCCGCGCGTCTTCCACCGCATCTGCCCGGAGCTCGCCGCGGGCGGGCAGACTCGTCACGGCACCCCCGTCTACCTGCAGCTCCTGGGTGGGCAGCCGGGCCCGGTGGCGGAGAATGCGGCCCGCGGCGCGGCGCTCGGGGCCCCGGGTATCGACCTCAACTTCGGCTGCCCGGCGAAAACGGTGAACCGCTCCGACGGCGGCGCCATCGTCCTGCGCGAACCGGAGCGCGTGCACGCGATCACGGCGGCCGTGCGCGCAGCCCTGCCCGCCGCCGTGCCGCTCACAGTGAAAATCCGCCTCGGCTTCGACGATCGCTCGCCGTTCCTCGACGTGGTGCGCGGCATCAGCGAGGCCGGCGCGACGGAGATCGCGGTGCACGCCCGGACCCGGCGCGACGGCTACCGGCCGCCGGCCTACTGGGACGACATCGCCGCTGCACACGCCGTGACCACGCTGCCGATCATCGCCAACGGGGAGATCTGGAGCCCCGCGGACGCCGCGCGCTGCCGCGCCGCCAGCGGCTGCGACGACCTCATGCTGGGCCGGGGCGCCCTCTGCCGGCCGGACCTGCCGCGGCTGGTGCGCGCCGCCGGCCGCGGCGAAGACCTCGAGCCCCTGCCCTGGCCGGCGGTCCTCGAGCTGGTGCGCCACTTCTTCGCCCTCACCCTCGCCAACTACGACGCGCGCCACGCCGGCAACCCCCTGAAGCAGTGGCTGGTCTACCTGCGCGGCTACTACCCCCAGGCGGCGCTGCTCTTCGAGCGCAGCAAGCGCCTGCGCGACCCTGCGGCGCTGGCGGCGGCCCTCGCTGCGGCCGCGGACCCGCGCGCCGCGGCGGCCTGAGGCGCCCTTGCGGCCGCGCCGCGGCCTGCCCCTATAATGCGCCTTTGCCCGGCGCGGGCCGCACCGCCCGGCACCGCCGCCTGAAGAAGGATACGCCGCATGTCCATTGCCGCCGCTCCCGCCACCGCCGGCGACGCGACCTTCCTCGGCCACCCCCGGGGGCTGTTCGTCTGCTTTGCCACGGAGCTCTGGGAGCGCTTCTCGTTCTACGGAATGAAGTACCTGCTGCTTCTCTACCTTACCAAGTACCACCTGTTCTCCGATGCCGGCGGCCTCGAGGTGCTCGGCAGCTACGCCGCGCTGGTCTACGCCATGCCGGTGCTTGGCGGCCTGCTCGCCGACCGCTATCTGGGCATGCGCAAGGCGGTGGTCTTCGGCGGGCTGCTGCTCGTGCTCGGCCACCTGGGCATGGCCGTGGAGGGCGAGCAGGCGCAGCGGGTCGGCAACCAGGTGATCCGCGACGACGGCGCCCTGCAGGTGTTCTATTTCTCACTGGCGCTCATCGTCATCGGCGTGGGCTTCCTCAAACCCAACATCTCCACCATCGTCGGACGCCTCTACGGCACCGACGATCCGCGCCGGGATGCGGGCTTCACCATTTTCTACATGGGCATCAACATCGGCGCCTTCACCGCCACGCTGCTCTGCGGCTACCTCGGCGAGACCTACGGCTGGCGCTACGGTTTCGGCGCGGCGGGGATCGGCATGCTCGTGGGCCTGGCGACTTTCCTCGGCGGGCAGAAACACCTCCAGGGGCTCGCCGAGCCATCGCGGCCGGCCGTGCTCAGGGAGCGCTCCCCGCTCGGCCTCAACAAGGAGCTCACCATCTACCTCGCCGCCCTCGGCGGCGTGGCCGTGGCCTGGCAGCTGCTGCAGTTCAACGGCGGCGTCGGCATGCTCTTGAACGCCCTCGCCCTGGCCGTGCTCGCGGGGCTGGCCTGGTTCATCGCGGTGAAATGCGACACCGTGGAGCGCTCGCGGATGATCGTGCTGGTCGTGCTCACGCTCTCCAGCGTGCTGTTTTGGTCCCTCTTCGAGCAGAGCGCGGCCTCGATGACCCTGTTCGCGGACCGGGTGATGGACCGGGAGGTCTTCGGCGTGACCCTGACCGCCTCCCAGTTCGGGTCGCTGAACGCCTTCTTCATCTTCCTGTTCGCGCCGGTCTTCGCGCTCCTGTGGACGGTACTCGGCCGCCGCGGCCTGGAGCCGAGCACGCCGGTGAAGTTCTCCCTCGGCATCGCCCAGGCCGGCCTCGGCTTCGGCGCGCTGATCCTCGGTGCGGCCAACCCGGACCAGGCCGGGCTCGTCTCCGGTTACTGGATGATCCTCGCCTACCTGCTGCACACCTGCGGCGAGCTCTGCCTGTCGCCGGTGGGGCTCTCGGCGGTCACCAAGCTGTCGGTGCCGAGCATCACCGGGGTCATGATGGGCAGCTGGTTCCTGGCCACCGCCTACTCCAATTTCGTGGCCGCGCAGCTGTCGAAACTTGCCGCCATCAAGACCGTCGAAGGCACGGTCGCCGACGTCGGCACGGCGCTGGCGAGCTACACCGATCTGTTCAGCAAGCTGTTCTGGGTGGGCCTGGCAGTGGCGGCCGTGCTGCTGGCCCTGTCACCGCTGCTCAAGCGCATGATGCGCGGCATCCACTGACCGCCACGGGCAAGGGGGAGAGCGTCATGGCAGCAAGGGACTTCGACCTCGTGCTCTGGGGCGCCACGGGTTTCACCGGCCGCCTCGTCGCGGAGCATTTCACCGCCCATTACGGCCACGGCGGTCCACTGCGCTGGGCCCTGGGAGGCCGCAACCGGGACAAGCTGGAGGCCCTCGCCAGCGCGTTGGCCGACGACAGCGGCACACCGGCGCTGCTCACCGGCGACAGCGACGATGACGCGAGCATGGCGTCCCTTGCCGGCCGCGCGAAGGTCGTCTGCAGCACCGTGGGGCCCTACGCGCACCACGGCACGCCCCTGGTCGCCGCCTGTGCCGATGCCGGCACCGACTACTGCGACCTCACCGGCGAGGTGCCCTGGGTGGCCATGACCATCGCGCGCTTCGGCGAGCGCGCCGCCGAAACCGGCGCCCGCATCGTGCACAGCTGCGGCTTCGATTCCGTCCCCTCGGATCTCGGCACCTGGTTCGTGCAGCGGGAGATGCTGACCCGCCACGGCGTCGCGGGCCGGCGTGTGCGCGGCCGCGTGGGCCGCTCCCGGGGCGGCGCCAGCGGCGGCACCGTGGCCAGCCTCCTCGGCGTCATGGAGGAAGCGGGCCGGGACCGCCGCGTGCGCAAGCTCCTGGCCGACCCCTATAGCCTCAACCCACCGGGCGCGCCGCGGGGACCGGACCGGGACGACAGCCTGCGCCCGGTCTACGACCGGGTGTTCGAACAGTGGACCGGGCCATTCGTCATGGCGGCGATCAACACCCGGGTCGTGCGCCGCAGCAACGCGCTCCTCGACTTCCCCTGGGGGGAAGACTTCGCCTACGACGAACGCCAGCTCTGCCGCTCGCGCGCCCAGGCCACGCTCCTGGCCGGTGCACTCGGCGGCGGCATGGCGGCCATGGCCCTCGCGCCGACCCGCCGTCTCGCCGCGCACTTCCTGCCCTCCCCCGGGGAAGGGCCGGACGCCGACGAGCGCGAGAACGGCTTCTTCGAACTGTTCCTGCATGCGGAGCACCCGGCCGGGCGCGAGCTGGACCTGCGTGCGCGCGTCAGCGGCGACCGGGACCCGGGCTACGGCGCAACGTCGCGCATGCTCGGCGAGGCAGCCGCCTGCCTCGCCCTCGACGACCTGCCCGTGGGTGGCGGCATCTGGACACCCGCCGCCGGCCTCGGCGACGCGCTGCTCACGCGCCTTCGCGATCGTGCCGGGCTCTCCTTCGACCTCGTCTGAGCCGGCCGGCGCCGGGGCGCGGTGAGCGACCTCACCTTCAGCGGCGCCCTCCTGCCCGGAGCGGACCACCGCCGGGCCCGGCTGCAGCTGACCGCGCTCTTCCGGCTGACGGACCCCGACGCGGTCGAACCCTTCTTCCATGGCGGCAGGGTGACGCTGCGCCGCGGGCTGACCCCCGCCGAGGCCGAGCGGCTCTGCGAGCGGCTGCGCGCGGCGGGGCTGGACTGCGAGGTCAGTCCCGAGCCGGAACCTGAACCAGAGCCCGAAGCGGAACCCGAACCGGAACCCGAGGCGGAACCCGAACCGGAACCCGAGCCCGAGC
>CAYTJQ010000002.1:0-4788 GCA_964438205.1 uncultured Alteromonadaceae bacterium
GTATGCCATCATCTACCCGCTCGGTGTCTATACCGGCGTGCTTCTCTGCCTGCACGCGGTGCGCCGGGCGGGCGAGCGCTTCGGCAGCCGCTCCATTCCCGAGTATCTCGGCGACCGCTACGACTCGGAGGCGCTGCGCATTCTCGCGGCGCTGTGCTCCCTTGCGCTGCTGTTCTACCTCGCCGGGCAGCTGCTCTCCGGCGCGGTGATGTTCACGCAGCTCCTGGGCCTCGATACCTTCACTGCGCTCTCTGTCACCGCCGTGGTCCTCATGGTCTACGTGGCGCTCGGCGGCGCCCACGCCGACATCCTCACGGACGGCGTGCAGGGCGCGCTGATGCTGCTGCTCGCCCTGCTGCTGCTGTGGATGTTCCTGGCCGGCTTTGGCGTGGAGGGCGGGTTCCGGGGCATGCTCGACGCCCTCGAGGGCAGGGACCCGGCGCTGGTCGCGCCGCTGAACCCGGGCTTCACGCTGTTCAACTCGCGCTGGGACCTGTTCGCCGTGTTCGTCGCCCACCTGCCCCTGGGCCTGCTGCCGCATGTGGGCAACAAGCTGTGGGCGCTAAGGAGCAACCGGGACCAGCGGCGATTCATCGTGCTGTCGTTCGTTTTCGGACTCATCCTGCCCGCGATCACCTGCGGCGGGATCCTCGCCCGGGTACTGCTCGGGGATGCGCTGCTGGAGCCGGGCAACCACCCGAACAACGCGATTCCCGCCCTGTTCATTGCCACGCTGCCGACCTGGGTGGCGGCGCTGATCGGGGCGGGGGTGCTGGCGGCGGTCATGTCGACCGCGGACGGTCTCGTGGTCTCCACGGGGCAGATCTTCGCCAACGACATCTTCCGCCTGAGTATCGCGCCGCGCTTCCCGGGACGCTTCAGCGAGGACGCCGTGGACCGCATCGGCCTCGCCATCGGGCGCGTGGCGACGGTGCTCGTGCTGCTCGCGGCCCTTGCCCTGGCCTGGAGTACCCGGGACATGAACATCGCCCTGCTGGTGTGGGTGGGGATCGGCGGCATGATGGCGGCGACGGCCGCGCCGATGTTCCTCGGCGTGCTCTGGCAGCGGGCCACCCGGGCCGGGGCGATCAGCGGTTTCCTGGCCGGCGGGGTCACCTTCGCGGTGCTGCACCTCGCGCTGATCGACGCGGCGTGGTTCGCGGGCACGGCGCTGGCGCCGGCGGCAACCTGGCTGGCGGAGCAGGCGGTGAATCCCTATGCCTGCGCCACCCTGGGCACGGGCGTTTCACTGATCGCGATGGTGGCTGTGTCGCTGGCGACGCGGCCGCCGGAGGCCGCGTACCTCGAGAAGGTCTTCGGGGAGTAAAGGCCGGGCCCCGGCGGGCCCGGTCCCCGTGCGCCTCAGGCCACGCGGGCCTGCGCCGCCTCGTACTCGCGCGCGAGGCGCGCGACGAGGTCAGCGGCGGGGCCGACCGACTTCACGGCGCCGATGCCCTGGCCGCAGCCCCAGATGTCCTTCCAGGCCTTGGCGTCGGTGTTGCCGCCGGAGCCGAAGTCCATCTTGCTGGGGTCGCCCTCCGGCAGGTTGTCCGGGTCGAGCCCCGCGTCGCGGATCGAGGGCTTCAGGTAGTTGCCGTTCACGCCGGTGAACAGGCTGGAATAGACGATCTCCGAAGAGTCGTAGTCCACGATCGCCTGCTTGTAGGCGTCGTTCGCGTTCGCCTCGTCCGTGGCGATGAAGGCCGAGCCCACGTAGGCGAGATCCGCGCCCATGGCCCGGGCCGCGAGCACGGCATCACCGGTGGCGATGGAACCGGAGAGGAGCAGCGGCCCGTCGAACCACTCGCGGATCTCCTGGATGAGGGCGAAGGGGGAGGTGGTGCCCGCGTGGCCACCGGCACCGGCGGCCACGGCGATCAGGCCGTCGGCCCCTTTCTCGATGGCCTTTTTCGCGAAGCGGTTGTTGATCACGTCGTGCAGCACGATGCCGCCGTAGCTGTGGATGGCCTCGTTGACAAACTCCTTGGCGCCGAGGGAGGTAATGACGATCGGCGCCCTGTACTTCACGCACAGCTCGAGATCGTCCTGGAGCCGGGTGTTGGAGCCGTGAACGATGAGGTTGACCGCGAACGGCGCAGACGGCTGCTCCGGGTGAGCCGCGTCCCAGGCAGCGAGCTCGCTGGTGATGCGCTCGAGCCAGCGCTCCAGCTCCTCCAGCGGGCGGGCATTCAGCGACGGGAAGGAGCCGACTACACCGGCCTTGCACTGGGCGATGACCAGGTCGGGGTTGGAGATGATGAACAGGGGGGCGCCGACAACGGGCAGGCGTAGCCGGTCGGTAAGAATCGGGGGCAGGGCCATGGAGAGTCCTCGTGGTGGTTGGGGATCGCTGCCGCCGGAGGATAGTGCCTCGCGGGCTCTTATGCAATCTTTTGCATACAAAGGTTTTTCGGGGCATTATCGGGCTTCGAGCGTTCACGGAGAGGTCCCATGGCCCTGTCCCACGCGATCATGACGGCGCTGATCGAGGACGACATGTCCGGCTACGAGCTGGCCAAGGCCTTCGACGCGTCCCTAGGCCTGTTCTGGAACGCCTCCCACCAGCAGATCTACCAGGAGCTGCGCAAGCTGGCTGACAAGGGCTGGTTGAACCGGCGCAAGGTGGCGCAGCGCGGCAAGCCCGACAAGATCCTCTACGGCCTCACGCTGGCCGGCCGCGAGGCCCTGGGCGAGTGGGTGTACCGGGACAGCCGCGTGCAGGAGAGCAAGGACGACCTGCTGGTCAAGCTCTACAACCTGTCGGCAGAGAACATCGGCCACCTCCGGGTGGAGATCGGCGAACGGCGGGAAGCGATGATGCAGCGGCTGTATCTCTACGAGCGCATTCGCCGCGCTCACTACGCCAGCCCGCAGGCGCTGCCGCTGCGCCGCCAGGGCGTATTCCTCGCCCTTCGCCTCGGCATCCTCGCCGGTGAGCAGTACCTCGCCTGGTGCGACGAGGCGCTGGACCTGCTCGCCCGGGAGCAGGAGAAGCTCGACAGTTGCTGAGGGCCAGTCGCTGAGGCCCAGTCGCTGAGTTTCAGTCGCCCTTGAACAGCGACTTGAGGGCGCCCTCGGCGCTGTCCATGTCGTCCTCGGAAAGGTTGAGCTTGTCCTTGAGCTTGTCCTTCGCCGCGCCCTTCGCGGCATCCCTCGCCCGGTCCGCCAGCGCGCCGCCCACGGCACCCTGGGCCTCCTCCAGCACGGCTTCGAGCAGCTCGCGGGCGAGCGCCGCAGGGGTCAGCCCCGTGGCGGGGTCGCCGATACCCGTGCGCACCACGTCGGGCACGCGCAGCGAGGCCTCGCCGTACTGCTCGGTGGTCAGCGTCGCTTTCGTGTCCGTGAAGGCGAAGCGCGCGAGGGCCAGGCGAACGTCCGTGGGATCTTCCGGGTCCGGTGGGGGCGCCTCCTCGCCGGATGCGGCGCGGACGCGCTGCAGGACCGTCGACAGGTTCGTCGCCGTGCCTTTCTGCTCGGCGTTGAGGCGGGCGCCCGTGATGGTGACGTCGTCGAGGTGCACGACGCTGCCGGTGACACTGGCCGGGTCCAGGTCGACCCGCACCGTGTCCAGGGCAAAGGCGTAATCCGTGCGGTAGCCGGGCGGGTTGTCGATGACGAGGCCCTCGAGGGTGGCGCTGCCGGCGGTGAGGTCGATGGCGACGCTGTCCAGCGTCACCGCGGTGCCGGTGAGCCGGCTGCCGGTCTCCTCGATGGTGCCGAGCACGAGGTCGTCGAGGTTCCTGAGCACCCAGGCGACGCCGAGCGCCAGGACGACCAGCAGCAGGGCTGCGATGATGAGGGTGGTCTTGAGCGCTTTCACGGGGACCTCCGGCGGAAACTGTCGCTCCGCGTAGCGTATACTCCGCCCCCATGTACTACCAGTATTTCGGCCTGCGCGAGGCACCGTTCTCCATCGCGGTCAACCCGCGCTACCTGTTCATGAGCCACCGGCACCGGGATGCCCTGGCGCACCTGCTCTACGGGGTCGGCGCGGGCGGTGCTTTCATCGTGCTCACCGGCGAGGTCGGCACCGGGAAGACCACCATCAACCGGGCGCTGCTCGAGCAGCTGCCGGAGGACGCGGACATCGCCATCGTCCTCAATCCGGCCCTCGATGCGGCGGAGCTGCTCGCCACGGTCTGCGACGAGCTGGGCATCGCCTACGAGCGCGAGGACGCGGCCAGCCTCAAGGCGCTGACCGACCGGCTGCACCGCTTCCTCCTCGACAACCACGCCCGCGGCCGCAGGACCGTGCTGCTCATCGACGAGGCGCAGCACCTGTCATTCCCGGTGCTGGAGCAGATCCGCCTGCTCACCAACCTCGAGACCGACAGCGAGAAACTCCTGCACATCATTCTCATCGGCCAGCCGGAGCTGGCCGCGATGCTGCAGCGGCCGGAACTCCGGCAGCTGAACCAGCGGGTGACAGCGCGCTACAACCTGGAGCCCCTCTCCCGCGGGGAGACCGGCGCCTATATCCGCCACCGGCTGCAGGTGGCGGGCCTGGGACCGGGTACGGAGCTGTTCCCGCCCCGGGTGGTGCGCGCCATACACCGGCACAGCCGCGGCATCCCGCGGCTGATCAACCTGCTCTGTGACCGCATGCTGCTCGGCGCCTACGGCCAGGAAGCGCCGCGGGTCGACCGGCGCATGTTGCGCAAGGCCCTGCGCGAGGTGACCGGCGAGCTGCCGTCTCCGCACCGGGGGCGCGCGCTGCGCTATGCCGCCCTCGCATTGGTAGTCCTCGCGCTCGTCGGCCTCGCCTGGTGGGCGCTGCTGCGCGGCCCC
>CAYTJQ010000002.1:4888-98998 GCA_964438205.1 uncultured Alteromonadaceae bacterium
TAGCGGAGGCTGCGGAAAGGGCGCCGCCGGCGACGCCCGCGCCCGAGCCCCCGGGCTGGCTCCTGCCGCCCGGCGGTGCGCTGCGCGGCCTCTACGCGCTCCAGGGCGGGACCCCCGTGCCGGCCGACCCCTGCGGCGGCGCCCTGCGCTGCGAAGCCGGGCGGGCCGATACCTGGCAGGACCTCGCTCCGCTGGCGCGGCCTCTGCTCCTCGAGCTGGTTACGCCGGATCGCTTTGCGGCGGCGGCACTGCTGCTCGAGCTGGGCGAGCGCGCGGCGACCCTGGCGACCCGGGACGGCGTCGTTGCCGTGCCCCTGGCCGTTCTCGCCGACTACTGGCGGGGCGGCTATCGCTACCTGTGGGATGCCCCCGCCGGCTTCGGCAGCGGCCTCGCCGAGGGGGACGATGGCCCGGCCGTGGCGGCCATCGCCGGGCGCTTTGCGCGCCTCGACGGGCAGCCAGAGCCCCTTGCCGGCGAACGGTTCACACCGCGCCTGGCCGAGCGTGTGCGCCTGTTCCAGCGCGCCGAAGGCCTGGCCGAAGACGGCATTGTCGGCACGCAGACCCTGCGTCGGCTGAATGTCGCTGCCGGCCTTGTCACGCCGCCCGCGGGACGGGCAGCGGCCTGGGAAACGCTACTCGCGGGGGGCTTTCGGCCATGAGCGGGGAGGTGGCGGCGTGTCGCTGATTCTCGACGCCCTCAACCGGGCGCGGCAGGAGCGCGGTGACACCGGGCCTGCGGCGCTGCCGACCACGATCGTGGAAGCGACTGCGCCGGGGCCGCTGGTGCCGGTACTGGCGCTGGCCCTGGTCCTTGCGGCGGCGGTCATCGGCTGGCTGGCGTGGGAGCGATGGGGTTCCGATGACGGCGCGGCCGTGGCTGCCGCGGGCGGCCAGGCGGAGGTGCCGGCCGAAGTAAAGGTCGCGCCCCGCCCGGGAGCGGCCGGCGCCGCGCCGGCACCGCGACCGGCGGTCGCCCCGGACGGCAGCCGGGGTCAGGGCACCGCGCCCGCAAGGGAGCGCTCCGGTGCGGAGACGACCGCACCGGATCCCGCCGTGGCAGCCCTGTACGCCACGTCGCCGGGGGAGGAGGCGATGGCGGCGGCCGACGCCGGGCAGGATGATGCCGGGCAGGATGATGCCGGGCGGGCGGAAGCCGCGCGGGGGGCCGCCCAGGCGGAGACCGCCGAGCTGGAGGCTGCCCCGCCGGAAGCCGCCCCGCGTGAAGAGACGATTGACATCGAGGCCGTGCTGCGCCGCGCCCGGGAGGAAATGGGGGAGCCGGCGCTCGCGCCGCATCCGGCGCCCCTGCTCGCCGACCTGTCGCAGCAGCAGAAGGACGCGATCCCCACGCTCATGTACCTGCGCCACGATTACCTGGAGAGCGGCATGAGCAGCGTGCTGATCAACGGCGAGACCCGCCGCGTGGGTGACCGCATCGGCGCGGTGCAGGTCGAGGAGATCCTGCCCGACTCCGTGGTGCTCCGGCACCGTGATACCCTGTTCCGCCTCCGGGCCCTTAACAGCTGGGTCAATCTCTGACAACAACGAGGCCACTCGCAGGCGAGAAAGTGGTGCTTCCACCTCGCCCTGGCGCGAGTTGCCGGTTCATCCTCGGCATTTCCGGGGCCCAGGCGACGCCGGCCGGTTCGCGGCCGTGGACCCCGAGCTCATCCGCGCTGCATACGAGCGGAGCTCTGGCTCAGGACGCTAGCTGAAGCTGAGCGCCAGCCCCAGGCGCTCGAAGGCCCGCTGCTCCTGCTGCAGTTCCTGCCAGGTCAGCGGGTGCTGTTCCAGCCAGCCCGCCGGGAACTCGAGCGCCAGCGCCTCGCGCCGCGCGCCGAGGTGGAAGTCCGGCAGCTCCTCCAGCAGCTCCACGTACTTGAACAGGGCGGCCAGGCGCAGGATGCCGATCATCCGCGCCAGGCGCTCGCCCTCATCGCCCTGCAGCTCGTCGAGGAGCTCACGCTTGAGCTTGCCCCGGTGGCCGGCCACCAGCAGCGCGAGGTGTTCCTGCTCGCCCTGGGAAAAGCCCGGCATGTCGGAGTTGCGCAGCAGGTAGGACCCGTGGCGGTGAAAATGCTTGTGGGAGATGGCCATGCCGATCTCGTGGGTGAGGGCGGCCCGCTCCAGCAGCTCGCCGTCCTCCGCGCCCAGGCGCCAGGCCTCCCGGCTGGCCTCGAACAGCATGCGCGCGCGCCGCGCCACCAGGGCGGCGGTTTCCGCGTCTGCGCTGTAGCGCTGCTGCATGGCGTTGATCGACCGCTCCCGCACGTCCTCGTGGCGCAAGCGGCCGAGGAGGTCGTAGAGCACGCCCTCGCGCAGTGCCCCCTTGGAGGTGCGCATGTGCTCGATCTCCAGGACCTCGAAGATCGCCTCGGTGATAGCCAGGCCGGCGGTGATCACCGGGCGGCGGGCCTCCGAGAGGCCGCTGAACGACAGCTCGTCGACGCGCTTGCGGGTGAGGACCTGCTTGCGCAGCCGCGCGAGGCTCTTGCGGGTGATGCCGCCCTCGCTCCAACCCTCGCCCGTGACCATGGCCTCGAGGGCCTGCAGCGTGCCGGAGGAGCCCACGCATTCCTGCCAGTGCCTGCGGCGGAAGGCCTTGCGGATGTGCGAGACCTCGACGCAGGCGCGTTCGTAGGCCTTCTCGTACTCGCGCCGGTCGAGGCGGCCGTCGGCGAAGTGGCGCGCGGTGTAGGAGACGCAGCCCATCTGCAGGCTCTCGAGGCGCCGCGGCTCGAAGCGCTCGCCGACGATGAACTCGGTGCTGCCGCCGCCGATGTCAACGACCAGGCGGGCGGCCGTGTCGTCCGCGAGGGTGTGCGCGACGCCGAGGTAGACCAGGCGCGCCTCCTCGCGGCCGTAGATCACCTCGACGGGGGCGCCGAGGATCGCCCGGGCCGGTTCCGTGAACTCGCGCCGGTTCTTCGCCTGGCGCAGGGCGTTGGTGCCGACCACGCGCAGGAGCCGAGGCTCCACGCTCTGCAGCACCTGCGAGAAGCGCGACAGGCAGTCGAGGCCGCGCTGGATGGCGTCCGGCTCGAGGCGACCGTCCTTCAGGCCGGCGCCGAGCTGGACCTTTTCCCCCAGCACCTGGCTCGGGCGGAGTTCGCCGTGCTCGTAGCGCGCGACGATGAGGTGGAAGGAGTTGGAGCCGATGTCCAGGGCGGCGAGCTGGCTGCCCTCGGGAAGTTCGTCTGCGTCGGTGGCGGGCACGGCTGGCTACGTCTAGCAGGTGTCGAGGGCGCCATGGTAACGGATGGCGATGACACTGTCGCCGTTACCCGGTGTATTCCCTCCGTGTCCGCGCGGGCATACCGGCGAGAAGCTCGTAGCCGGTCGTCCCGGAGCCCTCGGCGACCTCGCCCACGGGCAGGTCGTCACCCCAGAGCCGGACCGGGTCGCCGACGTGGATCGGGGCGAGGTCCGTCACGTCGACGGTGATCATGTCCATGGAGACCCGGCCGGCGAGCGGGGCCCGCCGGCCGTTGACGAGCACAGCGGTGCCGCTGGCCGTCGTGCGCGGATAGCCGTCCGCGTAGCCCGCGGCGACGGTGGCGATGCGCGAGGGCCGCTCGGCCACCCAGCTGCCGCCGTAGCCGACCGCGTCCCCGGCGGGAATCTCGCGCACGGCGATCACCGCGGACTCGAACTGCATGACGGAAAGGAGGCCGTCGCCGGCGGGGTCGGTCCGCGGCAACGGGGTATCGCCGTAGAGCAGGTAGCCGGGACGGATCCAGTCGAGGTGGGTCTCCGGGCGGGCGAGCACGGCCGGGGAGTTGGCCGCGGAGAGCGCCAGGGGCAGGTCGCGAGTGGCGTCGAGAAAGCGTTCGAGCTGCTCGCCGGTCTCGGGGCGGTCCAGCTCCTCGGCACGGGCGAAGTGGGTACAGGCAACCTCGGGCAGGGCGTGCGCGCAGGCGGCGAGGCGCTCGTAGGCGTGCCTGGCGTGCTCGGGTGCGAGGCCGAGGCGGTGCATGCCGGTATCGAGCTTCAGCCAGCAGCGCAGCGGGCCGGGGAGCCGCGCCGCCTCGAGCCAGGCGAGCTGCTCCGGGCCGGTGATGTTCACCGTCAGGTCCCGGGCCTGGGCCTCGACGAGGTCCGCCGGCTCGAAGGGGCCCTCGAGCAGGAGCAGCGGGGCCTCGATCCCGGCGTCCCGCAGCGCCGCGGCCTCGTCCAGGGTGGCCACGGCGAAGGCGTCCGCGGACGCCTCGAGGGCGCGGGCCGCGGCGACCGCCCCGTGGCCGTAGCCGTCCGCCTTGATCACCGCCATCAGCCGGGAGCCGGGAGCGCGGGCCGCCGCAAGCGCCGCGTTCCCGCGCAGCCGCGCCAGGTCGATGCGGGCCCGCGTGGGACGCATCAGTAGTCGAACTTGTGCGCCGCGAACAGCCCCTGCGCCGCGGCCCAGACCGGGCCGACCTCGCCGCTGCCCACGGGGTGCCCGTCGATGGCGGTGACCGGCGCGATCTCCTTGCTCGAGCTGGTCAGCCAGACCTCGTCGGCGCCCGCGAGCTCTTCCCGGTGCACCACCCGCTCTTCCACAGTGATGTCGCTGTGGCGGCGGAGGATGTCGAGCACCAGCTCGCGGGTAATACCCGGCAGTTTCTGGTGATCCAGGGGGGGTGTGGCCACGGTGCCGCCGGCGACCAGGAAGACATTGCAGGCGGCCGCCTCCGTGAGTTCGCCGGCGTCGTTGTAGAGGATGGTCTCGTCGTTGCCTGCGGACTGGCCCTGGCGCATGTGCATGACGTTGCCGAGCAATGCCGTGGACTTGATGTGGCAGCGTTTCCAGCGCAGGTCCTCGGCGGTGCTGACGCGGTAGCGCTTCACGGTGGCCGGATCGCCGCTCGGCGCCGGCGGAATCTCGAAGGTGTAGGCGAAAATCGTCGCTTGCGTCTCCTCCGGGAAGGCGTGGTTGCGTTTCTCGTAGGCGCCGCGGCTGACGTGCAGGTAGATACCGAGGTTGCCCGCGCCGTTGCGCTCGATCAGCGCCTCCACGAGCGCGCGCCACGCCTGTTCGGACAGCCCCGGGTCGATCTCCAGCGCGGCGAGGCCGTCGCGCATGCGGCGCATGTGCGGACCGAAGCCCACCAGGCGGCCACCGTAGGAGGGTACGACCTCGTAGATGCCGTCGCCGAAGAGGAAGCCCCGGTCCATGGGTGAGATGCGCGCCTCGGCCATGGGCGTCCAGGCGCCGTTCAGGTACACGGTAGTCATGCGCTTGCCTCGCGTGTGGCCGCGGCCGCCAGGGCGCGCAGCTCGCTGATGATCGTTTCGCCGGCGGACGGGTCCATGCCGTCCTCGGTCAGGGTGTTTTCCCGGGTCACGCCGTCGACGCTGCCGCGGGAGGACAGGAAGGCGAGCAGCTCCCGTGGCCGCAGGGCGCCCAGGTGGTCCGTCGCTTCGAGGAGATCGAAGTAGGCGAGCAGCCCGTAGGCGCCCCAGTTGGAGACATCCGCCACCAGCAGTTCGTCACAGCTGGTGGCCGCCGGGGTGATCGCCAGTTTTGCCACCGCCGCGGCGACCTTGCCCATGCCGATCTCGTTGCCGCCGTCACCGATGGCGATGGTGGGGCAGTCGCAGAGCTCAAGGTAGCTGTCGAAGATGCCGCAGTCGGCGGAGATGTCCTCGCCGCGCATGTTGTAGTAGCGGCCGTCGGCGGCGAGGCCCGGGCGCTCGATGGACACGATGGCGTCCGGGGTGACCTGGGCGAGGCGGAGGATCGCCTCCTCCCGCGCCGCGTCGCGGTCCGTCGCCTGCAGCGGCAGGACACGGAACTCGTGCTCGAGTTCGGCCGCGAGCGGTGTCGCGCAGGCGATCCAGCACTGGGCGCCGCGCTGCTCGAGGGCGCGGTAGAGCGCCATGGCGCCGACCGGGCCGTCGGTCTCGAAGGTGCCGGCCACGGGGAAGCCCGTGCCGATGAGTACCCGGCGCGCGTCGGCGAGCAGCGCGCTGGCGCGACGATAGTAGCCCGGTTCCAGTGCCGCGCGCAGGGACTGCATCCCGCGCGGGTTGCGCGCCACCAGGAGCCCCTCGAGGGCATCGTCAAAGCGCTTGTCGGCGGTCACGGGGTGCGCTCCAGGATGGGCCTGGCGGCTTCGAAGGCGCGGGCCAGGTGCAGCGCGTTGTGCGCGGCATGCTGGGTAAGGGGCGTGAACACCACCTCGCCACCGGGGACCTGCTGTGCGAGCGCGGCCAGATCCAGGGACAGCACGGCGCCGATCTTCGGGTAGCCGCCGATGGTCTGGCGGTCGTTGAGGAGCACGATGGGCTGGCCGTCCGCCGGCAGCTGGACGGCGCCGAGGCAGATGCCCTCGGAGAGAATGCCGTCGATGTCGGCGCGCACCGCGGGGCCCTCGAGGCGGTAGCCCATGCGGTCCGCGCGGTCGGTGACGGCGTAGCGGCTGCCGAAGAAGCGGCGCTGGGCGAGCCGTGGAAAATGGTGCTGCTGGTAGCCGGGCACCACCCGCAGCGTGACCTGGCGGGTGTAGCGCGGCCGCGCGGTCTCCGGCAGGTAGCGGCGGCGCCGCTCGCGCACCGCGTCGCAGGGAAGCAGGTCCCCCGGCGCCAGCTTGCCGCTGCCGAGCCCCCCGAGCCCCTCGCGGAGCACCGTCGCCACGCTGCCGAACGCGGGCTCGGCATGGAAGCCCCCGGCGACGCCCAGGTAGGCGCGGCAGCCGACGGGCGGGTGGCCGAGCTCGATGCGGTCGCCGGCGCGCACCGGGTGCACTTCCCAGCCCGGGCGCTCGTCGCCGTTGATCGCCAGCGGCATGGGCGCGCCGGTGACGCAGAGGAAAGTGTCGGTTTCCGCCGTGAAGCGGGCACCGCCGAAGCTCAGCTCCACCGCGGCCGCGCCGGCGGGGTTCTCGAGGAGGCGGTTGCACAGGTCGAACGCCTGCCGGTCCAGCGGGCCGCCATCGGTCAGGCCGAGGCGATAGTGGCCGCGGCGCCCGGCGTCCTGGAGGAGGGCGAGGAGGCCCGGATCGTCGACGCGCAGCCCGTTCACAGCTCGCCCCCGAGGGCGAGGTATTCCTCGCGGTCGATAGGCCGGAAGCGGACCCGGTCGCCCACGGCCACGGGCATGCAGGGATCCCCGGCCGGGTCGAAGAGTCGTTTCGGGCATCGCCCCACGAGGTTCCAGCCGCCGGGAGAGGCGGCCGGGTAGACCGCCGTCTGCCGGTCCGCGATGGCGATGGCGCCGCGGGGCACCCGCTGCCGCGGCGTCGCCAGCCGGGGCGCCGCGATGCGCGCGTCGACCTCGCCGAGGTAGGCAAAACCCGGCGCGAAGCCGATGGCGTAGACGCGGTACTCGGTGCCGCTGTGCAGGGCGATCACCTCGTCGGTGGTCAGCCCCGCACGCCGGGCGAGGTCCTCGAGGTCGGCGCCGCTGTCGCTGCTGTACCAGGCCGGCAGCTCCACCAGCCGCCCCGTGCCGGGCTCGCCCCGCTCGAGGTCGTAGCCGAGCCGGTGCAGCTCGCGGATGACCGCCATGTGGTCCGTGAGGAAGGCATCGAACAGCACCAGCAGGGAGGCGTAGGAGGGCACCAGATCGAGGAGCTGGTCGCCGAGCGCGCCGGGCAGGGCGTCGGCGAGGGCCTGGACTCGCGCCGAAACGGCAGGGTCCATGCCCTCGCCGAGGTAGACCATGAGGGCGTTCTCACCCGCGGGCTGGATGACCATGTCAGGCGCCCGTCGTCCGCCCTGGCGCCCGCTCGCCGATGCGCTCGCGGATCTCGCGGATGGCGCGCACGCCTTCCTCGTTGTCGCCGTGGACGCAGAGTGTGTCCGCGTCGAGGGGCAGCCGCCGGCCGCTGGCGGTGGTCACGGACCGGTCCGAAACGAGGGACTCCACCTGCTCGAGCATGCGTTCGCGGTCGTGCACGGCCCCCGGCTCGCGCCGGGAGAGGAGGTGGCCGTCGTCGTCGTAGCAGCGGTCGGCGAAGGCCTCGAAGAGCAGCCCAACCCCGTGCCGCGCCGCCTCCTCGCGGTACTCGTCGGCCGCGGCGGTGGCCAGCAGCATGAGCTCGAGGGGACGGTGGAAGCCGGCGAGGGCGGAGAGGACTGCGTCGCGGATCGCCGCGTCGCGCATCATGTCGTTGTAGAGGGCGCCGTGCGGTTTGACGTAGTCCAGGACGAGACCGGCGCAGGCCGCCATGCCATCGAGCGCGGCGACCTGGTAGCGCAGGGTGGCGACGAGCTCCTCCCGGGACAGGTTCATGGAGCGCCGGCCGAAGCCGACGAGATCCGGGTAGGCCGGGTGCGCGCCGACGCGCACGCCGTGCTCCCGGGCCAGGGCCAGGGTCTCGGCCAGGGTCAGCGGGTCCCCCCCGTGGAAGCCGCAGGCGATGTTGGCGAGATCGATGTGCGGCATGACGTGGGCGTCCATGCCCATGCGCCAGGGGCCGTAGCTCTCGCCGAGGTCACAGTTGAGCAGCATGGGACATCCTCCTGCAAGCGCTAGAGCACGGCGAGCCGGCTGTTGCGCAGGTCCGTGACGAGCATGCAGCCGGGGCTGTGGGTAATGGCAATGGGGGGGCGGGCGTGCGCCAGCGCCACCTGCGGCGTCACCCCGCAGGCCCAGAATACCGGAAGCTCCTCCGCTGCAACGGGAACCGGATCGCCGTAGTCCGGCGCGCCGAGGTCGCCGATGCCGATGAGCCCCGGGTCGCCCAGGTGCACCGGCGCGCCGTGCACCGCCGGGAAGCGCGTGCACACCTGGATCGCCCGGATCGCGTCGGCGGCGCGGAAGGGCCGCATGCTCACCACCATGTCGCCGCGGAAGGGCCCGGCAGCGGCGCAGGGAATGTTCGTCCGGTACATGGGGACATTGCAACCCAGGCTGACGTTGCGCACCTCGAGTCCGTCGGCGAGCAGTGCCTCCTCGAAGGAAAAGGAGCAGCCGAGGGCAAAGGCAACGAAGTCGTCCCGCCAGCGGTCGGCGATGCTCGCCGGCTCGGCGGTCAGTTCGCCGTCTTCGAACACGCGGTAACGGGGCAGGTCGTGGCGCAGGTCGATGTCGCCGAGGGCCGGAAGCGTCGGGTCGCCGGGGGACGGGCTGACGGCCAGCAGCGGGCAGGGTTTCGGGTTGGCCTGGCAGAAGCGGAGGAAGTCGGCGGCAAAGGCCTCCGGCAGCACGACGAGGTTGCACTGTACGTGCCCCGGGGCGAAGCCCGAGGTATTGTCGCTGAAGGCGCCGCTGCGCATCGCTGCGCGCAGGGCGGCGGGTGTCGCGTGACGATCCATGGTCGACTCCGGTCGGTGCCAGCGCCTATAGTATGGCCGCACTATAACGCGACCGGGTATACCGCAACCGGGATAGCCTTTCCGCCGGCCACGGTCCCCAGGTGCCGTGAACTTGAGTGCCGATAATACGTAGACAACGAGGTTCCAGCATGCCCCACCCCAGCGTGACCGCCGAGACCCTGCCGCACAAGCCCGCCATCATCATGGGCGGCAGCGGCGAGATCGTCACCTACCGCGAACTCGACGAGCGCTCCAACCAGGGCGCGCAGCTGCTGCGCAGCCTCGGCCTCGAAAAGGGCGATCATATCGCGCTCATGCTCGAGAATCGCCGCGAGTTTCTCGAGATCTGCTTCGCCTGCCAGCGCTCCGGGATCGTCTACACGCCCGTGAGCACTCACCTGAAGGCAGACGAGACGCGTTACATCCTCGAGAACTGCGGCGCGAAGCTGTTCATCACCTCGCCGAAGCTGCACGACGTCGCCGGTAAGATGCTCGAGGGCGCCGGGGCCGTCGCCCATTTCTACATGGTGGGCGGTATCGCCGACGGCTTCGAGAGCTGGGAGGAGGCCGTGGACCGGCAGCCGGCGGAGCGTATCGCTGACGAGGCCTACGGGGTGGACATGCTCTATTCCTCCGGGACCACCGGTAAGCCGAAGGGTGTGTTCCTTCCGCCGCCCACGGACGACCCCTACGCGGAGCACCCGATGGCGCCGAGCCTGGGGGCAGCCTTCGGCTTCAGCGACGAGACCGTCTATCTCTCGCCCGCGCCGCTCTATCACGCCGCCCCGCTGCGCTACAACATGATGGTGCTGTCCCTGGGCGGCACCACCGTGGTCATGGAGAAGTTCGAGCCCGAGGCGGCGCTGGCGCTCATCCAGGAGCACCGCTGCACCCACAGCCAGTGGGTGCCGATCATGTTCATCCGCATGCTCAAGCTGCCCCGGGAGACGCGCGAGCAGTACGACATTTCCAGCATGCAGTTCGCGATCCACGCGGCGGCTCCCTGTCCCATCGAGGTCAAGGAGCAGATGATCGCGTGGTGGGGCCCGGTGATCGTCGAGTACTACGCCGCCAGCGAGGCGATCGGTATCACCATCATCGATTCCGCCGCCTGGCTCACCCACAAAGGTTCCGTGGGCCCGGCGGTGCTCGGCCAGGTCCACATCGTCGACGACGACGGCAACGAACTGCCCCCGGGGGAGATCGGCACCGTGTATTTCTCCGGCGAGCAGGCGAGCTTCCAGTACCACGGCGAGCCGGAGAAGACCGCCGAGGCCTTCGACCACCGCGGCTGGGCCACCACCGGCGACTTGGGCTACCTGGACGAGGACGGTTTCCTGTACCTCACGGACCGCAAGCACTTCACCATCATCTCCGGCGGCGTGAACATCTACCCGCAGGAAATCGAAAATATCCTCATCACCCACGACAAGGTGGCGGACGTGGCGGTGTTCGGCGTCCCCGACGAGGAGTTCGGTGAAGCGGTCACCGCCGTGGTACAGCCGCTGAACTGGGCCGACGCCACCGACGAGGTCGCTATCGAGATCATGGAGTGGCTCCGCGACCGGGTCGCGCATCTCAAGGTGCCGAAGGCGCTGCACTGGCACCCGAAGCTGCCGCGCATGGACAACGGCAAGCTCTACAAGCGCCACCTCGCGGAGGAGTTCCGCGGCGGTGCCCGGGCCGACGACGGGCCCAGCGTGGATCCGAAGAACGACGACAAGGGCTGAGCCCGCTCTGGGCGGCTCGCCCCGTGCCGGCGGGGGCTGGCTATCCTGCCAGGCCTGTCGCGGCGGGGCGCTGCTCCCGAGGCTCGACGGCGCATGGCCACATCCTCGGCACAGTCACCCTCCCATGCCTGTGACTTTCGATGCTGTCTAGTTCCTGCGGGGGCACACAGCGAGTCCGCACACGAATGGCTATGCGGTAATCAATTCTCCATTACCCTGACTGCTCACCGGGTGACGGATCGCCTCCTTAGCGACGTTCACTTCCAGCGTCACGCGTGCGACGTCCAGCACTCCGGGATCAATCCCATAGTTCCTCCGGGCCTGCAGCCAATCAAGTACCTCCGCCAGGTGCCAGAGCGAGGTACTGCCGTCATGAACCGGCATTGGGAATGTTGCCCGGTGAGCAAGCATGAGTTTACGCATTGCCTGACGGGAAATTCCCACCAGATCGGCCACATCCGTCAAGCCCACAAGATCCGGCGAGGCTTCGATCAGGCGCGCCGTAGGGACCACTCGCTTGACGTCGGCCAGCGCTGTGCGAACCGCTTCCTCGGCGCTGTCCGCCTCGCGGGAGAATTCCAGTGCCAGGCGTCCTCGTTGTCCCACACCAACCAGCGCATCATTACAACCAGCGGCACCGAGCAGCTCCACGAGGGCATCCAGGTCGTCATCCTGTTCAGCCAATTGGTACTTCAGCATAAAGATGTACTCCACGGGTTACTCCTCGGGTACTGGTCCGGCCTTGCGCTGGTGGATGACGCACTTGTCGACCACCCTGCGCAACGCCCGCGCGTGGCTGCCAGGATTTCTCGGCGTGCTCCACACACTCGCGATGCAGAACTCGCCGCAGCGGCATTCGTCATCATTGTAGGGGCAGTAAATCCTGCCCCAGGCATGACTGCCGCCGACCACGACTCGCCATCCTTCTGTTTCAGCGTGTCTGAGCGCAGCCTCAACGTCTTTATTCGGGTGCGACGGTCGCGTCATTTGATACGTCCATGATCGGTGCGACAGAGAAGGTTGTCAAGCGACAACCAAGAGCGTCGGAAGCTCGCAGATCCGGGCATGCGCTCGGACCTATTCGAGAAACAAAGTCCGGTTGACCGGTCCACTTCGAATAGAGCCGCGCAGGGCGCAGAATGGCTGGATGAAACTGGCGGGGCAACAATCCGAAGTGGCGGATTATGGGTGCAAGCCTTCGACAGAAGGAAAGCGCTGGCCTTTTTCCAAGGATTCCGCGTGCCGGAGAAAGGGCAGGTAGAACACCGGCAGCACGAACAGGGTGAACAGCGTGCCCACGAGCATGCCGGCGGCGATCATGAGGCCGATGCCGAAGCGCGCGTTGGCGCCGGCACCGGCGGCGAGCAGCAGCGGCAGCACCCCGAGAACCGTGGCGAAGGTGGTCATCAGAATCGGCCGCAGGCGCAGGGCCGCGGCTTCGCGTACCGCGGCGCGCCGGTCGGTGCCGCGCGCCGTGAGCTGGTTGGCGAACTCCACGATGAGGATGCCGTGCTTGCTGATGAGGCCGATGAGCGTCAGCAGGCCGATCTGCGTGTAGATGTTCAGGGTGACCACGCCGAGGGCGATGGGCACCACCGCGCCGAAAATCGAGAGGGGCACGGAGACGAGCACGACCAGCGGGTCGCGGAAGCTGTTGAACTGCGCCGCGAGCACCAGGAAGATCAGGATCAGCGACAGGCCGAACAGTACCGGGAAGCTGCCGCTCTCCTGCATGAAGCGCCGGGACTCGCCGGTGTAGCCGGCGCGGAAGGACGGCGGCGCGATCTCGGCGAGGGTCTCCTCGAGGAAGGCAAGGCCGGTACCGAGGGTGTTCGGCGGCATGACGAGGCCCTGGATCGTCGTACTGTTGAGCTGCTGGTACTGGCTGAGCTCGTTCGGCTGGACCCGGTGCTCGAGACGGATGACGCTGGACAGCGGCACCAGATCGTTGCTGCCGGTGCGCAGGTAGTACTTTTCCAGTTCCTCTTCCGCAAGCCGGAAATCCCTCCCGGCCTGGGGAATCACCTTGTAACTGCGGTCCGCGACGGAGAAGCGGTTGACCTCCGCCTCGCCCAGCATCACCGCGAGGGTCTGGCCGATATCGCGCATGGCGATGCCCAGGCGGGCGGCGCGTTCGCGGTCGATGCGCACCTCGACCTCCGGGCGATTGAAGTCGAGGGTCTGGTTCACGAAGATGAACAGGCCCGATTCCCGCGCGCGCTGCAGCAGCTCCTCGCCGACCCGGTAGACCTCCTCCTGCGGTGCGGTGGAGGCGACCACGAAGGCCAGCGGCAGGCCGCCGCCAGCGCCGGGCAGCGACGGCGCGCCGAAGGAGAACAGCTCCATGCCGGCGATGCCCGCGAGGCGCTGCTGGAACTGGGCCTGCACTTCCTGCTGCGTGCGCTCGCGCTCGTCCCAGTGGGTGAGCGTGAGCCCGCCGAAGTTGCTCGACGGCTCGATCACCTGCCAGGACGATGCCACTTCGGGCATGTCCTGCCACAGGTCCACGACCTGGTCGAGGTAGCGGTTGATGTAGTCGAGGTTGGCATAGCTCGGCGCGACCCCGACATAGAAGACGCCGCCGGTGTCCTCCTCCGGCGCGAGTTCGTCCTGCGCCAGCAGGAACAGGACGGGCAGGGCGGCGAGGATGGCCGCGGCGAACAGGAGCACCGCGCCGCGGTTGGCGAGGCAGCTGTCGAGGAGGCGCTGGTAGCGCCCGGTGAGGGCGCCGAAACGTTGGTCGAGCCAGTCGGCAAAGCGGCCCTGCTCGCCGTGGCTCTTGAGTACGCGGGACGACATGACCGGGCTCAGGGTCAGTGCAACGAGCCCAGAGACGAGCACGGCGCCGGCCAGGGTGAGCGCGAACTCGCTGAACAGGGCGCCGGTCAGGCCGCCGATGAAGGCGATGGGTGCATAGACCGCCGCGAGGGTCAGGGTCATGGCGACGACCGGCATGGCCACCTCGCGGGCGCCGGTAAGCGCCGCCTGCAGGGGCGTGGCGCCTTCCTCCACGTGCCGGTGCACGTTCTCCACGACCACGATGGCGTCGTCGACGACGAGACCGATGGCGATGACCATGGCCAGCAGCGTCAGCAGGTTGAGCGAGAAGCCCATGGCGAGCACCAGCGCGACCACGCCGATGAGCGACAGGGGGATGGTCACCAGCGGGACCAGCACCACCCGGAAAGAGCCAAGGAACAGGTAGATCACCGCGATGACGATAAGCGCGGCCTCGACCAGGGTGCTCGCGACCTCCCGCAGCGCCGCATCGATGGCGATGCTGCCGTCCCAGTCGAGGCGCAGCTCCAGGTCCGCCGGCAGCGTGGCGCGGATCTTCGGCAGCTGCGCGTGCAGCGCCGCGGACACCTCCAGCGGGTTGGCGTCCGGCGCCGCCTCGATGGCCATGAACACGGCCGGCTCGCCGCTCGAGAAAGCTCGCGACTGGTTGTTTTCCGCGGCCAGCTCCACGTCCGCGACCTCCAGCAGGCGCACCTGCCGGTCGTCCTCCTGGCGAACCACCAGGCGCTCGAAGTCCTCCACCGTCTGCATGTCGGTGCGGGCGTCGACACTGATGCGCACGAGGTTGCCCTCGGTGGCGCCGGCGGTGCTGATGAAGTTGTCCCGGCGCACGGCCTCGGAGACATCCGCCGCGGTGACGCCGAGAGCCGCCATGCGTACCGGGTCGAGCCAGATGCGCATGGCCAGGGGCCGGCCGAAGATGGCCGCCTTGCCCACGCCGTCGAGGGTCGCGAGCTCCGGCTGAACGCTGCGCAGCAGGTAATCGTTGATCTGGAAGGGCGTCATCTGCCGGCTGGTGAAGGCCAGGTACATGAGCGCGTCCTCGCCGGACCCGGTGGCGATAACCGGGTCCTCCACGTCCCGGGGGATCTCGTCGCGGGCCTGGGCCACCTTGGCGACGACTTCCGTGAGTACCTGGTCCGTGTCCTCGCCCAGGCGCACGTGCACGTCGATGGTGGACACGCCCGCATTGCTGGTGGCGGTGAGATAGTCGATGCCGGCGGCGCCGGCGATGTTCACCTGCAGCGGTGTGGTCACGAAGCCCTGCACGGTGCGGGCGCTGGCGCCGGGGTAGACCGTGGTCACGGTAATCACTGATCGCTCCAGGCCCGGAAACTCGCGGATGCCGACGCGGAAAAGGGAGGCGAGGCCGAGCAGGAGGACCAGGGCACTGACCACGATGGCCAGCACCGGCCGCTCGATGAAGCGGTCCGTGAAGTGCATCAGGCGCCGGACCCCGCGCCGCCCTCGAGGACGATGCGGGCGCCACGGTAGAGCTTGTTCTGTCCCACGCTGACCACGCGGTCACCGGCGCGCAGCCCCGCCAGGATGGCCACGCGGCCGCCGCGCACCGCGCCGGTGGTGACCACCCGCGGTTCTACGCTCAGGCCCTCGCCGTCTTCGTGCACCAGGTAGACGAGGTTGCCCTGGAGCGAGAAGGTAACGGCCGTTTCCGGCACGGTGACATGGGTCGCGGTTTCGCCGAGGTCCACCCGCAGGCTCGCGAACATCCCGGGCAGGAGGCCGTCCGTCTCCTCCAGGCGTGCGCGCAGGAGCAGGCTGCGTGTGCCCGGGTCCGCCGCGGCGTCCAGCGCCTCGAGGCGGGCGGCGAAGCGCCGGCCGGGGAAGGCCGCGGTACTGACGCTCACCGCGAGGCCGGGACGCAGCCGCGGCGCGTAGCGCGCGGGGACGGTGAAGTCGACCTCGAGGGCGGAGCGATCCTGCAGCGTCGCGATGGCGGTGCCGGACTCGAGGTAATCGCCGACCCGGACGCGGATGATGCCGAGGGTGCCGGCGAAGGGCGCGCGGATACGCTTGTTGTCGATACGCGCTTCGAGCTCCGCGAGCTGCGCAGATGCCGCCTGCAGGTCCGCGCGGGAGCGGTCGTACTGGCTCTGGGGGATGGATTTTTGCTTCACCAGGCTCTGGTCGCGCTCGAAGAGCAGCCGGGCGAGCTCGAGGTTGGCTTCCTGGCGCTCCCGGGCCGCCTGCTCGACGCTGTCGTTGAGCACCAGGAGCAGGTCGCCCGCGGCCACGGCCTGGCCGGAACGGACCGCGATCTCCGTGATCTCGCCGCTGGTCTCGGCGGCGAGTTCGACCCCGCGCACGGCGCGGATGGTGCCGACCGCATCGAGGACATTCCGCCAGGGGGCGAGTGCTGCCGTGGTGGCGCTCACGGTGATCGGCGGCTGCGGCGGCGGGTTGCCGAGGGCGGCGAAGCGCTGGCCCAGGTACAGGCCGATGGCGCCGAAAATGGCCAGCAGGAGGGCAAGGGCGATGAGGTAGGCGCGCAAGGCAGATCCTTTTCTTGCTGTTGTTCTTGGAGGCCGGTGTTGCTGCCGGCCTGATGGCGGACTCTGTGCCGAGTTTACGGCTCCCCCGGCCCCTTGACAAAGATCAAGAGACGCCGGTTTACGACGGTGGGCGCGCTGGGCGGCGCACCGGGGAAGCGGTATGCTCGGAATAATGGTATGAACGGGAGCCCTGCATGAGCAAGGCACGCAAACTGAAGGCGCTGGAACGCGAAATGGACCGCGCCGAGACCTACCCCGCCTGGCGTGAGGCCGCCCTTGCCCACGACGAGCTGAGCGGGGCCCGGCGCTGGCGGGAAATGGACCAGAGCCGCCAGTACGATTACGCCCAGATCCGCCTGCGCCTGGACCGGCTGCGCAGCCTGCGCGCCCGGCACGACAACCACGGGCTGCTCTACACGCTGAACGAGGGCATCCACGGCAACATGGGTGGCATGGGCCGGTCGACGCTCTACCAGCGGGCCAAGTTCGGCACCAAGCAGCTCATCGAGCAGTACATCGACGAGATCGACGACGCCCTGCGCTACCTCGCGGACCTGCCGGAAAAGGAGGTCGGCATCCAGGAGAAGATGGATTTCTTCTACCGCGCCAATATCTGCTTCGGGCGCTCGGCGCTCATGCTCTCGGGCGGCGGTGTGCTGGGTTTCTACCACATGGGCGTGGTCAAGACCCTGCTCGAGGAGGGTCTGCTGCCGCGGGTGATCTCCGGTTCCAGCGCCGGCTCCCTGGTCGCCGGGGTTCTCGGCACGCACACGGACGCCGAGATGCGCCGCTTCTACGACCCGGCCAACGTGCACTTCGAGGCCGAGCGGGAAGCCAGCGTGTTCTCGCGCATGTTCTTCGGCACCAACCCTTCGATCGACGTGAGCGACCTCGAGAAGATCATCGACCGGCTGGTGCCGGACATGACCTTCCAGGAGGCCTACGCGAAGACCGGCCGGCAGATCAGCATCACGGTAGCGCCCGCAGAGACGCACCAGCGCTCGCGGCTCCTGAACGCCATCACCTCGCCGAACGTGTATATCCGCTCGGCGGTCATGGCCTCCTGCGCCGTGCCGGGCGTCTTCCCGCCGGTGATGCTCATGGCGAAGAACGTGCACGGCGAGCCCCAGCCCTACCTGCCGACGCGCAAGTGGGTCGACGGCTCCATTGCCGACGACCTGCCAGCGAAGCGCCTTTCGCGGCTCTACAGCACCAACCACTATATCGTGAGCATGGTCAACCCCATCGCCACGCCATTCCTGAACGGCGGCAAGCCGCGGGGAAAGATGGCCTCGGCGCTCGGCACGCTGGGCATCGGCGTGGGCCGGGAGGTGCTCAACTTCTACCGGGGGGTGGCCCAGCGACGCGGGGATCGCTGGCCGCGGCTCAACCTGCTGCTCAACGGCGTACACGCGCTGATGGACCAGGAGTACAGCGGCGACATCAACATCGTGCCGAGCTTCCGCTGGTACAACCCGGCGAAGATCCTCTCGCACCTGTCCGAGCAGGAACTTGTCGCACTCATGCAGGGGGGCGAGCATTCGGCCTTCCCGCAGGTCGAGGCGATCCGCATCTGCACGCGCATCTCGCGCACCATGGAGGAGATCCTCTACCGCTTCGAGTACGGCGACCTGCGGCCGCAGGGCGACAGGTACCACCGGCCCCGGGCCTCCCGGCGCCGGCCGGCGCCGACCCGGGCGGACCGGGAGGCGATGCGCGAGACCGGCTCCCAGCGGCTGGCCAAGGAGCCGCCGAAGAGCAAGGCCCGGGCCAGGAAGCGCCCTGCCGGCAGCACCGGCAGAAGCAACGACAAGGGCGGCGGCAAGACACCCGACAGCGCCGCCGCCTGAGTGCTAGCGCTCGATGAGCGCCACACCGTGGCGGGCCAGCGGCTCCACCAGCGCGCCCTTGGCCTCGGCCTCGGCGCTGGAGGCATTGCCCTGGAGGGCGCGCTTTTTCACCCCCTGCAGGATCGCCGCCAGGCGGAAGAAGCAGAACACCAGGTAGAAGGTCCAGTGGTCGATGCCGTCGCGGCCCGTGCGCCGGCAGTAATCAGCGACGTAGGCCTCGTCCGTGGGCAGCCCCAGGCTCGCCCGATCCACACCTGCCAGCCCCCGCAGCCCGGCGTCGCCCGGCAGCTGCCAGGCCATGACCTGGTAGGCGAGGTCCGCCAGCGGGTGGCCGAGGGTCGACAGTTCCCAGTCCAGCACGGCGATGATGCGCGGCTCCGTCGGGTGGAACATGAGGTTGTCGAGGCGGTAGTCGCCGTGGACCAGGCTGACGGCGCCGTCATCGGGCGGCATGTTGGCCGGCAGCCAGCCGATGAGCGTTTCCATGGCCTCGCTGTGCTCTGTCTCGGACGCGCGGTACTGCTTTGTCCAGCGGCTCACCTGGCGCTCGAAGTAGTTGCCGGGGCGCCCGAAGTCGGCCAACCCGGCGGCCTCCACGTCGACATTGTGCAGCGCCGCGAGGACCCGGTTCATCTCGTCGTAGATCGCCGTACGCTCTGTGTTAGCGGCGACTTCGGGCAAGGTCGGGTCCCAGAACACCCGCCCCTCCAGGTATTCCATGACATAGAACATCGAGCCGATGATGCTCTCGTCCTCGCAGAGGAGGTAGGCCTGGGGCACCGGCACGTCCGTGTCCGACAGCGCCCGCAGCACCCGGAACTCGCGATCCACGGCGTGGGCCGAGGCGAGCAGTTCCCCCGGCGGCTTGCGGCGGAGCACGTACTGGCGCCCGCCGGCGCTGAGGCGGAAGGTCGGATTCGACTGGCCGCCGGCGAACTTCTCGGCGGCCAGATCGCCGGAAAAACCGGGGAGGTGCTCGGCGAGGTAGGGGGCCAAACGATCCGTGTCCAGGGTCTGGGTGCTCATTGCGCTCTCCGTGTGCTGCCCGCGGGGTCGCAACAATGACACCCCCGGCAAAAAAAATAAACTCGGAAAGACCACGCGGTGCATGCCGTTGAGCCGTCCGCGCGGTAACGCTATGCTCCTGCGCCAGCAGCAGCGATATTAGCCATAACAAACGCGGGAGACGCGCATGTACGCAGAGCTGAAGCAGGCCTGGCAGGAACTCACGAGCCCCGGGCAGCTGTTCGAAGTGACCACGGCCGAGGTGGGCGGGGTTCCCCTCCGCACCTATGCGCACGCGCCGCCGTCCCTGCGCGAAATCTGGCTGGGGGCCGCGGGCCACGGCGACAAGGAGTACCTCGTCTACAACGAGGAGCGCCTGAGCTATGCGGAGGCGCAGGCCATCACGGGTTCCATCGCCCACTGGCTCAGCCAGGCCGGGGTGGGCCAGGGGGATCGTGTCGCCATCGCCATGCGCAACTACCCCGAGTGGATGCTCGCCTACTGGGCCGTGACGTCCATGGGTGCGGTGGTCGTCGGCATGAACGCCTGGTGGGTGCCGCAGGAAATGCGCTACGGCCTCGAGGACTCCACCCCGAAAGTCCTGATCGCCGACCAGGAGCGCCTGCAGCGCTTTGCCGAGCAGCGCGACGCTTTCCCGGAACTCACCGTGGTCGGCGTGCGCGTGCCGCATGACCTGCCCGACTGGGCCACGGACTGGGCCGAGCTGGTCAACAGCGAAGCCGCCATGCCCGAGGTCACCGTGGCGCCGGAGGACGATGCCTGCATCTTCTACACCTCGGGCACCACGGGGCGCCCGAAGGGTGCGCAGCTGACCCACCGCGGTTGCGTCAACAACATCTTCAACGTCGCCTTCGCCAACGCAGTCCAGCCCCGGGCCCTGGCCCTGGCCCGCGGCGACGAGCCCGGTGAGCCCGGCGGCACGGAGATCCGCGCGCTGCTGGCGACGCCGCTCTTTCACGTGACCGCGAACAACTGCGTGGCCCAGGTGGTCACCCTGGTCGGCGGCCGCCTGGTGCACATGTACAAGTGGGACCCGGCGGAAGCCCTGCGCCTCATCGAGCGGGAGAAGGTCACCACCTTCAACGCCGTGCCCATGATGGCCCGGGAAATCATGATGCACCCCGACTTCAAGACCCGCGACACCTCCTCGCTGAAGACCGTCGGCGGCGGCGGGGCGGCGATGCAGCCGGACCTCGTCGGCAAGGTGAGCGAGACCATCAAGAGCGCCAGGCCGAATACCGGCTACGGCATGACCGAGACCTGCGGCATCATTACCGCGGTGTCGATGGAGTTCTTCATGGACCGGCCGACCAGTGTCGGCCCGGCCATGCCGACCTTCGAGGCCCGCATCGTCGACCCCGCGGGCAGGGCACTGCCCCTGGGGGATATCGGTGAGCTCGTCGTCCGCGGCGCGCCGGTGATCAAGGGTTACCTGAACCGGCCGGAGGCCACGGCCGAAACTATCGTCGACGGCTGGCTGCACACCGGCGATGTCGCCTACATGGACGAGGACGGCTTCATTTACCTCGTTGACCGGGCCAAGGACATGGTGCTGCGCGGTGGCGAGAACGTCTACTGCGCCGAGGTGGAGAACGCGCTCTTCCACCACGATGCGGTGGCCGAGTGCGTCGTCTTCGCCGTGCCCGATGATCGTCTCGGCGAGGAGGTCGGTGCGGCGGTACACCTGGTGCCGGGTGCGAGCGTCGATGCCGAGGCGCTGCGCAGCCACTGCCGGGAGCACATCGCGGCCTTCAAGGTGCCGCGCTACCTGTGGTTCCTCGACGAACCGCTGCCGCGCAACGCCAACGGCAAGTTCCTGAAGCGCGAGCTGCGCGAGACGCTGAAAGTCGACGACGCCGCCTGAGGCGGCAACCGCCTCACGACGACCGCTTCAGGTATCCACGTCGAGCGTGACGCCGCGCGACACCGTGGCGTCGGCGTCTCCCCGGCTGATCGCCACGCGGTCCGCGGCAATGCCCTTGCTCGTCACCAGGTAGCGCTTCACGGCCGCTGCACGGTCTGTCGCCAGCGCGTCGAGCGCCGACGGCGGCAACACCATGGTCTCGACCACGGCTGCATACTGCGCTTCGGGCGGTGGTTCCGGCACAGCCTCGCCCTCGCCCTCGCTCGCCGGTGGCGCCAGCGGCGCATAGCGCGCGGCCACGGCTGCCGCCCAGGCGTCGTCGCGGGTCGCCAGGCTGTCCGGCGCCAGGCCACCCGCGAGCAGGGCCTCGTCCAGCGCCTTTGCCTTGAGCACCCGCGCGTCCTCGCCGTCGGTCACACCACGGGCGAGGAGCCGCAGCTGCGGCCGCTGCGTGAGGGCGTCGGCGAGGGCGTCCAGCTTGCTGGCGGCGGGGGCATCGAGGGTGTCCCGGGCGGGCTCGAAGGCGAGCGCCTGCAGGTCCTCGTCGCTGCCGGCAAGGCCCGCGAGCAGCTTGAAGGGCGCCGTGACGATGTTGGTGATGACGTTGGCGATGGCGCGACCGATCACCTTGCCGAGACGGAAGGAGGGATCACCGACGTTGCCCTCAACGGGGACATCGAGGTCGATGACACCGCGCGAATCCTCCAGCAGGGCGATCGCCAGCTTCAGCGGCAGGTCCATGGCCTGTTCGCTCTCGAAGGGCGCCCCCAGCGCCATCTGCGAGATGATGGCGCGGTTCTCCCCCGCCAGCCGGTCGCCGGCGAGGCGGTAGCGCAGGTCGAGATTCAGCGTGCCGGAATCGATGGTGTAGCCGGCGTAGGTCCCGGCGTAGGGCGTGAGCCGGGCGATATCGATGCCCTGGAAGCTGACGCCGATATCGACATCGGGTGCGGGGGCGAAGGGGGCGACGCTGCCCTCGATGCGCACCGGCGCATAGCCGTCCACGGAGCCGGCCAGCTTGACCGGCACCGGGGCGGCCGAGGCCGTGGCCACGGTGCCGACCTCACCCTCGAGCTCTTCGACCAGGGTGCGGAAATCCAGGGGCAGGGAGCGGTCCTCGAAATCCACCGCGCCGTTGGTCACGGCGAGGCCGCCGAGGGTGAGTGCCCAGGGTTCGCCCTCGGTCGCCGCCCCGGCGTTTTCCGCCGCCTCGCGCTCGACCAGCGCCGTCTGCACGTTGAGGCGGCCGTCCTCGCCGATGTGCAGGCTGCTGCGGTAGCCGTCGATGGTGATGACCCCGGTCTCCAGCGTCTGCGCCGGCAGGTTCAGCGCGATGCCCGGCACCGCCAGCGTGTCCCAGCGCAGGGCGCTCTGCTCCGCGCCCTCGATCTGCAGGCCGAAGGCCGTGAGACGGACGTCGGCACGCGCCGTCGCCGGGGCGAAGTCCGCGAGCCCGATGTCGCCGTTGACGGCGAGGTGGCCGCTCTCGAGCTCGGCGTGGATGAACGGGTCCAGCAGCGGGTTTGCCAGGGTGACGGGCAGGGCGTGCAGCTCGAGGTCGAGTGCACCGCTGCCGGCGCCCGCATCGACGGCGCCGGCCACGGTCAGGGTCGCTTCGTCGTTCAGGGTCAGTGCCAGCGACACGCTGCTGTCGCCGTCGGGGGGGTAGGCGAGGTTGCCCAGCTCCACCGCGAGCGGGTCCACCGTCAGCACGGCGGGTGCCGTGTACGCGGAGCGCCAGCGCACCCGCGCGTCGGGCAGGGAGAAACGCTCGAGGCCGAACTGCCAGGGGGCGGCGGCGTCCCCGGGGGCGGCTGCACCAGCGGCTCCTGTCCCGGGGGCGTCGCCAGCTGAGGCGTCGTCCGCGGCCGGTACGAGCATCTCCAGCAGGCTCACCTGCTCGTCCTCGAGGAAACCGCTCACGGCGAGCCCCTCGAGCATCGCTTCCTCGGCGCTGACGCGCCGCGTGGCGCTGTCGACGGCGATGCCCTCCAGCTCGAAGCGGTCGAAGGCCAGGGCGGTCTCCGGCAGCGCCGCGGGGTCCGCCGGGGCCAGGGCGAGTTCGCGCAGCTGCAGCGCGGCGCCGGTCACGCTGATCCGCGGTTCTCCCTGCCAGTCGGCCTCGTAGTGGCCGCTGATTTCCATGAGCGCGCTGTCCATGGCGAAGGGCAGGTCCTCGGCGAGGTAGCGGTGCACAGGGCGCAGGTCGAGATCCGCGATCTCCAGGTCGCCGCTGCTGCGGGCCTGCGGCAGCGAAAACTCCCCCCGCCAGCGCAGGATGCCGTTGTGCTCGGTGACCACGAGCAGCTCGTAGGGGCTTCCCTCCTCGACGACCGTGGACAGGCCCGTGACCGAGAATCCGAGGTCGCGCAGGAAGGTCTGGTAGCGCGGGGTGCGGGTGCGGTCCTCGAAGCGCAGTTCCCGGGCATCGAAGCTCAGTGAGCGCACCGTGATGCCGGGTACCGCGCTGTCGCCGTCATCCGCGTCCTCCGGTGGCGCATCGCCCTCGATGAGGTCGCTGATATTGAAGCGGCCGTCCTCGAAACGCCGCAGGGCCAGCTCCAGGCCCTCGACCGCCACGGCGTCGAGCACGACCCCCGGCTGCGTCATGCTGCGCCAGGCGCCGAAGTCCACCGCGAGGCGGTGCAGGGCCGCAAAGGGACCGCCGTCGGGTTCGGCGAGGCGCGCCTTGCGGACCTCGAGCGCCAGGGTGAACGGGTTGAAGAGTATGAGCTCGCTGTCCAGGCGGCGCCCCAGGTACTGCTCGGCAAGGCGCGGCGCCGCGATGTTCAGGGCGGGCAGCAGCACGAGCAGGGCGAGGGCGAGCCAGGCCAGGTAGGCCATGAGGAGGATGCGCAGCAGGCGTCTGGGCATGGCGGTATCGCGGTGTCGGGGGATAGGCCGGAGTAGCTTGCAGGCCCCTTGCCGCCTTTACAAGCCCTTGCGGTAGGCGTAGGGCGTGACGCCGGTCCAGCCCTTGAAGGCGCGGATGAAGGCGCTCGACTCGGAGAAGCCGGCGCGGTGGGCGATTTCCTCGATCGACAGGCCCTGGCGCCCGAGGTAATGCAGGGCCACATCGCGGCGGAGCTGGTTCTTGATGTCCTTGAAGGTCGTGCCCTCGCGCGCGAGGCGCCGGCGCAGCGTCTGGGGGTGCACCTCGAGGGCCGCGGCCACCTCGCCGAGTTCGGGCATGGCGAGGAGGTTCTGGCGCACGAGGTCGCGCACCTGGGCGGTCCAGCTCGCCCGCGGGTACTGCTGCGTGAGCATGATCAGCACCGGGTGGCGGAGGAAGCGCTTGAGCGTCGCCTCGTTCTGCACGACGGGGCGCTCCATGAGCCCCGCCGGAAACTCCAGGGCGCATCGCTCGCACTCGAAGTCCACCGGGTTGGCCAGGAACATGCGCCGGTAGTCGTCCGGCTGGGCTGCCGGGGGGTAGTCCAGGCTCGCCCGCGTGAGCGGCAGGTGCTCCTGTACCAGCCAGCTGCCGAAGCGATGGACGTTGAACAGGAACAGCTCCTTCAGGTACGGGTCCACGGTGGCCGAGCCCTGCTCGCGCAGCTGCACGGCGGCGCGCTCGCCGCTCACCGCGAAGGCGGGCACGGGATCGTGCCCGAAGAGGGCGTAGAAGCGGCACAGGCGCGACAGGGCCTGGCCGAGGGTGGCGCTGCCGATGACCGCGTGGCACATCATGTCCCAGCTGCCCAGTGGCATGGGGCGCTCGCCGTAACCCAGGGACTCGTCGCCGAGCGCCTGCATGGTGGCGACCTGCAGGTCGGCGAAGCGCTCGATGGCGATGCGGGCGTGGGGTTCGCGAAGGAGCCGGGGGGTGATGCGGTTGCGGCGGAGGAGGGGCAGCGGGTCCACGCCGAGGCGTACCGTGTGGCGCAAGACGGCGCGGGCGAAGTGCACCGAGATGGATTGCTTTCGCAAGGGCGGGTCCTGTCAGTTTGGGTCAATAATTTTGTCCGTGGCGGTCATTGCCGCCCCCGGGGGCGCTGCACATACTGACTTGCGCCCCCATCGCCCACCACGGAGATTCGCGATGTTGCCACGCAACTTCACCGAAGAACAAACCATGTTCCGCGATGCTTACCGCAAGTTCCTCGCCAGCGAGATTGTGCCACACATGGAGCGCTGGCGTGAGGCGGGCATCGTCGACCGGGAGGCCTTCCTGCGCGCCGGTGAGCAGGGCTTCCTCATGGTCTGGCCGGACGAGAAATACGGCGGCATGGGCGACGAGGACTTCCGCTTCGAGCAGGTCATCATCGAGGAGACCGCCTACGCCCGGGCCGGCGACTGGTACGCCACGCTGCACAGCCGCCTCGTCGGTCCCTACTTCACCCGCTTCGGCAGCGAGGAGCAGTGCGAGCGTTTCCTGCCGAGGTGCGTGCGCGGCGAGTGCATCCTCGCCGTCGCCATGACCGAGCCGGACGCCGGCTCCGACCTCGCCGGCATGCGCTCGACTGCGCAGGAGGACGGCGACCACTGGGTGCTCAACGGCTCCAAGACCTACATCTCCAACGGCATCAACGCCGATGCGGTGATCGTCGCCGCGAAGACGGACCCGGAGAACAACCCGCATCACATGACCCTGTTCATCGTAGAGCGGGGTATGGAAGGCTTCGAGCGCGGCCGCAACCTGAAGAAGATGGGCATGAAGGCCCAGGATACCGCCGAGCTGTTTTTCAACGATGTGCGCGTGCCGAAGGCGAACGTCCTCGGCGAGCCCGGCAAGGGCTTCGTTTACCTGATGGAGGGCCTGGCCGAAGAGCGCCTCATCGGCGCCTGCGGGTACCTCGCCGCGGCCCAGCTGTCCTGGGATCTCACCTACGACTACGTGCGCGAGCGCAAGGCCTTCGGCAAGCCGCTGGCCGCCTTCCAGAACACCCAGTTCAAGCTGGCGGAGCTGCGCACCGAGCTGGACATCGCCCAGAGCTATGTCGACCAGTGCGTGGCTGCCTTCAATGCCGGCCAGCTCTCGGCGGTGGATGCTGCCAAGGCCAAGCTGGTCACCAGCGAGCTGCAGCTCAAGGCCGCCGACGTCGGCGTACAGCTTCACGGCGGTGCCGGCTATATGGACGAATACGCCATCAGCCGTCAGTATACGGACGCACGAATCGCCACGATCTACGCCGGCAGTTCCGAGGTGATGAAGATCATCATCAGCCGCGACTGCCTGTCGGATGACTACAAACCGTTCAATAGCCGCAATTTCTGAAGCAAACTCTCAGGCTCACGGAATCACACAAGGAATCACGGAGGAAGCACCATGGATCTGTCAGGGAAAGTCGCCATCGTTACCGGCGGGGCCTCCGGCCTCGGGCGAGCCACCGTCGAAGCCTATGTCGCCCGGGGTGTCAAGGTCGCCATCTTCGACCTCAACGAGCAGGCGGCGGACGAGATGATCCAGGCCGTCGGCAGCGACAAGGTCGCCTTCTGGAAGGTCAACGTCGCCGACGAGGACTCCGTGAGCACCGCCGTCGCCGGCGTGGTCGAGAAGTTCGGTGCGCTGCATATCTGCAACAACTTCGCGGGTATCGGCAGCGCCTGCAAGACCCTGAGCAAGAAGGGGGTCTTTCCCCTGGACATGTTCATGGGCGTGATCAACGTCAACCTGGTGGGCACCTTCAACGTGTCCCGCTACGCCGCCGAGCAGATGGCGGAGAACGACCCGGTGTTCGGCGACGATGGCCGCGGCGTGATCATCAACACCGCGTCCATCGCGGCCTACGAAGGGCAGATCGGCCAGCTTGCCTACAGCGCCTCCAAGGGCGGCGTGGTCGGCATGACCCTGCCCATGGCCCGGGATCTCGCCAGCTATGGCATCCGCGTGAACACCATCGTACCGGGCCTGATCCACACGCCGCTCTTCGAATCGCTCCCGGAGCCGGCCTACAAGTCCCTGGAAGCCAGCGTGCTCTACCCGCATCGCCTCGGCAAGCCGGAGGAGATCGCGCATCTGTCGGTGTTCATCGCAGAGAACGACTACGTCAACGGTGAGTGCATCCGTCTCGACGGCGGCATCCGGATGCAGCCGAAGTAAGCGCGACGCGAGTCCATAACGATAAACAGGGAGACGGCTATGGGGCCCCTCAACGGCTATACGGTCATCGAGCTCGCCGGCATCGGACCGGCACCCATGGGCGGCATGCTGCTCGCGGACATGGGTGCGGAGGTGATCCGCGTGGACCGCGCCGGCGGTGCGGACCCGAAGCTCACGGAGCGCGTCAGCGGCCGCGGCAAGCAGTCCATCGTCATCAACCTCAAGGCCCCGGCAGGGGTGGAGACACTCCTGCGCATGGTGGAGAACGCGGATGTGCTGATCGATCCGTTCCGCCCCGGGGTCTGCGAGAAGCTGGGCATCGGCCCCGACGAGTGCCTCGCGCGCAACCCGAAGCTGGTGTTCGCGCGCATGACCGGCTGGGGCCAGACCGGCCCGCTGGCCCGGGCCGCCGGCCACGACATCAACTATATCTCGCTGACCGGTGCCCTCTACGCCATTGGCCCGCGGGAGGGGCGGCCGGTGCCGCCGCTGAACCTCATCGGCGATATGGGCGGCGGTGGCATGCTCCTCGTGCAGGGGGTGCTGGCCGCGCTGCTCGAGGCCAGCAACTCCGGCCAGGGCCAGGTTATCGACGTGGCCATGGTCGACGGCGCGGCGCAGCTCATGTGGATGTTCCACAACTTCCAGGCCATGGCGGCGTGGAACGCCGACGAGCGCGAGGCCAACCTGCTGGACGGCGGCGCCCACTTCTACGGCACCTACGAATGCGCCGATGGCGAATACGTGGCTATCGGTTCCATCGAGCCGCAGTTCTACGCCCTGCTCCTCGAGAAAGCCGGCCTGTCGGCGGAGGAATTCGGCGACCAGAACAACCGGGCGCGCTGGCCGGAGCTGCGCGACAAGCTGGCCGACGTCTTCCGCCAGAAGAGCCGCGACGAGTGGTGTGCGCTCATGGAGGGGACGGACGTCTGCTTTGCCCCGGTATTGCGTTTCACCGAGGCGCCGGCGCACCCGGCAAATGTCGCCCGGGAGACCTACATCGAGGTCGAGGGGGTGGTGCAGCCCGCACCGGCACCCCGCTTTGTCCGTACGCCCTCGACGGTGCGCCACGGCGTCCACGGGGCCGGCGAGGACACGGACCGTATTCTCACGGCCATGGGCTTTGCCGAGCAGGAAATCCAGCAATTGAAGGCCGGCGGCAGCGTCGCCTGACCGGCCCGGGGGAAACGCCATGAACGATTTCAATACCGTGCGCATCCACCGCGACGGCCCCGTCGCCGTGGTGACGCTCGATCGCCCGGACAGCCTGAACAGCTTCAATGGCGAACTGCGGCGGGAATTTCTCGCCGCCGCGCAGGCGGTAAACGCCGATCCGGCGATTCGCGTCGTCGTTCTCACCGGCGAGGGCCGTGCCTTCTGCGCCGGCGCCGACCTGTCCGAGGGTCTGTCGCCGGATGACGGCGGCGGCCACGCAACCGAGGCCATGCTCAACGACGAGTACAAGCCCGCGGTGCTGGCGATCACCCAGTCCCGCAAGCCCTGGATCGCCGCCGTGAACGGCGCGGCCGCCGGCATCGGCAGCGCCTTCGCCCTGGCCTGTGACCTGTCGGTGATGGGCGAGAGTGCCTATCTGTACCAGGCCTTCGTTGCCATCGGCCTCGTGCCCGACGGTGGCGCCACCTGGCACCTTGCCCGCACCCTCGGCCCCCTGCGCGCCTTCGACATGATGACCTCCGGAGAGAAGATCCCAACGGCGCGCTGCGTCGAGCTGGGCCTCGCCAACCGTGCTGTCGCCGATGAAGACCTCGTCGACAGCGCCGTGGCCTGGGCGCAGGAGCTGGCCGGCAAGGCACCGCTCGCACTCGAGTACATCAAGAAGTCGCTGGCCTTCGCCATGGAGAACGACCTGCCGTCCGTCATTGCCAACGAGGCGTCCCTGCAGCACAGCTGCGTGGACAGCGACGATGCGAAGGAAGGCGTCATGGCCTTCCTCGAGAAGCGCCAGGCCAACTGGTCCGGTCGCTAGCCGGGAGACCCCGGTGGCGGAACAGACTGGCGACGACGACGCGCTGCGCCCGGAGCTCGCCGCGCTACGGCACAGGCTGTCGCAGACCGGCGATGAGGCCCGCGCAAGCGATCGCGACAAGCGCCATGGCAAGGGCTACCGTACGGCGCGGGAGAATCTCGCGGACCTCGTCGACCCCGGCAGCTTCCAGGAGTACGGCCAGCTCGCGGTGGCCGCCCAGCGCAGCCGCCGCGACTACGCGGAGCTCCAGCGCCGCACCGCCGGCGACGGCATCATCACCGGCACGGCACGTATCAACGGCGCCCTGTTCGGCGAGGCGGCCACCCGCGCCGCGGTCATCATCAACGACTACGCCGTGCTCGCCGGCACCCAGGGCTTCTTCCATCACCGCAAGCTGGACCGGCTCTGCGAGCTCGCCGAGCGCCTGGCGCTGCCGGTGGTCATGTACACCGAGGGCGGGGGCGGGCGCCCGGGCGATACGGATGTGCTCACGCAGATCGCCGGCCTCAACGTGCCGTCCTTCGCCGCCTGGGCGCGGCTCGCGGGAAAGGTACCGCGCATCGCCGTGAATAACGGCTACTGCTTCGCGGGCAACGCGGCGCTGTTCGGCTGCGCGGACTTCCGCATTGCGACGCGGCGTTCCTGGATCGGTATGGCGGGCCCGGCCATGATCGAGGGCGGGGGACTCGGTCGTTTCGAGCCCACGGAGATCGGGCCCATCGAGGTGCAGGAACGCAACGGCGTCGTCGACCTGGTGGTCGAGGACGAGGCGGCGGCCACGGCGGCCGCCCGGCAGCTGCTCGCTTATTTCCAGGGTGAGCTCCCCGAGTGGGACTGCGCCGACCAGGCAATCCTGCGGGACCTTGTCCCCGCAGACCGGCGCTGGGGTTACCCGGTACGCCGGGTTATCGAGACGCTGGCCGATGCCGGCTCCTTCCTGGAGCTCGGCCGCATCCACGGCCGCAGCGTGATCACCGGCTTCCTGCGCATCGAGGGCCGTCCGCTGGCGCTCCTGGCCAACGACTGCCAGCAGCTCGGCGGCGCCGTGGATGCGGAGGCGGCGGAAAAGGCCGCCCGCTTTCTCAGCAGCTGCAACGCCCTCGGCCTGCCCCTGCTGTCGCTCACGGACACGCCCGGTTTCATGGTCGGTCCGGACAGCGAGGCCCAGGCGGCCGTGCGCCGCATGGCCGGCCTGTTCACCGCCGGTGCGGGGCTCACGGTACCGGTGATCGCCATCTTCCTGCGCAAGGGTTACGGCCTCGGCGCCATGGCCATGGTCGGCGGTTCCTTTGCCGAGCCGGTCTACGCAGCGTCCTGGCCTACCGGCGAGTTCGGCGGCATGGGCCTCGAGGGCGCGGTCCGCCTGGGCTACAGCAAGGAGCTCGCGGCCGAGCCCGACGAAGCCAGCCGGGCGGCGCTGTTCGAGAAACTGGTCGCGAAGCTTTACGAGGTGGGCAAGGCCACGGAGGCGGCCGCCCACCTGGAAATCGACGCGGTCATCGATCCGGCGGACACCCGGGCCGCCATCCGCGAAGCACTCACCGGCGCCCTCGGCGCGCAACGCAGAAGGTAAGACCCATGGACAAGCTTTTCGATCTCTCCGGCAAGGTGGCCGTGGTGACCGGCGGTTCCCGCGGCATCGGCGCCATGATCGCCCGCGGCCTCGTCGGTGCCGGTGTGCGTACCTACATCACGGCCCGGCGCGAGGAGGAACTTGCCGCCACGGCCGAGGAACTCGGCGCCTTCGGCGAGTGCATCGCCATGCCCTCCAACCTGGGCAGCGTCGAGGGCGTGCAGGCCTTCGCCGATGCGCTGCGCGAGCGCGAGCCGGCGCTGCCTATCCTGGTTAACAACGCCGGCGCCAGCTGGGGCGCGCCGATCGACGAGTTCCCGGAGAATGGCTGGGACAAGGTGATGGACCTGAACGTGAAGTCGCTGTTCTTCCTGACGCAGAAACTGCTGCCGGCGCTGCGCGCGGCGGGCACCGCCGAGGACCCGGCCCGGGTGGTGAACATCGGTTCCATCAACGGTTTGACCTACGCGCCGCTGCAGAACTACTCCTACACGGCCAGCAAGGCGGCGGTACACCACCTGACCCGGCAGATGGCGGCGGACCTTGCCGGCGACTGCATCAACGTCAATGCCATCGCCCCGGGTTTCTTCCCGAGCAAGATGACCGCGCACATGCTCGAGCACGAAGCGGAGATGGTGAAGGCGATACCCCGCGGACGCCTGGGGCAGCCGGAGGACGCCGCCGGCACGGCGATCTACCTCTGCGCCCGCGCCTCGGCCTTCGTCACCGGCAACGTGCTGGTACTCGATGGCGGCCAGGTGGCCAGCGCCTGAGGGCCCGGCTCTTGCTCAGACGGTCACGACGAGGCGCACGGCCTGCAGGTGCAGGTCGGCCCGGGCGATGGCCGCCAGGCTTTCCTCCCGCTGCCAGCGCAGGTGCTCGACCTCCTCGTCCCGCACCTGGGGGTTCACCCGCTGCAGGGATTCCAGCCGCGTGATCTCCTCGCCCAGGTGGTTCTCCGCGCGGCGGGTCGCGTCCTCGCGCAGCGTTGCGAGATGCTTCTCGGCATAGGCCGCCGCGGCGGCGAGGCGCTCGTCCACCGCGCCCTGGAGCTGGCGGATGATGCCGACGGCGGTGGCGTGGTCCACGCGGCGGACGAGCTGGTTCAGCCGCTCGTGGGAAATGGCGCTGGACAGGTCCCGGTCGCGGCTGTCCACCAGCACTCGCTGCGGTGACAGCGACAGGAAACGCTGCAGCTGCAGGTTCCTCGGCGCACTCACGTTGACCGTGTACAGGCATTCGAGCAGCAGGGTGCCCGCGGGCACGCCGCGCAGCTTGAGTGTGCCGAGGGCGGCGTTGCCGAGCTCCGTGGACAGGATGGCCTCCATGGCCTCCGTGAGCATCGGGTGCTCCCAGGTCAGGAAGGCCATGTCCTCCCGGGCGAGGGCCGTGGCCCGGTCGAAGGTGACCGTGCGCCCGTCCTCGGGCAGCTCGGGGAAATGCGCGCTATCCATGTGCTCCCCGGGGCGCAGTACCAGGCAACCCTCGCTGTGGTACTCGTGCTCCACGCCCAGGTTGTCGCAGAGGGTCTCGAAGTAGGCCTGCAGTTCGCCGCTGCGCTCGCTGTCGCGGATCGCCTCGATGATGCGCTGGGCCTCTGCAGGCCGGCAGGCGTTGCGTTCCAGCAGTCGGTCCCGCCCCTCGGCCAGGCGCCGGTTTGCGTTCGCCGTGGCCTCGCGGGTCCCCGCGATGAGTGCATCGATGTCCTCGCTGCCGTCCAGGGCCGCTTCCAGCCGTTCCCGGCAGGCGTCGAAGACCGGGCGCCCGGCGGGGCAGTTCTGCCGGAAGATGTCGAGCCCTTCGTGGAGCCAGCGGAACAGGCGCTCCTGCGCCGTGCCCGCCAGGTAGGGCACGTGGATATGCACGTCGCCGGCCTGGCCGATGCGGTCCAGGCGGCCGATGCGCTGCTCGAGGAGGTCCGGGTTGCGGGGCAGGTCGAAGAGCACCAGGTGCTGGGCAAACTGGAAATTCCGGCCCTCGCTGCCGATCTCCGAGCAGATCAGCGCCTGGGCGCCGCTTTCGGCGTCGGCGAACCACGCAGCCGCGCGGTCGCGCTCGATGATCGACAGCCCCTCGTGGAAGGCGGCGCAGCGAATGCCCGCGCGCAGGTGCAGGTAGTGCTCGAGCTGCTCCGCGGTGCCCGCGGTGCTGCAGATCACCAGCACTTTCTGCGGTCGCAGCGTGCGCAGCGTGTCACGCAGCCAGGTGACCCGCGGCTCCTCGGCGAGCCAGGCCTCGTCCCCGCCGTGGCGCTCGGGGTAGAGGGCGCCGGGCTCCGCCGCCGGTCCGGCGGCGGGGAGGGCGCTCGCGTGCAGGTGGCGGGCCGGGAACCCGCCGACGCTGGCCCGGGTGTTGCGGTAGAGGACCCGGCCGGTGCCGTGCCGGTCGAGGATGCGCTCGATGAGCACGGCGTCGCTCGCGCCCTCGTCGAGCCCCGGGGGCAGGGTCCCCGGCCGCCGGCCGTCCTCGATGGCCTCGAGGAGCTCGCTCCACTCCCGGTAGCGCGCCTCCTCGGCGCGGAAGGCGTCGAGGTCGTGGAAACGCGCCGGGTCGATCAGGGCCAGGCGGGCGAAATGGCTCTCCACGCCGAGCTGTTCCGGCGTCGCGGTGAGCAGCAGGAGCCCGGGGCTCGCGCTCGCCAGGGCACTGACGAAGCGGTAGTCCTGCCCCGGTGCCTCGGGCTGCCAGTGGAGGTGGTGCGCCTCGTCAACCACGACGATGTCCCAGGGCGCGGCCAGCGCATCGGCCTGGGCTACCGGGTCCTCGTAGAGCAGGTCCCCCGCACAGAGCACGAGCTGTTCTGTCTCGAAGGGGTTGTCCCCGTCGCTCTCGGCCAGGCGCTCACCGTCGAAGAGGGCGAAGTGCAGGTTGAAGCGGCGCAGCATCTCCACCAGCCACTGGTGCAGGAGCGGCTCGGGCACCAGCACCAGCACGCGGCTGGCGCGGCCCGTGAGCAGCTGCTGGTGCAGGATCATGCCCGCCTCGATGGTCTTGCCGAGACCGACCTCGTCCGCCAGCAGCACCCGCGGCGCGTGGCGGCGCCCGACGCTGGCGGCGATGTAGAGCTGGTGCGGCAGGAGCTGGGTGCGCGGGCCGAGGAGGCCGCGGGCCGGGTCCCGCTGCAGGCGATCCAGCTGCAGGCAGGTAGCGACGCGCAGGGCAAAGATCTCGTGGCGGTCGAAGTGGCCGTTGCGCAACCGCTGCTGCGGCGTGGTGAGCTGGACGAAGGCGTCGAGCTCGATCTCCGGCACCCGGTGTTCTTCGCCGGCGGCGTCCGTGGCCCGGTAGAAGAGAAGTCCCTCGCGCTCGGTGACCGCGGTGACCTCGAGCTCGCGGCCGTCGGCCGTGCGCAGCCGGTCGCCAGCCTTGAAACGCAGCCGGGTCAGCGGCGCGCGGCCCGCGGCGTAGGTGCGCTCCTCGCCGACGGCCGGAAAGCTGAGGGTGACCCGCGGCCCCTCGCTGGCCACCACGATACCGAGGCCCAGCTGTGCATCCGCATGGCTGACCCAGCGCTGGCCGAGGGCGAACTCCACGGTGCCGGCCTCAGGCCGCAAGGGCCGGGGCGTCGCCCGGGAAGAAGAGTTCGTAGCTCGAGCGGCGCGCGATGACGAGCAGCTCCTCCACCGGCAGGCCCTTGAGTTCGGCGATCTTTTCGGCCACGAAAGGCAGGTAGCAGGGAGCGTTGGTCGTACCGCGGTAGGGCACCGGCGTCAGGTAGGGTGCATCGGTTTCCAGCAGCAGCTGCTCGACCGGCGTGAGCTCGACAATGGCGCGGACATTGTCCGCGTTGCGGAAGGTGGTGATCCCGTTGAAGCCGAGATAGAAGCCGGCGCCGAGCGCGAATTCCGCGAGGCGCTGGCCGGAGGTGAAGCTGTGGATGACACCGGGGCCTGCAAGGCCGCTTCGCCGCAGGCCGGGCAGGTGCTCGGCGAGGATCGCCTCCGTGTCCTCGTCCGCGTCGCGGCTGTGGATCACGACGGGCAGCGAAAGTTCCGCGGCCAGGGCCAGCTGGCGGGCGAAGGCGTCGCGCTGGGCGCCCCGGTCCGCGTGGTCGTAGTAGTAGTCCAGGCCGATCTCGCCGATGGCCACCACCCGCGGATGAGCGGCGCCGTCGCGGATGGCGGCCTCGACCACCGCGTCGTAGCTGCCTGCCTCGTGGGGGTGGATGCCCTGGGTGCACCACACGCGCGCATCGGCCTCGGCGATGCGGCGTACCGTCGCCAGGTTGTCAGGCGCCACGGCGATCGTCACCACTCGCTCGATACCCACGGCGGCGGCGGCGGCCAGCGTGTCGGCCAGTGCCGCTTCCCCGAGGTAGTCGAGATGGCAATGGGTCTCTACGATCGGCGTGGCGAAGTGCGGTATCGCGCGCCGCTGTTTCTTGCTCATGGCATGGCTCTCCGCGGTGGTCGGCAGAGTACTGCCCGCGGCTTTCCCTGTGTCTTTCGGTGCGTCTTGCTGTATGTGTTGCTGTATGTCTTTACGGTGTAGCTTTCGATGTACGGTCTTTTTGCGCATTATAGCGAGTGATGATGATCCCGTATGCCCCCCGCTGCCGCCGTCCCCTCGGCGCAGTCCTGCTCCTGCTGCTGCTCCTGCCCTCCTTCACCGCCCGGGGAGGCGGCGAGCCCTATGGCGAAGCCTTCGCCCGCGAGGGTGTCTCCTGGCCCGAGGGCAGCCCGCCTGCGGCCCTGCTGCCGCCGCTGCCGGACGGGTCGGAGGCACCAGCGGATGCCGAGCTCGAGGCGCTGCGCGCGCGCCTGGCGGCCCTGGAGGCCGAGAGTGGGCCCTACACCGGTGGCCTCGAGGAACCGCTGGCGGCACTGGGCCGGGCGCTCGCCGCGCGCGGCCGCTACGGCGAGGCCGTGGCGCTCTATCGCCGGGCTCTGCACGTGCTTCGCGTCAACGACGGCCTTTACGGCGAGGCGCAGAAACCGCTGCTCGCGGCGCTGCTCGGCGTCTATCGCGCCGCCGGGGACTTCCGGGCGCTCGACGAGCAGTACCCGTGGTTCTACCGCGTCTACGGCAACGGCCAGCCGCCGCTCGAGGGGCTGCGCCTCGACGCGGCGCTGGCCTACCAGCGCTGGCAGCGGGAGGCTCTGCGCCGCGATCTCGGCGACGGCACCGGGCGGCTGCTGGCGCTGCTCGACGACGGTGCGGAGCTGCTGGACCGGGCCGCGGCAGACCCCGCGGCCGGCTGGGACGCGCGCCGGGCGCTGGTGCTGTCGCAGCTCAACAATCTCTACCTGCTGGAGGACCGCGTGGCGCCCCCACCGGAGGACTACCCCGGGCTGCGTGACCCGGACCCGTTCCAGCGCAACGAGCTGTTCACCGGCGACCCGCAGGAGGACCGGCTGCAGGCCCAGCGGCGAACGGCGCAGGCCGACGGCCGGCGCCTGCTCGAGGAGCTGGCCGCGGAAGCGCCGGACCCCGTGGCCCGGGCCGGGGTGCTCGTTGCGCTCGGCGACTGGCAGCAATGGCACGGCCGGGAAGCGGCGGCGCGGGATGCCTGGCAGGCGGCGATCGACGAGCTCCTGCGCGCCGGCGAGGCGGCGCAGGTGGCGGCCCTGTTCGGCGAACCCCGGGAACTCCCCGCCAACGGGGTTTTCTGGCAGCCTCCGGCCCCGGCCAGCGAAGCGCCGCGGCCGGTCGTCGCCGCGCGGTTCACGGTCACGGAGCGGGGCCGGGCCCGGGAGGTGGAGGTAGAAACGGTGACCGGCCGCGACAGCGCCCGGATCGGGGTCGCGCGGGCGCTGCGGCGCATGCGCTTCCGGCCGGCCTTCGTCGATGGCGTGCCGGCGGTGACGGCGGCCGTCGAACGCTTCTACGAGGTGTACGACTAGCGGTTGTTGATGTGCAGGAGCGTGCCGCGTGCGGCGAGGGCGCCGCGGGTACGCCACTCCAGCAACTCACCGCCGTGCCGGTCGATGCAGCGCTCGGCCATGGCGAGGAAGGGGGCGCGCTCCGGGTCGCCGATGAGGATCTCCCCGACACCGGCCTTGATCGCCCGGTTGACGAGGTTGGCGACGGGGGCGGTCAGCTCGTCCCAGAAGCAGATATCCGCCCCGATGAGCAGGTCGTAGTCCGCAAGTTCCCGGGTGGTGATGCGCTCGAAGCGCCGCACGAGGTGCTCGGTGCGCACGCCGTTGAGTTCTGCGACCACGTCGAGGTAGGGGAAGACATACGGATCCGCATCGACGGACGTCACCGCGGCGCCGTAGCGCTTCGCGCACCAGATCCCGCCGATCCCCCAGCCGCAGCCCACGTCCAGGACGCGGCGGCACTCCGCCGGTGGGTGGCGATGCAGGTAGTCGATGACCAGGCAGCTGGACTTCCACAGCTTGTTACCGTGGATCGCCGGCGCATCGCTGCGCCGGCGGACGGCGCGGATCGCCGGGTGGGCGGCCGTGGGGAAGAGGGCGCCGCGAAAGCGGCGCACGCGGTTGGCGGCCATGGGCAGTCCTCGCTGCGACTCAGTCCAGGGGGTTGACGTCTTCGGCCTGCGGGCCCTTTTCCGTGTCGGCGACGACGAAGGAAACGCGCTGGCCGTCGTTCAGGCTGCGGCGGCCTTCGCCGCGGATCGAGCGGAAGTGCACGAAGATTTCCCGGCCGTCGTCCAGGGTCAGGAAGCCGAAGCCCTTGGCGGCGTTGAACCACTTGACCGTGGCCTCTTCCCGAGGACCCTCCGGGGCGGCGGGTGCGGGGTTCTTCTTCGCGGCGGGCTTCTCGCGACGCGGTGCATCCTTCGGCTTCAGCTGCCGTTCCGGCGCGCGGGTCCTCGGGGCGCCGGCCGTTGCTGCGCCGGCAGGTGCGGCGAGCGGGCGGTGTGTTGCCAGGGCCGTACCGGCCGTCGCGGCCACGAAGAGTACGGCGAGCACGGGGTCGAAAGCCCCGCTCCCGGTGAGCAGGGCGGCGATGACGGCCGCAACGAGGCCGATGGCGATGGCGATGACGAGTTTGCCGGGAATGGACATGGTGCTTCTCATAGCTTGACACTCACTTGCTGTCGGTCTGTTGACACAAAATAACGGAAGCCGGTCGCGGTGCGACCGGCCGGGAGAGAGGCGCACCGGCATCGGCGGCCGGCCGCCCCTGGCGATGCCCCGGGAGAGGTCCCGGGGCGCCTCGGCGTCGCTAGAGCTTGGCGACGTCCTCGGCCTGGAGCCCCTTGGGCCCCTCGACCAGGGTGAATTCTACCGCCTGGCCCTCGTCGAGGGTGCGATAGCCGTCTCCCTGGATGGAGCGAAAGTGGACGAATACGTCACCCTCGCCTTCTTCCCTGGTAATGAAACCGAACCCCTTGGCGTTGTTGAACCACTTCACCGTGCCGCTGACACGCTCGCCCATACCGCTTCCCTCGGTGTTTCCCTTTTTATTTTCCGGCGGCACCCACTGCCGCAAACCCATGCGCGCATCGCGCTACATGTTCTCCAGGGTATCGCGCTGCGCCTCGAGGCGGTCCTGCGCTTGCTCCTGCGCAGCCAGCTTCTCGCGTTCCCGCTCGACGACGTCGGCGGGCGCCTTGGCGACGAAGCCCGGGTTGTCGAGCTTGCCGCGCAGGCGCTTCACTTCACCCTCAATTCTGCCCAGTTCGCGCGCCAGCCGGGCGAGCTCGGCGTCGCGATCGATGAGTCCGGCCAGCGGCACGAGGATTTCCAGGTCGCCGGCAAGGGCCGTGGCGGCAGCGGGCACGGCCTCGTCGGCTTCCAGGAAGCGGACGCTGCCGAGCCTCGCGAGTTGCATGAGGAAGGTCCGATTGTCCTGCAGCCGCTTGTTATCTCTCTCGGTCCCGTTGCGCAGCAGTACGTCAACCGTTCTGCCGGGTGCGACGTTCATCTCTCCACGGATAGTGCGCACACCGAGCACGATAGCCTTGATCCATTCTAGCTCTGCGCTCGCAGCCGTGTCCACGCAGGCCGGGTCCGGCTGCGGATAGAGCTGGCGCATGATGGTCGCACCGGAGGCACCCGCGAGGGGCGCGACGGACTGCCAGATCTCCTCGGTGATGAAGGGCATGAACGGGTGCAGCAGGCGCAGCACGCTCTCCAGCACCTGCACGAGGGTCTGCCGGGTCCCGCGCAGGGCGGCCTCGTCCCGGGCACTGTCGCGCAGGGCTACCTTCGACAGCTCGAGGTACCAGTCGCAGTATTCGTTCCAGATGAAGTCGTAGAGCACCTGCGCGGCCAGGTCGAAGCGGTAGTTGCCAAGGGCGCGGTGGACCTCGCCGATGGTGTCCTGCAGGCGCGAGCGGACCCACCGGTCCACGAGGTGGTAGCTGACCGGCGCGGCCGGGTCCTGGCCGCAGTCCTCGCCCTCGGTGTTCATCAGCACGTAGCGGGCCGCGTTCCAGATCTTGTTGCAGAAGTTGCGGTAGCCCTCGATGCGCCCGAGATCGAACTTGATATCCCGGCCGGTGGACGCCAGGGAGTAGAAAGTGAAGCGCAGCGCATCGGTGCCGTAGGCGCCGATCCCCTCCGGGTAGTGCTTGCGCGTGGCCTTCTCGATCTGCGCCGCGAGGCGCGGCTGCATCATCCCGCCGGTGCGCTTGGCGACGAGGTCTTCGAGATCGATGCCGTCGATGAGGTCGATCGGGTCGAGGACGTTGCCCTTGGACTTCGACATCTTCTGCCCCTCGCTGTCGCGCACCAGGCCGTGGACGTAGACCGTGCGAAAAGGCACCTCGTTGCGGAAGTGGAGTGTCATCATGATCATCCGCGCGACCCAGAAGAAGATGATGTCGAAGCCGGTCACCAGTACCGAGGTGGGGTGGTAGCGCGCAAGTTCCGGCGTCTCCTCGGGCCAGCCCAGGGTAGAGAAGGTCCAGAGGGCCGAGGAGAACCAGGTATCGAGGACATCCTCGTCACGATGCAGGGGCAGCGCGTCGTCGAGGTCGTGCTCGGCGCGCACGGCAGCCTCGTCGGCGCCGACGTAGACCGTGCCGTCCGCGTCGTACCAGGCAGGGATACGGTGCCCCCACCAGAGCTGGCGGCTGATGCACCAGTCCTGGATGTCGCGCATCCAGGCGAAGTAGGTGTTTTCCCACTGCTTCGGCACGAAGCGGATGTCGCCCTTCTCCACGGCTTCGATGGCGGGGCCGGCGAGCTTTTTCGCGTCCACGTACCACTGGGGCGTCAGCCAGGGCTCGATGACCACGCCGCTGCGGTCGCCGCGCGGGACCTTCAGCGTGTGGTCCTCGACCTTCTCGAGCAGCCCCAGCTGGTCCAGGTCCTCGACCACGCGTTCACGGGCGGTGAAGCGATCGAGGCCCCGGTAGAACTCCGGGACCTCGTCGGAGAGCGAGGCATCGGCGTTGAGGATGTTGATCAGCGGCAGCTCGTGGCGCTGGCCGAGGGCGTAGTCGTTGAAGTCGTGCGCCGGCGTGATCTTCACGCAGCCGGTGCCGAAGTCGCGGTCGACGTAGTCGTCGGCGACGATGGGGATCTGCCGGCCGACCAGGGGCAGGTCGATGGTCCTGCCGACGAGGTGCGCGTAGCGCTCGTCCTCCGGGTGGACGGCCACGGCCGCGTCGCCGAGCATGGTCTCCGGGCGCGTCGTGGCGACGGTGAGGTGCCCGCTGCCGTCGGAGAGCGGATAGCGGAAGTGCCACAGGTGGCCTTGCTCTTCCTCGGCGATGACCTCGAGGTCGGAGATGGCGGTGTGCAGGGCCGGGTCCCAGTTCACCAGTCGCTGGCCGCGGTAGATGAGGCCCTCCCGGTAGAGGCGGATGAACACTTCCTGCACGGCCCGGGACAGGCCTTCGTCCATGGTGAAGCGCTCCCGGGACCAGTCCGGCGAGGTGCCGAGGCGCCGGAGCTGCCGCGTGATGTTGCCGCCGGATTCGCCCTTCCACTGCCAGACGCGCTCGATGAAGGCCTCCCGGCCCAGCTCGTGCCGGTCCTTGCCTTCCGCCTCGAGCTGCCGCTCGACCACCATCTGGGTGGCGATGCCGGCGTGGTCCGTGCCCACCTGCCAGAGCGTGTCGTTTCCCTGCATGCGGTGGTAGCGGATCAGCGCATCCATGAGCGTCTGCTGGAAGCCGTGACCCATGTGCAGGCTCCCGGTCACGTTGGGCGGCGGGATCATGATGCAGTAGGGATCGCCGCTGCCCCTGGGTGCGAAATAGCCGCTCGTTTCCCAGTGCGCGTACCAGCGCTTCTCGATCTCGGCAGGCTTGAAGGTCTTGTCCATCGGCGTGTGGGTCCGCTCAGGGCAGCTCGGGAAAGCCGGCGATTATACGCGTCACAGATCGTGCTTTTCCAACGCGTAGCCGCGCTCCTTGTAGAACTGCCAGGCCGCGCGCAGCGCTTGCAGGCTGGCCTCGTCGCGGGTGACCACTTCGGCGACGCGGTGGAAGCGGGGAAAGAAGGGGGGCGGCGCAAGGTTCAGGTTGATGAGCAGGTCGTCGTGGTCGCCCGGGTCCTGCCCCCAGCCGATGACGACCGCCTCGCCCGCCGCCTCGCAGACCAGGGCGTGGGGCAGGAAGGCGTCCGGGCGGAACTGCCAGAGCAGCTCGTCGAGGCTGCGCGCCTGGGCCTCGTCGGCACAGTGGAGGAACACCCGGTGGCCGCGCCCGGCGGCCTTGTTGGCGAGCCGGCAGGCAACCAGGGGCCGCCGGCCGGCGTCGCCGTCGCTGACGACGTAGAAGCCGACCCGGGTCACCGCTTCCCGGCGCGGTCGCGCAGGTAGCGGGTGAGCAGTGCAACGGGGCGCCCCGTCGCGCCCTTCGGCGAGCTGTTCCAGGCGGCGCCGGCGATGTCGAGGTGCGCCCAGCGGTACTCCTCGGTGAAGCGGGCCAGGAAGCAGGCGGCGGTCACGCTGCCCGCTTCCGGCCCGCCGATGTTGGCCAGGTCGGCGAAGTTGCTCGTCAGCTGCTTCTGGTAGTCCTCCCAGAGCGGCATGCGCCAGGCCCGGTCGTGGGCCGTGGTGCCCGCGGTGAGAAGTTCGTCGGCCAACTCGTCGTTGTTTGCATAGAGACCCGCCGCGTGCGAGCCCAGGGCCACGACGCAGGCGCCGGTCAGGGTGGCGATGTCGACGACCGCCGCCGGCTTGTAGCGGCCGGCATAGGTCAGGGCGTCGCAGAGCACCAGGCGGCCCTCGGCGTCCGTATTCAGGACCTCGATGGTCTTGCCGGCCATCGAGGTCACCACGTCACCGGGCTTGGTTGCACTGCCGCTGGGCATGTTCTCGGCCGCGGCGACGATGGCGACCGCGTTCACGGGCAGGTCCAGCTCGCAGAGGGCGTGCACGGTGCCGAAGACGCTCGCGGCGCCGCCCATGTCGAACTTCATCTCGTCCATCTTGGCGCCGGGCTTCAGCGATATGCCGCCGCTGTCGAAGGTGATGCCTTTGCCGACCAGCGCGTAGGGCTTCGCGCCCTTGCTGCCGCCCTTGTACTCCATGACGATCAGCTGGGCGGGCTGGTCACTGCCGGCGGAGACGGAGAGCAGGGAGCCCATGCCGAGCTCCTTCATCTGATTCTCGGAGAGGACCTTGACGGAGAGCTTCGGGTAGCGGCGGCCGAGCTTGCGCGCCTCCTTCGCGAGGTAGCTCGGGGTGCAGATGTTGCCGGGCAGGTTGGCGAGTTCGCGCGCCGTGTTCACACCGAGGCCCGTGGCGAGGCCGGCTTCGAGCGCGGCCTTCGCGCGCGCGGTGGCCAGCGCCTTGCCGGTGTTGACGACGAGGCGCTTGAGTGCGGGCTGCGGGGCCGGCTTGCTCAGGGTCTGCCGGTAGCGGTAGAGGCCGGTGACCACGCTGCGTGCGAGAAAATCGCAGAGCCATTCGCTGTCGTCCTCGCCCAGGCCGAGCTCGCCGGCATAGACCAGTACATCCGTCGCCTTGCTGTCGCGGAGGGTGCGGCCGATGGCCTCGCAGAAGGCGATCTGCACGGGGCGGTCGAACTTGCGGGCCTCGCCGCAGCCGACCAGCAGCACGCGCTTGATGGCACCGTTGCCGGGCAGCAGCAGCGTCTTGCCCTTGTCGGCGCTGAAGTCGCCCAGCTCCAGGGCGGCCTTGATGCTGCCGCCGAGCACCTTGTCGAGTTCGCGCGCCGTTGCGGTGGGCTGCTTGCCGGCGAAGACCGGCAGGACGGCGCACTGGGTGCGCGCGCTGCCCGCGTCGCTGACCTGGCGGGCGGAAACACTCAGGGTGGCCATGGCTGTTCCTTACAATTTGTTTAACGGGGCGGCCAGTGTACGGCGATAGCCGGTGCAACTGAACCGTGGCCTCAGATCGTTACTTCTTTCGCTTCGGTACGAGGACCAGGGTGGTGCCGGATAAATAGTCGTGCCAGTAGCGGCCGCGGCGGTCGATGAGACACCAGAGGTAGCCGAGGCCTAGGCAGGCGGCGGAGAGGAGGGCGCCGAGACAGCGGAGGGCGCAGCGCGGCACCGTGAGGCGCTTCCCGGGCAGCGCGATGAGCTTTACGCGCCAGGCCTGCATGCCGAGGGTCTGCCCGCTCTTGGTCCAGAAGGCGGAGAAAAACCCGACCAGGCAGAGGAGGATGAGCCCCTGGGCGAGCCAGGGGTTCAGCGGCTGCACCGGCTTGCCGCCATCGACCAGGGCTGCGACGCCCATGGCGATCACGAAGGCGAGCATGATTACCGGCAGCACCAGGAAGGTGTCATAGACGAGTGCCATGAGCCGCCGGGGCAGTGCCGGGCTCGGGGCGTCTTCGCTGTCGGGGGTGTGGCGCTGTTCGCTCAGGGTTCGAGCTCCAGGTGATCGGTGCCCGGCGGTGGTTCGTCATCCTTGCGGCGGTAGCGCTCCTCAAGCACGTCTGCGCCCGCCTCGGCGAGGTCCAGGTCCGGTGCGGCTACGGGCTCGGCGGCGGGACTCGCCGGCAGCGGCGCGTCTTCCGCGGCCAGGCCGAGTGCGGAAACGTCAGGGGGTGGCGGCACGGCGTCCCGGGGAAGGCCGGGAATGTCCTCGCCGGCGGGGGCCATGGACAGGTCGTCGGTGGCGGGTGGCGCCGGTGGTGTTGCGGCCTCCGGCCCGAGGCGCTCGCCGACGGGGGCGATGGAGAGGCTGGCCGTGTCGACATGGACCGGCGTTACCCTCTGTCGCTCCTCCGGCCGGAGGACGTCGCTGCCCGGTGCGGCGAGGCTGAGCCCCGCCCCCGCACCCCTGCTGTTGCGCGAGATGCGGGGGCGGGCTCCGGCGCGCTCCATGGCGGCCTTGTAGCGCAGGGTCTGCTCGCGGTCGAGGTTGCGGCGGATGAGGTGCGTGGCGCCGGAGAAGAGCTTGTCGAGAGTGGTATCGCCGGCGTTGAACAGCACCGCGAGGCCCTCGCGTACGCGGGCGGCGTCGTGACCGTCGAGGAGCTCCCCGGCGTAGTAGATGTTGAAGGTTTCTTCGTCCATGGGGTCCACCTGCTGTCCCCTCCAGTATAGGCGCGCGCGCAGGGGGCGGCCAAGGAAAACCCCACGGGGAATGGCTTTACTCGCGCTGCGGTGCGAAAATCGCGTCCGCGAACCCACCGGGTATCGCCCAACTAAAATTATATTCCCAGGGGGAAACCATCATGATCAGCAAGTTAGCCCCGGCCCTGACCCTGCCCGCCCTCGTCGTGCTGTCTGCCCAGGCGGCCGCCCAGGCGAATATGCTCGAGGAGGTCGTCGTGACCGCGCAGAAGCGCACGGAGAGCCTCACCGACGTGCCGATCTCGATCGGCGTGATGAGTGCGGAAGCACTGCAGAAAACCGGTGTGCGCCAGCTGCGCGAGGTCGCCGAATTCGTGCCCAACCTGACCATCTCCAACGGCAATGACAGCTCCACCGCCGTGCGCATCCGCGGCGTCGGCACCAATACGCGCAACATCGGCTTCGACACGCGGGTGGGCGTGTATGTCGACGGCGTCTATATGGGCCAGTCCCTGGCGCAGAACCTCGACATCCTCGATCTCGAGCGCGTGGAGGTGGTGCGCGGGCCGCAGGGCACGCAGTTCGGGCGCAACACGGTGGCCGGCGCCATCAACATGATTACCACCCGGCCCTCGGACGAGTTCGAGCTCGAGCTTCTCGGCGAGGTGGGCAACTACGACTCCTACCGCGTCGGCGCCATCGCCAACCTGCCGATCAGCGACAGCCTGGCGGCGCGGGTTTCGGTGATCGATCATGCCCGCGACGGTTTCGTCGACAACATCACCACCGGCACGGATCACAACGAGCGCGACGGCACGACGCTCCGCGGCCAGCTGGCCTGGCGCGGCGAGCGGGTGGACGTCATCCTGGCCGGGGACTACACGGAGTCGGATCGCGTGTCCTTCTTCGGCGAGGCGGTGTCGGACTGGTCCGGCAACGTGCCGACCACGGAAGCCCCGGGTCGCTTCGATATCGCCAACGACGTCGATAACTTCGAGGAGCGTGAGATCTGGGGCACGTCCCTCAACGTCGACGTCGCCCTGGGCGACTACTCGCTGACGTCGATCACCGCGTTTCGCGATAACAGCATCGACCGCGGCCAGGATACGGACCACAGCTCCCTGTCGCTGCTGCGCGTCGAGTACCCCGACGCCTACGAACAGCTGACCCAGGAGTTCCAGCTGTTCTCCCCCGATACGGGGCGCCTCAAGTACGTGGCGGGTCTGTACCTCTACCGCGAGGAGGCGACCTCGTCCCGCCGCGCGATCGTCGGCGAGGATATCGGCATCGTCTTCGCCGGCCTGGCGCCGCCGCTGGCGCCCTTCGGACCGGCCTTCACCGACACGTTTGCCGGCACCTTCGGTGACGTCGACACGGACAGCTGGGCGGTCTACCTGAACGGTACCTACGATCTGACCGATCGCTGGACGCTCGGCTTCGGCGCCCGCTACACCGAGGAGCAGCGCGAGGTGGACTACGACCTGGTCGGCAGCGTGGTCGACCTCGGTTTCCTCACCGTGCCCACCGCAGCCGTCTTCGGCGTGGCCGTCGGCCCCGTGGTGGACGGCCTCACGGTGCTCAACTTCCAGGACAAGCAGGACTACGACGACTTCTCACCGATGCTGAGCCTGAGCTACGCGCTTACCGAGAACAGCAACGTCTACCTTAAGTACTCGGAGGGCTTCAAGAGCGGCGGCTTCAACGTTGACTTCGTGTCCGAGGCGCTCCTCGCCGACGGCATCGACTTCGACCCCGAGACCGTCGAGTCCTGGGAACTGGGCTTCAAGGGCGAAAGCGGCGATCGCTCCCTGCGCTACAGCTTCAGCGCGTTCTACATGGAGTTCCAGGACTACCAGCTGAACCAATTCATCCAGCTGTCCAACAACACCTCGACGATCACCATCCAGAACGCGGCCGAGGTCGTGTCCGAAGGCCTCGAGGCGGAGGTCACCTGGTATCCGACCGCGTCGCTGCTGGTCAACGCATCCATCGGCTACAACAACGCCGAGTTCGACAGCTTCCCGGGTGGCGGCAGCTCACGCAACCCGGCCGGCGTGGGTGCCGACCTCGACGGCAACAAGCTGCCGCAGGCCCCGGAGTGGTCCTCGGCGCTCGCGGTGCAGTACAACCTGCCGCTTTCCGGCCTGGGCGGTGAACTGGTCACCCGGGTGGACTGGACCTACACGGACGAGTACTACACCACCGAGGACAACGTCGAGTTCGCCAACCCCGGCAGCCCGATCGTCTGGGGCAAGGTCGACAGCTACTCGCTGCTGAACGGCCGCATCGGCTACGAGGCGAGCGACAGCTGGAGCGTCTACCTGTGGGGCCGTAACCTGCTCGACGAGGACTACAGCTTTGCCTGGCCCTCGGACTTCCTCGGCACCGCCGCCAACTTCCCGGGCGACCCCCGGACCTATGGCGTCGAGGTGACCTGGCGCATGTAGCCTGCCGCAGACTGACGCCGGGGTAGCCGCGTCGCGTGCGCGCTGCCCCGGCGTTATAATCGTCCCGGGAGGTTGACCTTATGTCTGTCCAGGATCGTATCCACGAGCGGCTCGCCGCTACCTTCACGCCGCTGCACCTCGAGCTCGAGAACGAGAGCCACAGTCACAGCGTGCCGCCGAATTCCGAGACCCACTTCCGGGTGGTGCTGGTGAGCGAAGCCTTCTCGGGCAAGCGCCCGGTAGCCCGGCACCAGGCCGTGTATGCGGCGCTCGCCGAGGAGCTCGCCGGGCCGGTCCACGCCCTGGCGCTGCACACCTACGACCCGGCCGAGTGGCGCGACCGCCAGGGCGGGAGCCCCGCGTCCCCGGCGTGCCTGGGTGGCAGCAAGGGTGGCAGCAAGGGCGACAGCAGGGCGGAGGGGGGTGGCGTGTGAGCGTCGTCGTCGCCGCGCTCTACAAGTTCACGGCCCTGCCGGACTTCCGCGAGCTGCGCGAGCCGCTGCTTGGTTTCTGCCGCGAACAGGCGGTGCGCGGTACGCTGCTGCTGGCGGAAGAGGGCATCAACGGCACCATCGCCGGCACCCGTGCCGGCATCGACGCGGTGCTGGCCCGGCTCCGGGCCGATCCGCGGCTGGCCGACCTGGAGCACAAGGAGAGCCTGCACGACGAACCGCCGTTCCTGCGCATGAAAGTGAAGCTGAAGCGCGAGATCGTCACCATGGGCGTGCCTCGGATCGACCCGCGGCGCACCGTGGGCACCTATGTCGAACCCGGCGACTGGAACGCCCTGGTCGAAGACCCGGAGGTGCTCCTCATCGATACCCGCAACGATTACGAGATCGGCATCGGCACTTTCCGCGGTGCCGTGGACCCGGGCACCCGCTCCTTCCGCGAGTTCCCGGCCTGGGTGAAGGCCAACCTCGACCCTTCCAGGCACCGCAAGGTGGCGATGTTCTGCACCGGCGGCATCCGTTGCGAAAAGGCCAGCGGTTACCTGCTCCAGGAGGGCTTCGAGTCCGTGTACCATCTGCGCGGCGGCATCCTTCGCTACCTCGAGGAGGTGCCGGCCGGGGAGAGTACCTGGGAGGGTGAGTGCTTCGTTTTCGATGATCGGGTCGCCGTCAACCATGACCTCGAGCGCGGCAGCTACGAGCAGTGCTTCGCCTGCCGCCGGCCGCTCTCCGCCGAGGATCGCGCCGCGCCGGAGTACGAGCCCGCGGTATCCTGCCCGCACTGCCATGACAGTCTCGACGAGGCGCGCCGGGCCCGCTTCGAGGAACGCCGCCGGCAGGCGTCCCAGGCCCGCGAGCGGGGCGAGCGTCACATCGGCGCCGCGCCGCGGCGCCGCTCGGCCTAGGCCGTCAGCCCGTCCCGCCAGCCTTTCCCGCCAGCCTTTCCCGCAAGCCCTTCCCTTCAGCCCTTCCCTTTCAGTGCAGCCGGCGGATCACCGCGGGCAGGAAGCGCGCCGCGGGCACGTAGATGCTGCGCCCGCTGCTGTCCCCCCGCGACAGTACCCCCACCAGGCGGCCACCGTGGAAGGCGCCGCCCCCGGATGCCCCCTTGTAGGCAAGGCAGTCGGTCAGCCGGTCCGCGCCGCTGGTGCCAGTCACCCGGCAGGCCGGGTCGTAGGTGAGCCGCTCCCCCCCGGCACCGAGGCCCGGGTCTCCGGAAAAGCCGGCCATGGCGAGGCGGGCGCCCGGTGCCACGGTGCGCCCGTCCAGCTGGGCGGTGGCCCCCCGCCCCGCGGGGATCGGCGGGTCCAGTTCCAGGAGGGCCCAGTCCGCGGCCATGCCGCCGCCGCTGGCTACGGCCCGGGCCTGGCTCTGCAGGGCGTCGCCGGCGAGGCCGGTAAGCTCGAAGCGGATCGCCCGGGATAGGTCCGTGTAGTACTCGAGGCAGTGCCAGGCGCTGAGGACGAACTTCGCATCACCGCCGCCCGGCGGTGCCAGCAGGGTGCCGCTGCAGCGCTCGTCGTAGTGACGCCGGCGCCCGTCCTCCACACGGCTCGTGGGAATGGCCAGGCGACCGACGGAGCGCAGCCACGGCGGCGCGTCGCCCGCCGCGGACAGTCGCCGTTCCGCCGCGCCGGGGCCGGCGAGGGCCGGGACCGGCGCGACGACAGGGAGGAGGGCGAGGAGCAGCCCCCATGCCAGCCGCTGCGCCATTCAGTACTCGGTGAGGCGGTTGATGCCGTTCAGGGCCGCGATGCGGTAGGCCTCCGCCATGGTGGGATAGTTGAAGGTGGTCGAGATGAAGTAGCGCAGCGTGTTGCCGTCGCCGGGCTGTTTCATGATCGCCTGGCCGATATGGATGATCTCGGTGGCCTCCGCGCCGAAGCAGTGGATGCCGAGGATGCGCAGCGTGGTCGGGTCGAAGAGGATCTTCAGCATGCCGACGTCCTCGCCGGAGATCTGCCCCCGGGCGGTATCCTTGAAGAAGGCCCGGCCCACCTCGAAGGGGACCCGCTGCTCTGTCAGTTCCCGCTCCGTCGGTCCCACCGAGCTGATCTCCGGGATCGTGTAGATGCCCGTGGGCACGTCGTCGACGTAGCGGACACCTTCCTTGCCCCGGGAGACCGCGGCAGCGGACCGACCCTGGTCGTAGGCGGCGCTGGCGAGGCTCGGCCAGCCGATCACGTCGCCGACGGCATAGATGTTCGGCACCTCGGTCTGGTACTGCCGGTTGACGCGCAGCTGACCACGGCTATCGGCCTCCAGGCCGATCTTTTCGAGGGCCAGCCGGTCCGTGTTGCCGGTGCGGCCGTTACACCAGAGGAGGGCGTCACCGCGCAGCTTTTTGCCGCTCTCCAGGTGCAGCACCACCCCGCCGTCGGTCGCCTCCACGCGCTCGTAGCTTTCGCGGTGGCGCACCATGACGCCAAGGTCGCGCAGGTGGTAGCTGAGCGCGATGGAGATCTCGTCGTCGAGGAAGGCGAGGAGGTTATCGAAACTGTTGACCAGCTCGACCTTGATACCGAGGCCGGAAAAGATCGAGGCGTACTCGCAGCCGATCACGCCCGCGCCGTAGACGAGCAGCTTGCGTGGCGTGTGCTGCAGGTCGAGGATGCTGTCGCTGTCGTAGACCCGCGGATGGCTGAAATCCACGTCCGGCGGATGGTAGGGACGGGAGCCGGTGGCGATGACCACATCGCGGGCCGTGAGCGCTTCCAGGCTGCCGTCGCTCTCTTCCACCACGACCGTGTTCGGGTCGCGGAACTGCGCACGGCCCTTGTACACGGCGATGCCGTTGCGCGCATAGAACTTGCTGCGCATTTCCACCTGCCGTTCGATGACGCCGGCGGCCACGGAGAGTGCGGTGGGATAGGGGATCTGCCGGCTGTGGCCGATGTCCCGGAACAGCTTGCCGGTGTTGAAGCGCATGAGCTGCTTCACCGCGTGGCGCAGTGCCTTCGAGGGAATGGTGCCGCGGTGCGTACAGCCGCCGCCGACCATGCTGTTCTCCTCCACCACGGCAGCGCGCTTGTTGTGCTTGGCGGCATTGAGGGCGGCGCTTTCGCCGGCCGGGCCGCTGCCGATGACCAGGACGTCGTAATCGAATTCCATACACTGACTGCGCCCGCGCGGGCGCCTCGACTCCATGACAGGAAGGGCTGCTATTGTAGTGCCCGCAGCGGCCCGGGCGAAACCGGGCCGTAGCTTGATCGGTGTCAATGCCTCTATTGCACCCGCTCCCTATGATGCACGGCAAATTGACGGCGCCTGTCGCGCCGGGTCCCGCAAGCAAGGAGTGAATTATGAAAACGAAACTGGCTGTGGCGATTGCTGCCGCGATTGCGGCCGGCGGTGCAATGACAGCGCAGGCCCACGAGGCCGGCGATATCATCGTCCGCGCCGGTATCATCAACGTCGATCCGTCGGGCGACAGCGATTCCATCGTGCTGCCGACAGAGCCCGCCACGGTGCTGCCGGGTGGCGTCGATGTCGATGACGACACGCAGCTGAGCATCATCGGCACCTATATGGTCACGGACGTCTGGGGCGTGGAACTCCTCGCTGCCACGCCGTTCGAGCACGACATCACCCAGCCCGACCTCGGCATCGACGCCGGCAGCACCAAGCACCTGCCGCCGACCCTGAGCCTGCAGTACTACCCCCGTGGCGGCAAGGCTGGCTGGCAGCCCTACGTCGGCATCGGGGTGAACTACACCTATTTCTTCGACGAGGACGTCGACCCGGCGCTCGGCGAAGCCCTGGGTGCCGTCCTCGGCGCCAGCAGTGCGAAGCTCGACCTCGACGACTCCATCGGCCTCGCCGGCCAGGCAGGCGTCGACATCCCCCTGAACGACAACTGGATGCTGAACGCCGGCGTCTGGTACATCGACATCGGCACCACGGCAGACGTGGTGACCGACGTCGGCACGGTGAGCTTCGACGTGGATATCGACCCCTGGGTCTACAACATCGGCATCGCCTACAAGTTCTGAACGACTGATACTGCGGTCCCTGCACCGCGGTCAGGTCCCGTTGACCCCGCTATCCAGGCGGGGTTTTTTTTGCTTTTCTCGCGGTTTCATCGGGGCGGGTGCGGGAGTCTTCCCTCAGCCCTCCCTTGTCAGAACGTGCCCTGCCAGCCGCTGATCGCAGTTTCCCGCACTCGCCCCGGACATTTGCGGAGGCCCCGGACACGGCGCCGGTGCTCAGCCGTGGTGCTCGTGGTCCTGCATCGGGCCGGCTTCCATGGGCATCGACGCGGGTGCTTCGCCGGGGATCGGCAGGCTGCGCTCGAGCAGGTGACCGCCATGGCTGGCGACCAGGTAAAGCGTCCATAGCCCGGAACCGATGAGCAGCAGGGCGATGAGGACCTTGAGGCCGCGGCGGCGCAGCAGGGCCTGTACGCCGCTGGCGCCGAAGCTGGTCGCCAGCATCGCCGGCAGCGTGCCGGCGCCGAAGGCGAGCATGAGGCTGCCGGCGCCCCAGGCGCTTTGCGCCGTAGCCGCCCAGGCCAGCCCGCTGTAGATCAGCCCGCAGGGCATGAGACCCCAGCCGAGACCGAGGGCGAAGCCCTGCGCCGGGCTGGTGACCGGCAGGAATCGCGAGGAGAAGCGCTGTACCGGTCGCCAGAGGACGGCCCCCGCGCGTTCGATGACCGTGAGGCCGCGCCACCAGTCGGCGATGTACAGGCCCATGAGGACGAGCAGGACGCCCGCGAGGTAACGCAGGCCCAGGGTCCAGGCCGCGAGGTTGATGCTGCCGGCAAGGAAGCCAAGCAGGGCGCCGAGGGCACCGTAGCTGGTGATACGGCCGCCGTGGTAGGCAAAGGTGAGCGAGGGGCGTGTCCTGCTACCGAGGCTGAGGGCGGCGGCAATACCGCCGCACATGCCCAGGCAGTGCCCGGCGCCGGCGAGACCGATGCCGAAGGCCGCGGCGTAGTCGGCGGGAGTCACGGCGTGCCGCCCTTGCCGGCATCGTCTCCGGCATCGTCTCCGGCATCGTCTCCGGCGCGGTCGGCGCGCCCCTCCGCGCCCTGGCTGTCGGCCGTCGCCCCCGGCTTGTCGTCGTCGGCGAGGATACGCCAGCCCTCCTTGTCGAGGTCGTCGTACTGACCGTTGTCGATGGCCCAGAGCAGCAGTTTCACGGCCACGGCAACGAAAACGAGGGCGACGGGAATGAGCAGGTACAGGCTGTCCATGGACGCTCCTTCAACACTTCCTCAGGGGCGGCGGCAGCGAGCCAGGCGCAGGGAGTTGCCGACGACGAGCAGTGAGCTCAGGGACATACCGATCGCCGCGGCCCAGGGCGGCACATAGCCCAGGGCTGCCAGGGGGATGCCGACGCCATTGTAGCCCAGGGCCCAGGCGAGGTTCTGCCGGGTGACGCTGCGGCATTTTGCCGCGTGCGCAAGGAGAAGGCTTACCCGGTCGAGATCACCCTCGGTGACCACGAAGTCTGCCTGGGTCCGGGCGAGCTCCGTGGCGCCGGCCACGGCCAGGGAGGCGTCGGCGACCTTCAGCACCGGGGCGTCGTTGAGACCGTCGCCGACCATGATCACTACCGCGCCGGCACGCTGCAGGGCGGCTACCGCAGCGCTCTTGTCCGCGGGTGCGAGGCCGGTCCGGACCGCGTCGAAGGCGAGCTCGGCGCCGAGCCTTGCCCCGTGCCCGGAGGCGTCGCCGGTGAGCAGGGTCAGGCGCAGGCCCCGCGCCCGCGCGTCGTCGAGGACGCCCGCCGCCGCGCTCCGCAGCGGATCCTCGAGGGCGATGAGCGCAGCGGCGCCGGCCTCGGAGCACAGACCGATCCAGTAGCGGCCGTCCTCCGGGGGCGCGGCCATGGCGGGACAGAGGCGCCGGCAGTGGGCGAGGGAACCGAGGTGCCAGCGCCGGCCCTGCCATTCCCCCTCGAGTCCCGCTCCGACCCGGTAGCGGACGTCGCGCACCCCGGATGCCGGCTCGCAAGCGGCGAAGGCCTCGGCGAGCGGATGGGTGGACCAGGCCTGGAGGGCGGCGCAGAGGGCGAGTGCCTCCTGCTCCGACAGGTTGCCCGGCAGGCGGACCTCGTCGATGGCGAGGCGCCCCGCCGTGAGGGTACCGGTCTTGTCGAAGACCAGGTCGGTCGCGCGGGCCACGGCGTCCAGCGCGTTTTCCCCGCGCACGATGACCCCGGCGCGGCGCAGGGCGGCGGCGGCGTTCGCCAGCGCCGCGGGGGTGGCCAGCGCGAGGGCGCAGGGGCAGCTGATGACGAGCACCGAGAGGGCGACCCAGAAGGCCTTCTCCGGTGCCACGGTCCACCAGGTGAGCGCCGTGGCCGCGGTGGCGAGGAGCACGGCGCCGATGAACCAGGCAGCGATGCGGTCCGCAAGCTGCGCGATGCGCGGTTTCTCCGCCGCGGCTGCCTCGATGGAGCGCTGCAGGGCGGCGAGGCGGGAGTCGCGGTAGCTGCCGCTGGCGACCAGCTCGATACTGTTCTCCACGTTCACGGTGCCGGCGTAGACCGTGTCGCCCGCAGCGACACTGCGCGGCAGCGGTTCGCCGTTGAAGGTGTCCTCGCGCACGGCGCTCGCTCCGTCGATGATTTCCCCGTCGATGGGCACGGTTTCGCCGGCGGGCACCAGCACCCGGTCGCCGGCGGCGAGGCGCTGCCGCGGCCGCTGCTCGAAGCGGTCGCCTGCGCGCACCCGCACCGCGGCGGGAAGGGCGGTCTCGGCATCGTTCCAGAGGAAAGCGTCCCGGTGACGCAGGCGCTTCTCCGCGAAGCGCGCGAGGAGCAGGAAGAAGGTGAACATGACCACCGAATCGAAGTACACCTCGCCGCTGGCCGCGACCGTGGCGTAGACGCTCGCGCCGAAGGCGAGGCCGATGGCGAGAGCCACGGGCAGGTCCATGACCAGCGCGCCCTGGCGCAGATGCCGCCACGCGCTCTCGAAGAACGGGCGGGCCGAGAACAGCACGACGAAACCGGCCACCAGCAGGCTGAACCAGCGCAGCAGGCCGCGATACTCGGTGGCAATACCCTGTAGGTCACCGGCGTGCAGCGCGATGGCGAACATGCCCACCTGCATCATGCCGACGCCGGCCACGGCCAGCCGGCGCAGATCCGCCCGGTGCTCCCGCCCGAGCTCCCGCTGCTGCGCGTCACTGCGGAAGGGGGCGACCCGGTAGCCCATGGCCGCCACGCGGGCGAAGACCGCCGCGAGGGGCAGCGCCGCGGGGTCGAGGGTGACGTCGAGGCGGGCCTGGGCGAGGTTGACGTTGGCGGTCCTGAGCCCGGGAAGGCGGCGCAGCGTGCTCTCGACCAGCCAGGTACAGGCGGCGCAGGTCATGCCGCCGAGGAGCAGGCGGGCGTGCAGCAGCCCGCTCTCGTCGCGCTCGCTGAAGGTCGCGGCGAGTTCCGGGTCGTCGTAGATGCGCCACGGGTCGAGGGCGCCGGTGGGGACGTCCGGCGGGCGCTCGCTCCAGGCCGTACGCTGCTCGTAGAAGCGGCCGAGGCCGCTCTCGGCGATGAGTGACGCGACAGCGCGGCAGCCCGGGCAGCACATGGGCTGTGCCTCGCCGTTGATGGAGACAGAGAAGTCCGCCCCGGAGGGAACCGCCTCGCCGCAGTGGTAGCAATGCTCGCCCGGCAACGCCGCCGTGTCAGCTGCCGTCGTCACCACGGAAGTTCCCCTGCTGCAGGGAGCCATCGAGGCGCCAGCCTCCGTCTTCGCCGGCGTCGAGAATCCAGTGCCAGTGGCTGGCGACCGGGCCGGGCAATGACGCCGTGTAGTGCGTCGGGCCCGTACGGGTCAGCTGCACCGTGAAATCGCGGTCGGCCTCCAGCGGATGGGAGAGCTGGAGCCGGAGGCCGGCCTGCCCCTCGATGCCCTCGGTCTCGACCTCGATACGCGCACCGAGGACGGTCAAACGCGCGCTGTAGCCGCGCTCCCGGGCCGCCTCCTGTTTGGCCAGCTGGCGGTTGATGGCGAGGCCGTCCTTGTAATACTCGTCGACGACCAGGTCATCGGCGTGGCGGGTGGCGATGTAGAGCGTGACGAAGGCCGCGATGACCACCGAGCCCGGCAGTACGATCAGGAACCAGGGCCAGAACTGTCGGTACCAGGGCGCGCTGTCCTCCCGCGCCGGGGAGCCGGGCCGGCGACTCACAGCGGGCGCATGAAGCGTGACTCGGCCACGGCGCGCAGGGAGGGCATGTCCTCGGCGACCGCGGTGAAGGTCATTTCCGTGCTCGGTGCCGAAAGCGTCTCGGGCCGTGCGCGGACGCGCAGGGTGATGGTCTGGTCCTCGCCGCCCTCGAGCTTGTAGCGAACGCTGCCGAGCAACTCGGCGTCCTCGATGCCGTCGATGGTAAGGGTAAAGGTGTGCGGGTTGCCGTCCATGTTCACCAGGTGCAGCTTGTAGATGTTCTCGATCGCGCCGTCCGTCGTTTCCACGAAGAGCTGGTTGCGATCCCGGATCACGGTCATCTCCAGCGGGATGCGGCTGGCCACGTTATAGCTGAATACCGCCACCATGACGATGAGCATGGCGACGTAGCCGATGACCCGGGGCCGGAGCCAGTGCGTGCTGCCGCCCTCGAGTTCGTTCTCGCTCGTATAGCGGATCAGGCCGCGGGGGTAGCCCATCTTGTCCATGATCGAGTCGCAGGCATCGATACACAGGGCGCAGCCGATGCACTCGTACTGCAGGCCGTCCCGGATGTCGATGCCCGTGGGACAGACCTGCACACACAGGTCACAGTCGACGCAGTCCCCGAGGCCGAGGGCGCCGCGGTCGGCATCGCGCTTGCGCGAGCCCCGGGGCTCGCCGCGGTTCCGGTCATAGGAAACGATCAGCGTGTCCCGGTCGAACATCACGGACTGGAAACGGGCGTAGGGGCACATGAACTTGCACACCTGCTCGCGCATCCAGCCGGCATTGACGTAGGTCGCCAGGGTGAAGAACACGGTCCAGAGGGCCTGCCACTTGCCGGTGGAGAAGGTGGCGAGTTCCCAGACCAGTTCGCGGATCGGGTAGAAATACCCCACGAAAGTCATGCCGGTCATGAAGGCCACGAAAAGCCAGCCGGCGTGCTTGGCGCCCTTGCGGGCGACCTTTTCCGCCGACCAGGGTGCCTTGTCGAGCTTGATGCGCTGGTTGCGGCTGCCCTCGGTCTTCTGCTCGATCCACATGAAGATCGAGGTCCACACGGTCTGTGGGCAGGTGTAGCCGCACCAGACGCGGCCGGCAGAGACGGTCACCGCGAACAGCGAGTAGGCGCTGATGATGAGCAGGAAGGCCAGCAGCGGGAAATCCTGGGGCCAGAAGGTGAGGGAGAAGATGTGGAACTCCCGCTCCGGCAGGTCGAACCAGACCGCCTGGCGGCCATCGATGCTGAACCAGGGCAGCAGGTAGTAGCCGAGGAGAAGAGGCCAGCCGGTGTAGAGACGCAGGCGCTGGTAGAAGCCCTCGATCTTGCGCGTGTAGATCTTCTCTCGCTTCTGGTAGAGGTCGAGCTCGGCCACCTCGGCCGGGGCCGCTTCCTGTACGACTTCGATGACGTCCGGGTCTTTCATGGGGGTACCACTGGTTGTGCCGGCGGGTGCCGGGTTTGCGGTGCGCGGCCGGACCGCGCACGGCGGGGCCGGGGTCTATTGCTGCGGTTGGCTGGTGCCGTAGATGTAGGCCGTGACGATATGGATCTTGTCCTCGCTCAGCGTGTTGCCGAACGCGGGCATCTTGCCGTTGCGGCCGTTGCGCAGCGTCAGCTCGATCTGCTCTTCGCTACCGCCGTAGAGCCAGATGCCGTTGGTCAGGTTCGGCGCGCCCATGGCCGGGTTGCCCTTGCCGTCGGGGCCGTGACAGGCCACACAGTAGCTCTCGTAGTGCTGCTTGCCGCGCTCGGCCTTCTCCGCGTCCGCGCTCCGGTTGTTCAGGGAGAGTACGTACTCGGTGGCCTCGTCGATGCCGTCCTCGCCGAGGATATCCTTCCAGGCCGGCATGGCGGCCTGGCGGCCCTGCACGATCGAGTGCTTGATCGCGTCCGGGGCGCCGCCCCAGAGCCAGTCCTCGTCGACCAGGTTCGGGAAACCGTAGGCGCCGCGGGCGTCGAGGCCATGGCACTGGGAACAGTTGTTGCCGTAGATGCGCATACCCATCTTCATGACCTTCGGGTCCTCGGCGATCTCGGCCACCGGCAGGGCCAGGTAGCGGTCGCGCATGGCCCGGTACTTCGCATCGGCCTCGGCGACCTCCTCGGCGTGCTGCTCGAGCTGGGTCCAGCCGAGCAGACCCTGGAAGTTGCCCATACCCGGGTACATGATGAGGTAGCCGATGCCCCAGACGATGGTGATCACGAACATGGCGAACCACCAGGCGGGCAGGGGATTGTCGTACTCCTCGATGCCGTCGTACTCGTGCCCCGTAGTCTCGTTCTCACCCGAGCGCTGGCGGTTGGCGAACAGGATCCAGGTAATACCCACGATGGTGATCACCGTGAGAATGATGACCCAGTTGCTCCAGAAGCTAGTCATTCCGTCCTTCCTCTTCCTTGGTCCGTTGATTCAGCTCCTCGTCCGCGAAGGGCAGGTTGGCAGCTTCGTCAAAGGTCTTCTTGCGTTTCTTGCTCCAGGCCCAGCCACAGACCCCGATGAAGGCGAGCATCAGGAAGAGGGTGGAAAGGCCGCGCAGGTCATTGATATCCATAGCTCAGCGCCGCGTCTGGATCAGGGTTCCCAGCTGCTGCAGGTAGGCCACGAGGGCATCGATTTCCTTCTTGCCCGCGACCGCGGCCTTGGCACCGGCGATGTCCTCGTCCGTGTAGGGCACGCCGAGTCTGCGCAGCACGCTCATCTTCTTGCCCGTGTCCTCCCCGTCGAGGGTGCGCTCGAACAGCCAGGGATAGCCGGGCATGTTCGATTCGGGCACCACGTCCCGGGGGTTATACAGGTGCGCCCGGTGCCAGTCGTCGCTGTAGCGCTGGCCGACGCGGGCGAGGTCGGGCCCGGTGCGCTTCGAGCCCCAGAGGAAGGGATGGTCGTAGACGAACTCCCCGGCCACGGAGTAGTGGCCGTAGCGCTCGGTTTCGGCGCGCAGGGGCCGGACCATCTGCGAGTGGCAGTTGTTGCAACCTTCGCGGATGTAGATGTCGCGGCCCTCGAGCTCCAGGGCCGGGTAGGGCTCGAGGCCGGCGATGGGCTCGTTCGTTTCCTTGGCAAACATCAGCGGGACCAGTTCCACCAGCGTGCCGAAGCTGATCGCCACGATGATGAGGATGATCATCAGGCCGACGTTTTTCTCTACCTTCTCGTGTTGCATGGGTCAGGCTCCTCAGGCTGCACTGGCCGACGGCGCCGGCGCTTGTGCCGGGACGTCCTTGCGGGTGGTCATGTAGACGTTGTAAGCCATGATCAGCATGCCGGCGAAGAAGATCGCGCCGCCGAGGACACGGACCACGTAGCCCGGGTAGCTGGCGGCCACGGATTCCACGAAGGCGTAGGTGAGCGTGCCGTCCTGGTTGTAGGCGCGCCACATGAGTCCCTGCATGATGCCGTTCACCCACATGGAGGCGATGTAGAGCACCGTGCCGATGGTGGACATCCAGAAGTGCACGTTGATGAGGTTCGTGCTGTACATGCGCTCCCGGTTGAACAGCGGCGGAATCAGGTGGTACAGCGAGCCGATGGAGATCATGGCCACCCAGCCGAGGGCCCCGGAATGCACGTGGCCGATGGTCCAGTCCGTGTAGTGGGACAGGGCGTTCACGGTCTTGATGGACATCATGGGCCCTTCGAAGGTGGACATGCCGTAGAAGGACAGGCTCACCACCATGAAGCGCAGGATCGGGTCGTCGCGCAGCTTATGCCAGGCGCCGGACAGCGTCATGATGCCGTTGATCATGCCACCCCAGGAGGGTGCCAGGAGGATCAGGCTCATGACCATGCCGAGGCTCTGCGCCCAGTCGGGCAGGGCGGTGTAATGGAGGTGGTGCGGGCCGGCCCAGATGTACACGGCGACGAGGGCCCAGAAGTGCACGATGGACAGGCGGTAGGAGTAGACCGGGCGCTCGGCCTGCTTGGGCACGAAGTAATACATCATGCCGAGGAAGCCGGCGGTCAGGAAGAAGCCCACGGCGTTGTGGCCGTACCACCACTGCACCATGGCATCTACGGTGCCCGAGTAGGCCGAGTAGGACTTGGTCAAGGTGACCGGCAGCGCCGCGCTATTGATGATGTGCAGAACCGCGACGGTCACGATGAACGCGCCGAAGAACCAGTTGGCCACATAGATGTGGCTGGTCTTGCGCTTGGCGATGGTGCCGAAAAAGACGACCGCGTAGAGGACCCAGACGATGGCGATGAGGATGTCGATGGGCCACTCGAGCTCGGCATACTCTTTCGAGGAGTTGAGACCGAGGGGCAGGGTGACGGCCGCGGCGACGATCACCAGCTGCCAGCCCCAGAAGGTGATGGCCGCCAGCTTGTCTGAAATGAGCCTCGTCTGGCAGGTGCGCTGGACCACGTAGTAGGAGGTCGCGAACAGGGCACAGCCGCCGAAGGCGAAGATCACCGCGTTGGTGTGCAGCGGCCGCAGCCGGCTGAAAGTGGTCCAGGGCAGGTCGAAGTTTAGGGCCGGCCAGGCCAGCTGGGCGGCAATGAGTACGCCGACCAGCATGCCCACGATTCCCCAGACCACCGTCATGATCGCGAATTGGCGCACCACCTTGTAGTTGTACACGGGGTGCTCCAGCGCAGGGTTGAGCTCGTTCATGATGTCTTACCGTCGTTCGCAGGATGAAATTCGTCAGTTGCTGAATTCTAGTGGCTTTGCCGGACGCTATCGCAGGCGTCCGGGTCAGGCATCGGTGAAGGCCGGCGCGGCGCCGTACTCCCAGGCCAGGATGGATACCACCATGATGCAGACCAGGATCACCAGCGCGATGGCGAGAACGGCACTGGAGAACAGGAAGCCCCGCTCCTCGGGGATATTCATCACGATGGGTATCCCGAGGTACATGAGGTAAACGGACCAGCTGACGGCGACCACGCCGATGAGCAGGTCCAGCCACAGGGTCGGGTAGAAGCCCACCAGGCCGGTGACGAAAAGCGGCGTCGCCGTGAGGCCGGCGATCACGATGCCCTTGGCGACAGTGGACTCCGCGCCGTAGGTATCCGACATCCAGTGGATGAAGTAACCGATCGCGGCGACGCTGGCTACCATTACCAGGTAGAAGAGGATGCTGATCTGGAAGGCGCTCGCCGTGGTCAGGCGTATCGCCTCGTTGTAGCTGCCCACGGTCCAGCCTACGTGGCTGGTGCCATAGTACCAGGCGATTGCCGGGAACACGGCCATGATGCAGGGGTAGAGCACAAGCGCGTTGCGGGACTTCTCGGGCATGGCGGCAACGGTCCGCCAGGTCGCGCTGGGCTTGCTGATCATGCCGAACAGGTGCTGGATCATGGGGGGGATTCTCCTCGTCGCTTATGGCGGGAAATTCTAATCTTATACCCACAGGGGGGGTTGATGCAGGTCAAGGTGCGATGGAAAGTCGCCCTTGAAGACCGCAGCACGGGATTGTATCCGGAGAGGCGGGGGCGGTCGCCGAAACGCCGCGCCCCGGCAGGGGTCAGGCGCCTTCGGCGAGCCGCTTGAGGGCGTCGAGATCGAGGACCTCGATCTCCTTGTTGTCGACACGGAGCACGTCCATCTTCTGCATGCGGCTGAAGACGCGGCTAACGGTCTCGACGGTGAGCCCGAGGTAATTGCCGATATCCACCCGCGACATGCTCAGGCGGAACTGCGTGGCGCTCAGCCTGCGCTTCGCGTTGCGCGCGGAGACGCTGAGGATGAGGGCCGCGACGCGCTCGTCGGCGGAACTCTTGCTGAGCAGGGTGATCAGCTGCTGGTCCTCGGTGATCTCGCGGCTCATGAGCTGAAAGAAATGCCGCTGCAGCTGGGGCATGGTGGCGCTCAGTTTCTCGAGCGAAGAGAAGGGGATCTCGCAGACCGCGGCCGTCTCCAGCGCCTTGGCGGAGGAGGCATGGATGTTCTTGCTGATGCCGTCCATGCCGACGATCTCACCGGGGAAATAGAAGCCGGTGACCTGCTCGCGGCCGTCGTCGGTGGTCTGGTAGGCCTTGAGCGTGCCGGCGCGGACGGCGTAGACAGACTGGAAACCGTCGCCTTCACGGTAGAGGTGATGGCCCTTCTGCAGTGGCTTGCTGCGCTGGATGATGCGATCCAGCTCGTCGACGTCCCGCGCCTCGAGGGAAAAGGGCAGGCAGATGCTGCTCAGCCGGCAGTTGCTGCAGCTGACCTGGAACTCATGGGAACAGGCTTTCTTGGTGTCCAGGTGCTGCTGCTGGGTGTTCATGAGGACGTTCCTTGTTGCTTACGGGAAAAATAAAACCCAGCCCGCAAACTGTCAAGGAAACTTTACATTAACCCTTCCGCGCCAGGGTCATACCGTCGCCGAGAAGCGCCGCCCCTGTTCCCGCTGCTGCACCTCGAGGTACTCGTCGAAGGGCATGCAGATGTTGCGGAGGAAGGGCCGGCCCGCTTCGTGGATGCGGATCTCCTCCTCGCCGAGAGTGAGCAGGCCGTCGGCCTCCAGCGGTGCCAGGGTGGCCAGTTCGTCGGCAAAGTGGGCCCGGAAATCGATGCCGAACTGGCGCTCACAGTCAGCGATATCCAGCGCCAGCTCGCAGATCAGGGTCATGATGACGTGGCGGCGCAGCTTGTCTTCGCTGGTCACCATGCAGCCGCGGTTCAGCGGCAGCTCGCCGGCGTCGATGCGGCGGTAGTAATCCTCCAGCTCCCGTGCGTTCTGCAGGTAGAAGTCGCCGATCTGGCTGATGGCAGAGACACCGAGGCCGAGCAGGTCGTCGGCGAGCTGCAGGGAGTAGCCCTGGAAGTTGCGCTGCAGCCGGCCCTCGCCCTGGGCCAGGGCCAGGTCGTCGTCGGGCAGCACGTAGTGGTCCATGCCGATGTGCCGGTAGCCGGCATCCTGCAGGGTGGCGCTGATCATCTGCGCGAGCACGAGCTTCTCCTCCGGCTCCGGCAGCGTGAGCCGGTCGATGGAACGCTGCGGCTTGAAGCGCTCGGGCAGGTGCGCGTAGTTGTAGCAGGCGATCCGGTCCGGGCGCAGGCCGATGACCTTGCGCAGCGTCTCCGCCATGCTGAGGTGGTCCTGGAAGGGCAGGCCGTAGATCAGGTCGAAGGAGAGCGAGCGGAAGCCGTGGCTGCGAACGCTCTCCACCAGCCGGGCCACCTGCGCGTAGGGCTGGACCCGGTTCACCGCCTCCTGGACCCGCGGGTCGAAGTCCTGGATGCCGAGGCTCACGCGATTGAAGCCCACGCCCTTGAGCAGCGCCATGGTGTCGATATCCACGGTGCGCGGGTCGATCTCGATGGAGTATTCCCGGTAGCCTCGGTCGAGGAGCCTGAAGCTGCTCGCCAGCAGGTGCATGAGCTCGGTGATCTCCGCCGGGTCGAGGTAGGTCGGCGTACCGCCGCCCCAGTGCATCTGGGTCACCGGGCGTTCGTGGCCGACGAGCTCGCCCTGCAGGCTGATTTCCCGGGCGAGGTGATCGAGGTATTCCCGGGCGACACCGGCCTTGCGGGTCACCACCTTGTTGCAGGCGCAGTAGTAGCAGATGTCGTGACAGAAGGGCAGGTGCACGTAGATCGACAGCGGTTCCGTACGCAGCCCCTGCCGAGACTGCCAGTTCAGGTACCGCTCGAGGCGGAAGTCCTCGGTGAACTGCGGTGCCGTCGGGTAGGACGTGTAGCGCGGCCCCTGGCAGGCGTATTTCCGGGCCATGGCGATACCTTCCTGCCAGGCAGCGGGGATATCGTGGGACAGGTCGATGGTCTGGATGTCGTTCATAACGGTCGCGCCGGCCTCCTTCAGCATGACCCAGAGGCTAGCAAGGGGCGTGTCCCAGTGCGTTGATTTGCGTCAACGGCGCCGCGTTCGCTCAGGTGGCGAGGGGGCTCAGCTCCAGGGTGACTTCTTCCAGCGGGCGCGGCATGCCGACCCCCCAGCCCTGCAGGTAGTCGACGCCGATCTCGTGCAGTGGCTCAATGAGCTCCACGGACTCGACGCTCTCGGCGATCGTTTTCTGGCCCAGGAAATGTGCCAGGTCGTTGATCGAGCGCACCATGGCGAAGTCGTTGGGGTTGTTGACCATGTCGCGGATGAACATCCCGTCGATCTTGACGTTGTCCACCGGCAGCTCGCGCAGGTATTGGTGGCTGGCCATGCCGGTACCGAAGTCGTCCAGGGAGAAGGTGCAGCCGATGTTGCGCAGCGTGCGGATGAAGTCGGCGGCCTTGTTGAGGTTCTCGATCGCGCCGGTCTCGGTGATCTCGAAGCACAGCTTGCTGGTGCCGACGCCGAACTCCGAGATCTGCTCGAGCACGTAGTCCATGAAGCGGTCGTCCGTGAGGCTGCTCCCGGACAGGTTGATGGAGAGCTGCGGTACCACCTTCTGCCGGTCCATCAGGCTGGAGATCCATTCGCAGACGCGGCGGACCACCCAGCGGTCGACGCCGTTGATGAAGCCGAAGCGCTCCGCCGAGGCGATGAATTCCGTTGGCGAGAGCAGGCTGCCGTCGTCCTGGCGGATCGACAGCAGCACCTCGTAATGGTGGGTGGGAGGCTGGGAGCCGTCCAGCGCGCTCTGCACGATCGGCTGGGCGCGGAGCACCAGGCTGTCCGTGGCGATGGCCTCGTCGAGCATCACCCGCGAGCGTTCGCGCTCGCGCCGGGCCGCGGCGATCTGCTCCTCGTCGCGGTCGTAGGCTACGCAGCAGTTGCGCCCCTGCTCCTTGGCCAGCGCCAGGGCCCCTCCGGCCTGCTCCAGGACCGTATCCACGTTCGCTGTTTCAGCGGCGATCGGGGCGACACCGATGGACACGGTGAAGCTCACCGCCTCGCTGCCGAGCGGCAGGTTGTTGCCGGCGATGTCCTCGCGCATGCGCTCGGCGAAGGCCAGCGCCTCGTCGCGGTCACGATAGGCCAGCACGATGCCGAAGCGATCGTCCGCGAGCCGCGCGGTGACGGAGCGCCGTTCGTTCAGCTGTGCCAGCATCTGCGCGAAGGCGTGGATCACCGCGTCGCCCTGCTCCTCGCCGTAGAGTTCGTTGACGAGGTGGAAGCGGTCGATATCCAGCAGCAGGAAAGCGTGCTGCACGTCGTTGCGCTGGGCGTGCTCCACCGTGCGCTGCAGGCGCCGGCGCAGTGTTTCGGCGTTGAGCAGCCGCGTCTGCGGGTCGTGGGTGCGCTTGAACGTCAGCCGCTCCTGGGCGCGCGCCAGCGTGCCGTAGATGCCCTGGTCGAGCACGGACATGCGGTCCAGCGGGTCCGGCGGCGCCAGCCCGTGGCTGAGCTTGCGGGCGAGCTGCAGGCGCGTGAGCTCGCCGACCTTCTGCCCCAGGTCATTGACGAAGGCGAAACGCTCGCGGTCATCGCTGATCCAGACCAGGCGCATGCGCTTGCGGTGGCCCTCCCGGTCCCGGTAGCTCATCACCGTGCCGGTGCGGAGCTGGTCCACGCGTTTCAACCAGCGGTGGAGCCGCGGCAGCTGCTCCAGGCGCTCGTCCTCGGGCTCGCCGTCGCCGTCCAGCGGGGCCTCGACGGGTAACGTTTCCAGCGGCTCTTCGCCGCAGAGCACCGCCTTCAGGTCGCGCAGCGCCTTGCCGTGGGTCACATTGTCGGGCTGGGCCCGCCGGATCTCCTCGCGCAGTTCATCCAGCTGCCGGCGCAGGGACTGGGGCAGGCGGGACGACACTTTGCCCGCCTCGGCGGCCTCGAGCGCGGCGCTGACCGCCTCCAGGGTGGCCACCTGCTCCCGCCAGGGTGCCGAGCCCTCCCCCTCGCGCACGACGGTCTGCCGCAGCAGGTCACGCCAGCCGGCGTCGAGGAGCTCGAGCAGTACCCGCGGTGCGGACGGGGGCTTGATGTAGGCGGCGAGCAGGCGATCGACGGTGCGCCAGGCGCGGCGGAGCTGCTCTCGCCCCTCCATGCCACTGATGACCCGGTCGATGTTCTTGTTCAGCGTGCGCTGGTGCTGCTGCACCAGGGAGCCGAGCCGATCGAGCGCGTCGTCGAACACCGCGCTGTCGTCCGCGTAGCCGGAGGCGACCAGGGCGACGATCTCGTCGAGCTTCCTCTCAAGGACCCGGTTCGGGAAATTCTCCGTGGTCGCGAGTCGCGAAAGCTTGTCGAGGAACTTGTGGGCCGGGTGGCCGGGGTCGGCGAAGAAGCGAGGCTCGAGCAGGGACAGACGGGCCAGGGGGATGCGCAGGCGTTCGAGGAGGGGCTTTACCCCCTCGCTGATGTCGAGGTTGCCGCGCATCGTGCTGAAGACGTCGTCGACGAACTCGAGCCGGTTGCCGGCGTCGCCGCCAAGGGCACTGCGCACCGAGGGGTCGGCGCTCTTGCCGGCGAGAAGGTTGCGCAGGGGGCTGACCTCGCCGTCACCGGCGCCTGCCAGCGTCGCGTTCTGCAGGGCGAGGAGCGCGGCGGCCACGGTCTCGGCGGAGGCCGCGGGAGCGGGGGGCTCAGTATCGTCCGCCGGCGGCGCATCCTCCTGCTCGGCTTCCTGCCGGGTCCTCAGGGCGTTGACCACGGCGTCGTAGATGGCCTCGTGCTTCTGCCGCGGCGCGCGGCGAGGCTCGTCCGCCGTCTCCCTGGCCTCCGTTGACGCCGTCGTCGAGTCCGCGGGCGCGCGCGGGCGGGGCGGCTCGAAGGCGTCGCCCCCGGCTGTATCCCCGGTCTCTCGCTCGCGCTCTCCGCGCGGTGACCGGCGCGCCGCGTCGCGCTGGAACTCGATGATGGAGCCGCCGCGGTAGAGCTCGTCCTCCAGCCCGGGCCGGAGCCCGGCCTCGGCGAGACTGCCGTTGAGGCGCGCGTAGAAGCCGGTGAGCTTGCGCACCCATTCGCGGTGGAAGAAGCGCAGGCTCTGCCGCAGCGCCTCGGGCGAGAAGCCGAGGGCATGCAGCGCCTCCTCGAGGGCGCGGCACTGGTAGGCGGGGTGGAAGAGCGCTTTTGCCTGGGCCGCGCCGAGGCCGAACAGGTCGCTGACCCTGAGCGTGAGGCTCTCGAGGTCGATGCGGTAGCGCTGCAGCGCGTCGTTGATGATGCGCTCGACTTCCAGCCGCTCTTCCATTTCCGAGAAATTGACGAGATCGAGGTGACTCGCGTCCGCTTCCTCGAGCGATGCGAAGCGCGTCTCCCGCTCCTTCTCCGGGTCCTGCAGCTGCGCGCGGAGGCTGGCCGTGAACAGGTCGCGGAAGCGATCGTTATTGCGCTTCAGGTGATTCAGGGCGTCGTAGTAGGACTGCCTGGCCTGCGTATTCTGGCGGGTGGAAGTGGCGAGGTCGAAGAGCGTGTCGGCCAGGCTGTTGACGAAGCCGCGGAGGCCCTCGTCGATTTCCGCAAGCCCCAGCTCGACCTGGTCGTGGTAGAGCGAGGCGGCGCTTTCCCGGGTCCAGGGTTCGCCGGCGATGAACATGCCGAGGGCGCGCGCCGAGGCGTCGTCGATGCCGTCGCGGATGCTGAGATCCAGCCAGTCGCCGGCATAGCCGTTCAGGTAGACGCTCAGCGACAGCCGTTCGCCGCCCGGGCCGGCCAGCTCGAGCCCCGCGGGCTTGTTGCCCGCCCAGGCCAGCGCCTGCCCGTGGCTGGCGGCGAAGAGGAGCGCGCCGACACCGCGCACCGCGACGCGACCATCGGAGGTCACACCCTGTGGCAGGATCAGACGACCCTGGTAGAACTCCTGTTCCCGCTTGCCCCTGTCCATAGCCTGGCTGCGCTCCCTGATGCCGCTCACGATATATCGCGTCGCCGCACTGCACAAGCAGCGGGCCCTCGGCTCGACCGCCCGCGGCCGTCGGGTTAGCCTGTGCGCCCGCAGGGCGCCGGAGTGAGGGGGTGTGCGTGGACGGAAAGCGCGAAGTGCGACTGGAGCCGGGCTGGCTGCGTCTGCTCGGGGATGAGTTCGAGCAACCCTACATGCGGTCGCTCTCGACCTTTCTCCGCGAGCGCCAGTGCGCGGGCGCCACGATCTTCCCCCCCGCCCAGGAACTGTTCAATGCCTTCTGGTACACACCACCGGAGCGCGTCTCGGTCGTGATCCTCGGCCAGGATCCGTACCACGGCCCGGGGCAGGCCCATGGGCTCTGCTTCTCGGTGCGCCCACAGGTACCCCTGCCGCCGTCGTTGCGCAACATCTACCGTGAGCTGGAGACCGACCTCGGCATTCCCCCCGCGGTGCACGGTTCGCTGGTCGCCTGGGCGCGGCGCGGCGTGCTCCTGCTGAACAGTGTGCTCAGCGTGGAGCAGGGCCGGGCCGGTGCTCACCAGGGCAAGGGCTGGGAGCGTTTCACGGACCGGGTCATTTCCCTTCTCGATGGCGAGGCGCGGGGCCTCGTGTTCATGCTCTGGGGCAGCTACGCCCAGGAAAAGGGGGCGCAGATCGACGGCCGGCGCCACTGCGTGCTGCGCGCACCGCACCCCTCACCGCTGTCGGCGCACCGGGGTTTCTTCGGGTGCCGGCATTTCAGCCAGGCCAACGACTGGCTCGCCGCCCGGGGCGGCGAGCCCGTGGACTGGCGGCTGCCGCCGCTGGCGGAAGCCGAGCGCCTCGCCGCTCAAGCCCCGTCTTCCGGATAGGGTAGCGGGCACGGCTCCAGCGGTTCCCCGGCTGCACTGATCAGCGGTCGTTCGCCGTCCTCGACCCGGGCCAGGGCTGCGAGCCAGGCCGTGCCGGCGCTATCGGTGACGCAGCGCAGGACCGCGGCGCCGGGCATTCCTTCCCTGTCGGCGAGAGTGTCGCCGGGCTCTGCCGGCGCCGCGAGGCGACCCTGCCAGAGCCCCCAGCGTTTCTTCGCCCGGCCGCGGTAGTGCAGCCGGGCCACCACTTCCTGACCGGTGTAGCACCCCTTCCGGAAACTGACGAGACCGGCCCGGTCGTAGTTCAGGGCCTGCGGCAGCTGGGTTTCCGCCTGCCCCTCACCCAGGCGGAGCAGACCGCGGCGCAGCTCGAGGGCGCGCCAGTCCGCCTCGGTCCCGTTACCGGCCGCTTCGAGGCGCGCGCGCAGCGCGCTGCCGCCGTCACCCGACAGGTACAGCTCGAAGGCCGTGGCGGCCTCGTCGCAGCAGACCGCGAGCCAGCCGTCGCCGGCCGCGCAGCTGTTCTTTCCGGCGGGGACGGTACCGCCAGCTTCGCGCAGCACAGCCGCCGCATCGTCGCCCCAGAGGGCGCAGGGCAGCCAGTGGTCGCGGTCGGGCTCCACCGCAATGCGCGAGAACATCGCGTAGCGGCCGAGCACCGTCGCCGTGTGCTCTGCCAGCGCGGTGCCGACCCGCAGCAGGCCGCGATCGGACGCCGGCAGCAGCAGGCGCAGGTCGGCGACGACCCGCCCCTGCGCGTTGCACAGGGCTCCGGGGACGCTGGTGCCCGGCCCCGCCATCCGCGTATCGCAGGTGAGCTGCCCCTGCAGGAAAGCGGCGATGCCGGCGCCCTCGAGGGCGAGCACGCTGTCTTCGCTGAGTTCCGAGAAATGGCTGTCGGTCATGGGTTGCCTCCGTGTACCGCGGCGGGGGCCGGGTGGTGACGGACACGTTATACTGCGCCGCCCTGGCACCCCCGGAGTGATGGCGATGATACGGGAAAACGACCACCAGCGGATGCGCTGGGCGAGCCGCCGCGGCATGCTCGAGCTCGACCTCGTGCTGGCACCCTTCGTCGAGGCCGTCTACCCGACCCTGGCGGACGCCGACCGTGCCTGCTACCAGCGCCTCATGGAATGCGAGGACCAGGAGCTCTACGCCTGGTTTCTCGGCCGGGGGGTTCCCGAAGACACGGCCCTCGCTGCGCTCGTTCGCCGTATCGTTGCCTACAAGCGCGGCGAAGGCGCCTGAGGCGTTCAGGGTTCGAGGATCGTATCCCGCGCCTCGGGGAGCAGGTCCGGGTAGTCGAGGGTAAAGTGAAGGCCGCGGCTCTCGCGGCGCGAAATCGCGCAACGGATCATGAGTTCGGCCACCATGGCGAGGTTGCGCAGCTCGAGAAGATCGTTGCTGATCTTGTAGTTGCTGTAGTACTCCGCGATCTCCGCCTGCAGCAGCTCCGCCCGGTGCAGGGCCCGTTGCAGTCGCTTGTTCGTGCGCACGATGCCCACGTAGTCCCACATGAAGCGCCGGAGCTCATCCCAGTTGTGCGAGATCACCACGTCCTCGTCGGAGTCCGTCACCTGGCTCTCGTCCCAGGGCGGCAGCGCCGGCGGTACCGGTGCGCCGGCCCGGCTGGCCGCGATGTCGGCAGCCGCGGCGCGGGCGAAGACGATACACTCCAGCAGCGAGTTGCTGGCCATGCGGTTGGCGCCGTGCAGCCCCGTGAAGGAACACTCGCCGATCGCATAGAGTCCCGCGAGGTCGCTGCGGCCATTGCGGTCGACGACGATGCCGCCGCAGGTGTAGTGGGCCGCGGGCACTACCGGGATGGGCTCCGAGGCGAGGTCGATGCCGAAGTCGCGGCAGCGGGCCATGATCGTCGGGAAGTGGGCTTCCAGGAAATCCCGCGGCTTGTGGCTGATATCGAGGTAGACGCAGTCGACCCCCAGGCGCTTCATCTCGTGGTCGATGGCCCGGGCCACGACGTCCCGCGGCGCGAGCTCTGCGCGTTCGTCGAAGCGCGGCATGAAGCGCTCCCCGTCCGGCAGTCGCAGCAGGGCGCCCTCGCCGCGCAGCGCCTCGGAGACCAGGAAGGATTTCGCCCGCGGGTGGTAGAGGCAGGTCGGGTGGAACTGGTTGAACTCCAGGTTGGCGACGCGGCAGCCCGCCCGCCAGGCCATGGCGATGCCGTCGCCGCTGGCGCCGTCCGGGTTGCTCGTATACAGGTAGGCCTTGCTGGCGCCGCCGGTGGCGAGGACGACCGCCGGCGCCTCGAAAAGGTCTACGTGCTCCGAGCCGAGGTCGAGGCTGTAGGCACCGTGGCAGTGCCCGTCACGGACGACGAGGTCGACGGCGATGCGGTCCGTAAACACCTGGATGTTGCCTGCCGCCCGGACGCGCTCGGCGAGCACGTCGCCGATGGCGCGGCCGGTCTGGTCGGCGGCATGGATGATGCGGCGATGGGAGTGGCCGCCCTCCATGGTCAGGTGGAACTCGTGGCCCTGCGCCGCTTCCCGGCGGTCGAAGTGCACGCCCTGGGCAACGAGCCAGTCGACACAGGCCCTGCTGTTGGCAACGGTATACTCGACGATGTCGCGGTGACAGAGGCCGCCGCCGGCGCGGAGCGTATCCTTCACATGGGAGGCCACGCTGTCGCGGTCGTGGAGGACGGCGGCCATGCCGCCCTGGGCCCAGTAGGTCGAGCCCCGCTCCAGGTCCCCCTTGGTGAGCACGGCGACCCGCAGCGTCGACGGCAGGCTGAGCGCGGCGGCCAGTCCCGCGGCGCCGCTGCCGATCACCAGTACATCATGCCGCCAGTGATGGCCCATCAGGCTCGGCCCCGGCGGAGCGGGTCTGACTGCCGCGCAGGGTGCGCTGCCTTGTAAAGGTCGCGAAAGTGCAAAAGCGGGCGCGCCATGAGAAGCTTGGCGCGAGTATAAACGAGCCTCTCACGCATTGGTAAATGCATCCCGTGATGAACTTTTCGGCAATTGTTGGCACTTGTTCGGGCGGGCAGGCGCGGGGTGTTGAACTTTTCTGTAGGGCCGTGGTCTACGGGGCCAGCCACAGGGAAGGGCCACGGAACGGCGTCGCCGGCGCCGGGTCGCGACGCAGCAGGGAGAGCCAGCGCCGGTGACGGCCGAAGCGACGGACAAGCAACTGGTCGACCGGGTGCAGCGCGGGGACAACCGAGCCTTCGACCTGCTGGTGCTGAAGTACCAGCACCGCATCCTCGGCCTGGTCAGTCGCTACGTGCAGGACGCGGACGAAGTGCAGGATGTCACCCAGGAGGCCTTCATAAAGGCCTACCGGGCGCTGCCGGGGTTTCGCGGCGACAGTGCGTTCTACACCTGGCTCTACCGCATCGCGATCAATACCGCGAAGAATTACCTCGTGTCGCGGTCCCGGCGACCCCCGGGGGCGGATGTAGAGGTCGAGGACGCCGAGCACTTCGAGAGCGGCGGCGCCCTGCGGGACCTCGAGAACCCCGAGAATGCCCTGTTCGGTGAAGAATTGAAGGCGGTGGTGGAAGCGGCCATCCAGGAATTGCCGGAAGATTTACGGACCGCGGTAACGTTGCGGGAATTTGATGGTCTCAGTTACGAGGACATCGCCGATGTCATGGAGTGCCCGGTGGGCACGGTGCGTTCGCGGATCTTCCGCGCCCGCGAAGCGATCGACCTTCGGGTCCGGGCCCAGCTTGCCGGTGAAACGGCAACGGGGCGGAGGAAACACCAGTGAACGGTTGGAGTGAGGCATGAACGAGGCACTGCGCGAATCCCTGTCAGCGGTAATGGACGGGGAGGGTGATGACCTCGCCCTGCGCCGGCTGCTGGCGCGTTCCCGGGACGCGGAACTGCGGGCCACCTGGTCTCGCTACCACCTGGCGCGGGATGTGCTCAACGGTTGCGTCACGGCAGTCAACGTGGATATCTCCGGCGCGGTACGCGAAGCCATCGATGCGGAGGCGGTGCCGCGGGGCCGGGCTGCAGGCAGCTGGCGCTCCGTGGCAAGTTTCGCCATCGCCGCCTCGGTGACGGCCGTCGTCATCCTGGGGGGCCGTGAACTCGCCGGTGTCGATGACCGACCCGGGGCGGCGCCGATGGCAGCACCCGTCGGCCTGGTCAATACCATCGGCGCCTCACCGGTGCGCGCAAGTTATGGCGCGCGGGCCGTGCCGGCTCTGCAGCCCGCCACCGCCGGTGCCTACGACGAGTTGGCCCGGCAGCGCCTGCGCCTCTATAGCCAGGAGCATGCCGAACAGGCGGCACTCAACACCCCCCAGGGGCTCATCCCCTTTGCGCGGGTGCCGGAGATCGATCGCTGATGGCAGCTCCCGTCGTGTTGCGCTGGCTGCTCGGGCTGGCGCTCGCCGCCACCGGGCCGGCGGTGCTCGCCCAGGGTTGCCCGGAGACGGACCCGGAGGCCATGGCGCTCCTCGAGGCCCTGGCCGGGCGGGCCGGTGCCGTCAGCTACGAGGGCGTGCTGACGCTGCAGCGCGGCAACAGCCTGCGCATGATGGCCCTGCGTCACGGTGTAGAGGGCGAGCGTGTCTTCGAGGATCTGACCCTGCTTACCGGGCAGGAGGCCCAGGTCGTGCGCGGCGACCACCCCCTCGACTGCGAGCACCCGGGGCACCGGCTGCTCCGCGCCGCGGCAAACCTTGAGCAGGGCGACTGCGGCCTTGCGGGACACTACCGGATCAGCACCGCGCCCGGCGAACGCGTTGCCGGGCGCCGCGCCGTCCGTCTGCTCCTGCAGCCGCGGGACATGTACCGCTACGGCTACGTGTTCGAACTCGATCGCGAGTCCGCCGTCCTGCTGAAGGGCACCATCGTCGGTGCGGGCGGCCGGCCCGTTGAGCAGTTCCAGTTCGCGAGCGTCAAGGTCGGTGACGGTGCGCCGGACGCGTCCGCGCGGCCGACGGCCGCTGTCGTCCACCGCGCCGCACACCCGCATCCGGCCACGCCGTCGGCAGGCCCGGAAGCGGGCCTGGGCTGGAGCCCTGGCTGGCTGCCGGCCGGCTTCGTTGCCACCGATGCAGCCGGCGCGCACAGCGTGCGCCGGTCCTATACTGACGGTATGGCGACCTTCTCCGTCTTTGTCGAGCGCCTCGGCGAACCGCTCCGCCCCGGTGAGGGCGTAGTCCGCGAGGGCAGCACCGTATCCTACACCCGGGGCCTCACGCTGGGTGCGGACCCGGTGCTCGTCACCGTCCTCGGGGAGATCCCCGTCAACACCGCCCGCATGGTCGCGGATGCGGTGCAGCGGGTGCGCTGAGCATGCTCCGGGAAACGGGCCGGGTCGTCGCGGTGGAGGGCGGGAGCGTCTGGGTCGAGACTATCCGCAAGAGCACCTGCGGCGCCTGCGCGGTGAGCAAGGGCTGTGGCCACGGCCTCCTGGAGCGCTATGCCAGCGGCCAGCGCGGTCTCGTTCGCGTGCTGCCCGGGCCCCGCCTGGCGCCTGCCGATTGCCGCATCGACGACCAGGTCATGATCGAGCTGCCGGAGGCCGTCGTGCTGCGCGGTTCCCTTATCGTCTACGCGCTGCCGCTCCTCACCCTGCTCGCCGGTGCGGTCCTCCCGGCGCTGGCGGGCCTGCCCGGTGACGCGCCGGCGGCGCTCGGCGCGGTGGCCGGCCTGGTCACCGGCCTGGTGCTCGTGCGCTGGCACGGCTGGCGTCACCGCCACGACCGGCGCCTGCAGCCGGCGCTCTCGGAAATTATCGAACGCGCTGCGGAACCCCTCGCACTTCGCTAAAGTTCTTGCTTTCCATCCTCATTCCTGCCAAGGAGTTAGCCATGATTCCACAAGGCATCCTGCACCGGTCGCTGTTGCTGTTCGCCTTCCTTCTCCTGCCCTTGCTGGCCTCGGCCCGCGAGCTCCCGGACTTTCGCAAGATCGTGGCCGAGCAGTCCCCCGCTGTGGTGAAGATCCTGGTGGAGAGCCGTAGCGGCGGCCACCCGGGCTTCGACACGGAGGAGATCCCGGAGTACCTGCGCCGCTTCTTCGAGTTCCGCGGCGAGCCGCCGGGCCCGCGGGACCGCATGTCCCTCGGCTCCGGCTTCGTGCTCTCCGGCGACGGCTACATCGTCACTAACAACCACGTGGTCGAGGGCGCCGACAGCGTTGTCGTGCGGCTGATCGATCGCCGCGAGTACGATGCGGAAGTCATCGGTACGGACCCGCGCTCGGACCTTGCGCTGCTGCGCATCGAGGCAGAGGACCTGCCCGTGCTGCGCCTCGACGAGGACGACGACCTCGCCGTCGGCGAATGGGTGCTGGCCATCGGCTCGCCGTTCGGCCTCGATTACTCGGTGACCGCCGGCATCGTCTCGGCCAGGGGCCGCAGCCTGCCGACGGAGCGCAACGAGAACTACGTGCCCTTCATCCAGACCGATGTCGCCATCAACCCCGGCAACTCCGGCGGCCCGCTGTTCAACCTCGATGGCGAGGTGGTCGGCGTGAACTCGCAGATCTATACCCGGAGCGGCGGCTCCATCGGTCTGTCCTTCGCCATCCCGGTCAGCGTCGTGCGCAATGTCGTCGAGCAGCTCAAGGCCGAGGGGCGCGTCACCCGGGGCTGGCTCGGGGTCACCATCCAGGACGTGGACCGCAACCTCGCCGAGTCCTTCAATCTCGAGCGGCCCATGGGCGCCCTGGTGGCCCAGGTGGCGCCCGGGAGCCCGGCAGAGGCTGCGGGCATCGAGCCCGGGGACGTGATCATCCGCTTCGACGGTGAGACGATCGACAGCTCCGCCGACCTGCCGCACGTGGTGGGTCTGCTCCGGCCTGGCGCCGAGGTCGACGCCGTGGTGGTACGCAACGGCCGGCGCCAGACCCTCGAGGTCGAGGTCGGCGGCCTCGATGCCGACGACGACCCGCGGGTCGCCGCGGCCGGCAGTGGCGGCGAGAGCGCGCGCATCGGCATCACGGCCGAGAGCGCGGCGCCGGAAACCCTCGAGCGCTGGGGGATCAGCGGCGGCGTGGTGGTGCGCAGCGTCGTTCCCGGCTCCCCGGCCGACGAGGCGGGTATCCTCGCCGGCGATGTGCTCACGCTCGTGGGCTCGACCCCGGTCAAGGACCTCGACAGCCTGCGCGAGGCGCTGGAGGCCCAGGCGCCCGGCAGCTCCGTGCCCCTGCGGCTGATCCGCCGCGGCGCGCCGTTGTTCATCGGCCTGCGCGTGCCCGAGTAGCGCCCGTGTCCGGGGCCTCCGCCCCGGTGCCCGTGGCCCCGTGCCCGCGCATAGCAGGCGCCGGCGGGCTGGGGTACAATCCGCGCCCTTAGAGCCGGCGGCGCCCTGCGCCGCCACCCATTGCCGGCACGGGGCCCCGGGGGTCGCGGGCCCTTTCATGCGCGTCGGCGCCGGACCCTGCTGAGTGAGCGACCTGGATCACATCCGCAACTTCTCGATCATTGCCCATATCGACCACGGCAAGTCGACGCTCGCGGACCGTTTCATCCAGCACTGCGGCGGCCTCACGGATCGTGAAATGGCCGAGCAGGTGCTCGACTCCATGGACCTCGAGCGCGAGCGCGGCATCACCATCAAGGCGCAGAGCGTCACCCTCGATTACACCGCCCGCGACGGGCAGGTGTACCAGTTGAATTTCATCGACACGCCGGGGCACGTGGATTTCTCCTACGAAGTGTCCCGCTCCCTCTACGCCTGCGAGGGCGCGCTGCTGGTGGTCGATGCCGGGCAGGGCGTCGAGGCCCAGTCCGTGGCCAACTGCTACACGGCCATCGAGCAGGGCCTCGAAGTGCTGCCCGTGCTCAACAAGATGGACCTGCCGCAAGCGGACCCGGACAAGGTGCGCAAGGAGATCGAGGAGATCATCGGCATCGACGCCAGTGAGGCCTGCCTGGTCAGCGCGAAGACCGGCCTCGGCATCGAGGACGCCCTCGAGTACCTCGTCGCCCACATCCCGCCGCCGGGCGGTGACCGGGATGCGCCGTTGCAGGCGCTGATCATCGATTCCTGGTTCGACAACTACCTGGGCGTGGTCTCGCTGGTGCGGGTCAAGCAGGGTGTACTGCGCAAGCGCGATCGGATCGTGACCAAGTCCACGGGCAAGGTCCACCAGGTGGACGGTGTCGGCATCTTCACGCCGAAGCGCCGGGAGACGGACAGGCTCCAGGCCGGGGAGGTCGGCTATGTCATCGCCGGCATCAAGGACATCGCCGGTGCCCCGGTGGGCGATACGCTGGTCAGCGCTCAGCACGCGGACGTGCCGGCGCTGCCGGGTTTCCAGAAGGTCAGGCCACAGGTGTACGCGGGCATCTTTACCGTGTCCACGGACGATTACGAGGATTTCCGCGACGCCCTCGCCAAGCTCACGCTGAACGACGCCTCGCTGTTCTACGAGCCGGAAACCTCCGACGCCCTCGGCTTCGGCTTCCGCTGCGGTTTCCTCGGCATGCTGCACATGGAGATCATCCAGGAGCGGCTCGAGCGCGAGTACGACCTGGACCTGATCACCACGGCGCCGACGGTCATCTACGAAGTGGTGACAAAGAACGGCGAGGTCGTTCACGTCGACAATCCCTCGGCATTGCCGGACGTCGGTGACATCGAGGAGATGCGTGAGCCGATCGCCCGCTGCAGCATCCTGGTGCCGCAGGAGTACCTGGGCAACGTGATCACGCTGTGTGTAGAGAAGCGCGGCGAGCAGAAGGATATGCAGTTCCTCGGCAGCCAGGTTTCCCTGACCTACGACATCCCCATGGCGGAAGTAGTACTCGACTTCTTCGACCGGCTGAAGAGCGTGAGCCGCGGCTACGCTTCCCTGGAGTATGGCTTCGACCGCTTCGAGGCCGCGAGCCTCGCCCGCCTGGACGTGCTCATCAACGGCGAGCGGGTGGACGCGCTGGCGATCATCGTGCACCGGGACCAGGTGCAGCACCGCGGGCGCCAGCTCACCGAGAAGATGAAGGAACTGATCCCCCGGCAGATGTTCGACGTGGCCATCCAGGCTGCGGTCGGCAGCAAGATCGTCGCCCGGCAGACCGTGAAGGCCCTGCGCAAGAACGTGACCGCCAAGTGCTACGGCGGTGACGTGACTCGCAAGCGCAAGCTGCTCGAGAAACAGAAGGCCGGCAAGAAGCGCATGAAGCAGGTAGGCCGGGTGGAGATTCCCCAGTCCGCCTTCCTGGCGGTACTACAGGTGGACAGCTGAGGCCGGCATGAGTATCGATTTCCCCCTGATCCTTCTTCTCGCCGTGGCCTTCACCGGCGGCGCCTGGCTGTTCGATGCGCTGGTGCTCGCACCGGCGCGGCGTAAGCGGGGGGAGGAGGCCGGCGCCGAGCCGGTGGTGGTGGAGTACTCGAAGTCCTTCTTTCCGGTGCTCTTCGTGGTCTTCGTGCTCCGGTCCTTCGTGGTGGAGCCGTTCCAGATTCCCTCGTCGTCCATGGTGCCCACGCTGGAGGTGGGCGACTACATCCTGGTCAACAAGTTCACCTACGGCATCCGCCTGCCGGTACTGCGCACGAAGGTGATCGACCTGGGCGAACCCGAGCGCGGCGACGTGATGGTGTTCTTTCCGCCGCACATGAACAAGACCTACTACATCAAGCGGGTCATCGGCCTCCCCGGCGACCAGGTGACCTACCGCAACAAGCGGCTCTACGTAAACGGGGAGCCGGTGCCCGAGGAACCCCTTGCGGTGGTACCCGGCGCTGGCTCCCGGCAGCGTGTCAGCCTCGCCGCCTTCGGCGGCCGCAACCACCTCGTGCAGGCAGACCTGGCGCGGCCGGCCCGGGACTTCTCGGTGACCGTGCGCCCGGGTTACTACTTCATGATGGGGGACAACCGGGACAATTCCAGTGACAGTCGCGTTTGGGGGCAGGTCAGTGAAAAGGATATAGTCGGCAAGGCGTTCGCGGTCTGGATGCACTGGGATTCGCTGTTCAGTATCCCGAGCTTCAGCCGCGTCGGTGTCATAGAATAACCTGGTCCCGGACTGGACGGGCGACGACAGCGGAGCACTGGCATGGCGGCGATCTATAGGCAGCGGGGGATGTCCCTTCCGGCAATACTCGTCATCGCGATGATGGTGGGTTTCTTCATCATGGTCGGCTTGCGCATGGCGCCGTCCTATATCGAGTACCTGCAGGTCCGGGAGGTGGTGACCAAGGTCGCGGAGGAATACAACCGCGAGGAGGACACGATCGCCGATGTGCGCCGCAAGCTGGCCACGCTCCTCAACACGAACCAGATCTATGGCATCGACTACAAGGACATCGAGGTCTTCCGCGAGGAGGGCCGGACCTGGATCGACGCGCGCTACGAGGCGCGGGTTCCGGTGGGCTGGCGCATCGACGCGGTCATCAAGTTCGACGACCTCAAGTTTGAGGCCGGCCGCAGCTATTCGGACTGAGCCCCCGGTGCAGCTTGACCGCCTCGAGGGCGCGATCGACTATCGCTTCGAAGACCGCGAGCTCCTCGAGCGCGCACTCTCCCACCGCAGCGTCGGCCGCCGCAACAACGAGCGGCTCGAGTTTCTCGGCGACTCGGCGCTGAACCACCACGTCGCCGAGCGCCTTTTCCACCGTTTCCCGGACGCCGACGAGGGCGAGCTCTCGCGCATGCGCGCCGCCCTGGTGCGCGGGGACACACTGGCTGCCGTTGCCCGGCGCCTCGGTCTCGGTGACCACCTGCGCCTCGGCCCGGGGGAGCGCAAGAGCGGCGGACGGCGCCGCGCCTCCATTCTGGCCGATGCCCTCGAGGCGCTTGTGGGCGCCGTGCTCCTCGACGGCGGCCCGGCGGTCTGCGCCGCGCTTGTCGATCGCCTCCTCGGTGAGGAGCTCGCGGCCCTTGCCGGCGCGGGGGCGAGCAAGGATCCGAAGACGCGGCTGCAGGAACACCTGCAGGGCCACGGCCTGCCCCTGCCGAGCTACGAGCTGGTGTCGGTGGAGGGCAGCGAGCACGCCCGCGAGTTCGAGGTAGCCTGCCGCCTCGAGGCCCCGGCCTGCGAGGCGCGGGGCAGCGGCAGCAGCCGCCGCCGGGCGGAGCAGGCCGCCGCCCGCGCGGTGCTGGAGGCCCTCGACCATGGCTGAAGGGTCCCGGGCCGGCTACGTCGCCCTGGTGGGTCGTCCGAATACGGGCAAGTCCACGCTGCTCAACTACCTCGTCGGGCAGAAGCTCAGTATCACCTCGCGCAAGCCGCAGACGACGCGGCACCAGATCCTCGGAATACGCAGCGAGGCCGGCTGGCAGGCCGTCTACGTCGACACGCCGGGGATGCACAAGGGCGGCGAGCGGGCCATCAACCGGGTCATGAACCGCGCCGCCCGGGCCGTGCTCGGGGACGTCGACGTGATCATCATGGTGGTGGATCGCACGGCCTGGACCGACGAGGACGAACGCGTGCTCGAGCAGGTCCGCGCCAGCGCGGTGCCGGTAATCCTCGCCGTCAACAAGGTCGACCTGCTCGCGGACAAGAACGTGCTCCTGCCGCATCTCGAGGCGCTCAGCCGGCGCGCGGACTTCGCGGCCATCGTGCCCCTCTCGGCGCTGCGCGAGCACAACCTGGACGAGCTCGATGCCGAGGTGCTGAAGCTGCTGCCCGCCGGCGACTTCTTTTTCCCGGAAGACCAGGTGACGGACCGGACGGAGCGCTTCCTCGCCGCAGAGATTGTCCGCGAGAAAATCACCCGCCAGCTCGGCGACGAGCTGCCCTATGCCACCGCCGTGGAGATCGAGGAGTTTGCCGAGGACCGGGCCGTGCTGCACATCAGCGCGTTGATCCTGGTGGAGCGCCGCGGGCAGAAGCGCATCGTCATCGGGGAGGGTGGCTCGCGGCTGCGCGCCATCGGCACCGAGGCGCGGAAGGACATGGAGCGCCTCTTCGATCAGAAGGTCATGCTGCGGCTCTGGGTGAAGGTTCGCGCCGGCTGGTCCGACGACGAGCGCGCTCTCAAGAGCCTTGGCTACGACGAGCGGGGCTGAGCCGTGCAGGCCAGCCTGCAGCCCGCCTACCTCCTGCACCGGCGCCCGTACCGCGAGAGCAGCCAGCTGCTGGAGCTCCTCACCGCAGAGTACGGGCGCGTGGGCGCGGTGGCCCGCGGCCTGCGCCGGCGCAGCCGGGGCGGGAGCCCCGGTGCCCTGCTGCAGCCCTTCTCGCCGCTGCTCGTGGGCTTCCTCGGCCGCGGGGAACTGAAGACCCTGGCGGGCGTCGAAACGGGGGGCGGCCTGGCACCGCTGCGGGGCGATGCGCTCCTGTCCGGGCTCTACTTGAACGAGCTGCTCGTCCGGCTGCTGCACCGGGACGACCCGCAACCGGCGGTATTCGCGAGCTACGCGACCGTGCTCGGGGCCCTGGCCGACGGTGAACCCGTCGAACCGGCGCTGCGGCGCTTCGAGTGCGAGCTCCTGGAGGCACTGGGCTATGCCTTCGCCTTCGACCGCGACGCCCGCGCGGGCGTCGCGGTGGCGGCGTCAGGCCGCTACTTGTTCGAGCCGGGGTTAGGCCTCTGCGCGCAGCGGCCGGGGGCCGGGGGCACGACCTTCGCCGGTGAAGACCTGTTGCGCGCGGCGTCCGGCGATTTTACCGGCAGCGCCGGGAAAGCGGCCAAGGGTGTGCTGCGCAGCGCGCTGGGGGAACTGCTCGGCGAGCGCCCGCTGCGCAGCCGGCAGCTCTTCCTGCGCCGCCGGGAGCGGCAGGACGGCTGAGCGCTGGGCCCCGGTGGCGCTCCCGCCGGTGGGTCGCGGCGGGGGGGCCCCTGCGACTATACTCTGCGGCCTGTCACGGGAGGGGAACGCGCCATGCCCGACTATCCCACCATCGAGAGCTGCATCGGCAACACGCCGCTGGTTCGCCTGCAGCGCATGCCCGGCAGTACCAGCAACACGCTGCTGGCCAAGCTTGAGGGCAACAACCCCGCCGGCTCCGTCAAGGACCGGCCGGCGCTGTCCATGATCGTCGAGGCGGAGCGCCGCGGCGACATCCGCCCCGGCGATACGCTGGTGGAGGCCACCAGCGGCAACACGGGGATCGCGCTGGCCATGGCGGCGGCGATCCGCGGCTACCACATGGTGCTGATCATGCCCGAGAGCGCAAGCAGCGAGCGCAAGCTCGCCATGCGTGCCTACGGGGCCGAGCTGGTGGAGGTGAGCGCCGAGGCCGGCATGGAGGGTGCCCGGGACCTCGCCGAGGCGATGGAGCAGGAGGGCCGGGGCCGACAGCTGAACCAGTTCTCCAACCCCGACAACCCCCTGGCCCACTACCGCGGCACCGGCCCGGAGCTCTGGCAGCAGACGGGCGGCGACATCACCCACCTGGTGAGCTCCATGGGTACCACCGGTACCATCATGGGCTGCTCGGCCTACCTGAAGGCGCAGGACCCGGACGTCCAGATCATCGGCCTGCAGCCCACGGAGGGCGCCAGCATCCCCGGGATCCGCCGCTGGCCGCAGGCCTACCTGCCGAAGATCTTCGAGCCCGCCCGGGTCGACCGGGTGATGGACATCTCCCAGGAGGAGTCCGAGGAGACCATGCGCCGCCTCGCCGCCGAGGAGGGCATTTTCTGCGGCGTCTCCGCCGGGGGCTCGGTCGCCGGTGCGCTGCGCCTGTCGGCGGAGGTCGAGAATGCCACCATCGTCGCCATCATCTGCGACCGTGGCGACCGCTACCTGTCCACCGGCGTCTTCGGCGCGGGCGGCTGAGGCGCGGCGGTGGTCCAGGTACGCGACCAGGCATGGATCGGCGACGACGGGCACGCGGACGTGCGCGCCTGGCTCGCGCAGCTGCCGCTGGCGCTGGAGGCGACCGATGCCGGGCGGGTGGCGTCTGCGGCCCACTGCGCGGCCGACGCCGTGGCCCGGCCGGGCCTTGATCTCGACGACTGGTGCGCCGACTCCGACTGCCTGCTCGCCGGCCTGGAAACGGCACAGATTCTCGCCGAGCTGCAGGTCAGCGCCGACTGCCTCATTGCCGGCCTGCTGTACCGCGCCGTGCGCGAGGAGCGCCTGCCCCTGGCGCAGGTCGAGGAGCGTTTCGGCGGCGCGACGGCGCAGCTGCTAGAGGGCGTCCTGCGCATGGCCGCGGTATCGGACCTGCGCAAGACCGGCGACGAGCGGGTACTCGGCCAGGCCGATGCCCAGCGCGACAACCTGCGCAAGATGCTCGTCGCCATCGTCGACGACGTCCGCGTCGCCCTGATCAAGCTCGCCGAGCGCACCTGCGCCATCCGCGCCGTCAAGAACGACCGGGAGCGCCGCGAGCCGATCGCCCGGGAGGTCTTCGATGTCTACGCGCCGCTGGCGCACCGGCTGGGTATCGGTCACCTCAAGTGGGAGCTGGAGGATCTGTCCTTCCGCTACCTGCACCCGGACGCCTACGGCAAGATCGCGCGGCTGCTGGATGGCAAGCGCCGCGAGCGCGACCTGTTCATACGCCGGGTCTCCGAGCAGCTGCAGGTCGTCCTGCACAATGCGGATATCCGCTTCGAGATTTCAGGCCGCGCCAAGCACATCTACAGCATCTGGCGGAAGATGCAGCGCAAGGGTATCGGCTTCTCCCAGGTCTACGACATCCGCGCGGTGCGCCTGCTGGTGCCCAGCGTCGCCGACTGCTACGCGACCCTGGGCCTGGTGCACGGGCTCTGGCGCAACATTCCCAACGAGTTCGACGACTACATCGCGAACCCCAAGGAGAACGGCTACCGCTCGCTGCACACGGCGGTGATCGGCCCCGAGGGCAAGATCCTCGAGGTGCAGATCCGTACCTTCCAGATGCACGAGGAGGCGGAGCTCGGCGTCTGCGCGCACTGGCGCTACAAGGGCTCGGACCCGGACGGACGTCTCGGCAGCAGCTACGACGAGAAGATCGCCTGGCTCCGCCAGGTGCTCGACTGGCACGAGGAGGGCGACGCCGAGAGCATCGCCGAGGAGCTGCGCGCCGATATCACCCAGGACCGCGTATACGTGTTTACGCCCAAGGGCGACGTGGTCAGCCTCGCCGCCGGCGCCACCCCGCTCGACTTTGCCTACCACGTGCACACCGAGGTCGGGCACCGCTGCCGCGGCGCCAAGGTGAACGGCCAGATCGTACCGCTGACCTATGCCCTGCAGACCGGCGAGCGCGTGGAGATTCTCACCGGGCGCCAGGACCAGCCGCGCCGGGACTGGCTGCAGCCGGGGCTGGGCTACCTGCGCACCAGCCGGGCCCGCGCGAAGGTGCAGCAGTGGTTCAAGAGCCAGGCGCGCGAGGAGAACATCGACGCCGGCCGCCAGCTGCTGGAGCGTGAGTTCCGTCGCATGGCCCTGACCAGCGTCGACTACAAGCGCATCGCCGCCAAGGTGCAGCAGCCGACCGTGGAGGACATGTATGCCGCCGTGGGCGCCGGCGACCTGTCGTCATCGACGGTGGTGAACGCCGCGCACGACCTCGTCGGCGACCGACCGCAGCCGAAGCTGCGGGTGGCGACGCCGCCGGGGCGGCGCCGGGCGCGCGGGGGAAAGGTCGAGGTGCAGGGAGTCGGCAACCTGCTCACGCACATGGCGGGCTGCTGCAAGCCGCTGCCCGGTGACCGTATCGTCGGTTACATCACCCAGGGGCGCGGGGTGAGCGTGCACCGGGCGGATTGCCAGCGGGTAATGCAGTTCCAGGAGGAGGCGCCGCAGCGCATCATCGACGTCGACTGGGGCGCGGCCGAGGGCGAGCGCTTCGAGGTTGACCTGGCGATCGAGGCCTACGACCGCCAGGGCCTGCTGCGCGACGTCACCGCCCTGTTCGCGAACGCGCGCATCAACGTGCTCGCCATCAACACGCTCTCGAACAAGAACACGCACACCGCGACGATGCAGCTGACGGTGGAGATCAGCGACCTCGGTTCCCTCGCCAAGCTGCTTGAGCGCCTGAATCGCCTGAAGAACGTCATTTCCGCCGCCCGCCTGGACCGCTGAAGGAGCACCCCGTGCCCGAAGACCGCTACGGCCTCGACGACCTGCTGCGCATCATGGAACGGCTCCGGGACCCGGAAACGGGCTGCCCCTGGGACCTGAAACAGGATTTTGCCAGCATCGTCCCGTCCACCATCGAGGAGTGCTACGAGCTCGCCGAGGCGATCGAGCACGGCGACTACGACCACGTCGCCGAGGAATTGGGCGACGTGCTGTTCCAGGTGGTGTTCTACAGCCAGCTCGGCCGCGAGGCCGGGCTCTTCGACTTTCCGGGCATCGTGCACACGCTGGCGGACAAGCTCGTCCGCCGGCACCCCCATGTCTTCGCCGAGGGCGACATCGAGGGGGTGCTCCGCGGCGGTCTCGACGAGCACCAGGTCAAGGAACAGTGGGAGGCGATCAAGGCCGGGGAGCGGCTGGCGCGGGACCAGGCCCGCGCGCTCGCCGACGTGCCGACGGCGCTGCCGGCCCTGCCGCGGGCGCAGAAGCTGCAGAAGCGCGCCGCCCGCGTCGGCTTCGACTGGGATGGCCCCGAGGGGGTACTCGCGAAGCTTGACGAGGAGCTCGCCGAGCTGCGCGCGGCGGTCGCGGCCGGGGAGGGCGCCGCGATCAGCGAGGAACTCGGCGACCTGCTGTTCACCTGCGTGAATCTCGCCCGCCAGCTCAGGGTGGACAGCGAGACGGCGCTGCGCGGGGCGAATGCCAAGTTCGAGGCGCGTTTCGGGCTGATGGAGGATGCCGTGCAGGCCGAGGGCCGGTGTCTCGAGGAGCTCGACGCGCAGTCCCTGGAGCAGCGCTGGACCGCGGCCAAGGCCGCCCTGGCCTCGACCAAAGGCGGGTAGGCCTGCTCTTGTGCCGGTCTGAGCCGCTGTGTAAGGTTGTGCCCCTTTCGGACGGGGTCGGTGCGCCGCAGGTACCGCCGCGTCTTCCCAGCGACTGCAACGAAAAGGAATGCGTATGCGTCTGATACTCCTGGGTGCTCCCGGCGCCGGCAAGGGAACGCAAGCGAAGTTCATTACCGAGCGGCTCGGGATTCCCCAGATCTCCACGGGCGACATGCTGCGCGCAGCGGTCAAGGCCGAGACCGAACTCGGCCTCGCCGCGAAGGCGGTCATGGATGCCGGTGGCCTGGTATCGGACGACATCATCATCGGCCTGGTTAACGAACGGATCGCGCAGCCCGACTGCGAGCGCGGATTCCTCTTCGACGGCTTCCCGCGGACCATTCCCCAGGCGCAGGCCATGGTCGACGCCGGCGTGGACCTCGACCATGTGCTGGAGATCGCCGTGGACGACGAGGAGATCGTCGGCCGGCTGTCCGGGCGCCGCGTGCACCCGGCCTCCGGGCGCGTCTACCACGTTGAGCACAACCCGCCGCAGGAACCCGGCATCGACGACGCCACCGGCGAGCCGCTGGTGCAGCGCGACGACGACAGGGAGGAAACGGTGCGCAAGCGCCTGGCGGTCTACCACGACCAGACCAGCCCCCTCGTCGCCTTCTACCGCGAGATGGAAGGCGACCGTGCCCCGGCCTGCCATCGCGTGGAAGGCGTGGGCTCCGTGGAGGCGATCCGCGACCGGGTCTTCGAGGCCCTCGGCATCAGCTGAGTCCGGGCCCCCGCGGGCCACTCGCGGTCCCCGTGTTGTAGTTCGCGAAGGCGTCGCCCGGGCCGGGGCACGCCACGGCCTGGCCCGCGAGCGTTTCATACCATCCCCGTACACTCCGTCCACCGGCATCCAGGTAGGCGGTGACTGCCAGCGCCGCGGTGCGCGTGAGCAGCGCGCAGAGGTAGTGGTCGCGGCCCTCCGCCCGCGCCCAGGCGACGGCGCGGTCGCCGTCCGGCAGGGCGGCGCGGAGCCTGGCGACCAGGTCAGCGGGGAGCCGGGGGACGTCACCGGGGGCAAGGGCGAGCAGCCAGCCTTCGGGCAGTGCCGGCAGCACCGCCTCGACCCCGGCCAGCGGGCCCTGGTACGGCGGCCGCCGGTCGCACACGACGCCGTCGGCGAGTGCGCTGTAGTCCGCCTGGTTGCGGTTGCAGGCCACCAGCAGCCGGTCTACCTGCGGGCGCAGGCGCCCGGCCGTGGCCCCGGCGAGGGTCGTCGCGCCAAAGGGCAGCAGCCCCTTGTCGGCGCCACCGGCGCGGCGGCCGGCACCGCCGGCAAGGAGCAGTCCGAGGACCGGTGCGGACGGCGTGACGACCGGCGTGCTGGACATGGGGTCTCCCTGGGTGAGCGCCGGCCAAGTATGGGATACTTGCGCCCCGATTCGCGACCCCGGAGCAAGCCATGAGCGACGGCACTGCCGTGCTCGCCGTGGAAACGGCGACCGATGCCTGCAGCGCTGCCCTCGCCCTCGGCGGGGAGGTCCGCAGCCGCCACGAGGTGGTGCCGCGGCAGCATCAGCAGCGTCTCTTCGCCTTCGTGCGCGAGCTCGCCGGCGACACGCCCCTGGCGGCCCTCGGTCTCGATCTCATCGCCTACGGGCGCGGCCCCGGTTCCTTTACCGGGCTGCGCATCGCGGCCGCCGCCGCCCAGGGCCTCGCGTTCAGCCTCGGCCTGCCCGTGGCGGGTATCCCGACCCTGGCCGCCCAGGCGCTTACGGCGCTGAGGCATGGGGCAGCGTCGCCGGAGGCGGTCATCCTGAGCACCATCGACGCGCGCATCGGCGAACTCTACTGGGCGCTCTACGACACCGACGCCGGCCTGCCGCGGGCGCTCACGGCGCCCGCCGTCTGTCGCCCCGAAGCGCTGCCCGCCGACGCCATTGCGGCCGCCGCCGCCGGCCGCGCGCTCTACCTGGTCGGTTCCGGCGCCGCACTGGCGGACGCGTTCCCCGCGGGCCTGCCGCCCCTCGCGGGCGCGTCGCCGGCACTGCTGCCGGAGGCCGAAGACCTCGTGCCCCTCGCCCGCGCCGGCCTCGCCGCGGGCGAGGCCGGCAGCGCGGGCGCGGTGGCGCCCCTCTACGTACAGGGCGGGGATCGCTGGAAAACCCTCGCCGAGCAGGGCCGGGCGCAGTGATCGAACCCTGGCAGGCGGCGCTCCTCGCCCTGGTGCAGGGGCTGACGGAGTTCCTGCCCATCTCCAGCTCGGCGCACCTGGTGATCCCCGGCCTGGTACTCGGCTGGCCGGACCAGGGCCTGGCCTTCGATGTCGCCGTGCACGTGGGTACGCTGGCGGCGGTCCTGCTCTACTTTCGCCGCGACCTCGCCGCGCTCGCCGCCGGCAGCGGACGTGCGCTGCGGCAGCGGCGCCTGACCCCACCGGCGCGGGAAGTCCTCGCGCTGGCGGTGGCGACCTTGCCGGTGGTGGTCGCGGGCTTCCTCGCGGAGGACTGGATCGAGGCGAAGCTGCGCACGCTGCCGGTGATCGCCAGCGCCACGCTGCTGTTCGGGCTGCTGCTGGTGGCGGCGCACCGCGCGAGCCGGCACGGGGGGGGCGCGACGGTGACGCTCGCCGTGGCCCTGGCCGTGGGGCTGGCGCAGGTGCTTGCCCTCGTCCCGGGGACCTCCCGCTCGGGGATCACCATGACCGCGGCCATGCTCCTCGGTGTCGAGCGCACGGCGGCGGCGCGTTTTTCCTTCCTGCTGTCGATCCCGGTGATCGCGGGAGCCGGACTGCTCAAGGGGGTGGAGCTCGCGGCCGCGCCGGCCGCGGCGCCCTGGCTGCCGCTGGCCCTGGCGGCACTCCTCGCCGGCGCCTGCGCCTACAGCTGTATCGCCCTGTTCCTGCGCTGGGTAGCCCGCCTCGGGCTGCTGCCCTTCGCCGCCTACCGGGTCGGCCTCGCGCTGGTGCTGTACGCGTTGTGGTTGGCATAATGCCCGTCTTTTCTGCACTGGAGCTGCCATGAATCTCGCGTTTATCGGCCTCGGCGTCATGGGCTTCCCCATGGCGGGGCACCTGGCTGCGGCCGGGTACGGGGTGACCGTCTACAATCGTACGACCGCCCGTGCGACCGCCTGGTGCGCCGAGCACGGCGGCAGTCACGCCGCGACGCCCGCAGAGGCAGCGGCGGGCGCCGACATGGTCTTTGTCTGCGTCGGCAACGACGACGACGTACGCGAGGTGGTCCTCGGCGCACGGGGCGCGCTCCCGGCCATGGCGGCCGGCAGCCTGCTCGTCGACCACACCACCGCCTCCGCGGCGCTCGCCCGGGAACTGCAGGCCGCCGCTGCGTCCCGGGGAATCGCGTTCCTCGACGCGCCGGTCTCCGGCGGCCAGGCCGGCGCCGAGAACGGCGCGCTGACGATCATGGTCGGTGGCGACGAGGACGCCTTCGCCCACGCCCAGCCCGTGCTTGCCGCCTACGCCCGCTGCGCCCGGCGCCTCGGGCCCGCGGGCAGCGGCCAGCTTGCCAAGATGGTCAACCAGGTCTGCATTGCCGGCGTCGTGCAGGGCCTCGCCGAGGGCCTGGCCTTCGCAGAGCGCGCCGGCCTCGACGCTGCCGCGGTGGTGGAGGTGATCTCCCAGGGCGCGGCGCAGTCGTGGCAGATGGAGAACCGCTACAAGACCATGCTCGCCGGCGACTACGAGCACGGCTTTGCCGTGGACTGGATGCGCAAGGACCTGGGCCTCGTGCTGGAGGAGGCGGACCGTCAACGGCTCGGCCTGCCGCTGACCAGCCTGGTCGATGCGTTCTACGCCGACGTGCAGCATATGGGCGGCGGACGCTGGGACACGTCCAGCCTCTACGCCCGCATGCGCGCCATTGCTGCCCTCGGCGGGGACGGCGAGGAGGAGGGCTGACATGGCCAGTGCGGCCTTCAACGACGGTCTGCTCGCGTTTCTCGGGCGCGCCACCACGCCGTTCCACGCCGTGGCCGCGCTCGCCGAGGCGCTGGAGGAGGCGGGCTACAGTGCGCTGCCGGAGGATCGCTGCTGGTCCCTCGCACCCGGAGGCCGCTACTACGTCACCCGCAACGGCTCGAGCCTGGTGGCCTTTCGCCTCGGCGAGGAGCGAACGGCGGGCCTGCGCATGGTCGGGGCCCACACGGACAGCCCCTGCCTGATGGTGAAGCCGAACCCGGATCTCACCCGGCATGGCTGCTACCAGCTCGGTGTCGAGGTCTACGGCGGCGCGTTGCTGAATCCCTGGTTCGACCGGGACCTGTCCCTCGCCGGACGGGTGAGCTACAGCCGGCGGGACGGCGCCCTGGCGACGGCCCTGGTGGACCTGCGCGAGCCGGTGGCAGTCATCCCCAGCCTGGCGATTCACCTCGACCGGGAGGCGAACAGCAACCGCAGCGTCAACCCGCAGACCGACATCCTGCCGCTCCTCTGCCTTCCCGGTGACGGCGAGGAGCCGGCGCTGCGCACGCTGCTCACGGAGCACCTGCGCGGCCTCGGCCTCGATCCGGTGGAGATGCTCGACTATGAGCTCAACCTCTACGACACGCAGCCGCCGGCACAGGTCGGCTTGCAGGGGGAGTTCATCACCAGCGCGCGCCTGGACAACCTGCTCTCCTGCTACACGGGGCTCCGCGCGCTGCTCGAGAGCGACGGGCGCCAGCCGGCGCTGCTCGTCTGCAACGACCACGAGGAAGTCGGCAGCGTTTCCGCCGCCGGCGCCCAGGGACCGTTCCTGCGCTCGGTGCTTTCGCGCATCGCCGGGGACGCGGAAACCTGTGCCTGTCTGGTCGACCGGTCGATGCTGATCTCCGCGGACAATGCGCACGCGGTGCATCCGAATTTCGCGGACCGGCACGACGGCAACCACGGTCCGCGGCTCGGCGGCGGACCGGTGATCAAGCTGAACGTGAACCAGCGCTATGCGAGCAACAGCGAGACCTCGGCGCTGTTCCGGCAGCTCGCGGGCCAGGTCGGTGTGCCGGTACAGAGCTTCGTGACCCGCACGGACATGGCCTGCGGCAGCACCATTGGTCCGCTCACCGCGGCCGAGGTCGGTGTGCGCACCCTCGACGTCGGTGTGCCCACCTTCGCCATGCACTCGATCCGCGAGACCGCGGGCAGCGAGGACGCGCTGGCGCTTTGCCGCGTCCTGCGCGCGTTCTACGAGGCCCCGGAACCGCTCTTCCCGCGTTGACCGGGCGCCGGCGCCGCGCGACGTCCGCGCCCTGGCTATCGACCGAGCCTCCGGTCGATAGCATTGGCCGGTAAAACCGGTATCATTGGCGCCTTTTCCGAAGGGGCCAGGGGCATGGGCAAGCAGCGGTATCTCACCGGCATCACGACTACCGGGACGCCGCACCTCGGCAATTACGTCGGCGCCATCCGGCCGGCGATCGAGGCGGTGAACGCCGGCGGCGCCGAGTACTTCTTCTTCCTTGCCGATTATCACGCCCTGATCAAATGCACGGACCCGGCGCAGGTGCGGCACTCTTCCCGGGAGATCGCCGCGACCTGGCTGGCCCTCGGTCTCGACACGGACAGCGCCGTGTTCTACCGCCAGTCCGATGTGCCCGAGATTCCCGAGCTCACCTGGATCCTCGGCTGCAGTGCCGCCAAAGGCCTCATGAACCGCGCCCACGCCTACAAGGCCGCGGTGCAGGCCAACGAGGAGGCGGGGGAGGACCCGGACTACGGCGTGACCATGGGGCTGTTCAATTACCCGGTGCTCATGGCGGCGGATATCCTCATGTTCAACGCCACCCACGTGCCCGTGGGGCGGGACCAGCTCCAGCACCTGGAGATGGCGCGGGACATCGCCCAGCGCTTCAACCACAACTTCGCCGAGCTGTTCACGCTCCCGGATGCGGTAGTGGACGACAGCGTCGCCGTGCTTCAGGGCCTCGATGGCCGCAAGATGAGCAAGAGCTACGGCAACACGATCCCCCTCTTCGAGGGGGAGAAGAAGCTGCGCAAGGCGATTAACAAGATCAAGACCAATCTCCTCGAACCCGGGCAGCCGAAGGACCCGGACAGCTCCACGGTGTTCCAGGTCTGGTCCGCCTTCGCGCCGCCGCACGAGGTGGAGCGCATGCGCGCCGAGTTTGCCGCCGGCATCGCCTGGGGCGAGGCGAAGCAGCAGCTCTTCGAGCTGATCAACGACGAGCTGGCGCCGGCCCGCGAGCGCTACGATGCGCTAATGGCAGACCCGGGTTACATCGAGGCCGTGCTGAAGGCGGGCGCCGAACGCGCCCGGGCCGAGGCCGTACCCCTCATGCGACGCGTGCGCGCGGCGGTGGGCATTGCCCCCATGGACGCCGACTAGCCCTGGGCCGGCTGCAGTCGCTGTCAGAAGCGATAGCTGACGCCGACCCCGCCGTAGACGTTGCGTCCCGGCGCCGGTTCAAAGAACCGGTTGAAGTTCTGGTTGACGCGGATGTTGGCGAAATAGCTCTCGTCAAAGAGGTTGTTGATGCCGAGGTAGGGGCTCACGGCCAGCGCCCCGAGCCGGTACTGCCGGCCGAAGCGGAGATTGCTGACGGTGTAGCCGTCAACCCGCGCGGCCGGCCTGTTGGCATCGTTCGCGTAGCGTTCGCCTACCCGCAGCAGGTCCCAGGTCGCGTACCAGCCCGCGCTGTGGCGCCAGGCGAGCTCGGCGAACAGCTGTGATTCCGGCACCCCCGGCAGCGTGTTGCCGTCGAAGGTCTCGCCCCCCGCGCTGTAGCGTTCGTAGCGGAAATCGTTGTAGCTCCAGGCGAGGGTCAGGCGCAGCCCCTCGGCAAGGCGCGCTTCCGCGGCGACCTCCAGGCCCTCCCGGGTCGAGGTGCCGGCATTGCGATAGAACACATCGCCGTTCGCCTCGAAGGGCACCAGCTCGTCCTCGAGGTCGATGCGGAAGACGGCGACCTCGTAGCGCAGGCGGTCGCCGTACAGGCCCTTGACCCCGACCTCGTAATTGGTCGAGGTCTGCGCCTCCAGGGCTTCCAGGAAGCCGGGGCCCGCCGGGTCCTCGAGCTGGTTGAGGCTGGGCGTCTCGAAGGACGTGGCCACATTGGCGTAGAGGTTCGCCCAGGGTCGCGGCGACCAGAGCAGTCCCGCCATGGGCGTGAACTCGTCGAAGGTGATGGCCCCGGAATCGTCGCCGTCCGCCAGGAAGTCGTCGCGCAGCTTGAAGTCCAGCGACTCGTAGCGGCCACTCAGGCGCAGGGCCAGCGCATCGCCCAGGGCCAGCTCGTCCTGCAGGTACAGGGCCACGCTGTCCACCGATTCTTGCTGTCGCTGGGTCAGCGGGCCCCGGTTGCCCTCGCCGTCGGCGTCGAAGCGCTCGCGGTCATCCTCCTGGGCGGTGAGCTCGAAGCCGGCGATGAAGCGGTTGTCGCGCCCGAACAGGGAGCCTGCCAGCTGGTACTCGGCGCCGCCGCCCAGGTAGCGCCGATCGAAGGTGGTGTGGTCCACGAACGGGCAGGGCAGCCGGGCGTCGAACTCGCGATCGAGGAGGTAGCCGCGCAGGCGCAGCGACTGTCCCTCGCCGAGTGCCTTGCGCAGGACCACGCCGGTGCGGTACTGGTCCGCGGTCTCCCGCACGTTGCAGTCGATGCTGTTCTGCCGTGCGCGGTCCCGGGGTCCCTCGGCGAGCTCCGCCGGTGTCAGGGCGCCGGGGTCCTGCGCGGTCTTGTCGAGGGCGGCGAGAACCGCGGTCAGCTCCAGGGTGGGGTCCAGCTCGTAGCGGATCGTGGAGTTCAGGGTGGTCGTCTCGGCCTGCGCGTGATCGCGGAAACCATCCAGGTCCTGGCGGCGCACGCTGGCGAGGTAGCCGAGCTTGCCGCTGCTGCCGCTGGCCTTCAGCTGCAGTTGCCGCTGGCCGTATTCCCCCGCCGTTGCCCGCGTTTCCACGGTCGGCCGGGCCGCCGGTTCTTCGCTGTAGATGTTGATGGCCCCCCCGGCGGCCGTACCGAACAGGGCTGCGGACGGTCCGCGCAACACCTCGACCCGGCCCATGGAGCCCATGTCGAGGTCGTCGACCTGGCTCGTCCCGTCCGGCGTGGTCAGGGGGATATCGTCCACCGCGATGCGGATGCCGCTCTGGCCGAACTGTGCGCGGGCACCGAAGCCGCGGATGGCGATGCGCAGGTCCTGGTTGAGGTTGTAGCGGTTCTGGAAGAACACGCCGGGCACCCGGGTCAGGGCCTCGTCGATCCCGATCTGCTGGCGCCCGAGCTGGATATCCTCTCGGGTGACCGCGGTAATGGCAAAGGGCGAGCGCTCCACCGTGCTGTCGAGGCGCGGGGAGACGACGACCACCTCCTCGATGGCCGCCGGGAGCGGTGCCGACAGGGCGACCAGGGCGGGCAGGAGGAGCGGGGCGGCGCGGCGGCAGGGCATGGTGAATCGTTCCACGGCAACGGGCGGGGCACTATAACAAAGGGAAGCGGATCGCACGAAAGGGGCGCAGCCGTGGCGTCTGCTATCATGCGGCCCCTTCCGCCGGAGGCGCAGCATGGACAGCGAAACGCAGGTACTTGCGGTCAATGACGACCTTCCCGTCCGCACCGGTGCGCCGGTGCACAGCGGCAAGGTGCGGGCGGTCTACTGGTTGACGGAAGCCGATTCGCGGCGCCTGGCGGAACGCCGGGGCTATCCCGTGGCCCCGGGCGCGCCGCTGGGGATCATGGTGATCTCGGACCGCCTCTCCGCCTTCGACTGTCTCTGGCGGGCCGAGGGCGGCTGGGACGGCGTGCCCGGCAAGGGGGCGGCTCTCAACGCCATCGCCGCGCACTGGTTCCGTCGCTTCGCCGCTGAGGGGCTGGCGCCCGCGCATCTGCTGGAGGCGCCGCACCCGCTCCTCTGGGTCGTGCAGCGCGCGAGGCCCCTGGCGATCGAGGCCATCGCCCGGCAGTACATCACCGGCTCGCTCTGGCGAGCCTACGCGCAGGGCGAGCGGCGTTTCTGCGGTATCGACCTGCCCGGGGGCCTCGGCGAGCACGCTCGCCTGCCCGAGCTGCTGATGACGCCCTCGACCAAGGGTGTGCTGCGCGGGATTCCCGGCGTACCGGAGGCGGACGACGTCAACGTCAGTCGCGAGCAGCTGCTGGCCTACAGCGACGCGTTCGGCTTTGCCCGGCCCGCCGATGTCGACCACTACACCACGCTGCTCGCGGCGGGTTTCCGCCTGATCGAGCGGGAACTGGCGGCGCTGGACCTGGTGTTCGTCGATACGAAGTTCGAGTTCGGCTATGTCCAACGCCCCGGCGGTGTCCAACGCCCCGGCGGTGGTGACGGCGGCGGCGAGCAGCTCATCTATCTCGACGAGGTGGGCACCCCCGATTCCTCACGGATCTGGGACGGTCCCGCCTATCGCGCGGGCAGGGTGGTCGAGTTCTCCAAGGAGGCCTTCCGCCAGGCGCTGCTGGCCGCTGCGCCGGATCCGCAGGTGCTGCTGGACAAGGACCGCATGGACGCCCGGCGGACGCTGGCCCGGGACTGGGTCCTGCCCCGGGCGCTCTTCGAGCAGGTGGCGGCGAGCTATCGCGACCTCGCCGAGCGGCTCACCGGGGCGCCCCTCCGGGTGCCCGAGCGCCCGCGGGAGGAGCTCACGGCGGTGCTCGCCGACGAGCTCGGGCTGGTGCACTGAGCGGTGCTCGGTGACCCGGCCTTCTATGCCGTCAGTATCCCCGGCGTGCTGCTCTACGGCATCGCCAAGGGCGGCTTCGGCGGCGCGGTCGCCATTCTCGCCGTGCCGCTCATGGCCCTGGTCATGCCGCCGGCGCAGGCCGCGGCGATCCTGCTGCCGATTCTCTGCGTCATGGACGCGGTGGTCGTGCG
>CAYTJQ010000003.1:0-16217 GCA_964438205.1 uncultured Alteromonadaceae bacterium
GACACCTACGCATCCTTCTGCGGCAAAAGCTCGACAGCCGCCATCTGCATCCCACGGCGCCGGCGTAATCCATGACGTAGGTAATGTTGCCTGCAATACAAACAAATCGGTTGTCCCCGACAGCCGAAAGGAGTTTCGTCATGGCACAAGCAGCAGTACCCATTCTCAACATCCTGATCCTGGGGTCCTTCATGGCCTACGCTGTGTACCAGCTCCGCCAATCCGAGGCAGCGCTGACCCGGGTACGCATCGAAGACAGCGACGAGAGGCGCTGAAGGCAAGCCGGCCGGCAGGAGCCGGACCATTCCGGGAGCATCCGCCAGCCGGAAGGTCTTGGCGTCACCCGCGCCTTGTCGCGGCTCGGCCTCTGGGGTCCCTCACGATCACGCTACAGCTTCAGGAAGGTGAAGTCGCCGCCACGCTCCACCGTCACCGAGCCGTCGCGGCGCTGAACCCGGTGCAGCTCGCCGTCGAGGTTGAGCTCGCCGTCCAGGCTGAGCGTCAGGTGACAGCCCCGGTGGCTGTGATAGCCCTCGGCTGCAGTCAGCGAAACGCCTGGCCGGCCGACGAGCAGCCGCGGCAGCTTACGGAGCAGGCATTCGGCGTCGCCCCCGATCACCGTGCTTCTCACGGGACCCGCACCTTCGCCCCAGAACGGCCGCACGCCGTAGAACAACCGCGGCAGGCTGCTGACCAGAAGCACTGAAGCAGGCGCTTTTTCAAGGACCGGATGGCCGTCCACGGCGAGGCAGAGCTGAACCGGCCGGTGAAAGCGGTGGTCGCCGCGGCTGAGGCCCCAGACAGTGCGCGCCACGGCGACGGCGAGCCCGGCGTTGTCGCGCAGGCCGCGGGCGTGGACCTTGCAATGCGCGTACTCGGTGCCCTGGATGACGGCGCCGGCGCCCAGGAACATGCCGTAGGCATTGTCGCGGCCGTCCGCAAAGCGCACTCTCAGGATCGGCCGGATGAGCGCCTGGCACGCGCTCCTTTGCTGCCCCGCCGACCAGTCAAACAGTCGCCGGGCGGCCCTCGCCAGGCTGCCGCGGACGCCCAGCCGGTCCGCGGTCATGTTGGCCGTGCCGCCCGGCAACAGCGCGACGGGCAGTCGCCGCGGGAAGGGTTGCTGCTCCACCACCTCGCCGAGAACCCGGGCAACGGTGCCGTCCCCGCCGTTGATGGCCAGCACATGAATCCCGCGCCGGGCGAACTCGGCGAGGGCTTCGCGGACCTCCCCGCCGTGGCCGGTATCCAGGTGCGTGACATGGGAGTAACGCCGCGCAAGCGCCTCGAGGCGACTGAGCTGGCGACGGTTTCGACCGCTGTTGGCGTTGCTGAGCAATCCCAGGTGCAGGGTCCCCTCGCTCAGGGCCGCGGGCACCTCGCCCTGGACCGGGCTTTCATCGAACGCGGGCAGTGGCCAGCGGGCGACGGCACCCCCAGCCAGCAGCTCCTTTGGTTCCGCGGCGGTCATTTCGATCCCAGGGGCAGCGCGCCGCAGTCATCCCGCGGGTCGCAAACCGGATCAACGCCTGCGGCCGGCGCCTCGCCCACGCTGACCAGTACAAACAGCAACGCATAGGCGTTCAGTTCGAGTAGCTCCTCGAGCAGGCGGTTCGGGATCGCCAAGTGTACCAGTCCCTTGTCCAGCGCAGCCGCCGCAAGTACCAGTCCCGTGGCCAGCGGCAGCAGGAGGCCAACGCCGCCGAAAAGAAAGCGGAGCAGTCGGGCCGGCTCCCGCTGCAAGCAATGAAGGAGCAGGTAGAGCACGTACCCGTAGCAGGCCGGGAACACCGCGTACTTGAGCAGGTAGGAGAGCTGGTGCAGCAGGCTGCCGGGGGCAATCCACGGCGAGAAGTCCGCCTCGCGGTAGCTGATCGCCAGCAGGGCCAGGGCCAGGGCGCCGAACAGCCGGCGGCCGAACTCATCCGGCGCCGTGGCCACACGGCGCAGGGCAAGCATGGCCGCCAGGGCGGTGAGCGCCAGCTGCCCGTACTCCAGCGGGCTGTTTTCCTGGTAAGCCGCCTCCAGGGATGCCCAGGGGAGCCGGGCGAGCAGCAGGTTCGCCGCGAGCAGGCCGGCCAGGGCGACAACCACGGCAAGCCGGCGCCTCAGCACGGCAGGGCCCGGCCGAGGAGGTCGCGGATGCGCCACAGCGCGCGGAGATCATCGGCGGCCGGCGCGCTTCGGATCGCGGGTTCGCAGGCGGAGGCGCCGTCGCGGTTCAGCCAGGCCGCCCGGCCGTCCGCGACCAGCTGGCGCTGGATAACAGCGATATCGCGCTGCATGTAGGCGGGGCCGAGCAGGTGTGCGAAGCGGTCACGGAGTGCGTGGTAGCGCAGCGACGCGCGCAGGCGCTGCAGGCGGGTCGCGCCGTCGGGCACGGACTCCGCGAGGTCGTAGATGAAGAGCGGCTTGCCGGTCACGCTGGCTTCGGCCAGCATCGACACGCTCTCGCCCGTGGTGACCAGTCGGTCGGCCAGGCCGAGGAAGGCAAAATAGGGATTGGCAGCGGCCCCCTCCTGCCAGCGGTACACATAGCTCGGCACCGTGAGCTCGGCGCGGAAAGCCTCGAAGGTCTCCGGGGCCGTCCGCGCACTGTCGGTGACCAGCAGGGAGCCGCCTTCCGCCCTGGCCCGGTCGTTCACGAGGCGCCCTAGCTCGGCACCCTTGCGCGGATTGAACACGAAGGAACCGCTGTTGCCGCCGAGCAGTACCGCCGTTCTCGGCCCGGGCAGACCGGTGAACCGCGGTGCCCAGGCCGCCGCGTCCGCCGCCAGCCGTTCGCGGGTCACGCGGTGCAGGGGCAGGTCGATGACCAGCACGTTGTCACGTTCCGGCAGCGCGTACTGGGGCGTACTGATGACAAGGTCGAAAGCCTCGAGCGGTGCCCAGGGACGGCCCATGTGCACGAGGCGGGTGCGGCCCCGGGACTGCCGGCGGATCCAGCGCGCCACCGGTTCCATTTCCCGCCCGGCGCTGACGACCAGGTCGGGCCAGGGTGGCGCCAGCGGCGTGCTTCGGCGCCGGTCCACGCCCGCCAAGAGCAGGTTGCTGGACCGGGCAGCCACGATCTTCGGTAATAGTACCGGCGAGCGGTAGACGACCCGTTTCCGGGCTGCGGGAAGGCCGAGTCGTTCCCCCAGGGCGAGGACCTGGTTATTGTCCCCCGCCCGGTCGCTCTGGAGCAGCCAAACCTCTGTTTCTAGGGGCTTTTCAAGGCTAGCGGCTGTCAGCGGTGCGGTCATGGGTACCCGGGTGATCGGTGTAGGTGGCGCCGAAGCTAGCCGAGGGGAGGGGCGCGGCAACCCCCCCCCGGGGTTTATCCGGCGCCACAACCCCCTTTGCTACCGTGCGCGCCGTGCAACCGACACCGACAAACCACTCGCCATGACTGTCCGAACGGCTGATCCCCGGTCCACCGGTGCCCGGTGGCGCCTCGGCGCCTGGCGCGCGCAGGCCTTCGCCCTCGCGACGTTCTGGGCCTGCGCGGGCCTTCTTCCACCGCGCCTCGCCGCGGCGGCGGGAAGCCGGCTGTTTCGCTGGCTGGGACCCCTGACCCGGAAGCAGCGCTTCGTCGCGCGCAACCTCGAGCTCGCCTTTCCGGACCTCGGCACCGACGAACGCAACGCCATAGCCCGGGACGTCTGGAGCAACTTCGGCGCGGTGCTCGCAGAGTACCCGCACCTGGGCCGCTACGCGGTACCGGGCACGGACGCGCTGCAGACCGAGGTGCATCCGACGACCCGGGCGCTTCTCGACGAGGGCCGGCCGGCGGTCTTCGTCACGGCCCACCTCGCCAACTGGGAGCTCCCGGGGCTCGCCCTCAGCCGCCTCGGCATCCCCTTGAGCGTGGTCTACGCGCCGCAGAGCAACCCCCACGTGGATGCCATGCTGCAGCGCCACCGCAGCGCCCTCGGCTGCGACTTCGTCGCGAAGACCGATTCCATCCGCACGCTGCTCGGCGCGCTGAAGGCGGGCCGCTCCGTGGGGCTCCTCCCGGACCAGCGCACGGACTTCGGTGAACAGCTGCCCTTCTTCGGGCGGCCGGCCATGACCGCCATCAGCCCGGCCTGGCTCGCCCTGCGCCAGGGGTGCCCGCTGGTACCGGTGCGGGTGGAACGGCGTGCCCACGGGCGCTATCGCGTCCACGTGCTCGCCCCCATGGCAGGCGGCGACGCGTCCCGCGCCGGCGTCCTTGCCCTCAGCACGCGGCTGAATGCGCTTTTCGAAGCATGGATCCGCGAGCGCCCGGGGCAATGGCTCTGCATGCGCCGGCGCTGGCCCGGCCGCATCGAGGCCTGAGCATGCAGCTGCTCGGCGACATCTTCCGACGCTACCCGCTGCGCGCTGCGCTGCTGTTGGTCGCCCTGCTCCTCGCCAGCCTCGCCGAGGGCCTGGGCCTCGGCAGCCTCCTGCCCATGCTGACGGTGGCCGTAGAGGGCGAGGCCGGTGACGGCCCCGCCTACGCCGTCGTGCGTTGGCTGGCCGCCGCCGGTATCGAGCCCGAGCTCGGCCCGCTCCTGCTCCTGATACTCCTCGGCATCACGCTGAAGAGCGTGCTCCTGCTCCTCGCCCACAGCCAGGTCGGGACCACGGCGACACGCTTCGTGACGGCGCTGCGCCACGAGCTCCTGGAAAGCACGCTCGCCAGCTGCTGGGGACATTTCCTCAAGCTCCCCGGCGGAGCGCTCACCAACACCGTCAGTATGGAAACGCAGCGCGTCGCTAACGCCTTCCTGGCGGGTATCAACGCCGTGACCTTCCTGCTGCAGGCCCTGGTCTACGCCGCTGTGGCCCTCGCGATTTCCTGGCAGGCGACACTGGTGGGCCTGGCCGCGGGGGTCGTGGTCATCGGCGCCTGCGGCCTCCTCGTCGCCGCGTCGCGCCGCGCGGGGCACCGGCAGACGGCGTCCATGCGCGATCTTTCCGGCCAGCTCGCTGATATCCTGCTCTCCGCGCGGCCCCTGAAGGCCATGGGCCGGGAGAGCCTGGTGGAAACGGCGCTGGTCAGCGAGAACCGGCGCCTGGACCGGGCCCTGCGCCGGCAGGTGGTGAGCGCGGCGGCGCTGACCGCCGGCCAAGAGCAGCTCTTCGCCGTCGCCATTGTCGGCGGCCTGTACGTCGCCCTCGCGCCGCTGCAGATGCCTTTCCCGACGGTGCTGGTGCTCGTGCTGGTGCTCGGCAGAATGCTGGCCCAGCTGGGCAAGGTGCAAAAGGAATACCAGAAGCTCGCGATCGGCGAGAGCGCCTACCTGTCCTGCCGCGCTACCATCGCCGCGGCCCGCGCTGCGGCAGAGCGGGGCGGCACGCGGCCACCGCCCGCCCTGCGCGAAGGCATCACCCTGGCGGGCATCCGCTTCAGCTATGGCGACGCGCCCCTCTTCGACGGGCTGGCTATGCACATCGCCGCCGGCACCCTGACCACCCTCATGGGGCCCTCGGGCTCGGGCAAGTCGACGCTCCTCGACCTGGTGCTGGGCTTTGCGACCCCCGAAGCGGGGCAGGTGCGCATCGACGGTCAGCCGCTCGCGGAGACTGCCCTCGCGGCATGGCGGCAGCAGATCGGCTATGTGCCGCAGGAGACCCACCTGCTCCATGACAGCGTGCTGCACAACGTCACCCTGGGCGACCCGACCCTCGGCCCGGCAGACGCCGAGCGGGCACTGCGCGAGGCCGACGCCTGGGACCTCGTCGCCAGGCTCCCGGAGGGCCTGTCGCACGTGGTCGGTGAGCGCGGCGGGCGCCTCTCCGGCGGCCAGCGCCAGCGCATCCTCATCGCCCGGGCCCTCGCCCACAGCCCCCGGCTGCTGATCCTCGACGAGGCGACCAGCGCCCTCGACGACTTCAGCGAGGCGGCGATCTGCCGGACCCTCCAGCGCCTCAAGGGCCGACTGACGATCCTTGCTGTATCGCACCGGCCCGCTCTCGCCGAGATCGCCGACCGCGTGTACCGGCTGCCTGCGCCGGCCACGACCACGGCGGCCTTGACCGCGATCAAGGTTGCGCGGGATTGCCCGCCTGCCGATCGGGCAAATCCGGTACCCTGAACCGATAGACGCCCACCGGAGGATTGACTGTGCTCGAAGAAGCTCTCACCAGCGCCGAACTCGGCATCTGCATCAAGGACGCGAGCCGGGCAGTGCTCGCACAGAATGACCGCTGCCGCAGCATCTGCGGCGACCGCAGCGGTGAAGTCTGCGAGGACGGCTGCATGGCCCTGCACCGCGACGACGACAGCCTGCAGTGGCCCGACTGGGGCACCACCGTGCACCGGAACGCCCGCATTGATGAGGGCCATTACGACGTGACGCTCATCTGCAGCAGCGAGCGGGTCGTCACCCTGCTGCAGCCGCTCGAGAAAAAGTACGAAGAAGCCATGGCGTACTACCGGAAGCAGGACCTCACGCCGCGGGAACTGGAAGTCGTTTCCCTGCTCCTGCGCGGCCGCAGCAACACGGAGATCACCGCCGAGCTCGGCATCAGCCATGCCACCCTGCGCACGCACCTCAACCGCGTTTACAGCAAGCTGCGCGACCAGGGCATCGACACGCACTTCCTTCCCCGCCGGCGCACCGCGGCGGGCCAGTAGCGCCGCCGGCCCGCGCCCGGACGCCAACGAAAAGGCCGCTGCCTTCCGGTAGCGGCCTCTCGGTGAACCCGGGAAATGTCAGACCGGCAGAGGCGTTGCGCCGTTGGGTGCAGCATCGATACGGCCCCGCTCGAGGTCTTCGACCGCCTGGCGCACGGCGTCGATACGCTGTTTGAAGCGGGTATCCGCGGGCAGGTGATGGTCCGCATCAAGCCCGGCGAGGACACTTGAGACCTCTTCGCGCAGCCCGGTGACGTAGACATGCTTACCGGACTCGACGGCATCCGTCGCGATCGTTTCCACGGCCCGCGCCGCGGAGACATCCATGAAGGGCACGCTGGAGAAGTCGAGGATCAGCGCGGCGGCCCCACGGCCCTTGCGGGTCCGCTCGCGCACATGGTGGCCCAGGTCCGCCGCGGCGCCGAAGCTGAGCGGGCCGCCGAAGTCGAAGACCTGCACCAAGCCTTGGGCGCGCTTGAGCAGCGCCGCTTCTTCTTCCGAGTCCGGCTCGAACTGCATCTCGCGGATCGCCCGCGTCTGCTGTTCCGCAACTTGGCGGACAAAGGCCAGGGCCGCAAGCACCACGCCCACGCCGACGGCCGTGATCAGGTCGACGAAGACCGTGAGGCCTAGCACCAGCACCATGAGGGCGAGGTCCCAGCGCGGGCCGCGGTGCGCGTTCTTCAGGTAGCGCCAGTCGATGATGTCCCAGCCCACCTTGACCAGGATGCCGGCGAGGGCCGCGTGCGGGATCTTCGCCGCCAGCGGACCGAGGCCGAGCACGACGGCCAGCAGCAGCAGGGCGTGCAGCATACCGGACAGGCGCGTGCGGCCGCCGGTGCGGATGTTGACCACCGTGCGCATGGTGGCGCCGGCGCCGGCAAGGGCACCGAAGAGGCCGGCCACGGTGTTGCCAATACCCTGGCCCACCAGTTCCCGGTTGGAGTCGTGCCGCGTACGGGTCATGTTGTCGGCGACGAGGGAAGTGAGCAGGGAGTCGATGGCGCCGAGCGCGGCGAGGATGACAGCCGCCTCCAGCACCAGGAACATGGCATCGCGATCGAACACCGGCAGGTGCAGGGTGGGCAGCGCGCTGGGGATGTCGCCGAGGACCGGCGCCGACGGCAGCGCCAGGCCCAGGCACGTACATAGCACCAGCGCCGCCAGCGGCCCTGGCAGGTACTTGCCCCAGGTCGCCGGCCACAGGAACACCGTGGCCAGGGCCACGGCACCGATCCCGGCGGCCGAGAGGTTCAGTCCGGACACGGCCGTCGGGATGTAGACCAGCGCAGGGATGGTGCCACCCGGCGGCTCACCGCCGATGAGGCGGCCGACCTGCAGGATGATGATGATCGCGCCGATACCGCTCATGAAGCCCGAAACCACCGGGTACGGCACGAGGCGTATGTAGTTGCCGAAGCCAAGGGCACCGAAAGCCACCTGGATCAGGCCGGCGAGGAAGATGGCCGTGAAGATCAACTCCGGACGACCGGACAGGCTGGCGGCGAGACCCGCGACGACGACCACCATCGGGCCCGTGGGCCCGGAGATCTGCGACGCCGTGCCGCCGAAAAGCGCGGCGAAGAAGCCGACGAAGATCGCGCCGTAGAGGCCGGCGATCGGGCCGAGCCCCGAGGCCACACCGAGGGCGAGCGCCAGCGGGAGGGCGACGACCCCGGCGGTGACGCCGCCGTAGATATCGCCGCGCAGGTTGTTCAGTTCGAATCGCATCACGTTCTCCCGGGCGCTCAGGCGCTCGCTGCCGCGTTGCGCGCCGCGAGACGCTCGAAGCGCTCGGCGATCGGCATGAAAGTGTCGGTCTCGTCTTCGTAGCAGCTCACCTCACCGGTCTCGATGTCGTAGATCCAGCCGTGCAGCTGCAGCGTGCCGGCGCGGACCCGCGCGGCGACGACCGGGTGCGTGCGCAGGTGCTGGAGCTGCTGCAGCACGTTCTCTCGGGTGAGCTCGTCGAGGTGCTCGGGCCCGCAGTGCCCGTGCCGGGCGCGCACCACCTCGACGGCGCTGCGGGCGTGGTCCAGCCATTCCTTGACGTGCGGCAGGTCCTTGAGCGCTTCCGTGGCCAGGGCGCCTTTCATGGCGCCGCAGTCCGTGTGGCCGCAAACGACGATATGCTCGACGCCGAGCACGGCGACGGCATACTCGATGGACGCCGTTACGCCGCCGGCCTGGCTCACGTGGGGCGGGACGATGTTGCCCGCGTTGCGGCAGATGAACAGGTCGCCGGGCTTGGTCTGGGTGACCATGTTCGGATCAATCCGGGAATCGGCACAGGTGACGAGCAGGACTTCCGGGCTCTGCCCGTTGGCGAGCTCGCCGAAGAGTTCCTGGTGATCCGGGAAGACGTCGCGCTTGAACTTGAGAATACCGTCGACCACGTGGTCCATGATGTTGCCTCCGCTGTGTGGTTTCACCGGTGCCCTGCACCGGCAATCGCTGCTGTCCTCGCAACCTTAGGCGCAGGCAGGCGAAAGGCATACGGCGGTTAACAGGAGTTTGTGATAAGATTTATTTATCGCTGCCCGGGAGGCACCGGCAGCAGGAGGACGACAGCGTGACCCAGGCCGACAAACCCGCGCCACTCCGCAGCGCCGCCCTGGACCCGGACAAGGTGTCGCTGAAACACCTGCGTTGCCTTTCCGCGATCGCCGAAACCGGCAGCTTTCGCCGCGCCGCCGACCGCCTCGGAGTGACACAGCCGGCGCTCACCGCGCAGATTGCGGCGCTGGAGTCGGCCCTGGGCCTGCAGCTGTTCGAGCGCTCGCGGCGCGGCGCCGCCCTGTCGCCGGAGGGCCGCGAGCTGCTGGGCAGTGCCCACCGCGTCCTGGAAGAGTTCCAGGGTTTCGTCGACCGGGCGGCGACGCTCTCCGGCGGCGCCGTCGTCACCTATCGCACGGGGGTGCCCCCCACCCTCGGGCCCTACCTGCTGCCGCACATACTGCCCCCGCTGCACCGCAAGTACGCCGGGCTGCGTCTTTACGTGCGCGAGAGCGTGCCCCGTGATCTCGAGGAGGGCCTGCGCAACAACCAGCACGACTTCATTTTCACGCCGCTGCCGGTCTCGGACCGGCAGCTAACCATCGTGCCCCTGTTCCGGGAGCCGCTGAAGCTGGTCATGGCCAACGACCACCACCTCGCCGGCAAGGCCCGCGTCAACCGCGAGGACCTGCTCGGCGAGGAGATACTGAGTATCGAGGAGCACCACCATTTCCACCGCCAGGTGGCGCAGCTCTGCGAGCGGCTCGGCGCCACCGTGCGCCGGGACTTCGAAGGCACCAGCCTGGACACGCTCCGACACATGGTGGTGATGGGCACCGGGATGGCGTTCCTGCCCTCGCTCTACGTGGCCTCGGAAATCCACGACCAGAGCGAGTTGCGGGTCACGGACCTGCACGGCGACAGCATCGCCCGGATCCAGGCCATGGCCTGGCGCTCGTCTTCCCCGGCCCGGGCGCTCTTCCGGGAGCTCGCGCAGGAGATCCGCCGCATCCTCCGCGAGCAGCGGCCGGCGGACATCGTCGTCATCGACAGCTGAGGCGACCGCTGCGGCGCCTCACTCCACCCGGCCGATATCCACGAGCAGCGTCTGCAGGGCCGTGGGCACGTAGCTGCGCCTGATCGTTATCGCGTAGAAGTACTCGAAGACATTGGGCAGGGTCATGTACTCGACGAGCTGGCCGCGGCGGATCTCGTCACGCACGACCACGGTGGGGAGCACCGCGAGGGCGTCACCGTCCCGCGCCAGCAGGCGCAGCATGGCCATGTCGTCGGCCTCCGCCTGGACGTCCGGCGTGTACTGCCAGAGCGTGCAGAGGCCATCGAACGCCCGGCGCACCTCGCTGTCCCGCGAGGGAAGAACCCAGTACTGGCCCTCGTAGCCGTGCGGAAAGGTCGTCTCCGGGCGCAGCTCCGGCGGCCCGACGATGGACACCGGCTGGCTCGCCAGCAGCTGGCTCTGCCACAGCTGCTCGTCGCTGCCGCGAACGTCGCCGTTGGTGAGCGCCACGTCGAGCTGATGGCGCGCGAGGCCGTCGAGGAGCCCGTCCAGCGTGTTCGCGTGCAGCGTGAAGCGGATCTTACGGTCGATCAGCAGCGGCGTGACCAGGTGGTCGATGAAGTTCCGCGACAGCGTCGACAGCATGCCGATGCGCAGCATCTGCGCCTCCGGCTCCATGCCGTGGCGCAGCATCGACTCGAGTTCCTCGCCCTTGGCGAAGATGTCGTTGGCGTAGCCGAGGACCCGCTGCCCCGCGTCGGTGAGCGTCATGCGCCGGCCGCTGCGGTCAAACAGCTGTGTGTCCGTACTTTCCTCGAGCTGGCGGATCTGCGACGACAGCGCGGACTGGGAGACGTGCAGCTTCTTCGCCACGGCGGTGAGGTTGCCCTCCGAAGCCACCCGCCAGAAGTAGTAGAGATGCCGGTAGTTGAGACGCACGAACCACCTCCCGCCAAGGAAACGCAATCATTTGATTGTTAAGAAAAACAGAACAGCCTGCCTTGAGTTCGCAATTATAGAATTAAAAGCAAATATATATCTATTTTACTTGCGTTTTCCGCGCCGGGATACTGCCACCAACGATCACAAGGATGGCGCCATGTCCCTCGCACCCGCCCTGCACAGCCTGCCACCCCTGCTCCTCGCTACCGGCCCGCTGCTGGCCCTGCTGGCCATGGCCCGGGCCGGCGCGCCCCGTTTTGCCGGCCGCCTTCGCCCCGCCGCCGTGGCCCATGCGGGCATGGCCGCCACCGCCCTGGCCCTCGGGCTTCAGGCGCTGGCGGTGCTGCAGCTGTTCGCTGTCGTCGCTTGTGCCGCGGGCCGCAGCGAGATCGGCCAGGCCGTGCTGGCGCGCGCGGGCCGGGAGCCGGTCGCCCCGCTGGCGCCCCACCATGCCTGGGCCGGCGCCCTCGTACTCGCCGTGCCCCTCGCCGCGGCGGTTGCGCTCGTCGCCGGTCCGGGCGGGCTCGCCGGCCCGTGGCAGTGGATCGCCGCTTTCCTGGTCGTGGCCCTCACGGAGCGCGCGGTGACGCCCCCCAGGGCCCCGCTCGCGGCTGCCGGCGCCTTCGCGATCCTGCTGCTTGCGGGGCTCGCCCCGTGAGTGTGTTCCGCAACATCCTCGTCTACGCCGAGGCGGCCGATGCCGACTGCCTCGCCGAGGTCGTCACCTTCGCCGAGCAATCCGGGGCGGCGCTGAGCGTCTGCGACGTCATCGCCCACGCGCCGGTGCTCGACAGCGGCGGTGCTGTGGCGCGCCTCAAGGCCCTGGACTGGAGTCTCGCCTTCGAAAGCCTGCGCGGCCTGTGCGCGCCGCACCAGGGCCGCGTTCTCCTCGACTACGCGGTCCTCACCGGCAGCCCGTTCCTCGCGGTGACCGAGCAGGTGACCCGGCAGGGTTTCGATCTCGTGGTGCATATCTCGGAAACGGCCGCCGACGGGCCTGGCGCGGCCCTCAATCCGACCGGCATGCACCTCGTGCGCAAGTGCCCCGCAGCAGTGTGGACGCTGCACCCGGAGCGGGCGCAGCACAGCGACAGTCTCCTGCTCGCGGTCGACCGCGAGATCACTGCGGAAACCGATGCCGCGGAACGCTTCGCGCGGGAGCTGGCGGCCACGGCCTGCGACCTCGCCGCCGCCGCCGGCGCGACGCTGCACCTCGTGCATGCCTGGCAGCCCTACGGCGAAGCACTCCTCGACCATCCCCGGGCGGGTCTTTCCCCCGCCGAGATCGACAGCTACCTCGCCGCCCAGGCGAAGGACCACAGCGCCTGGCTCGAGCGCCTCGCCGGCGACGTGAGCCGCCGTGAGCCGCGGGTAAAGCTGCAGCATCACCTCGAGCGCGGCTCGCCGATCGACGTCATCCCGGCCCTGGCGCGGAAAACCCGCGCCTCGCTGGTCGTCCTCGGTACCGTGGGCACGAGCGCCCTGCCCGGCGTGCTGATCGGCACGACCGCCGAGGCCATCCTCGCCGTTGCCGAGACCCCGATTCTCGCCATCAAGCCCCGGGGCTTCACCACCCCGATCCAGTTTGCCGACCCCGTGGAGAAGCTCCGGGCGGTCAGCGAAGGAGGTACTGCACCGTGACCAAAGCCCACGAACGAAAGGACAGCCGACAGGAAACCCGTCAGCGGACGCCGGCCCGGTGCGACGACGCCCCACAGGACCTCACTGCCCTCTGGCAGGCGAAGGAGTCCGCGCCCCCGGTGCTGCTGGCTGTCGAGGAAAGGCTCGGCCAGCTGCCCCTCGAAGCGCGCTTCGTCGCCCTCTGCCAGCTGGCGCAGGCGCCCTCGGTCTTCCAACGCCTCGCCGCCTACCGCTGGCTCGCCGGCCTTCACCGCCTCGATCTGCGCTACGAGCAGCGGGCCAAGCGGATCATCGCCGCTGCCCTGGGTCACGAGGAGGGCCTCGCGCGAGAGCGGGTGAAGCAGCTGCTCAAGCGCTGCTGAGCTTCCGCTCCCGCCAGAGCAGGAAAACCGCCGGCAATACCAGCAGCGTCAGCAGCGTGGCGCTCACCATGCCACCGACCATCGGCGCCGCAATACGGCTCATGACCTCGCTGCCCGTGCCGCCGCCGAGCAGGATCGGGAGCAGGCCCAGGGTGGTCGCCGAGGCCGTCATGAGGACCGGCCGCACGCGCCGTGTCGCCCCCGCAAGCACGACCTCCCGCAGAGCCTCCCTGTCCAGCGCTCCGGCGGATCCGTGGTCAGCGAGGGCCTGGTCCAGGTAGACGAACATGATCACGCCGGTCTCGATGGCCACGCCCGCCAGGGCAATAAAGCCCACGCCCACCGCGACGGACAGGTTGTAGCCCAGGGCCCAGAGCAGCCAGAGGCTGCCGACGAGCGCCAGGGGCAGCGTCCCGAGCAGCAGGAGCACTTCCGCCACCCGGCGGAAATTCAGGTAGAGCAGGAGCGCGATGAGGGCGACGGTCAGCGGCACCACGAGCGTGAGCCGGGCCCGCGCGCGCTCGAGGTACTCGTACTGGCCGGACCAGCTCAGCGAGTACCCGGCCGGCAGCGCGAGCTCCGCCGCGACCCGCTCCTTAGCCGAAGCCACGTAGCGCCCCACGTCGATGCCGGTAATGTCCACGAAGGTCCAGCCGTTCAGCCGGGCGTTTTCGCTCTTGATGCCCGGCGGGCCATCCTCGACCCGGATCGACGCCACGTCCCCCAGCGCGAGGTGGCGGCCGTCGCCGGTCACGATCGGCAGTTCCGCGAGCTGCGCGGGCGAATCCCGCCAGTACTGCGGGTAGCGCAGGTTGATCGGGTAGCGCTCGCGACCCTCCACCGCCTCGCCCACGGTGGCGCCGCCGATTGCCGTCACGACCACGTCCTGCAGGTCGGCGATGTTGAGGCCGTAGCGGGCAGCCCGCTCGCGGTCGATGTCCACGACCAGGTAGCGACCGCCGGCGACCCGCTCGGAGTAGACGGAGGCCGTGCCCGGCGGGTCCTCGAGGATCGTCTCCAGCCGGCGGCCGATCGCCTCGATCCCGCCGAGCTCGGGGCCGGCGACCTTGATACCCACGGGTGTCTTGATGCCCGTCGCCAGCATATCGATACGGGTCTTGATGGGCATGACCCAGGCGTTGGTCACGCCCGGCAGACGTACGAGCGCATCGAGCTCGGCCTTCAGGCGCTCCGTGGTCATGCCTCGCCGCCACTGGTCCCGCGGGCGCAGCTGGATGAAGGTCTCGATCATGGTCAGCGGTGCCGGGTCCGTCGCCGTCTCCGCGCGCCCGACCTTGCCGAAGACCCGCTCGACCTCCGGCACTGTGGCGATGAGCTTGTCGGTATGCTGCAGCAGGCGCCGCGCCTCACCGATCGAAATCCCCGGATAGGTCGTCGGCATGTACATGAGGTCGCCCTCGTCCAGCGGCGGGATGAACTCGCTGCCCAGGCGCGACAGGGGCCAGAGGGCGCTGGCCACCAGCAGCAGGGCCAGGGCGACCACCGTGCGCGGATAGCGCAACACAGTGCGCAGCAGCGGCCGGTAGGCCGCAACGAGCACCCGGTTTACCGGGTGCTGCGCTTCCGGCCGCAGGCGGCCGCGCACGAAGTAGCCGAGAAGCACCGGCACCAGGGTCACGGACAGGGCTGCCGCCGCGGCCATGGCATAGGTCTTGGTGAAGGCCAGCGGCGCAAACAGCCGCCCTTCCTGCGCCTCCAGCGTGAACACGGGGAGGAAACTCACCGTGATGATCAGCAGGCTGAAGAACAGCGCGGGCCCCACCTCCGTCGACGCCGCCTGCACCACCTGCCAGCGGTTGCCTGCGTGCAGCGGCTCGCGCTCCGCGTGCCGGTGCAGGTTCTCCACCAGCACGATGGCGCCGTCGATCATGGCCCCCACGGCGATGGCGATGCCGCCCAGGGACATGATGTTGGCGTTGATGCCCTGCCAGTGCATGACCACGAACGCCGCCAGGATGCCGACGGGCAGACTGGCCACCGCCACCAGCGAGGAGCGCAGGTGGAACAGGAACGCAAGGCACACCAGGGCGACGACGAGGAACTCCTCCAGCAGCTTCTGCCAGAGGTTGTCGACGGCCCGGTGGATAAGGCCCGAGCGGTCGTAGACGGTGATGAGTTCCACGCCGTCGGGCAGACCCGCGCGCAGCGTCTCGAGCTTTGCCTTCACGGCTTCGATCGTCGCCCGGGCGTTCTCGCCGTAGCGCATGACGACGATGCCCCCGACTACCTCGCCCTCGCCGTCGAGCTCGGCCACACCACGACGCAGCTGGGGCCCGAGGCCGATCGTGGCGACATCGCGCAGCTGCAGCGGCGTCCCCGCATCGCTCGCCCCGAGCGGGACCGCGGCGAGGTCATCGACGCTGTCGATATAGCCGCGCGTGGTGACCATGTACTCGGCCTCGGCGAGTTCGAGCACGGAGGCGCCCTGCTCCCCGTTGCCGCGGCGGATCGCCGTCTGCACCTGCGCCAGTGGCAGGCCGTAGGCGCGCAACTTCTGCGGGTCCACCTGCACCTGGTACTGCCTCACCATACCGCCGACCGTCGCTACCTCGGCGACGCCCGGCACAGTCTGCAGTTCATAGCGCAGGAACCAGTCCTGCAGGCTGCGCAGCGCCGCCAGGTCGTGGCGGCCGCTGCGATCCACGAGGGCGTACAGGTAAACCCAGCCCACGCCGGTGGCGTCCGGGCCCAGCTCCGGGCGGACCCCGTCCGGGAGTGAAGGCGCAGCCTGGTTCAGGTACTCGAGGACCCGGGACCTGGCCCAGTACAGGTCCGTGTCGTCGTCGAAGATGACGTAGACGTAGGAATCGCCGAAGAAGGAGTAGCCGCGGACCGTGCGCGCGCCGGGCACGGAAAGGAGCGCGGTGGTCAGCGGATAGGTGACCTGGTCTTCCACCACCTGGGGCGCCTGCCCGGGGTAGGGGGTTTTTACGATGACCTGCACATCCGACAGATCCGGGATCGCATCCACCGGTGTCCGGTAGAGGGCCCAGGCACCCGCGACCACCAGGGCCAGGCTGGCGAGCAGCACCAGGAAGCGATTGTGCAGGGACCAGCGTATGAGCGCGGCGATCACGGCGTGCCCTCCCCGTCGCCGCCCGGGTCCTTCTCACCATGATCCACTTCGCCGTGAGCCATTTCGCCGTGA
>CAYTJQ010000003.1:16317-24956 GCA_964438205.1 uncultured Alteromonadaceae bacterium
TTCGCCGTGAGCCATTTCGCCGTGATCCATGGCGCTGTGGTCCACCTCGCCACGGTCCATCTCCCCACGGTCCCTGTCGGTGGCCGCTCCTGCGGAAAGGCGCTCGAGGCCGGCCCGCTGGCTGGACTCGGAGTCGAGGAGGAACTGCGCGGAGGTGACGACCCGGTCACCGGTCGCCAGGCCGGCGCTCACCTCGACGAAACGGTCACCGTGGGCGCCGAGCTCGACGGCGACGGCGCGAAAGCGACCGTCGCCCAGGGCGAGCACCACGCGGTCACCGTCGCCGGTGCGTATCACGGCCTCCGCCGGCACCGCCAGCACCGGGTCGCCGGCGGGCGCTTCGAGGATGACGCGGGTAAACATGTTCGGCCGCAGCGCGCTGTCGGGGTTGGCGAAGCGAAGGCGCAGGCGCAGGGTGCGGGTCACCGGGTCCAGGGACGGGTAGATGAAATCCACGCGCCCACGCCACTCGCGTCCGGGGTGGTAGTCCGCGCTCATGCGGACCGGCATGCCCACGCGGACCCGGTCCACCTGGCGCTCGAGCACCTCGGCCTCGACCCACACGCTGCCGAGGGCCCCGATCGCCATGAGCGTCGTCCCCGGCTCGACGTAGAAGCCCTCGCGGATGTTGAGTTCATCCACAAGGCCGTCATGGCCGGCGGTGAAGGTCACGGTCTGGCGCACGGTCCGGTCGGCCTCGATTGCCCGCACCAGCGAAGCCGGTACCTTCAGCGCCGCCAGCCGCTCCCGCGCGGCCCGCGCCAGGTCGGCGTTGTCGCGGCGCAGCGCCAGCACGAACTCTTCCTGGGCGTTAACCAGGTCCGGCGAGTACAGCGCGTAGAGCGGTTCGCCGGCGCGCACGGGGTCACCGGCGGCCTTAACGTGGAGCTTCTCGATCCAGCCGGAGACCCGCGGGTGCACGTGGGTCAGGCGGTCCTCGTCCCAGCGCACGTAGCCCACCGTGCGCAGCGTCGGACGCAGCACGCGGCGCTCGACGAGGGCCGTACGCACGCCGAGGTTGTTCTCCACGGCCGGCGCGATTCGCACCGTGCCGGCGGGGTCGGCGCCGGCGCCCTCGCCCGCCTCATAGACGGGCACCAGGTCCATGCCCATGGGGGACTTGCCCGGTTCGTCGCGGCGATAGGACGGATCCATGGGGGCCACCCAGTACAGGGGTTCCCGGGATTCTGCCCGCGGCGGATCCCGCTCGGGGGCCCCGTCCGACAGCATGAGAGCGAGAAGCGCGCCGCCGGCCGCGGCGGTCAGCAGCGCAAGGCTGGCAGGGAGCGGTCTGTTCATGGGTGCTGGCCTCCACGGCTGCCGGCGAGGTAGTAGTTGAGGCGGGCGATGGTGCGCTGGCGGTCCACCTCGATGGCCAGGGCCTCGATGCGCGCGTCGAGCTCGTCAATGCGCGAGCGGATCGCCTCGGTGAAGTCGCCGTCGTCAGCGCCATAGGCCGCCCGCGCGGCCTCGGCCAGCTGCGCCAGCTCGACGAGAAGGCGGCCGCGGTAGAGCGTGCGCCGCTCCTCCAGGCGCTGGAGGCGGGCCCGGGCCGCCTCCAGCCCGGCCCGCAGGTCCCGCAGCAGCAGCGCCCGTTCCGTGCGCAGGGACTCCGCCTCCGCGCGGGCCGCGCGCAGCTGCTGGTCCTGGCGCTGGCCGGGAAAAAGGGGGAGGTCCACCGCCACACCGAGGGAGAAGAAATCGGGCCTGGCGCTGCCATCCATGGCGTCTTCGCGGTAGCCGTAGCCCGCGTTGACCGTGAAGCCGGGTTTGTAGCGCTCTTCGGCGAGGGCCACCCCCGTCTCTCCCGCATCGATCCTGCGTTCCAGGCTGCGCACGCTCGGATGATCGCCCAGCAGGGCCGCGAGCCGCGCGGGCGCGAGGGGCTCCGCCCCGCGCACGGCGGGTTCTACCAGCGCGAGCGCCGGCAGCGGGGTGGCCAGCTGCCGGGCGCCGGGGCCGAGCCACTCGGCGAGACGCGACCGGGCGACGTCTTCCTGCTCGGCCAGCCTGGTCAGCCGGTCATCGAGGCGCGTGAGCTCCAGCTCGGCGCGCACCAGGTCCTGCTGGCGCGCATCCCCGAGCGCGCTGCGGTAGCGCGAGGTCACCACCTCGCGCAGCTGCAGGAACAGGTCGCGGTCTTCCTCGATGAGCGCGCGGGTACGGCTGGCCAGGGTACTGTCCAGCCAGAGCTCCGTCACCGTCAGGGCAACCTGGGCGCGGCGCTCGTCCCGGCGCTCGGCCTGCTCCTCGCCCAGGGCTTCGAGGCGCTCGCGCTCGAGTTCCCGGGTGGCGCCGCGCGGTATGGCCTGGGCGAGGCCCACCTGGAACTGGGTCATCGCCTCCTGGTTAAAGGCGAAACTGTCCGTCGGCAGGTTGGCGGCACCGAGGCGCAGTACCGGATCCGGCAGCGCTGCGGCGGCGCGGCCCCGGGCGCGGAAGCTCTCCTGGCGCCACTCGCTGCCCGCGAGCCAGGGGTCCCGGGCCCGGGCCTCGGCAATGGCCTCGTCGAGGGTCCAGCTTTCTGCGGCCAGCGGCAGGGCAGCGAGTAGCAGCAGCCCGCCCCCGAGCGCGCTCGTCATGCAGCTCGGCAGCCGCCGGCCGGCGGTAAAGGGGTTGTCCATGGTTTCCATCCACCCTTTTATTGCTCACGAAAACCCCGTCCGTCCGGCTGGCGCCGGGCGGACGGGTGCGACAGCGGGGCGAGGACAGGCCGGGCGCCGGTGCGGCCGCGAGGCCGCCTGCGCCGGGCACAGCTACCCCGTGTCAGGCAGCGATGGGGGGACGGAAATGTCGCTGGGGAACAGCGCGGGGTGAAAGGAGCGGTGCGGCGGGGCCGGCAGCGGCCACGGGCAGCGGTTCCAGGGTCGGTGGCGCAGCGCAGGCGCCGGTCGGTGCCATGCACTGGGCCATGAGGCAGGGGCCCTCGTCCTGGCAGCAGTCCGCGGCATCGGCCGCGACCATGCCGCCGTCGTGGGCCGCCATGACCATGGCGTGCTCCGCCCCGGCCCCGGCAGGCATCGCACAGGGCTGGGCAAAGCCCAGGGCCGGGGCAACCAGCTGCCCGACGAGGCAGAGGGCCAGCACGGCGCGGAGCAGGCCCGGTCGGAATGGCAATGGAAAGAGCAGTCGGTTCACGGCACCCAGTCTGGTGACAGCTTCAATACGCCAAGCGTAGCACTCGCCGCGCCCGGGAACCACGCGCCTGCTCAGGGCAGGTCGAGGTAGGCATAGGACTCGAGTTCCTCTTCGTAGAACCGCCGCAGCGCCTGGCTCTCTGACAGCGTCAGGCGTCCCTCGCGCACCGCGCGCTCGCAGTCCCGCCAGATCCGCGGCCGCAGTGACTCGGTGCTGAACTGCATGTAGCCCAGCAGTTCGCTGGCCGTGTCGCCGCGGACGATCTCATCGATGGACCAGCCGCCGTCGGCCTCCGGGTGGATCGTCACCACGTGCGTATCGCCGAACAGGTTGTGCAGGTCGCCGAGCGTCTCCTGGTAAGCCCCGATGAGAAACGCGCCGAGATAGTAGGGCTCGTCCTCGCGCAGCGGGTGCACCGGCAGCAGCGGGCTCGGGCCACCGGGCAGGGCGAAGCGGTCCACCTTGCCGTCCGAATCACAGGTGATGTCCGCCAGCGTTGCCGAGCGCGTCGGCGGCTCATCGAGGCGGTGGATCGGCATGATCGGGAACAGCTGGTCGATGGCCCAGAAGTCCGGCAGCGACTGGAATACCGAGAAATTACAGAAATAGATATCGCTGAGCGCCGCCGGCAGGTCGGCCACCGCCGCCGGCAGTTCGTCGTCGTCGCCGTAGCGGTCGCGCAGGCGCGTGCAGATGGCCCAGAAGAGCCGCTCCGCCAGCGCGCGCTGCTCAAGGCCGAGAAGCCCCACCGTGAACAGCTGCATGGCCTGCTGGTAGGCCTGCTCCGCGTCGTGGAAGACTTCCACGGGCCGGTCGCCGTCGAGGTCGCGCCAGGCGGTCACCAGGTCCGCCAGCGGCTGCGGCTGTAGCTCGTCCTCCGCCGGCAGGGCCAGCGGCTCCCGGTCCTCGAAGCGCAGGCTTCCGAGCGCATTCACCACCAGCACACTGCAGTAGGCCGACAGGGCGCGACCGGACTCGGACAGGACCACCGGGTGCTCGATACCGGCCTGGTCGCAGACCGCGGCAATGCGGTAGACCACGGCCGATGCGTACTCCGCCAGGCTGTAGTTGAGCGAGCGCGGCAGGTCCTGGCCCGTGCCCTCGTAGTCCACGCCGAGGCCGCCGCCGATGTCGATATAGCGCAGCCCGGCGCCGAGCCGGTGCAGCTCTGCGTACATGTGCGCCAGCTCGCCCACGGCATCCTTGATGGCGCGGATGTCACTGAGCTGGCTGCCGGGGTGGCAGTGCACGAGCTGCAGGCAGTCGAGCATGGCTTCCCGGCGCAGCACGTCGACCAGCTCGAGGACCTGGGTCGCAGACAGGCCGAACTTGGACTTCGGCCCCATGGTCGTGGCCCAGCGCCCGATACCCTGCCCGCCAAGCTTCACCCGCACGCCGATCGCCGGGCGCACGCCGTGCTTGCGCGCGTGCTTGAGGATCAGCTGCAGCTCCTCGAAATTCTCCACCACCGGGATGATGTTGCGGCCGAGTTTCGCCGCCAGCGTCGCCACCTCGATATAGCTGTCGTCCTTGAAGCCGTTGCAGACGATGGGCCGGTCGCCGGCGTCACCGGTCATCGCCAGCACCGCGAGCAGCTCCGGCTTGGAGCCGGCCTCGAGGCCGAAGCCCAGGGGTTCGCCCTGGCGGTAGACCTCCTCCACGACCTGCCGGTGCTGGTTGACCTTGATCGGGAACACGGCGCGGTAGCTGCCGCGATAGTTGTTCTCCGCCATGGCGCCCTCGAAGGCGCCGGCGAGCCGGCGCATGCTGGCGGCGATGATCCCGCTGAAGCGGATTACCAGCGGCGCCGACAGGTCCCGGGCGCGCAGGCCCTCGACCACGTCGTGGAGGTCCACGGCGGGGCCATCGGCGCCGCCCGGGCGCACGCAGACGTGGCCGGCATCGTTGATCGCGAAGTAGCCGCTGCCCCAGCGATCGATGCCGTAGCGCGCGGTCGCGTCGTCCAGCGTCCAGCTCATGGAAGGGTCCCGTGGTCACTCTCGAAAAGGCCCCGCAGCTTACGCGTATCCTGGCAGGCCGGACAAGCGTGCTACCCTTCCGCGAAACGTACAGAATGACGGCAATCATGGCGTTGACGGACCCCAATGCGGCGTCGGCCGGCGACGGCATCTTCGGTCTCGACTGCACCCCGGAAGAGGCCGCCGTGGTGCTCGTCCCCGTGCCGTTCGACGCGACCACCTCCTACCGGCCCGGCACTGCCGGCGGACCGGCGGCAATCCTGGCGGCCAGCGCGCAGGTCGACCTGCACGATCGCGAGGTGGGCGACCCCTGGCGCGCGGGTATCGCGCTGCTGCCGGCCGACCCGGCCATCGCGACGCGCGCCGGGGAAGCCAGGCGCCTCGTGACTGCACTGCGCGACGGCGAGAGCGGCGACCCCGCGGGCGACCTCGAGGTGGTCAACGGGCTCTGCGGCGAGGTCAACGAGACGGTGCGCGACACGGTCGCCGGCTGGCTGCGCGCAGGCCGCATCGTCGGCACCGTGGGCGGCGACCATGCCACGGCCTTCGGCGCGATCGCCGCCCACGCAGCGCATCACGGTGAAATCGGTCTCCTGCACATCGACGCGCACGCGGACCTCCGGCGCGACTACGAGGGTTTCCGCTGGTCCCACGCCTCCGTCATGGAGGCGGTCTGCCGCGAACTGCCCGGCGTGACGCGCCTGGTACAGGTGGGCGTCCGCGACTACTGCGAGGAGGAGGCTGCGCGCATTGACGAGAGCGGTGGGCGTATCGTCACTTTCTTCGATGCCGATCTGCAGGCCCGCCTCGCCACCGGCGAACCGTGGGCCGTCCTGGTGGAGGAAATGCTGGCGCCGCTGCCCCGCACGGTGTATCTCTCCTTCGACATCGACGGGCTGGAGCCCGCCCTCTGCCCCCATACGGGCACGCCGGTGCCCGGGGGGCTCAACTTTGCCCAGGCGGGCTTCCTGCTGCGCGCCCTGGCGCAGTCCGGGCGACGGCTCGTCGGCTTCGACCTGGTCGAGGTCGCACCGGGCCCCGATGGCGACGAGTGGGACGGTAACGTCGGTGCACGGCTGCTCTACAAGCTCATCGGGCACGCCCTGGCGACCCGCGCCGGACAGCCCGGCACACCCTGACCCGCGCCGCGGCGCACGAGGAGAAAAACCCATGGGACACCTATCCCGCTTCATGGACCACCACTACCGCCACTTCAACGCCGCGGCGATGATGGACGCGGCAAAGGCCTACCGGGCCCACATCGCCGCGGGCCGCCCCATGCTGGTCAGCCTCGCCGGGGCCATGAGTACGGCGGAACTGGGCCTCTCCCTCGCGGAGATGATCCGCCAGGGCAAGGTCCACGCCATCTCCTGTACCGGCGCCAACCTGGAGGAGGACCTCTACAACCTGGTCGCCCACGACCACTACGAGCGGGTTCCCCACTATCGCAACCTGAGCGACGCCGAAGAACAGGCACTCCTCGACCGGCACCTGAACCGGGTCACCGACACCTGTATCCCCGAGGAAGAGGCCATCCGCCGCATCGAGGATGCCATCGTGGCACTCTGGCAGCGCGCCGGGGAAGCCGGCGAGTCCCGATTCCCGCACGAGTACTTCTTCGAACTCATCCGCTCCGGCGTGCTGGAGCAGCACTACCAGGTCGACCCGAAGGACTCCTGGCTGGTCGCGGCCGCCGAGAAGAACCTGCCCATGGTCGTTCCCGGCTGGGAGGACTCGACGACGGGGAATATCTTCGCCGCGCGGGTGATCACCGGCGAGGTGGAGCGCGCCGTGATGAAGGGCGGCATCGACTACATGGTGTCCCTCGCGGACTGGTACGCGCGCGAAGGCGGCGAGCACGGCTTCGGCTTCTTCCAGGTCGGCGGCGGTATCGCCGGCGACTTCCCCATCTGCGTCGTGCCCATGCTGGAGCAGGACCTCGGCCGGCCCACGCCGAAGTGGAGCTACTTCTGCCAGATCTCCGATTCCACGACCAGCTACGGCTCCTATTCCGGCGCCGTGCCGAACGAGAAGATCACCTGGGGCAAGCTCGCCGTGGATACGCCGCGCTTCATCATCGAGTCCGACGCCTCCATCGTCGCCCCGCTGGTGTTCGCCTACGTGCTCGACTGGTAGACCCCCGGGGAGGACGCCGAAGCACCCCGGGTTGAGCGACGCTTGCGCCCGGAAAGTCGACCGGGATCAAATTCCCTGAAAAATCCAGGGGAAATACACCGTCGGGCCTTGCCGCCGGCGGCAATCTCCTTCTACTTTCCATGAACCGGCTGCCTGGCAGACCGGTCGTAGGGCGTGGCGTGGCCTGATCCGCCGTTTGCCGGCGGGCGTAACTTGTCCTGGTGCCGCGCAAACATCGGCCTCTTTTTGGGGCGGCTCGGCAACCACACCATAACGACAGTATAAATGAGGGGGATCGCGTGACGGCGAACAGCGACCTGTGGGGGCGTCTGTCCAGCGAGGCGGACGAAGCGGCACAACGGCAGCAGGCCATCGATGATCCCGGGGCCTACCACGGCACGATCGCGGCCGGCGAACTGCACTGGTATGACGGCGAGGGCTGGGTCAACCGCGACCCTGTCGCTGGCGGCTGGCACCGCCTCGACGCCGGCGGCGCCACGGAGGCATCCCACGACGACAGCTGGCGACCCTGGCACACCGGTTTCGACGACAGTGCCGCGCCTTTCTACCGCTGGTTCGTCGGCGCGGAAACGAACGCCTGCTTCAACGAGGTCGACCGGCACGTGCTGGCCGGCCGCGGCAGCCACACGGCAATCATCTTCGAGGGCGACCGCTGGGACCCGTCACGCAATGACGGCCGCGGCGGCCCCGTCCACGAGGAGCACATCAGCTACCGGCGCCTGCTCCGGGAAACGGTCCTGCGGGCGCGAGTGCTTTCGAAGCTCGGTCTTTCCCGCGGCGACCGGATCGCCTTCAACCTGCCCAACATCCTCGAGCAGATCTACTACACCGAGGCCGCCAAGCGCCTCGGCATCATCTACACGCCGGTCTTCGGCGGTTTCTCCGCCAAGACCCTGTCGGACCGGATCTACGACGCCGGCGCCCGCGTGGTGATCACTGCCGACGGCGGCTACCGCAACGCGGAGGTCGTGCCCTACAAGGAGGCCTTCACCGACCAGGCCCTCGACAACTTCATTCCCCGCACGGCGGCACTGGCCTGCTTCGAGAGCGTACTCGCGGACTACGACCTCGGCGACGCCCGGGCGCGGATTGTCGAGGCCGTACGCGACGGCGTCGCGGGGGAGATCACCCTCGAGCGCAGCGACCTCATGCGCGAGCTCGGCGCAGCCCTGGCCGCCGAGGAGAGCCTGCCCGCGGAGCGCTCCGCGGAGCTGCGCACCGCCGTGGCGCGGGAACTCGCGGGCCTCAGCCACACGGTGGAGCAGGTCGTGGTAGTGCGCTACACCGGCCAGGATATCGTGGTGCAGCCCCGCGACCGCTGGTCGCCGGACCTCGTGGCCGACGCCACCGCGGAGGTGCTCGGCG
>CAYTJQ010000003.1:25056-28988 GCA_964438205.1 uncultured Alteromonadaceae bacterium
CGCGACCGCTGGTCGCCGGACCTCGTGGCCGACGCCACCGCGGAGGTGCTCGGCGAGGCGGCCGACGCCGGCTTCAGCGCCGACAGCCTCGAGGCCCTCGATGCGCTGGACGACGGCGACTACTGGCGCGCCCTGGCCGGCAGCCACCCGGCGGTACCGGTACCGGCGGACTGGCCGCTGTTCGTGATCTACACCTCCGGCTCCACCGGCAAGCCGAAGGGCGTGGTGCACACGCACGGCGGCTGGCTCGCCGGCATCGCCCACACCATGCGCATGGTCTTCGATGCGAAAGACGACGACCGTCTGTATGTGGTCGGCGACCCGGGCTGGATCACCGGCCAGTCCTACCTGGTGGCCGCGCCGCTGGCGCGCGGCATCACCACGGTGATCGTCGAGGGCTCGCCCCTGTTCCCGCACGCCGGCCGCTTCGCCTCGGCCATCGAGCGCCACGGCGTCACCCTGTTCAAGGCGGGTTCGACCTTCCTCAAGGCGGTCATGACCGACCCGGCCAGCATCGAGGACATGGCCGCCTACGACATGAGCGGCGTCAAGGTCGCGACCTTCTGCGCCGAGCCCGTGTCGCCCGCCGTGCAGCAGTTCGGCATGGAGCGGATCTGCCCGCGCTACATCAACTCCTACTGGGCCACCGAGCACGGCGGCATGGTGTTCTCCTGCCCCTGGGGCGACTTCAAGGATTTAAAGCCCGATGCGCGCACCTGGCCGCTGCCCTGGATCCAGGCCGAGGTGCGCATCGCCACGGAAACCGACGAGGCGGGCCGCGCCACCGGCTGGCGCCGCGCCGAGCCGGGCGAGAAAGGCGAACTCGTGCTCACCCAGCCCTACCCCTACCTCGCCCGCACCATCTGGGGCGATGCGGAGAAACTGGGCACGGATGACTGGCGCGGCGACATCGAGCGCTTCGCCGAGGTCTATTTCAACCGCTGGAGCGACGGCCTCGCCTATACGCAGGGCGACTACGCGCGCGAGCTCGACGACGGCGGCATCACGCTGCACGGCCGCTCCGACGACGTGATCAACGTCTCGGGCCACCGCATCGGCACCGAGGAGATCGAGGGAGCAATCCTTCGCGACAAGACCCTGCGCTCGGATTCCCCGGTAGGCAACGCCGTGGTCGTCGGTGCGCCGCACGACGAGAAGGGCGAGACGCCGGTGGCGTTCCTCATCCCCGCGCCGGGCTCGCGCCTCGGCGACGACGACTTCGCCCGCCTGCAGGGGCTGGTGCGCGCCGAGAAAGGCGTCACCGCCGTGCCCTCGGACTTCCTGGTCGTCTCCGCCTTCCCGGAGACCCGCTCCGGCAAGTACATGCGCCGGACGCTGCGCTCGCTGCTCCTCGAAGACCCGCTCGGTGACCTGTCGACCCTGCGCAACCCGGAGGTCGTCGACGAGATCCGCGACACCGTGGCGCAGTGGAAGGCCTTCGGCCAGCTCGCCCAGGCGCGGCAGATCGTGCAGAGCTACCGGCACCTGCGGGTCGAGACCCACGATATCGTCCCCGGCCGCCAGGTGGCGCTGCTGGTGATCGACTCGCCGCCGGTGAATTCCCTGAACGAGCGCTCCCTCGACGAGCTGAACACCGTGCTCCAGCACATCACCCACCAGGACCACATCGAGGCCCTGGTGATCACCGGTGCCGGCAGCGCTTTCGTGGCCGGCGCCAACGTCAAGGAACTGCTGGAGGTGGGCGAGGCCGGCGACCTCGAGTCCGCGCAGACCCCGCCGAACGCCGCGCACACGGCCTTCTCGCTGCTCGAGAACCTCGGCAAGCCGGTGGTGGCGGCGGTCAACGGCCCGGCCCTCGGCGGCGGCTGCGAGCTCATGCTCGCCTGCGCCTGCGTGGTCGCGGACCGGCACGCGCGCTTCGGCCAGCCGGAGATCAACCTGAACCTGCTGCCGGGCTACGGCGGCACGCAGCGCCTGACCCGGCGCCTCTACCAGCGCCGCGGCGAAGAGGGCCTGCTCGAGGCCGTGCGCCTGATCGCCTCCGGCCGGGCCCTGGACGCGCAGGAAGCCGAGACCGCCGGCCTCGTCGACGTCGTCGTCGAGCGCCGGGGGCCGGTGGAGGCCGCCATGGCACTCGTGCGCGAGTACCTCGAGGGCGGCGGCCTGCTCGCGGCGGCCATGGAACGCCACGCCGCGTATCTCGCCGCGCGCGAGGAAAAGCTCCCCTACGACGACAGCCTGCTCGAGGACCCGCGCCTGGCACCGACGATCGCGCAGCTGCGCGCCGGCGGCCGCGGCCACTGCCTGGACCGCATCGTCGACGCCATCGGCTTCGGCGCCCGCGAGGGCCAGGCCGCGGGGCTCAAGCACGAGGCGCGGCTGTTCGCCGAGGCGGTCTGCGATCCGGCGTCCGGCCCGGTGGGCATCAGCGCCTTCCTCGAGCGCCGCAGCGCACCGCTGCCGCTCAAGTACAACCCGGTGGCGCCGGACGCGGACACCGCGGCGCGGGCGGAGCTCGAGGCCGCGGGCAAGCTGCTGCCTCTCGACGCCCCCTTCTACCCCGGCGTGACCCCGCTGCCGCCGTACCAGTACGGCATGGGCGTCGCGCGCAGCGCCGTCGACGGTGCGCCGGCGCACGGTGACCCGGAAGTGGCCGAGAAGCTGCTGGTCTTCCCGACGCCGAAACCCGGCCCCAACGAAGCGCTCGTCTACGTGCTCGCCTCGGAGATGAACTTCAACGATATCTGGGCCATCACCGGTATCCCGGTGTCACCGTTCGATGCCCGGGACGCCGATGTGCAGGTCACCGGCTCCGGCGGCGTCGCCCTGATCGCCCAGCTCGGCGAGGAGCTGGTGCGCGAAGGTCGCCTCGCCGTGGGCGACCTGGTGACCATCTATTCGGGGCAGAGCGAGCTGCTGTCGCCGGACCAGGGTCTCGACCCGATGGCGGCGGATTTCCGCATCCAGGGCTACGAGCGCAACGACGGCAGCCACGCCCAGTTCCTCGTGGTACAGGGGCCGCAGCTGCACAAGAAGCTGCCGACGCTCACCATCGAGGAGGCCGGCTCCTACGGTCTCACCCAGGGCACGATCCACCGCGCCCTGTTCACGACCCTGGACATCCAGCCGGGTCGCCGCCTGTTCGTCGAGGGCGCGGCCACGGGCACCGGCCTCGACTGCCTGCGCACGGCGCGGCAGACCGGGCTGTCCGTGGTCGGCATGGTCTCCTCCGACGAGCGCGGCGAGCGCGTCCGCGCCTTCGGCGGCGAACCGGTGAACCGGCGCGACGAGCGCTGGGCCGGCTGCTTTACCCCGGTGCCGGACGACCCCGCGGGCTGGGACGCCTGGGAGAAAGCCGGCGAGCCGTTCGTGGACTTCGTGCGCGGCGCCGCCGGCGGCGACATCGACTACGTGGTCTCCCACGCCGGCGAGAACGCCTTCCCCCGCTCCTTCCAGGCGCTCGGGGAAAACGGCGTGCTCACCTTCTACGGTGCGTCCTCGGGCTACCGCTTCTCGTTCATGGGCAAGCGCGGCGCCTCGACGCCGGCGGCCATGTTCGAGCGCGCCGGCCTGCGCGCCGGCAACACGCTGCTGGTGGTCTACGGCCCCGGCGCGGAGGACGGCATCGTCGACCCGGTGGCCATCGAGGCCATCGAGGTGGGCTGCAGCCTGGGCGCCCAGGTGGCCGTGCTCGCCGACACCGTATCGCAGCGGGAGTTCGTGACCTCCCTCGGTTTCGGCACCCGTCTCACGGGCGTGGTCAGCATCGACGCCATCGCCCGCCGCCTCGGCGACGAGTTCGACCCGCCGGGGCCCTTCCCGGTGCTGCCGGACGCGTTCAACGAATCCGCGGAGTTCAAAGAAGCGGTGCGCCGCTTCTCCGATCGCACGCTCAAGCCCATCGGCTCGGCGGTTGCGCCGTTCCTGCGCAATACGCTGGACAAGCGCGGCCTGCCGGACGTGGTCTTCGA
>CAYTJQ010000003.1:29088-35288 GCA_964438205.1 uncultured Alteromonadaceae bacterium
GCCATGTGGGAGAACCGCCACGCCGGCGCCAACTACGTCGCCGTCCACGGCCTGCCGCGGGCGGGCCTGAAGACCCGGGACGAGCTGTACCGCGCCTGGGCCATCCGCGAGGCGGAAAAACGGGGCGAGACCCTGCAACACATCGATACGGGATCGGCAGGAGCACTGCGATGAACGACACGACAGCAGCAACCGGCAGCACCGCAGGGACCCGCCTCGCGGACAAGGTCATCATCCTCACCGGCGCCGCCGGCAGCATCGGCAGCTGGATTTCCCGCAGCCTGCTGCGCGAGGGCGCAAAGGTGGTGATGACGGGCCGCAACGCGGACAAGCTCGAGGCCTTCATGGACGAGCTCGCCGCGGAAGGCTTCGACCGCGCGGCCATGGCACCGGCCCTCGGCGACACCGCCGATCCGCAGGTCTGCCGCGACATCGTCGCCACCGCCCTCGAGCACTTCGGCCGCATCGACGTGCTGGTGAACAACGCCGGCGCCGCCGGGCCGCGGCGCACGTTGCGGGAAATCCCTTTCAGCGAGGCGGAGATGCGCGCCCGCGGCGACGACCAGACCATGCTCGATTCGGCCATGAACCTACTCGCCGCGCCCTGGAACATGGCCCGGGCCGTGGTTCCCCACATGGCCGAGTGCGGTTCCATCGTGAACGTCTCGACGATCTTTTCGCGCACGCACTACTACGGGCGCATCCCCTACACGGTCCCGAAGAGCGGCCTCAACGCGCTCTCCCACGGCCTCGCCCTGGAGCTCGGCGACGAGCGCGGCATCCGCGTGAACACGGTCTTTCCCGGGCCCATCGAATCCGAGCGTATCGACAACGTGTTCGCCAACATGGACGCGCTGCAGGGCGCCGAGCCGGGGAGCACCTCGAAGGAGTTCCGCGACCTGATGATCGCGCGCCGCCCCGGCCCCGACGGCGAACTCGAATACCGCTACCCGACGCCCGCGGATGTCGCCTCGACCATCACCTACCTGTCGACGGGAGAATCGGCGTCGCTGTCCGGCCACGCCTTCGAGGTCACCAACGGCATGCAGGTACCGGCGCAGAGCCGCGCCAAGCTCGTGTCCTGGCCGGACAAGCGCCTCGAGGATCTCACCGGGCAGGTCGTGTTCATCCTCGGCGGCAGCGAGTACGAGGAGGCGCTGGTCTTCGCCGAGCGCCACCTGGTCAGCGGCGCCCGCGTCGTCCTCGCCTTCCGCACCCTCGAGGCCCTCGGCTATGCCCGCTCGCTCACGGCCTCCCGCGGCCTCGACCAGCTGCACCTGCTGCACCTGGAGCCGCTGCGCGGTGAATCCGCGGACCGCTGCTTCGACTACATCCGCGACCACTTCGGCCGCCTGGACGCCGTGGTGGTGCTGCCGCGCTCCGGCAACGGTGTGCACGGTTACTCCCTGGTCACCGCCGGTGACGAGGACGTGGCGGACTTCGTCCGCGACGAGATCGTCTCACCGGTGGCCTTTGCCAAGGCCCTGGCCAACAACCTGGACCGCTGGGGCACGATCACCGAAGCGCCGGCGCTGACCTACGTCACCAACCCGAGCGACGGCCACGGCAACTACCTGAACGAGATCAAGCGCGCCGCCATCGAGGCGCTCCTGCGCACCTGGCGCCACGAGGATTCGCAGCAGAAGAAGAAGGGCGAACGCTGCTGGTCGGTACTGCCGAACCAGCTCGTGCGCTACGACAACCAGGAGGAGGACAACCTCACCTTCTCGGCGGACTGGGCGGCGACGCTCACCAACCGCGTGCGGCGCATGGACCCGATCAATCTCTGGGTGCCGAAGAGCATCAAGCGCGCCACCGGCAAGGGCAGCATGCCCGCGGCGATCCAGCGCGTGCTCCCGGGCCTGCACAAGGGCAAGACCGCGGTCATCACCGGCGGCAGCCTGGGTATCGGCCTGCAGCTCGGCCGCTTCCTCGCCATCGCCGGTGCGCGGGTCCTGCTCTCGGCGCGGAGCGAGCCCAAGCTTCGGGAGGCGCGGGACGAGATCGTGGAGGAGCTGCGCGGCATCGGCTATCCGAAGCCCCAGGAGCGGGTGCACATCCTCGCGGACATCGATGTCGGGGACGAGGCGTCGCTCGAGAAACTCTTCCAGCACTCCATCGACCTCTTCGGCCATGTCGACTTCCTCATCAACAACGCCGGCATCTCCGGCGCCGAGGAAATGGTCGTCGACATGACCCTCGAGGCGTGGAACCGCACCATGGACGCGAACCTCATCTCCAACTACTCGCTGATCCGCAAGTACGCGCCGCTCATGAAGGCGCGCGGGTCCGGCGTGGTCATGAACGTCTCCAGCTACTTCGGCGGCGAGAAGTACGTGGCCGTTGCCTACCCGAACCGCGCCGACTACGCGGTATCGAAGGCCGGCCAGCGGGTCCTGGCGGAAATCCTGTCGCGCCACCTCGGGCCGGAGATCCAGATCAACGCCCTGGCCCCGGGACCGGTGGACGGCGCCCGCCTGCGCGGCCTCGGCGGCGCGCCCGGCCTGTTCGAGCGCCGCGGACGCCTGGTGCTCGAGAACAAGCGTCTGAACCGCGTGCACGCCGCCGTGCTGGCAGCCCTTGCCGAGGGCATGACGCCGGAAGACCTCGCGGTGCTGGCGCAGAACGCCATCGCGGGGATCAAGCTGCCGCGCACCGCCAAGGCGCTGCCCAAGCTCTTCGTGCAGGTCGAGGAGAGCCGCGAGGGCGGCAACTCCACGGCCTACCTGCTCAACCGCGACCTCGCCGGCAAGCTCATGGACCGGCTCACCACCGGCGGCCTGTTCCCGCCGGCGGTCGCCGAGCGCTTCCTCGAGGCCTTCGTCGACTGCCCGACGCCGTTCTTCGATGATGCCGCCGTCAAGAAGGCCGCCAAGGGCATCGAGACGGGCATCCTCAACCGCCTGCACCTGCACAAGATGCCGACGGACGAGCAGATCGGCCTGTCAACGGTGTTCCACCTCGCGGACGACATCGCCAGCGGCGAGACGTTCCACCCCTCCGGCGGTCTGAAGTTCGACCGCTCCGTGACCGAGGGCGAACTGCTGCTGCCCCCGGATCCCGAGCAGCTGGCAAAGCTCGAGGGCAAGCGGGTCGTGCTCATCGGTGATGCCATGCGCGAGGAGCTTACCGCCATCGGCGAGGGCTTCCTGGCCCTCGGCGTCGCCTCCCTGGCGGTGCTGACGCGCTCGAAGGAAGCGCAGGAAGACATCCAGCACGGCCTGGAGCCCAAGGCCAGCATCCCCATCGACGTGCGCGTGATCGGCGACGACCTGGAAGCGGCCCTCGACGATCTCCTGCACAACCAGGGCGGCTTCGACGTCGTCGTGAGCGCCCCCTTCGCGCGGCTGCCCTTCAACGCGCTCGCCGCCGAGAAGGGCGAGTCCTGGGACCGGGTGCTGTCGCACACGGACTTCGCGCGGCTGGTGGAGGAGCAGCTCACGCACCACTTCCGCGTCGCCCGCCGGGCCGCGCTGGTGCCGAACTGCCAGATCGTGCTGCTCACGCCGGACACTTCCTTCGTCTCCTCCCGCGAGGAGTTCGCCCTGGCGCTGTTCGTGAAGAACGCCCTGCACGCCTTCACGGTGACCCTGGGCGTGGAGACGGAGCGCCTGCCGACGACGCCAGCGGTGAACCAGGTGCAGCTCACGCGGCGCGCCCGGGCCGAGGAGCCGGCGAACGAGCAGGAGCTCGAAGAAGAGATGGAGCGCCTGGTGCAGGCGGTGCTACAGTGTGCCGTACCCGCACCCAGCCCGGCGGAAAGCCGCTACCTGGCGCGGATTTTCCGCGGCAACGCCGTCACCGTCTGAGCGGAGGCACGCATGCGACCCTGGCCCCTTCTCGCTGTACTGGCCCTCGGCGCCGCCACCCAGGCGGCGCCGGAGTCGGCAGACGCACAGACGGCGGCCGTGCCCGAGGACAGCCGCCAGGCCGTCGCCATGCCGCCGCTGCAGCGGGCCCTCATCCGCGAGGAGATGATCCAGCACACGGCCACGGTGCAGCAGCTCGTGGACCTGCTGGGCAAGGGCGAACTCGCGCGGGCGGCCGAGATCGCCGAGCGTGACCTCGGCCTGTCCTCCATGGGCAAGCACGCGGCAGCGACCCGGGGCATGGGCCCCGGGCGCTTCTTCCCGCAACCCATGCGCAGCGTCGGCATCGGTATGCACGAAGCCGCCAGCACCTTCGCCGACGTCGCCCGTGAGGGCGATGCCGACGCGGCCCTGAAGGCGCTCGCACCCGTGCTCGGCGCCTGCGTATCCTGCCACTCGGCGTACCGGCTCGAGTAAGGCCCCTCCCGGACGGAGGTTGTTGCAAGCGCGCGTTTGCTGGTGGGGAATGCGGCGAAAAGCGCCGCAGGTCGCTGCCATCTCCGGTAACATCCCGTCCCTTGCAGCCACCCTGGGTATCCGTCCATGCCGAGGAAAGCCCCCCCGGAACGACGCGACAGGCCCCGCGGCCTCACGCAGGCGAGGCGCCGGCATGCCCGGCAGGCGCCCGGTGTTGGTGAAGAATTCCTTGGGACCGTACGGGATATGGCGGCGACCGGCGAAGGGATCGTGACGCATCCCGGTGGCCAGGTCTGCTTCGTGCCGGGCGCCTGGGCCGGTGAGCGCGGCCGGTTCCGGGTGACCGGCCACCGGGGCCGCGCGGCCCTCGGCGCCCTCGTCGCGCTGGAGACACCCTCCCCGCACCGGGTGACAGCCCCCTGTGCTCATCACGGCCACGACGAGGCCCACTGCGGCGGCTGCCCGTGGCAGTTCATGGCCTACGGCGCGCAGCTATCGGCCAAGGAGGCCCGGCTGCGAGGCGCCCTGGAGCGCCTCGGGGTCGAGGCCGCGCAGGCAGCGATCTGGGGGGCACCCGAGACCTTCGGCTACCGCAACCGGGCCCGGCTGCGCAGCGACGGCGAGCGCATCGGCTTCCTCGCCGCCGGCTCGAACCGGCTGGCCCCGATCGACGACTGCCCCGTACTCACGGCGCGCAACCGCGAGACCCTCGCGGCCCTTGGCGACCGGCTGCCGGAGCCCGCCTGGCGGCCGCGACGCCGCGGGCCGCTCACGCTCCTGCCCATCGACGACGAGCACGGCCCGGAAGCCGTTGTGCCCGATGCCCCGCAGCCCTTCCGCCAGGGCAATAGCGCGCAGAACGCACGCATGCGCGAATGGCTGGCCGGGTCGATCGGGGACTATGCGGGGCGTGCCACCGTGGAGCTGTTCGCCGGCTCCGGTAACTTCACGGAGATAATCGCCGCGGGCGGCTGCCACCCCGTGCTGGCCGTGGACAGCGCCGGCGAGGCGCTAGCCACCCTCGAGGCCCGGGCCCTCCCCGCCGTGACCACGCGGGCCCTCGACCTCTTCGACGCGGCGGCGCCGACAGCGCTGGAGACAGCGCTCGCGCGCGCGGAACTCCTGGTGCTGGACCCACCTCGGGACGGCCTGCGCCAGCTGCCCGCCTTTATCCAGCGCGCGCCCCGGCTCACCGCCGTTCGCTATATCTCGTGCGATGTCGCCACCTTCGCCCGCGACCTCGGCGCCCTGCTCGACGCGGGTTTTGAACTCGAAGCGGTACAGCCCCTGGACCTCTTCCCTCATACCCCCCATCTTGAACTGCTGGCGACGCTGTCTCGCAGTGACGGCAGGCTGCGGGGGTGAGCGCGCGGCGGCGCGCGGGTACCATAGGCGGGGCACGCTACACGGGAGGCAGCATGCACAGCGACAACCTGCAGCTCTGGACCCACCGCCATGTCTTCGGCCAGGACCGGCGCCGGGCCGGAGAGCGGCGCACGCTGCTGGTCATCGCACTGACCGCCGCCACCATGGTGCTCGAGATAAGCACCGGCATCCTCTTCGGCTCCATGGCCCTGCTCGCCGACGGCCTGCACATGGCCTCACACACCGTGGCGCTCGGCATCACTGCCTTCGCCTATGTCTACGCGCGGCGCCATGCCGCCAATCCCAGCTTCAGCTTTGGCACCGGCAAGGTGAACGCGCTGGGGGGCTTTACCGGCGCCCTGCTGCTCGCCGGCTTCAGCCTGGCGATGGCCTGGGAGAGCGTGGCGCGCTTCATCGCGCCAGTCCCCATTGCCTTTGACCAGGCCATCGGCGTGGCGGTGCTCGGCCTCGTCGTGAACGGCGTTTCCGTGCTGCTGCTGGGCGAGGCTCATGATCACGGGCATGAGCAGGGGCATGGGCATGGGCATG
>CAYTJQ010000003.1:35388-81914 GCA_964438205.1 uncultured Alteromonadaceae bacterium
GGGCATGGGCATGGGCATGAGCACACGCACGGACAGGAACACACGCAAGCGCATGGCCACGACCACAACCTGCGCTCGGCCTACCTGCACGTGCTCGCGGACGCGCTGACCTCCTTGCTCGCCATCTTCGCGCTGCTCGCGGGCAAGTACCTCGGCCTCAACTGGATGGACCCGGCCATGGGCATCGTCGGCGCGCTGCTGGTCGCCCGCTGGTCCTGGGGTCTCCTGCGCGATACCAGCCATACGCTGCTCGACCGGCAGGCGACGGAGCCGCTCTGCGAGCAGCTGCGGAACGCCGTGGAGAGCCATGGCCACGACCGCATCGCGGATCTGCACCTGTGGTCCATCGGCCCGGGGCTTCATGCCGCAGAAATCACTGTCGTCACCCACGACGAGCTCTCCCCCGACGACGTCAGGGCGCGTCTTCCGGAGGCACTGCGGGTCGTTCATGCTACAGTCGAGATCCACCGCTGCCCGGCAGCTGAGGACTAGGCGCGGTTCTCAGCCCAGCGGAGCAGTACGCACGACCGTTAGCTAGACTGGTAGTCGTCAGACTCTTCTGGAGCTACGCCCATGAGGCAACGAAACACCGCCGCAGCAGCCCTGACCGCCTGCCTGTTAGCAATACCGGTACTGGCAGACGACCTTCCCGATACCGTGGAGCACCCCATGGTCGAGCGTTACCCGGGGCAGGCGCTTCGCTGGCAGACCATCGACAACTACCGCGAGTTCCGCCTTCCCGTCGGTCCCGTCACCGGCTACCGCCACATCGACGACTGGGTCGACACGGCAGGCCGGGTGACCCGGACCTTCTACGCGCTGGAAGGCAGCGGGCGCACCTGGTCCGAGGTGTACCTCAACTACCGCGGCGCCTTCGCGGCGGAAGGCTTCGAGATCCTGGCCGAGGGCTCCTCCGAGGACCGCAAGGGGCCCGCCGTCGGCGGCCGCCAGTGGCTGGAGATCTACCTGCGCAGCAACCCCGCCGGGACGGACGGCGAGGTCGGCACGCTGGCGGCGGGCACCTCCACCGCCGGCGGCCAGGGCGCCTTCGTGGCGACGCGGGACCGGGCGGCCGGACCCGTCTACGTGGTCGTCACCGTGGAACAGCACGCAGCGGACTACATCGGTACCCTCGTCGACATCGTGGAAGTGGAACGCGCCGAGACGGGCCTGGTGGCCGTGGACCCGGAAGCGATCGGCCGGGACCTGGAGGAGAAGGGCCGGGTCGTGCTCGACGGCCTCTACTTCGACTTCGACAGCCCGACCCTGCAACCGCGCTCCACCGAGGCGCTCGAAAACATCGCCCGCTACCTCGATGCAAATCCTGGCCGCGCGTTCTACGTGGTAGGGCACACGGACGCCCGCGGCTCCCTGGGCTACAACCGCGAACTCAGCCAGGCGCGGGCCCAGGCGGTCGTCGACGCCCTGGTCAACGACCACGGCGTCGCCCGGGAGCGCCTCGACGCCGCCGGCGTCGGCCCCCTGGTCCCGGTCTTCAGCAACGCCGACGACGCCGGCAGGGAGCGCAACCGCCGCGTGGAACTCGTCGAGCGCCTGTGACGGCCGGCGTCATCGACGACCTCAGCGGCGACCCGCCCGGTGGCGGCCGCTGGGCCTGTGTCGCCGACGCGGTCATGGGCGGGGTCTCGGGCGGGCAGCTGCGCACGGAGAACGTCGCCGGCCGCCCCGCCCGGCACCTGACCGGCACCGTCAGCCTCGCCAACAACGGCGGCTTCCTGCAGATGGCCATCGATCTCGCCGCGGACGGCGGCAGCGTGGATGCGAGCGCGTTCACCGGGCTCGCGCTGGCCGTCTGCGGCGACGATCAGGAATACGGCCTGCACCTGCGCACGGACGACGTCCGGCGCCCCTGGCAGAGCTACCGGGCCCGCTTCCGGGCACCGGGCGCCTGGACCACCGTCACCCTGCCCTTCAGCCGCTTTGCCCCGCATCGCCTCGACGCCCCTCTGGACCTTTCCCGGCTGCGCCGCATCGGCCTGGTGGCCATCGGCCGGCCCGGGCCCGTGGACCTCGCCCTCGGCGACCTGCGCTTCTATTGAAGGGGCGAAGCAACCCCGCCTTCACGGCGCCACCTCCTATGGCCTAACATAGGACCGCGGGGCCGAGGCGTTTATCCTGGGCCCCGATCCCCCAGCCACCACCAGGACGGAAAACACCCGTGAGCCAAGTCGACGAACAACGCGAGAAAATCCGCAGCGCCACCGGCTTCATCGCCGCCCTCGACCAGAGCGGGGGCAGCACCCCGAAGGCCCTGCGCCTCTACGGTATCGAGGAGGACGCCTGGTCCACGGACGCCGAGATGTTCGACCTCGTGCACGCCATGCGCACGCGGATCATGACCGCCGACGCCTTCGACGGCGACCGCATCCTCGGCGCCATCCTCTTCGAGGACACCATGGACCGGGAGGTCCTGGGGCGGCCGACGGCCGAGTACCTGTGGGGCGTCAAGCACGTCGTGCCCTTCCTCAAGGTCGACAAGGGCCTCGACGAGCCCGCCGACGGCGTGCAGCGCATGAAGCCCATGCCGGGGCTCGAGGCCCTGCTCACCCGCGCGGTCGGGGCCGGTATCTTCGGCACCAAGATGCGCTCGGTAATCAAGGAAGCGAACGATGCCGGTATCGATGCCGTGGTCGCGCAGCAGTTCGAGGTCGCCGGCCAGATCATCGACGCCGGCCTCGTACCCATCGTCGAGCCGGAAGTGGACATCCACTGCCCCGCCAAGGCCGCCGCCGAGCAGCGGCTGAAGGCGGGTATCCTGGCCGCGCTGGACCAGCTCGGCGAGGGCCGGCAGGTCATGCTCAAGCTGACCCTGCCGGAAGAAGACGGCTTCTACAGCGACTGCGTCGCCCACCCGGCGGTTCTCCGGGTCGTGGCGCTGTCCGGCGGCTACAGCCGCGCCGAGGCCAACGAGCGTCTCGCCCGCAACCCGGGCGTGGTCGCCAGCTTCTCCCGCGCCCTGACCGAGGGGCTCTCCGCCCGGCAGAGCGACGAGGCGTTCAACGCTGCGCTCGACCGGTCCATCCAGAGCATCTACGACGCCTCGGCGACCTAGCCGTCAGGCTGAAGAACCTCCAGGCGCGGCGTCTTAGCCGCGCCAGCCCTCCAGCTCCAGCAGCCAGCGCTTGCGTGCCATGCCGCCGGCGTAGCCGGTGAGGCTGCCGTCCGCGCCGATCACCCGGTGGCAGGGGACCACGATGGGCAGCGGGTTGCGGCCGTTGGCCGCACCGACGGCGCGCACCGCCCGGGGCCGGCCCAGGTCGCGGGCGAGGTCACCGTAGCTGCGGGTCTCGCCGAAGGGGATGGCCGCGAGCGCCGCCCACACGGTCTCCTGGAACGCCGTCCCGGCAGCCGCCAGGGGCAGGTCAAAGGCGCGGCGCCGACCCGCGAAGTATTCGCCCAGCTGCGCCACGGCGCGGCGGAGCACGGGCGTGTCGCCCGCGGGCAGGCACTCGACGTGTGTTCCGGGGAAGGCGATCCGCTCGAGCAGCCCGTCGCGGGCAATCAGCTGCAGGGAGCCCAGGGGGGTTGCCAGGATGGCCGCACTCAGCATGACGGTTTCCTCCGCGCGCATCGTTCCCTGTAGCTTAGCCCGAAACGGCCACCTGCGCGCGGTAGTGGCGACGCCAGCTGAAAAAACCGACGGTTACGATCACGAGGTATGCCGCGAACAGCGCCGCTGTCAGCTTCAGCCCTCGGTCGAGGTAGAGCACGATGCTCACCCCGTCGACGACGATCCAGTACAGCCAGTTCTCCAGGATCTTCCGCGCCACCATCCACGTGGTGACGATCGCCCCCCAGGTGGTGAAGGCGTCGAGATACGGCAGCGCGGCATCGGTGTAGCGGGTCAGAAGTGCCCCGGACAGGACGGACAGCACGAGGACGCCGGTAATGGCGAGGAAGTGATCCCGCGGCCCGAAGCGGCTGATCGCCAGGGTGCCGGCTTCACCGGGGCGCTTCCACTGCCACCAGCCGTAGACCGCCATGCCCAGGTAGTACACCTGCAGCGCCGACTCCAGGTACAGGCGGACCTGCCAGAAAAGCACGAGGAAGATCGCCGTGCTGGCAAAGGCGGCATACCAGCACCAGAGGCTTTCCCGGGCCGCTAGCAGCAGGTACGCGATGCCGAGGACGACGGCGAGCGCCTCCCAGGAGGCGAGCCATTGCCAGGCGGCCGCCACCGGTCAGGGCGCCGCGTCGATCGCCAGCGCGCCGGGAATGAACTTGCACACGAGCACCTGCTTGCCGCAGCGCTCCGCGCTGGCCCGCAGGGCGCGGGCCACGGTGGTCATCACCGCGTCGAAGTCGCCGCGCAGCTGGGTGCTCATGGCGTTGGTCACCACCGTGAGCCCGGCTTCGCCGGCCAGGTCGTCGATGAGCGCGCGGATCGGTGGCTCGTAATCCTCGCGCAGCGGGTAGAGGCTGAGTTCGGCAGTCAGTTCCATGGGGTGTTCCGGGCTTGTTGCGGGTCGCCAGTATAGCGGCAGCAGCGAGCCGCTTCAGGCCTCGGCGAACATCGCGTCGGGCAGCCGTGCTTCCCACGACACATGAAAAGTTGCAAGCTAGTGCGTATCCGCGAAACCAGCTCGGCTTGCCCGACCACGCGATCGCGCGCGATAAGTTCACGGTCGCCAACCATGCGCTGGAAAGCCAACGGCCTTCGGCACGGACTGGAGCCTGAACAACGCACAAGGGGGGACGTTGTGAAAGCCATCATGCCAGGAGCGCTGAGCTGGTACTCGCCGGCCCCTGCGGCTATCGTCCTGTCTCTTGCGACCCTCCTGTTCGCCAGTGCCCTACCCACCCGGGCCGACGGAAAAATCTGGGATTCCGACCAAGCCGTTGAGCGGAAAGTAGGCGGGGTCGACGTATTTATGGCAAGGAACTTTGCGCGCGACGCGGAGCCGGGGGCTTTTTCCGTCATTGCCACGGAACGAGAGACGAGTATCAGAGGTATTTTTCGAGGGGTGTGCTCGCCAGTGGTCGCGGTCGATATCAAGCTGACCGACGCCCGCAAGGTCGATTTGAGCCGCTTTGCAGAAACCCGCCGCGGCGCCGATTTACCCATCGACGCAACCCTGAGGGCCATGGGCGAGTCACTGCTCGAGCAGTGCGAGCAACTACAGGTCATCCGGCTCAGCTTCGACGCCATCAACGAACGCCAGCGCGACTACGCGTATGCCGGTACGCTGACCAGGGCCAACGGCTGGCAGCTACAGGACGGCAGAATAGCCACGGACTACGACAGCGCCTACACCTTCAGCCTGCTCATGCGCAGCCCCTTCAGCCCGGCCGGCGTTCGCTACAAGGGCGGTTGCGAAAACAAACCCACGCTTTTGCTCGAGGCAATCTACCAGAACAACACGGAGCGGGCCGCCGCAGAGCCCATCCCCATGAGCGAATACGCGTTCATCGCGCCGAGGATAGCCAGCGCCTATGCCAGCGAATGCCCGGGCGTGACACGCATACGCTATGCGTTGAATCCCATGCCCGAAAACTATCAATGCAAGGCGGACGGCGACTGCTTTATGGAAGCCGTACACACCCCTGCCGCAGACAAGGTCTGGACCGTCAGCAAACAGCAGTTTGCATTGAAGGAATACAACAATCCCATCGCCGATGCCCGGGATATGTTCGAAGTGCTTGCCGCAGGCCGCTTTGACATCCTCGCGGACTACGACGGCTTCTTCCGCTTCTACTTTGAAAACTGGTTTGGCGCGTATTCCGACATGTGCAAAGCGCACATAAAAAACCCCGTGGGCCGCAAGACGCAGATCGTCGAGCGCACCTACGATAACGGCGTACTGATCGACGAGGATTTTGGCGCAGAAAGGCTGATCGTGATCGAGAGCGCCTATGCCGACGACTACGACCGCTACTTCGGCTCTGCAAAAGCCTGGGCCACGACCTACGTACTCAACAAGGTAATGAAGCAGCAAAATAGTGCCCGGGGACCGGTCGACGCGGTGTTCGGCAGCTTCGGTTTCCTGACGGGCACCATCGATCAGCTCGAAGACATCACTCGCGACAGTTGCAGGGACGACAAGCTGCTCACGGCGCAGACGAACATGATCAGCTACGCGCGCAAGCAGCCCGCCGCCATTACTGACAGGTACACCACCAGCAAGAAGCCACTCATCAAGTACCCGGACAACGGGCCATCGGCCCCCGACTTTACGGCCGCGCTCCAGGAGCGCCGTCGCCAGGCCGAACAGGCAGTTCGTCAACGCAACCAGATCGGGACGATGGAGGACTGGCAGCAGCGCCAGGTGAACGGCGAGGATGATGCTCAGGCACGGGAAGGAACAGATGACAACAGCTCAGAGGCGTCGGCGCCCACGGCCGCAGCAGGCGACAGCGCAAAGCAGTTCCAGAGCCGGGAGCAGCTCGTCCAGGACCAGCAACGCCGCGTCAACGCCAAGCTGCAGGAGTTCCAGCAGCGCATGATGAAGGCGGGCAATCCCGGCGAACGCCAGGCGATACAGCGGGAGATGCAGGACTACTTCGCGACCATCCAGCAACAGTTGCAGCAGGAATTGCAGGCATTCGACTGAGCCTCGGGGCGATGCGACTGTCGCCGCCGCGCCCGTCGCGAGACCGCCGGGTCAGCCGCAGCGACCGACAGCGTCAGGCCTCAACGAGCGCGGCAGCCAGCAGCGGCGCCAGCTCCACGACGTTGCTCTCGTGCACGATCGAATCGGTGCTCAGCACCTCGCCCACGCCGGCCCCGGTGAGCACCGCCAGGGCGTCGCCCGCCAACAGGGCGTGGGTCACCGCCACATCGACGCGGGCCGCGCCCGCCGCGCGCAGCGCCCGGCAGGCTTCCGCCAGGGTGCGGCCGGTGCTCGCCACATCGTCGACGAGGACGACCGGGCGTCCGGCCACGGTGACAGTCGGCAGCTCGATAGCCACGGCGCGATCGCCGCTGCGGGTTTTTGCCGCCACCGCGTGCTCGAGGCCGGCACGGCGAGCGATGGCCCCGACCCACTGCGCGGACTCTTCATCCGGGCCGAGCAGGAGCGGCGCATCGTCGCGCGCGCCAAGAAGCGCCGCGAGCGGTTCCGCGGCGCTCAGCGCGAGGGCCCGCGGCACCGGGACCGCGTCCGCCAGAACCGGGGTGCGGTGCAGGTGCGGATCGACGGTGACGACGGTGTCGAAACAGCGCGCCAGTTCCCGGCCGATAATGCGCTGACTGACCGCCTCCCCGGGGTGGAAGGCCGTATCCTGGCGCAGGTAGCAGAGGTAGGGCGCCACCAGCGCCAGCGTTTCGGCGCCGAGTTCCCGGGCGGTCGCCGCCGCCAGCAGGAGCTCCACCAGCTTGTCGTTGGGCCGGTCGAAGCTGCGGCAGAACGCCACCCGGGGCGGCAGGGGCGTCGGCAGGCGCACCCGGCTTTCCCCGTCCGGGAAGCGGTGCACCTCGACCTCCGCATAGGCGACGCCGAGCGCAGCCGCCAGGCGCTGCGCCGGCGCGCGGTAGTCGGCGAAGCCGAGGACGACGTCGGCGACCGCGCCCACTCAGCCGTCCAGCGCCAGCACGAAGCCGCTGTCGGCCTCGGCAGCCTCGCAGGCAAAGGCAAAATCCGCCTCGAAGGCCGCGTGGATCGCGTAGAGGGGCTCGCCCGCGCGCACCGGGTCGCCGACCTTGCGGACCAGGTCGACCCCCGCGCCCTGGTCCAGCGGCGCGCCGGCCAGGCGGGCGATGCGCGCCAGCTGCAGGTTGTCGATCGCCGCCACCCTGCCGCCGCGGGGCGCGGCGATCTCGCGGCGCAGGCGCCCGGGCTCCGGCGGCGATGGGTTCACACCCTGCATCTCCATGATCGCCCGCATGCGCTCGAGGGCCCGGCCGGAATCGAGGATGTCCCGCGCGAGCACATAGCCCTGGCCACCGCGCACGTCGGGATCGAACTCGAGGATACGGCTGGCCAGCTGCAGCGCCTTCTCGCGCAGGTCCCGCGGCTGGTCCGGGTCGTTTTCCAGCACCTGCATGACGTCCCGGGCCTCGAGCACGGGCCCGATGCCGCGGCCGATGGGCTGCAGCCCGTCCGTGATGATCACCTCCACGTGCAAGCCCAGGCGGTCGCCGACGAACTCGAACAGCTTGCGTAAGCGCAGTGCCTCGTTCTGGGTGCTGACCTTGGCCGTCGGTCCCATGGGGATGTCCACCAGCAGATGGGTGGCACCGGCGGCGAGTTTCTTGGCGAGGATCGAGGCCACGAGCTGCCCCGGGGAATCGAGGGACAGGGGCCGCTCCACCGCGATGAGGATGTCGTCCACGGGGGCCAGCCGCGAGGTACCGCCCCAGGCCAGGCAGCCGCGCTGGGCGCGTACGACCTCGTTGAAGCGATGCGCGGTGAGCTCGACAGTGGCCAGCACCTCCATGGTGTCGGCGGTGCCGGCGGGGGAGGTGATGGCCCGGCTGGAGGTCTTGGGAATGAACATGCCGTGGGCGGCGACGATGGGCACCACGAGCATGCTGGTGCGGTTGCCGGGGATGCCGCCGATGCAGTGCTTGTCCGCGACCAGCGGCTCCTTCCAGTCGATGCGGTCGCCACTCTCGGCCATGGCGCGGGTGAGGTGCAGCACCTCGTCGCGCTCCATGCCGCCCTGGGTACAGGCCACCAGGAACGCCGCCATCTCGATCTTGGTATAGCGGTGCTCGCCGATCTCGCGGACGATAGCCCGGTAATCCGGGTAGCCGAGGGTCTCGCCGGCGATCTTGCGGTGCACCGCGCCGATGGAGCGCGGCGGCCGGGCGTGAGCGATGCGGGACGCCGCTCCCTCCGCAAGCCCCAGCTGCTGGAAGGCCTGCAGGCTGAGGCCGAGTTCATCCGGGCGGGTGATCGCCTCATCATCGACGACATTGAGCACCGCGAGCACCGGCTCGCCGCCGTCCGCGGGCGTGATCTCGACCTTGTTCAGGGCCTGGAAGCCGGCGCTGCGGTAGACGTGGCAATCCCGGTGCAGGAAGGCGACGTTCTCCCGGTAGGTATCGATACCGACGCGCCGCACGGTCAGCGTGTGGCGTCCGTCACCGGGCATGGCGGGATCCTTTCTCGGGCCTGGGGCGGCCAGCTTGCCGTGCCGGCGGCGTCCCGTCTAGCTGCCAACCACCCTGAGCAGGGGCGCGATCTCGTCCAGGGTCGCCGGGTCGTCGATGGTGCCGGGCACCTTGTAGTCCTCGCCGTTGGCGATCTTCTGCAGCGTCGCCCGCAGGATCTTGCCGGAGCGGGTCTTGGGCAGCCGCGCGACCACCCGCGCGTGGCGGAAGGCGGCCACCGGGCCCACCTCCCGGCGCACCAGGGCGACGACCTCGTCGGCGATCTGCGCCTCGGAGCGGTCGACCCCCGCGTTCAGGATCATCAGGCCCAGCGGCACCTGCCCCTTGAGCTCGTCGCGAACACCGAACACCGCGCACTCGGCCACGTCCGGGTGGGAGGCGATCACCTCCTCCATGCGCCCGGTCGACAGGCGGTGCCCGGCCACGTTGATGACGTCGTCGGTGCGGGCCATGATGTGGATGTAATCATCCTGGTCGATATAGCCCGCGTCACCGGCGTCGTAGTAGCCGGGAAAACGCTCGAGGTATTTCTCGCGAAAACCCGCGTCGTTGTTCCAGAGCGTCGGCAGCGCGCCGGGCGGCAGCGGCAGCCGGATGGCCAGCGCGCCCATTTCCCCGCGCGGTACGGGCTCCCCGGCCTCGTCGAGGACGGCGATGTCGAAGCCGGGTACCGCCTTGCCCGAGGAACCGTGGCGCACGGGAAAGAAGCGCTCGCCGGCGAAATTGGCGATCGCCGGCCAGCCGAGCTCGGTCTGCCACCAATGGTCGATCACCGGCACGTCCAGCAGTTCCTCGGCCCAGATGATCGTGTTCGGATCCGCCCGCTCGCCGGCGAGGAACAGGTACTGGAGGCCCGACAGGTCGAAGGCCTCGGCGCCCTCCCCGTTCGGGTCCTGCTGCTTGATCGCGCGGATCGCCGTCGGCGCCGTGAACAGCACCTTCACGCGGTGCCGCTCGATCAGGCGCCAGTAGGTCGAGGCGTCCGGCGTGCCCACGGGCTTGCCCTCGAAGAGCACGGTGGTCGCACCGCGCAGCAGCGGCCCGTAGACGATATAGGAGTGGCCCACCACCCAGCCGATATCCGACGCCGCCCAGAACACATCGCCCGGGTCGATGCCGTAGATATTGGCCATGCTCCAGTAGAGCGCCGCCATGTGTCCGCCGTTGTCGCGTACCACCCCCTTGGGACTGCCCGTGGTGCCGGAGGTATAGAGCAGGTAGAGCGGGTCCGTCGCGGCGACCGTGGCACAGGGCGCGGGCTCGGTGCCGGCGACCGTTTCCCAATCGAGGTCGCGGCCCGGGACCAGCCCGGCGGGCTCGGCCTCGCGCTGCAGGATGACGCAGTGCGCCGGCTTGTGCTCGCAGGCCTCGACCGCCGCGTCGAGGAGCGGCTTGTAGGGAATGATCCGGGCGTGCTCGATGCCGCAGGAGGCGGAGAGCACCACCTTCGCCCGGCAGTCGTCGATGCGGAAGGCCAGCTCACTCGCCGCGAAACCGCCGAAGACCACGGAGTGCACGGCACCGAGGCGGGCGCAGGCGAGCATACCGATCACCGCCTCCGGCACCATGGGCATGTAGATCACCACCCGGTCGCCGGGGCCGACCCCGAGTTCGCGAAGCCCCCCGGCGAAGGCGGCGACCCGGTCGCGCAGCTCGCGGTAGGTGAAGTAGGCGACGCTGTCGGTCACCGGGCTGTCGTAGATCAGGGCCAGCTCGTCGCCGCGCCCCGCCTCCACGTGCCGGTCAATGGCGTTATGGCAGGTATTGCACCGGCCGTCGCTGTACCAGCGGTAGAGCGGCGCGGCGCTGTCGTCGAGGATGGTCTCGGGGTCGCGGACCCAGTCGATGGCCTCCGCAGCCGCCCCCCAGTGTGCAATGGCCTGATCCCTGTCCATGGTGTCTCCCTGCTGCCAGTAGCGGCGGGCGGCCGGACCGCCCGCTTTCTCGGCGCAGTATAGACAAGGGGTAAGGCGCGCACCCTTGCACCAAGGTCGAAGGGGGCGGACGGGGCCCGGCCCGGGACGCCGGCCGCTTTCGCGTCAGTCGCTGCTGGCGATCGCGGCACCGCGGCGGCGCAGCTCAATGCGCACGCGCCGCTCGAGCGCGTAGCCGTCGAGGTCGCCCTCGGCCGCCCGGGACCGGTCCTCGCCGTGGCCGTGGACCGACACCCGGTCCGCCGGGACGGCGGCATCCACCAGCGCGCCGGCGACGGTCTCCGCGCGGTCCAGGGCGAGGATAGCGTTGTCGTCGGCGGGCCCGCGCGGGTCGGCGTAGCCCTCGACGCGCACGTCGATATCCGGATTGGCGGCGAGGAACTGCGCGAGCAGGCCCAGGCGCGCCCGGCCCCCGTCCGTCAGGCGGCTCTCGCCCGTGCGGAACAGCAGTTCCAGCTCGAGCTGTTCGAGCGCCATGCGTGCATAGCGCGCCGTCTCGCGGCGCTCCGCACGCAACGCCTCGTCGAGGGCCGCGAGGTCCTGCTCGAGACCGGCAACGTCCCGTTCCCGCTCTGCGAGTTCGGCGCTGACGACCGGCAGCCGGCCCGCACGCTCGACCTGCTCACCGAGCCAGGCACCGCCGAGGGCACCGAGAAAGGCGCCGACGGGGCCGCCGGCGACCGCGCCCGCGGCGATGGCGGTCAGGGTCGTGGCGTCGCGCTTGACCTCGGTGGCAACGGCCGCGCTCGCCGGTGCGGCGAGCACGCTGCCGAGGACGAGGATGCTGGCAGCGGTGGTAAGGGGCTTCTTCATGGCTGTCTCCTTGCTCCGTGAATGCCGGCTGCGCCGGCGGGCAAGGGCATTACAGCGCGCGGCGGAGGCAGCGCGCGGGCGGGACGGTGGCGGGCCGCCGATGAATTGTGGCGAAAGCTGGCAGTCGCCTGGGCCGGCTCTGCGGCCTGCACAGCACTCGCGGATGCACCGCCCTTCGGCGCGGAGCCTCAGCCGAGAATCTTCTCCAGTGCCGCCGCGATCCGCTCCACCTCCTCGGGGCTGTTGTAGTGCACCAGCGACAGGCGCACCACCCCGCTCGCCGGGTCCACCCCCATGGCCTCGAGCAGGCGGTGGGCGTAGAAATGGCCGCTCTCCGCACCAATGCCCGCGCGATGCAGGCCCGCGGCGACACGGGCCGGCGACTGGCGCCCGGGGACGAAAGAGAGCGTGGCCGACCGGTTGGCTGTGTCCGCGCGGCCGAGCAGGCGCACATCGTCACGCTCTGCCAGCAGCGCCAGCAGCGGTGCGGCGAGGCCGGCCTCGTGCGCGACCAGGGCGCCCCCCACGCGCGCCAGGCGCTCGCGGACAGTGGCGGTTTCCGGGATGCCGAGCCGGGCGGCAAGGGCATCGAAGTAGTCGAGCACGCCGGCGCAGCCGGCTACCGCCGCGTGCTGCGGCCCGGTGGGATTGAAGCGCTTGTGGCCGTCGCCCTCGAGGAAGTAGTGGCACTGCGGCGTAGCCACGGACTCGGCAGCGTCGGATAGCACCATGATGCCCTGGTGGGGACCGTAAACCTTGTAGACGCTGAACAGGTAGAGGTCCACGCCCAGCTCGGCGGGGCTGCACAGCTCGTGCGGTGCATGGGCGACCGCATCGACGGCCACCAGGGCGTCGCTGCGCCCATGCACTTCGGCGGCCACGGTCTTCACCGGGTTGGTGCCACCGAGGATGTTTGAGCTCTGCGTGAAGAAAACCCAGCGCGTGCGCGGCCCGAGCAGCGGGTAAAGATCCGCGAGGTCGAGCTCTCCGGTGACCGGGTCCACGGGCCATTCGCGTACGCTCACGCCACGCGCCGCCGCGGCGCGGCGCCAGGCGCCCTGGTTCGCCTCGTGGTCCTGGACCGCCACCACGATCTCGTCACCCGGCTCCCAGCCCGGCGCAAAGGCCTGCGCCATGACATAGCTGTTGGCGGACGTGGAGGGCCCGAAGGTCAGCTGCGAGAGCGGTACCCCCAGCGCCGCTGCCCAGCCCTCGCGCGCCCGGTCCATGGCTGCACCCGCCTCCCGGGAGGGCTCGAAGGGGCTGTGGGGCTGCACCCGCAGCCGCCGCTGGTAGTCGTCGAGGATCGCCAGCACCGGCTCGGCGACGAAGGTTCCCCCGGCATTGGCGCAGAACACCTGTTCACCGAGCCCGGCCAGGGCCGGAAACTGGCTGCGGACCCAGGGGAGATCCAGGGCGGGGGCGTCGGCGTTGTGCATCGGGAGTCTCCGGCGGGTGCAGGGGCGGCCACGATAGCACAGGGGATGCCCCGGACCCTTTATCTCCTGTTCCGATCGCATTTATCAGGATTAACCGTTTCCACGAATAAACGTAGCGCGCTATCGTCAAGATCAAAGCAGGCGCACAAACCGGCGCCCGCGCACGCAAACCCGCGACGGGAGGACACCATGGAACAGGTTGATATCGGCATCGCAGAAAAGGATCGCAAGACCATTGCAGAGGCCCTGAAGCGCCTCCTCGCCGATTCCTACACGCTCTACCTGCAGACGCACAACTTCCACTGGAACGTGACCGGCCCGCAGTTCCGAGAGCTGCACCTCATGTTCGAAGAGCACTACACGGAGCTGGCCACCGCTGTCGACGAGATCGCCGAGCGGATCCGGACCCTGGGCGTCGCAGCGCCGGGCACCTACCGGCAGTTCGCCGCGCTCTCGGCCATCGAGGAAGTGGACGAGATTCCGGCGGCCGCCGAGATGGTAGGCATCCTGACCCGCGGTCACGAGCAGGTCGTCAAGACCTGCCGCGAGGCGCTCGCCGCGGCACAGGCAGCGGACGATGAGTCGTCGGCGGCACTGATCTCGGACCGCATGCGCGTACACGAGAAAACTGCCTGGATGCTGCGCTCCATGCAATAACCTGTGACGCCAGGCTACAGCTCGCCGAGGTCGACCAGGGTCCTGGCGCTTTCGAGGATCGCCTCCCGCGCCGGCACCAGGTCGCGGCCGAGCAGGGCCCGCGCCCGGCTGTTGTCGAAGGCGCGGGTCTTGCCGAGCTCGGGGGCGATCTGCTTGAGCGTCGGGTTGAGCAGCGACAGCGCGCGCACCAGCCAGTTGGGCAGTTCGCCTTTCGGCAGCTTGCGCGTCGGGTAGGCCTCCCGGAGCACATCGCCGATCTCCCGGAAACTGAGCACGGATTCACCGAGGAGAAAACGGCGGCCCGCCGCCTCCGGATCGGTCATGGCGGCGACATGGGCGTCGGCCACGTCGCGCACGTCGACGATGCCGAAGGTGAGCTTCGGGTAGGCCGGCAGCCTGCCCTGCATGGGCTGGACGACCACCTGGAGGGATGCCGACACGTCACCGCTCATGGCCGGCCCGAGCACGACCACGGGGTTGATGCAGGCGAGTTCCAGGCCCGCGCCCTCGCCTTCCACGTACTCCCAGGCCGCCCGCTCCGCGAGGGTCTTGGAGCGCGTGTAGGCGGTGTTGTCTGCCAGGTTGTCGGGGTTCGACCAGTGGCTCTCGTCGAGCACCGCGGGGCGCTGGTCGCCCCAGCCGTAGGCGATGGCCGCCATGGACGAGGTCATCACCGCCCGGCGCACCCCCGCCGCCTTCGCCGCGCGCAGGGCGCGCAGCGCGCCCTCCCGGGCCGGCCGGATCAGCGTATCGGGGTCCTGCGGCAGGTTCGCCGGCAGCGGTGACGCCAGGTGCTGCAGGTAGTCGATCCCATCCATGGCCTCGGCCCAGCCGTCGTCGCCGGAAAGGTCCGCAGCGACGATCTCGATGGCGATGTCGCGCCCGGCGTAGCGGCTGAGGGTGGTATTGAGCGCGGCGGCGCGCTCTGCACTGCGCGCCGTACCCCGTACCTCGTACCCGGCGTCGAGCAGCTTGAGCATCGTATGCGATGCGATGAAACCGGTCGCGCCGGTGACGAGTACCCTGGCCATGGGCGGTTCCCTCACTGCGAGCGTCCTGCCATGCTACACCCGCCCCCGGGGCCCAACCACCCTCGGCCGGTTCCTTACCCGGCCCCGGGGGAGGCCAGGGGCCCGACGCACTGATCGTCTCACGGATCGAAAGGACACCCGCCATGCGCCGCCTCGCCCTGTTCCTCGCCATCGCCGCCGCCATCGGCCTGTTCTTCGCTCTCGGCCTCGACCGCTACCTCACCCTCGCCTACGCCCGCGAGAGCGTGGCGCAGTTCCAGGCCCTGCGGGAGAGCGAGCCGCTGGCGCTGATCGCCGGCTACTTCGCCGTCTATGTGACGGTGACGGCCCTGTCGCTGCCGGGCGCTGCGATCATGACCCTCGCCGGCGGCGCCCTCTTCGGCCTCGCCCAGGGCACGCTGATCGTCTCCTTCGCCTCGAGTATCGGCGCCCTGCTCGCCTTCCTCGTCGCGCGCTACCTGCTGCGCGCCGCGGTGCAGGACCGCTTCGGCGACCGGCTCCGGGCCATCAACGATGGCATGCGCCGCGACGGGGCCTTCTACCTGTTCACGCTGCGGCTGGTGCCGGTGTTTCCCTTCTTCATCATCAACCTGCTGATGGCGCTCACGCCGATCCGCGCCGGCACCTACTACCTCGTCAGCCAGGTCGGCATGCTGCCGGCGACGGTCGTCTACGTGAATGCGGGCACCCAGCTCGGGCAGCTGGAGAGCGCGAGCGGCATTCTCTCGCCGCAGCTCATCGCCTCCTTCGCCCTCCTCGGCCTGTTCCCGTTGCTGGCCCGCAAGCTGACGGAGGCGCTCAAGCGCCGCCGGGTCTACCGGCGCTGGCAGAAGCCGAAGCGCTTCGACCGCAACCTCGTGGTCATCGGCGCCGGGGCTGCCGGCCTCGTGTCCGCCTACATCGCCGCCACCGTGCGTTCGCGCGTGACCCTGGTCGAGGCGGGGGCCATGGGCGGGGACTGCCTGAACACGGGCTGTGTGCCGAGCAAGGCCCTGCTCGCCAGTGCCCGCCTCGCGGCGCGGCTGCGCGACGCGGAGCGCTACGGCATCCGCCCGGGGGGCGCACTCACGGTGGACTTCCCCACGGTGGTGCGGCGCGTGCAGTCGGTGATCCGGGCCATCGAGCCCCACGACAGCGCGGAGCGCTACGAGGGCCTGGGCGTCGATGTCGCGCGCGGCTACGCGCGGATCGTGGATCCCTGGACCGTCAGCATCCGCGACGAGGACGGGAACGAGCAGCGGCTGACGAGCCGCGCCATCGTCGTCGCCGCCGGTGCCGCCCCGGTGGTCCCGCCCCTCCCCGGCCTCGATGCGGTGGAGTGCCTGACCAGCGAGACGCTCTGGGATGCGATGGCGACCCGTCCAGAGCCGCCGAAACGGCTGGTCGTGCTCGGCGGCGGGCCCATCGGCTGCGAGCTCGCCCAGGCCTTTGCCCGGCTCGGCAGCCGGGTCACGGTGGTCGAGATGCTGCCGCGGCTGCTCGGCCGGGAGGATGAAGAGGCCGCCGGGGTCATCGCCGCGACCCTGGCTGCCGACGGCGTCAGCGTGCACACGGGCCACCGCGCCGTGCGCTGCGAACCCGGGGAGAACGGCGCGCCGGCTGTGCTGGTCACGGAGTGCGACGGTGCCGAGCACCGCCACGCCTTCGACACGCTGCTCTGCGCCATCGGCCGGCGGCCGCGGCTGACCGGTTACGGCCTCGAGGACCTCGGCATCGACACCGGTGCACCGCTGGTTGCCAACGACTACCTCGAGACCCTGTACCCGAACATCTATGCGGCCGGCGACGTGGCCGGGCCCTACCAGTTCACCCATGTCGCCTCGCACCAGGCCTGGTACGCCGCGGTGAACGCGCTCTTCGGCCAGTTCAGGCGCTTCGCCGTCGACTACCGGGTCATCCCCCGGGTGACCTACACGGACCCGGAGGTGGCGAGCGTCGGGCTCACGGAGGCGGAAGCGGCGGAGCGCGGCATCGCGGTCACCGTGACCCGCTACGACTTCGAGGATCTCGATCGCGCCATCGCCGACGGCCACACCGGCGGTTTCGTGAAGATACTCACCGCGCCCGGCAAGGACCGCATCCTGGGCGCCACGCTCGTGGGCGACCACGCGGGGGAACTGCTGGCCGAGGTGGTGCTGGCCATGAAATACAAGCTGGGGCTGAACAAGCTGCTGGGCACCATCCACGCCTACCCGACCTGGGCGGAAGCGAACAAGTTCGCCGCCGGCGCGTGGAAGAAGGCGCACGCACCGGAGCGGGTGCTCGCGCTGCTGGAGCGCTACCACCGCTGGCGGCGGGGGTAGCGGGTACCTCGGGAGCGCCTAGCGCGGCGGGTCCACCCGCCCGGCGCTCGAGCCGTTGACCCGGTACCAGCCCGCGATGGAGTAGCGCGGGCGTGCTGCCGGGAGCACTTCGTGGGGAACTTCCTCGGACAGGAAGGTGACCAGCGTCCCCTGCAGCGGCGTCACCCGCAGCCCCTCGCGGTCGTCGGCGCCCCGGTACAACACCAGTTCACCGCCGTCGACCGGCCCCCAGCCGGGGTTCAGGTAGGCGACCAGGGACAGGACGCGGTTCGCCTCACCGCGGAAGGCGTCGACGTGCCGGCGGTAGAAGTCCCCCGGACCGTAACAGGCGTAGTGGCTCTCGAAGGAGAAGAGGCCGAGGAGCAGGTGGCGGTTCAGTGCCTCGCGCAGCCGGCCGGTCCAGGCGACCCAGGCCGCGGCCGCCGGTGAAGCACCCCGAATCCAGCAGATGGCGTCGCTGCGCACGAAACGGTTGAGCCTGTGGTCGCCGGCCCGGCCGACCCCGGCGCGCCGGAAGGCCTGTGCCGGCAGCGCCGACACCTCGCTGCGGAGCGACGCCGCGAGATCCTCCGGCAGGGCACCGTGACGAATACTGTAGCCGCGCTCCCGCAGGTCGGCGGCTACGGCCGCGAAGAGGGTCTCGTCGCCCCCACCGCTGGTGGCTGGCTGCGCTGGCATGGATCGATCTCGACAGGGGCGGCGGTCGGCCGGTGTTGCCTTTTACGCCGATCCCGACCCCGTGGCAAGCACCGCCGTCAGCGGTCGTCGTGCTCCGGCAGGTTCGCCGCGATCTCGTCCGCCAGCTCGGGTTGCTCCCGGTAGACGTCCTCGACGCTGCGCCACCGCCGCTCCCGCTCGTCGTAGCAGCGGATATCGCCGTGGCCGATGTCGTAGATCCAGCCGTGAAGTTCCAGGGCATCGCTGGCGATGGCCGCAGCCACCGCGGGGTGGGTCATGAGGTGGCGCAGCTGCAACACCACGTTCTCTTCCGTCAGCTCCGAGAGGTGCTCGCCGCGGATGCCGCCGTGCCGCGCCCGCACCGTGGCGACCGCCGCCAGCGTGTGGCCGAGCCAGTCACTCGTATGCGGGAGTTCGCCGAGGTCCTCCGGTGCCATGGCGCCCTTGATGGCACCGCAGTCCGTGTGCCCGCAGACCACGACGTGCTTCACCCGGAGCGCGGACACGGCGTACTCGATGGCGGCCGTGGTGCCACCCGCATGGCGCTCGTGCGGCGGCACGATGTTGCCCGCGTTGCGGATGATGAACAGGTCACCGGGTGCCGCCTGGGTTACGAGGTTGGGGTCGATGCGGGAATCGGAGCAGGTGATGAAGAGGATCCGCGGGTTCTGCGCACTCGACAGTTCCGTGAACAGCTCCTGCCGTTCCGGGAAGATCTCGGTCTTGAACTTGTATACCCCGGCCAGCAGCTTGCGCATCCCACCCCCGAAAGCCCCGCGGCTACCTGTGGTTCCTGCAGCAGGGAGTATAACAGGGGTGCCGCAGCGGCTGTTCTCTTGCGCTGCCTGCCGGGTTATCCTGCGGGCCGCTTGAGGGGGCGGCAGACATCAAGAGCAATAATGCAGATTCCCAGTGTCCTGAGTCAGACGTTCGCGGTATATCAGCGTGCCAGCCCGGCTCGCGGGCAATGCGCGCCGTGCGGGCAATGGCCGTAGCTCTTGCCAATAGGCGCAACGCGGCCCGCGGGCCGGGTCTGCCCTGGCTACTGCGCGCCGTCCTGTGCCTGCCGCTGCTGTGGCTCGCCCTCGGCTCCGCCGGCAGCCTGGCGCTGCAGCATGAGCGCAGTCCGAGCCAGTTCCTCGTACGCCAGTATGAGCGCGAGCACGGCCTGCCCTCGGAAACGGTCTGGATGGCGCGCCAGGGACCGTCGGGCTACCTCTGGCTGGCGACCCGCCGTGGCCTCGTGCGCTTCGACGGCCTCAACTTCACCGTTTTCAACGCCGAGACCCACCCGGCTTTCACCAACAGCGATGTGCGGGTGATCGAGTGGACGAACGACGGGCAGCTGTGGATCGGCACCTACGGGGGCGGCGCGCTGCGCATGAACGGCGACCGCTTTACGCCGGTCACCCGCGAGGACGGCCTCGCCAGCGACACCGTCTACGACATCCACGTCGCCGACGACGGCACCGTCTGGTTCGCCACCGGCAGCGGCGTGAGCCGCTACCGGGACGGCGAGTTCCGGTCCTGGACCGAAGCGGAAGGGCTGGCGACCAACCGCCTGTTCCAGATCGCGGAAGGCGGCGATGGCGTGCTCTGGTTCAGCAGCCTCACCAGCGGCCTCTCCGTCTTCGACGGCGAGGGCTTCCGGGCCGTCGGCGTTGCCGAGGGGCTCGACTCGCCTCAGGTGCTGCTGCTGCATCGCGACGCCGACCTCGGCATCGTTGCCGGCACCCAGCCCGGCGGCCTCTATCGCCTCGGCGACGACGGCGGCATCGATGCGCTCGGCCTCGGCGAGCCGCTCCCGGTGCAGGCCCTGCTTCGGGATGACGAGGGAACGCTCTGGCTGGGCACCTATGGCCAGGGGCTCTGGCGCCAGTGGGCGGACGGGCGACGGCAGCGCTTTCCCCTGCCGGGCGCGGGGCTGGTCTTCGACCTGACCGAGGACCGGGACGGGAATCTCTGGGCGTCCACGGTGCGCGGCCTGTTCCGCATCCGCGACAGCGCTTTCCTGCCCTTCGGCGAGGCGGAGGGCGCTTCCGACGCCGCTTTCGTCGTCGCCGTCGACGGCGAGGGCAACGTCCTGGCCGGCGCCGAGAACGCCGGGCTGTTCCGCATCACCAGGGACGGCCGCACCGGCGAGCCCTGGCCGATGCTCGCCGGGCAGAGCGTGTCGTCGCTGCTGCTGCGGGACAACGGAGAGCTCTGGGTGGGCACCTTCGGCAATGGCCTCATGCGCTTCGCCGACAGCGCGGGGGGCCGGCTCATCGGCACCGTGGACGGCCTCGCCGGCAGGCACATCCTGGCGATGGTCGAGCGCGCGGACGGCAGCATCTGGATCGCCTCCGACGGCGGTGTCGACCGCTGGCGGGACGGGGCGGTCGAGCCGGCGCCGCTGCAGCGGGCCGTCTCCGGAACGCTCGTGCGGCATTTCCGTGAAACGCGCGACGGCACGCTCTGGCTCGGGACCAACGACGGGCTCCTCGCCTGGGACGGCCGATCGACGCGGCGCTGGACCCGCGACGACGGCCTGGCCGGCAACATCGTCGTCGCCATCCACGAGGACCCCCGGGGCGTCCTGTGGATCGGCAGCCGTGACGGCGGCCTGACCCGTCGCGAGGGAGAGACGCTGTTTGCCTTCGGTGCGGAGCAGGGCCTGCCCCAGCCCTCCGTGCAGGCCATTCTCGAGGATGGCGACGGCGGGCTCTGGCTATCGGGTGGCGAGGGACTCACCTGGGCCGACCGCGACAGCCTGGATGCGGTGGCCCGGGGCGATGCCGCCGAGGCGACCGCCCGGGTGCTCCGCGAGAGCGACGGACTGCGCTCGGCCCAGTTCCAGGGCGGCTTCCAGCCCGCCGGCGCCACCGGCCCGGATGGCCGCCTCTGGCTGCCGACCAACGGCGGGGTCATCGGCTTTGACCCGGGGGTGGTACTTGCGCCCACGCCGCGGCTGCAGAGCTATATCGAGGCGGTGCGGGTCAACGGCGAACCGGTAGCGCTGAGCCGACCGCTCACCCTGCCGGCCTCGCTGAACAGCCTGGAGATCGATTACACCGCGCCACAGCTTTCCAACGCCGAGAACGTGCGCTTCCGCTACCGGGTCGGCGACGAGGGCGAATGGCAGGACGCCGGAACCCGGCGAACGGCCTACTTCACGTCACTGCCCGCGGGCGGACAGGTCTTCACGGTGCAGGCGAAAACCGGCGCCGGCGCCTTCCCCGAGCCCAATGGCGACAGCGCGCGGCTCCTCCTCGACCGCACGCCACGCTGGTACGAAACGCCCTGGGCACCCGTGGGCGCCGCGCTGCTGCTCGCGCTGGTGCTTGGCCTCGGTTACCGGCTCCTCGACCGGCGCGCCCGGGGCCGGGAGCAGCGCCTCGAGCAGCTGGTGAACCGCCGCACCGAGGAGCTGCAGGCCGCGCTCGCCAAGGTGGAGGAGATCTCGCGTATCGACAGCCTCACCGGCGTCGCCAACCGGCGCTACTTCGAGGAGCGGCTGGCGGCGACCTGGAAGATGGCCGCACGGGCGGTGCGGCCGGTGAGCGTCATCATGCTCGACATCGACCGCTTCAAGCAGTTCAACGACAGCCTGGGCCACCAGGCCGGGGACGAATGCCTGCGCCAGATCGCCGAGGGCCTCCAGGGCGGCCTGCTGCGCGACAACGACCTGGTGGCGCGCTATGGCGGCGAGGAGTTCGTGATCCTGCTCTACGACGCCGACGGCGATGGTGCGGCACGCGTGGCGCGCCGGATCATCGAGCAGGTGGACGCGCTGAAGCTGCGCCACCCCGAGAGCGACGTCTCTCCCTATGTGACCGTCAGCCTCGGCTGTGCCACCGCCCGCGCCGGGGAACTGGAAGACCCGTACGTCCTGGTGGACCGGGCCGACCGGGCACTCTACGACGCCAAGCGCGCCGGCCGCAGCCAGCTCAAGGTGTTCGCGACCTCCGCCTGACCCGCCCCCGGAAGAGACGGGCCGGTCCATCAACGACGGGCAAGGGCCGTGCTGTCGACGGTGTAGCGGCGCAGTGTCTGCCGCGCCTCGGCGACAGCCGCAGCGAGGGTCCACTCGCCACTCGCCAGCGCATCGGCGTGGCCGAGAAAGTCCGCGTACATGGCCTCCGGCTCGCCCTCCAGGGTCAGCCCGATCTCGCCCTGCTCCCGTTCCAGGCGCGTCCACAGCTCGCGCACAGCGGCCCAGTAGTCGGCGGTATCCCGCCAGTAGTCTTCGGCAATGGCCACCGCAAAGTCCCCGTTCTTCTGGTAGCGATTGACGCCGACCTCCCGCACCAGCGGCGCGGGACCCGCCCCGCCGAGGCGCAGCTTGGTGTTGTCCTGTTCGTGCACCCAGCCCGCGGGCGTGAGGGCGTGACGGTTCACCGCCCGGATCGCATCGTAGTCGTCGCGCTTGGTCGCGTCGCGGCGCGGCAGCGGGCGCAGGGCCGGCTCGGAGGTCCAGGCAGCCGTGCCCCGGTCGTGGCGCCAGTCACCGAGGGCGGCATAACGGGGACTGTCATCGACCTGGTAAACGAACTGTGCCCAGCGGCCATCGGCCTCCCCGGGATCGAGATCGCGGCGGCGCCAGCGGTTGTCACCCAGGTAGTCGAAGACGTAAGCGGGCTCGTAGACCCACTTCTGCCGCCAGTGCTTGACCGGGAGCTGTCCGCCATCGGCACCGACGACAAGGATATGCTGCAGTTCGATCAACCCCGGTTCGTCGCGGATGACCCGCACCACCTCGAACGCCCCGGAATGATAGGGCTCGGCGGGCGTATAGGCGGCGTCGAAACTGACCGTCTCCTCGAAATCGAAGGTCACGGCATAGTCCCCGGCCATCGCGAGGATCGCCGCGCGGTCTGCGGCGGGCGGCGCCTCGGCGGTAGCAAGGCCGCCCGGGCCGCCGCTCGCGCAACCGCCGAGGGTGGTGAGCAGCAGCGTTGCCAGCAGCCCCGCCGCCAGCTTCAGGGGACGCCGGGCCCCGGTCGTGGTGTGCATCGTTATCGATCTCCCTGTTGCGTGTCTGTCGCAGCCACCGCGTACCCGGCAGCACCCATGAACGAACACGAAATTGAATGCGAATTATTATTGTTCGTATTACATTTTTTTGCAACAGATCCCGTCGCTTGCTTCGACGCTGCCCGCAACTGACGGCCAGCGGGCAGGATGAACGGGACAAAACACTGACAGGGGTCATGCGTTGGCGGAGAGCGCCGTGGGACAATAATGCCCCGCCATTCCCAGGGAGGATCCATGGACAGCTTCGCCAGGAAGTATCTCGTCGGCCTCGTCGCCGTGGTCATCATCGCCGCCGGCTACTGGTACCTGAACCGGGACACCCGGGTCGCCGACCTCAATGCCATGCTCGCGGCCGATGCGGAACTCGCCGAGTACCCCTACCCCTTCCGCGTAAAGAGCCTCGCCAACGGCATCGCCATCATGGGCAGCCCGCGCTCCGCGGAGGTGCCGGTGATGCAGTTCCTGCGCACCGCCTTCCCGGCCCTGCGTAACACCCCGGTCGACGACCCGGCCATGATGGCGGCGCAGGACACGCTGGTGGACAAACAGTCGCGGGCTGCGGAGCTGGTCGAGGCCGAGGACGACGTCCGCGCCGTGCGCTGGGAACTCGACGAGCGCTGGTACAACGAGCACGGCGTGTTCCTGAACCGCTGACGGCTGCCGGAGAGTGCCCTCGTTCACGCCCCGATACACGCTTGGTGCGAGAAGACTCCCGCACCTGACCCGGAACGATTAGCACCGGGCGATGAGCGAAAAAAACCCCGCTCGCGCGGGGTGAGGTCAGTTCGGTGTGCCGGTCGCGGTCAGGGGCCGTAGGGATCCGGCCGCGGCGTATCCGGTGAGGAGGGCGGCAGCACCGGCAGCGCGAACTGCGGCAGTTCCCCGGTCAGCGTCTTCAGGAAGGCCACCAGCTGCGCCACCTCGTCGTCGCTGAACTCGCGGCCGAGCTGCAGCCGGCCCATGACGCGAACGGCCTCGTCCAGGGTCTCGGCACCGCCGTCGTGGAAGTAGGGATAGGTCAGCTCGACATTGCGCAGCGTGGGCACCTTGAAGACCATCCGGTCACCTTCCTTGCCGGTCAGCGCGTAGCGGCCCTGGGCGGCGTTGTCTGTCTCGTAGGGCTCGATCAGGCCCATCTTCTGGAACATGCCGCCGCCGACCGCGGGGCCGTTGTGGCAGGCCGTGCAGCCGCTGTCCTTGAACAGGGCATAGCCCGCCTTTTCTTCCTCGTCGAGCGCACGTTCGTCACCCCGCAGCCAGCGATCGAAGGGGGCACCGGGAGTCACCAGGGTGCGCTCGAACTCGGCGATGGTCTCCGTGACCCGCTCCAGGGTCACGGCGTCGTCGCCATAGGCCATCGCGAACGCCTCGACGTAACCGGGAATCGACGCGATGATCTCGAGCGCGAGATCGTGCGGCATGGCCATTTCCTTGGGGTTGGCGATCGGGCCCGCGGCCTGTTCCTTGAGGTCGCTGGCCCGCCCGTCCCAGAATTGTGCGATGTTGTAACTCGCATTCAGGACCGTCGGCGAGTTGATCGGGCCCTGCTGCCAGCCGTGGCCGACGGAGGACGGCAGGTTGTCCGAACCGCCCATGCTCAGGTTGTGGCAGGAGTTGCAGGAAAGGAAGCCGGACTTCGACAGGCGCGGGTCGAAAAAGAGCTGCTTGCCGATCTCCGCCTTGGCGCTATCCACGTCGGCCGGGGGCTCGATCGGGGCGATGGGTTCGACGGCCTGCGCCAGGGGCGCGGCCAGGGCGGCGGCTGCCGCCAGGGCTTTCAGGGTTGCCAGGGGTTGCATGGTTCTCTCCCAATAACGATACGGGTCCGCCGCGCGCTTTCAGCGCCGGCGATGTTCTCTGACTGTTAGCGTTATTGGCGTCTCGCCAGGCCGCGCGCCGCGCGTACTGGCAGAAGTCCAGTCTAGGTGTCCACCGCCCGGGTGCAGTGACCTGGATCAAGGCCCCGGTCGATCAGGCGCCCGCGAAGGCCTCCATGGCCCAGGCCACGCGCTCGGCGGGCTCCGGCAGGCGCCGGTCGCCGAGGGCCTCCACGCGGCGCAGCCGCGGCAGCAGGCCGCAGCCATTGGTGACCTGGATCGCCAGGCCGGGCCGGGCATTCAACTCGAGGAGCAGCGGGCCCTGCTGCCGGTCCAGCACCAGGTCCACCCCCAGGTAGCCGAGCCCGGTCATGTCGTGGCAGCGCGCCGCCAGCAACAGCAGCTCACGCCAGCCCGGGACGCGGATGCCGTCCAGGGGGCGCCCCGTGTCCGGGTGCAGGGTCAGCGGCTGGCCGAACTGCACGGCGCGCAGGCAGCGACCGCTGTGCAGGGCCAGGCCCACGCCCACCGCGCCCTGGTGCAGGTTGGCCTTGCCGTCCGAGTCGTGGGTGGACAGGCGCAGCATGGCCATCACCGGGTAGCCGCGGAACACGACCACCCGGATGTCGGGGACGCCCTCGAAGGAGTACCCGCTGAAACAGTCGTCGGCGCTGATCAGGTCCTCCACCAGCACCGCATCCGGGTTGCCGCCGAGGGAATAGAGGCCGGCGAGCGTGTTGGACAGGTGGCGCTGCAGGTCAGCGAGGCCGACCCGGGCCCCGGAGGCCTTGACCCAGGCATCCTCGTCCCGGCGCTGAATCACCCAGATGCCCTTGCCCCCCGAACCCTTCGCGGGCTTCATGGCAAAGCCCTCGAGGGCCGCCAGCCGGCTGCCCACGCGCTGTACCTGGTGCTGGGCGCGCAGTACCAGGCGCAGCGCCGGCGTCGGCACGCCGTATTCCTCCGCCAGGAGCTTGGTGCGCAGCTTGTCGTCCACCAGCGGGAAGCGGGAACGGTCGTTGTAGCGCTGGATGAAGGCGAGGTTACGCGCATTCATGCCCAGCATGCCGTAGCGCTCGAGGCGCTGCGGCGAGACCCAGCGCCTCACCGCCACTCGTCCTCGATGGCGTGAAAGCGACGCAGCTCCGACAGCTTGTAGCCGGTGTACTGACCCATGGCGAGGATCGCCGCGAGCAGCACGAGGTTCAGCTCCGGGAAGTTGAAGGTGAGGTGCTGCACGAGGGGCCAGCGCATGAGCGCATAGGCCGCGACCGCCACCACGAGACTGCCCGTCCCCTGGACCAGCACCTCGCGCACGCCCTCCTCCTCCCAGAGAATGCTCATGCGCTCGATGGTCCAGGCGATGATGATCATCGGGAAGAAGGTGATGATCATGCCGGTGCTGTAACCGAGCTGGTAGCCGAGGATGCTCAGCGCCGAGATGATGAAGATCACCAGCACGATGAGCGTCGCGATACGGGCGACCAGCAGCAGGTTCAGCCGCGACAGGTAGCCGCGCATCATGAGGCCGAGGGCGACGACGGAAATGAAGCTCGCCAGCCCCGGCAGCAGCGACGTCTGCAGGAAGGCGAGGGCGATGAGGATGGGCATGAAGGTGCCGGCGGTGCGCACGCCCACGAGGACCCGCATGAACACCACGACCATCGCGCCCAGCGGCAGCAGCAGGAGCATCTTGAACATGCCCTGTTCCTCGATGGGCAGGCTGTGCAGCCCCACCTGGTAGAAGACGCTGTCGCCGGCCGCCGCCCGGGCCAGCGTTTCCGCCGGCACGGACTGGCGCAGCATGGAAAAGTTCACGCGGGACTGGCGGGCGCCGCTCACGTCGATGAGTGAGCGGCCCCTGCGGTGCCAGAGGAGCAGGTCTTCCGGCACGCCGGCGGCCCCGGTCCGGGGGTCGATGAGTGTCCATTCGCCGGCCTCAAAGACCTCCACCATGGGCTTCAGATCCTGGCGCCGGCGCGCATCCTCGAGCTGCAGCGCGAGCACCTGCCGCGCCGGGACACCGGCATCGTTGAGCAGCTTGTTCAGAAGCGCGGCACGGGATTCGGCCTGGCCCAGGAGCAGCGCGGCATTCTGGTCGCCCTGGCCGGCCGCCATCAGCTTGACCAGCTCCCGCGCCAGGCTCATCGGGTCGCTGCTCGTCTCCCCGGCGCGGGCCAGCAGCTCGGCGGCGGCGGTGCCCTGCACCTCGGTCCAGAACACCGGCTCCGGCTGCGGCAGCCGCGGCGGCGGTGCCGCCGGTGCGCGCGGGCGCGGCAGGAACTGCGCTGAATAATACAGGGACTGCGGGCCGCTGGCCTCGCGCCGGGTCCACTCCGCCCGCCGGTCGCCCCCATCTTCCACGATGGAGAAGCCGAAGCCCGGCGAGGCGGCCTGTTCCTGGGTCACCGTGAACTGCGGCAGGTCCTCGGGGACGGACAGGCTCACGGAGACCGGGCCCCCGAGGGCGACGAGGTCCACCCGCGCCTCCACCTGCCACACCGAGCGCTCCTGCCCGGGCAGGAAGGGCGTGCCCGTCTCGAGAAAGCGCAGGATGGCGACGAGCAGGCCCGAGGCGGCGAGCAGCGCCACCGTGGCGAAGAAAGTGGCGCGGGGGTTCACTGCGCGGGCGGCTCGGGCGCGCGGTAGGGTGCGATGTTGGACTGGCCCACGTCGACGACCATCAGGTCCTTGAGGATGTTTCGCCCGACGAGCACCTGGAAGTCCAGGTGGCTGCGGTCGCTGAGCGTGAACTCGGCCATCTGCCGCACCGCGCCGAGAACGATACCGAGTTCGATGACCACTCGCCGCTCTGCCTCCTCGGACGTGGACTGGAGGATGCGCACGACGCGGGCGACCGGTCGTTCCAGGGTCAGCGGCTCACCGGTCTGCGGATGGACGATGTCGAAGCGGACCCATTCATCGCCGTCGCGCTCGAACTCGCGGATATTGCGCGCGTCGAGGGAGGCCGTCTCGGCACCGGTATCGACGCGGGCGGGGAGTGCCAGCTGGAGGTCCTCGATCCAGACCTCTTCGCGGCGGCCGACCACCTGCTTGTCCCCCAGGCCGGCGGCGTCTTCCACGGGATCGCAGGCGGATAACGGATCGAAGGCCGGCGGCGTCTGCTCGGCCGCGACGAGCTTTTCCACGGCCTCGAGCATCGCCGGCACGCCCGCGAGGTCCGCCTGCAGCGTCGCGAGGTTCCCGGCCAGTGCCTGGCGCTCGTCCCGCGCCGCCTCGAGGCCCGCGGCAAGCCCGGCCAGCTCCTCCGACAGGTGCTCGATGCGCTCGCTCACGACCTGGCCGTCAGGCTCCGCCGAAGGCAGCTCCGCACAGGCGGAGAGCAGTGTGAGCAGGGATGCTACCCAGGCTGCCCGGGACCGCGCCGGCGGATCTCCGATGCAACATGGCCTCATGTTGCTCCGCTGGGCCAGGCGCAAGACAAGCTCAGGCGACCGCCTGGACCCGAGTGCCCTCGAGCTTCTTGGCGTTGTACATGGCTTCGTCGGCGCGCGCCAGGGCGGTCTCCATGGTGTCGTCGTCGTTGAGTTGCGTCACCCCGCAGGAGATGGAGACATCGAGCGGCCGGCCGTTGTCATTGAAGCCGGCGTGAGCGACTTCCTGGCAGACGCTGCGAGCGAAGATCTCGGCGCCGGAGAGCGGGGTATCCGGCAGCAGCAGCAGGAACTCGTCGCCCCCGTAACGGCAGACGATATCGCTCGCGCGGGAGCGTGCGTGAAGGATGTCGGCGACCTTCATGAGCACGAGGTCCCCCGCCGCATGGCCGTAGGTATCGTTGATTTCCTTGAACTTGTTGCAGTCGATGAACACGATGGACAGCGGAGCCGAGGCCCGCTTCCAGCGCGCGAAGAGCTCTGCCGAGCGTTCCTCGTACCCGGCCCGGTTGTAGACGCCCGTGAGCGGGTCCTTCAGCGCGAGGTCCGCCTTGTCGCGGATTTCGTTGCGCAGGCTGTCCGCTTCCTGCTCCAGCGTTTCCACCTGCTCGGAGAGTTCCTTCACCCGCGCCTGGGCCGCCTCGTACTGGTCCCGCTCCTCGGCGACATGCCGCGCGAGGCGCTCCGTGATGCGCAGCAGCGAGCCGTGCACCGCCTCCTGGTCCACCCCGTGGGTCACGGCTTCGGACAGTCCGCTGACATCTGCGCCGACGTCGACTTCCAGGGCCTCCGACCGCTCCAGGGAGCGCCGACCCTCGTCCGCCACGGAGGTGACGGCGTCCTCGAAGGATTCGAGCCGCTCGCGCAGGCTGCCGAGGAAATTGGATGCGTGCGCGCGCTCCTGGCGGATGCGGTCGTCAATGCGATCGATCTCGCGGGTGACCTCCTTGAGAAGGGCCTCGGCCTGTTCGAGCGCGTGCAGCCCCTCTAGGCGCTGCCGGATCTCCCCCCCGCGGGAGGGCGAGCCGTTGAGTACGTCGAGGTGGTCGACGAGGCGCGTGAGCAGCTCGACGAACAGCATCACGGAGCGATCCCGCTGCCCTTCCTCGCGGTCGGTCCGCCGGCGGCCGAAAAGCCCGCGCACGGCCCCGCTCTCGCCCCGGCCGCGGGCCGAGACCTCGATCAATGCCTCCGCCGAGGCCTTCAGGAGCGAGCTCAGGGCGGCCTGGCGCTCCAGGGCACTCTGGCCCGCTGCGATCCGGCGTACGAGACCGTCGAGGTGCTGCTGATCCTCGGCGCGGACGGGCATGCGCTTGACGAGCTGGCTGAGCCCGGAGACGTCCAGGGCGCCCGGCATGGCATCGCCGGTATCGACGCCGACGCCGGTCGCCGAGAGCACGTGGTGGGCCAGCTCCTCGGAAGCCGCGCCGATCCGGGTACCATCGGCCCCCTCGCGCACGAGGCCCCGGATCTTGCCGAGGACCGCGTCCACGTCGGCGTCGACCCCCTCGGCCATGCGCAGCAGCCTCAGGGTCAATCGCGCGAGCGCCTCGTCCCGATCCATGGTTGATGTCATCCCGTGTTCACAATGCCGCGTTCACAATACCGCAGTTGAAGCCGGCGCTGGCGTCAGGCGCGCTCGGACAGCGCCATTTCCAGCCGGTAGACGTAGGCCAATACCTCCGCTACAGCAACATACAATGTTTCCGGTATTTCGTCACCCAGTGGAATGTCGCAAAGCAGCGTCGCGAGCCGCTCATCCTCGTGCAGGGGCACGCCGTGCGCCTCGGCAATGGCACGAATGCGCTGCGCGATGTCGCCCTCCCCGCTGGCAACCACCCTCGGCGCGCCGACACCCGCGTAGACCAGCGCGGCGGACCGGGGCGGCACTTTGCTGGGGTCTTCGTGGCGGTCGTCGTTCACGCCTTCCAGCCCGTCACGGTGCGGCCCTCGCTCTCCGTCCCGGCCGTGCCCGGCTCCGACGCCAGTCGGACCTCGAGACCCTCGAGCGCCAGACCCCGCGCCTGCATCGCAGTCCCCAGCTGCTGGAGGCTGCCCCCCAGCACGGCACCGCTGTCCGGCTTGTCCGCCTCGATCAGCACCCGCGCCTGCTCCGGCCCCGCGTACACGTGCACGACCAGCGGGCCCAGCCGCGGGAGGTCCAGGGACAACGTCGCGTGCCAGCGGCGGGTGTGCTCCTCTCCGTCGGGCCGTTCGCGTCCTTCCTCCTCGTTGATGGACAGGCGGGCAGTGTGCATGCCCCCGCCGAGAAGAAAGGGCAGATCGATGCGCCAGCTGCGTCCCGCCCCCGTATCCGCGGGCAGGGAGGCCAGCTGGTTGAGCTGCAGGGCACCGAGCATGCCCTCGAGCTCGCGGACGAAAGCACCCGTCCCCCGGGCGGAGGGTGCCTCCTCGCCCCCTCCGCCGGCGGCCCGGAGCACCACCAGCAGGCGCTGCACCAGGACCTTGAGGTCACGCTCCGCCGACTGGCCGCCGCTCGCCAGCAGGCGCGCCTCCGAGAAGGTGCCGGATTGCTCGACGGCCCGCTTCAGGTTCCTCGCCTCACCCAGCTGCGAGAGCCGTGGCAGCAGGTCCAGCAGCTGGCCGATGAGCGCCTGGGCGTTGCCCGGCAGCCGCGCGATGCCCCCGGCACCGAGGGCCTGCAGGGCAGAACCGAGGGAGGGTGCGCCCGGCGTGGCGGCGGCGCGGACCGCGCCGCCCGTTTCCACGGCCTGCCCCGCCGGCGGTGGAACGGCGCGGAGTACCCGCAGCACCGGTACGGGCTCGAGCTGTTTCACCTCGAGCAGCAGCCGCGTACCCGGCTGCACGGGCACATCGGTGGCGGCCGTCAGCTGCTGCCCGCCCACGCGCAATACCAGCGCACCGCTGGGCCGCTGCGCGGCAACCAGCGCATTGAGCACCTGCCCGACCTGCCAGTTGCGCAGCCAGATACCGAAGTTCTTCTGGTCGACCCGGGTTGCAGTGAGGGCCAGCTGGATGTCTTCCACGACACCTCCGACGCGGTCTCTCGGCCCAGTCTAGCACCGGGGACACCCGGGGGCTGCTAGGCAACCGCCACGTGCGTTGGATACACTCTGCGTTCTGCGTCTTGCGAAGGTAGACCACAGCGCATGGATCTGGCCACGCTCCTCGGCCTGGTGGGCGCCATCGGCGTCGTACTGGCGGCGATTCTCACCGGCGGCTCTGCCATCGTCTTCTTCAACGTCCCTTCGATTCTCATCGTGCTCGGGGGCACGGTGCTCGTGGTCATGGTCAAGTTCTCGCTGGCGCAGTTCTTCGGCGCCTTCCGCGTGGCTGCGAGAGCGTTCGTTTTCCGCGTCGACGACCCCGAAGCGCTCATCGCCCAGATCGTCGAGCTGTCGAACATCGCCCGGAAAGAGGGCATGCTGGCACTCGAGAACCAGGAAATCGAGAACGAGTTTCTCGACGACGGCATCAAGATGCTCATCGACGGCAACAGCCGGGAGGTCGTCAGCACGGTCATGCACAAGGACCTGCAGCAGACCATCGACCGGCACAGCTGGGGCATGAAGGTCTTCACCGCGACCGGCGAGGTCGCGCCGGCCATGGGCATGATCGGCACCCTGATCGGGCTGGTGCAGATGTTGTCCTCCATGGACGACCCCAAGGCCATCGGCCCGGCGATGGCGGTCGCGCTCCTGACGACCCTCTACGGCGCGATCCTCGGCAACATGGTCGCCCTGCCCATCGCCGACAAGCTGAAGCTGCGTAAGAGCGAGGAGGGACGCATCAAGGCCATGTGCATCGACGGCGTGCTGGCCATCCAGGAGGGCCAGAACCCGCGCATCGTCGAATCCATGCTCAAGGCCTACCTGGAGCCCGGGAAGCGCAACAACGGTGACAGCGAGGAATGATCGACTACGAGGACCAGGATGACGAGCAACAGGGCGCGCCGGCCTGGATGGCAACCTTTGCCGACCTCATGTCGCTGCTCATGTGCTTCTTCGTACTGCTCCTGTCCTTCTCGGAGATGGATGTAGAGAAATACAAGCAGATTGCCGGGTCCATGAAGATGGCCTTCGGGGTCCAGAACCGCGTCAAGGTCGACGACATTCCCAAGGGAACCAGCGTGATTGCCAGGGAGTTCAGCCCCGGGAAGCCGGAGCCGACGATCATGGACACGATCAACCAGGTCACGGAGCAGAACACGGAGAATTCCCTGCAGGTCGGCAACCCCGATGCACCGAGGCTCGATGAGGAGCGGACGCGGGAACTGCTCGAGAAGAAGGTGGAAGCGCTCCTCGAGGAAACGAAGGAAGATGCCGAGGAACTGCGCGAGATCCTCGCGCAGGAAGTGCAGACCGGGAAGGTCGACATCGAGACCGAGGGGCGGTCCATCATCGTCAGGATCCGCGAGAACGGTTCCTTCCCCTCCGGCTCGGCGACCCTGAATGCCGACTTCCTGCCGGTCATGGACCGGCTGCGGCAGGCGCTGGTGGAGATTCCGGGCACGATCGCTGTCGAGGGCCACACGGACGACGTGCCGATCAGCGGCGGCCGCTTCCGCTCCAACTGGGATCTGTCGGCGAGCCGGGCCCTGTCCGTGACCCACGAACTGCTGAAAAGCGGCGAACTGCCCAATGACCGCCTCATGGTCGTCGGCTACGCCGAGACCGAGCCGTTCACCAACAACGAGAGCCCGGAGGGACGCGCCATGAACCGGCGGGTGGAACTGGTGATCCGGCAGTCCCTCGAGGACAGCCGCCAGGAGGACCTCGACGTGATCCGGGAGGCCAACTCGGACGTCGTGGATGTCCTGGAGCTGGATCGATGAACGGGGGAGCTGACCGCCGCCAGGGAGAGCGGCGCAAGTTCTACCGCATCACGGATCGGGTCAGGCTGCGCTACGAGACGATCGAAGAGGGCCCGAAAACCGCCGGGCAGGCAGGCGGGGCCATCGGCCTGAGTACCGGGCAGTTGCTGGGGGAGCTCGACGAAGAGCTGGCGGAATGTATCAACCTGCTGGGGCGGGAAGACCCCCTGGCAGCGCGTGCGCTGGGCCTCCTCAACCGCAAGGTCTCCCTGCTCGCCACCCTGAGCCTCTCGGAAGACGGCGATGAGGCTGCCAGCTACCGGGAGATGCTGGTCAGCCTGAGCGGCTGCGGCCTCGCCTTCGAGGCCGGCGAGCAGTTGCCGCCGGGCACGCCCCTGAAGCTGTGGCTTATCCTGCAACCCTCGCAGTTGGAGGTGAACATCACCGGCCGGGTGGTCGATGCAGCGCCCGCCGGCACCGCCGGGGAGTCACGCTTCTGGACACGGGTGGACTTCGACGATGAAGCCTGGGCCCGCGAGGAACTCATCCGCCACGTCGTACAGAAACAGGGCCTGCTGGTCGCCGAGCGCTCGGAGCAAGGCCAGCCCTAGCAGTGCTCATCGATGCGACCCGGACGGTCTCTCCCGCCGCGTCGTCGACCGTCTTCCCGCTCCGTGACCTTGTCGCGCTCGGCGCGCCGGCGCTTTTCCTCGGCACCGCGCTGCGCCGGCCGTACCGGTCGCAGCGGCTTGATACCTTTCGGATCGATGGGATCGACCATGGGTCCCTCCTCACCCCGCGGCGCGACTGCGCCCCGCCGCGAGCATGATGCCCGGCAGGCGCTCCCCGGAGGCCGCCGACGACATGACCACCAGGACCACGCGGCGGTTCCGCGCCCGGCCCTCCGGCGTATCGTTCTCGGCGATGGGCCGGTGCTCACCGTAGCCGGTGGCGGACAGGCGTTCCGGCGCGATGCCGTTCGCCTCGAACAGCCGGACCACCGTCGCCGCCCGGGCCGCAGACAGCTCCCAATTCGAGGGGAAGCGCCCGTTCCTGATCGGCACATTGTCCGTAAAACCCTCGACGTTGACCAGGTTGGGCACGTCGCGCAGCACGGTCGCGAAATTCTCGAGCACCGGCAAGGCACCGGAGAGCAGTACCCGGCTCCCCGAGGCGAAGAGCAGCTGTGCCTTGATCTCGATCTCGAGCCAGTAATCGTTGCGCTCGACCTTGATGAGCTCCTCGTCGATGAAATCGGAGACGCGGTTCTCGACGGCGCCGGCAAGGCGGTCGATCTCGCCCCGCGACTCGGCGGCGGCGTCGCCCGTCCCCGGGTTGGCAAGCCCGGCATTGAGAAGCTCGGGCTTGAACGGAATCATCGCCTGCGACGCATCGGCACCCGGGGCCCCGGCGGACCAGGCGTCCGGCATCGGTACGCCGCCGGAACTCTGCCGCTGCAGCGCCAGGAGCGGTGCATTCAGGGCGCGGACGATGGAGTCCGAGAGAACGGCGTAGCTGCCCTCGCGCGCCGTGGAAATCGAGTACATGACCACGAAGAAGGCAAACAGGAGCGTAATGAAGTCGGCATAGGAGACCAGCCACCGCTCGTGGTTGTCACTGTAGTCGAGCTGGCGCCGGCGTCGCCCCCTCACCCCAGGTAGCCCTCGAGCTTGCTCTGGATCGCGCGCGGGTTCTCGCCCTCCGCGATCATGATGACGCCGTCCAGCATCATCTCCTGGTACTGCAGCTGTTCACCGTAGAGCGCCTTGAGCTTGTTGGCGACGGGCAGGAACAGCAGGTTGGCGAAACCGACACCGTAGATCGTCGCCACGAACGCGACGGCGATACCGGAACCGAGCGCCGAGGGGTCGGACAGGTTCTTCATGACGTGGATCAGCCCGAGCACGGCACCGAGAATGCCGACCGTCGGGGCATAGCCCCCCATGGACTCGAACACGCGCGCGCCGCGCTCCTCGCGGGCGAGCTTGCTGTCGATCTCCACTTCCATGATGGCGCGGATCTCGTCGGGCTCCACGCCGTCCACGAGGAGGGTCAGGCCCTTGCGGAGGAACGGGTCGGCCACGCCCTGCGCCTGCTTTTCGAGGGACAGGAGCCCATCGCGACGCACGCGCCGGCTCCACTCGAGCACGTCGTCGATCAACGGCTGACGGTCGAAGCGCGGCGTGCGCAGCACCCACTTGAGCCGGCGCATGGCGAAGAGGAAGTCCCCGAGCGGTGTCTGCAGCAGGACGGCGCCGAGCGTACCGCCGACGACGATGACGAAGGCGGTGAGCTGCAGCAGGCTGGTGATGCGCCCACCCTCCAGCATGTTGCCGCCGACGATGGCAGCGACCGACAGGGTGACGCCGATGAGCGTGAGGTAATCGAAGGCCGACCCGGCCGGTTTGCCCTTGCGCGCCATCCTTACATCAACCCATCCAGGCAGAGAGCTTGCCGCGCAGCCGGGCGATGGCCTGGCCGTGCAGCTGGGAAACGCGTGATTCGGTCACCTCGAGCACGCCGGCGATTTCACGAAGATTCAGGCCCTCACTGTAATACAACGACATCATCAGCGCCTCCCGCTCGGGAAGGCGGGCGATGGCGACGGCGAGGGCCTGGCGGAAGGCCTCGCGCGTTGTCTCGCCGGCCGGGTCCGCCGCGGCAGCGGCGACGGCGTCGTCGCCGCCGAGTTCCTCCAGCGTGGTCATGCGCGCGCAGGCGAGCTCCGCCGCGAGCTCCCGGTACTCGTCCACGGGCAGCGCCAGCTGCCGGGCGATGGCCTCGTCCGTGGCAACCTGTCCCTGCGCCTGCTCGACGACGGTGATCGCCTCGGCGACCTGGCGCAGCTTGCCCTGGACCGAGCGCGGCAGCCAGTCGTGGCGACGGAGTTCGTCCAGCATCGCACCGCGGATACGGATACCGGCGTAGGTCGCAAAGCTGGCGCCGCGGGCGGCATCGTGGTCTTCGCTGGCCTTCAGGAGGCCGATGAGCCCCACCTGGATGAGGTCGTCCGTGTCCACGGAAGCGGGCAGGCGCGCCGCCAGGTGCAGGGCGATCTGCTTCACGCGGGGCAGGTGCTCGAGGACGAGGGCCTGCTTCGCATCGCCGGCGGCGCCGGAGCTCGCCACCTCAGCCATGCTCTGCCTCGGCCTCGATCAGGCGCTCGAGGAAGAACCCGATGCCCCCGGACACCGCGCTTGCGCGCAGCGTTTTCTGCACCCGCTGCGCGACGCGACGGAAGGCCTGTGCGGAGGGCGCCCGGGGGTAGGCGGCCATGACGGCCTGCTGCTGCCGTACGGCGCGACGGAGGTAATCGTCCCGCGGGATAGGGCCGAGGTAGCCGAGGTGAACATCGAGGTGGCGGTCCGCAACCCCGCAGAGCTTGTCGAACAGGCGACGGCCCTGGAGCTCGTTGTCGACCATGTTGGCCAGCAGCTGGAAGCGCTTGACGCCGTGGTCCCGGCTCAGGACCTTGATCAGCGCGTAGGCATCGGTGAGCGAGGTCGGCTCGTCACAGACCACCACGATGATCTCCGGGCAGGCACGGGCAAAGGTCAGTACGGCGCTGTCGATCCCGGCGCCGGTATCGACGAGGAGCGTGTCCAGGGGCCCCGGTAGCTCGCTGAACGCGCTCACCAGGCCCGACTGTTCTGCCGCACTCAGGCTGGCCATGCGCGCGACGCCGGACGACGCCGGCACGATGCGGATACCGGCGGGCCCCGCAACGATGGTTTCGGCCAGGGTGCATTCGCCGGCCAGCACCGCGCTGATATCCCGCTCGGGTTTGAGCCCGAGCGCCACGTCGACATTGGCGAGGCCGAGGTCGGCATCGAACAGCAGCACGGCCTCGCCGGACTCGGCAAGTGCCACGGCGAGATTGACCGCTACACTGGTCTTGCCGACGCCCCCTTTACCGCTGCTGACTGCAATGACGTTGATAGGGGCTCCCCCGCCCTTAATCCGGCCCATAGCGCGCCTGCCTCCAGCGCCAGTGACATTGGCCCCTGCTCAGGGCCGAAGACTCAACCCGCCACGGCTCCGGGCAGGTTGCTCCGACGCGACCGGGCGTCGGTCAGGGCCATGGCCACCCGGACCAGTTCCCCCGCCTTTGCCGGCTCGATATCGTCCGGCACCCGCTGGCCGTCGCAGGTGAGCAGTGCCGGCAGTTCCGTGCGGACCAGGGCTTCCAGGACGCCGCCCAGGCTGGTCGCTTCGTCCATCTTGGTGATGATAGCACCCGCCAGCTGCTGTCTTCCAAAGGCGAGCACCACTTCCTTCGTCTGCGCGGCCTGGGCCGCCGCGGAGAGCACCAGGCAGAGGGTTACCGGTGCGATCCGGCCGCCCAGCATCTCGCACTGGTCCAGCAGGCGCCGGTCCCGCTGGCCCATGCCGGCGGTATCGATGAACACGCGCCGGTCGCGGAAGCCCGCGAGGGCCTCATCGAGTGCCTCGCGGGTGGTGGCGCTCACGTGGGCGATGCCGAGCAGGCGGGCGAAGGTGGCGAGCTGCTCATCCGCGCCGATGCGGTAGGCGTCCGCGGTGACCAGCGCCACGCCGTCGCGGCCGTGACGCAGGGCGGACAGGCCGGCAAGCTTCGCGACCGTCGTCGACTTGCCGACGCCGGTCACGCCGACGCAGGCCAGCGCCTCGCCCGCTTCGATCGCCGGTGGCCGGGCCGTGCGGATCCGGTCGGCGAGCACCTGCATGGCGAGCCGCCACTGGGCGTCGAGTCCCCCGCGCTGCGGGACCGCGTCGAGCAGGCTCCCGCTGATGCCCCGGGACAGGCCGAGCCGGGCCAGGCGCTGGCCCAGCGCGGCGCGCACGGGCGGCACGCCCGCGCTGTCCTTCCAGCTGCGACCCTTGAGCTGCTGCTCGAGCACGCTGCGCAGTTCCACGAGTTCGTCCTGGAGCCGCTGCATGGTGAGCTCCCTCGCCGGGTCGGCCGCTACCCGCGGCTCGGCCTCGGCGAGCGCCTCGAGGTGCTGCTCGTCTAACTCCAGCGCCGCCACCAGCTCCACACCGTCGGCGGAGCGGCGGGAGGAGAGGATGACCGCCTCCGGTCCCAGCGCCTCCCGGACCCGGGCCATGGCCGCGCGGCTGTTCTTGCCCCTGAAACGCCTGATATCCATTACTGACCTCCTTCAGCGGTCGCCGTCGCCGCCGCGGCGGCGCTGCCGATCGTTGCCACGACCCTGATCGACTTGTTGGGGGGAATCTCCTCGTAGGCGAGGATGTAGAAGTTCTCCATGCGCCCGCGCAGCAGGCGCGACAGGAAGGCGCGCAGGCCGGTGGACACGAGCAGCACGGGCGTGCGGCCCTCGGCCTCGAGTTTCTTCGAGCCGTCCATGACCTGGCGGATCACGCTGTCGACGAGCGTGGGCTCCAGGCCCCCCGCCCCGCCCTGCAGCGAATTGCCCAGGATCTGCTCCAGCTGCGAATCCAGCACCATCACCGGCAGCTCCCGCGCCGTGCCGTTCACGGCCTGGAAGATCGCCGGCCCGAGCGCGACGCGCACCCGCGCCGTCAGCTCCTCGACATCCTTTTCCTTGCCCGCCTGGGCCGCGAGCGCCTCGGCGATGGTGCGCATGTCGCGCACGGGAACACCCTCCTCGAGCAGGTTCTGCAGCACACGGGTCAGCTCCGCCAGGCTCATGGTGGTGGGTACCAGGTTCTCCACCAGCTTCGGCGAGGAGCGGGCTAGCTTGTCCAGCAGCTGCTGCGTGCCGTCCTGGCCGAGCAGCTCCCGGGCGTGGTTCTTCAGCAGCTGGCTCAGGTGCGTGGCGATGACCGTGCTGCTGTCGACTACCGTGTACCCCTTGGACTGCGCGTCATCGCGCTGCGAGGGGTCGATCCACACCGCCTCGAGGCCGAAGGTCGGGTCGCGGGTGGCGACGCCCTCGAGCTCGCCGAAGACCTGGCCGGGGTTGATCGCCAGCTCGCGGCCGGGAAACACCTCACCCTCCCCGACGACGACATCGTGCAGGCTGATCCGGTAGCTGTTGGGTGACAGGTCCAGGTTGTCGCGGATGTGCACCGAGTGCACGAGGAAACCGAGCTCCTGGGACAGCTTCTTCCGCACTCCCTTGATCCGGGCGAGGAGGTCCCCGCCCTGGTTGCGGTCAACCAGGGAAATGAGCCGGTACCCGACCTCGAGACCGATCTCATCGACATCGCTGACGTCGTCCCAGCTCAGCTCCGCGGGCTCCGCCGGCCGCGCTTCACGCGCCTCCACGGCCGCCGCGACCGGTGGCGCCTGGCTGCGCTGCCAGCGCAGCCAGGCGACGCTGCCGAGGATACCCGCGATGGAGAGGAACACCAGGTTGGGCATCCCCGGCACCAGCCCCATGAGCCCGATGCTGCCCGCCGCGACGATCATGACCCGGGGATTGTCCGTCAGCTGGCTGGCCATGGCCTCGCCCATGTCCTGGGCACCGGACATGCGCGTCACGATGATCGCCGCCGCGGTCGACAGGAGCATGGACGGTATCTGGGCGACCAGGCCATCGCCGATGGTCAGCAGCGTGTAGTTCTGCGCCGCCTGCGCCGCGGTGAGGTCGTGCTGCAGGGTGCCGATTGCAAAACCGCCGATGATGTTGATGAACAGGATCAGGATACCGGCGACGGCATCGCCGCGGACGAACTTGCTCGCGCCGTCCATGGCGCCGTAGAAATCCGCCTCCCGGCCGACCTCCTCGCGCCGGGCGAGGGCGTCCTCCTGGGAAATGAGGCCGGCGTTCAGGTCCGCATCGATCGCCATCTGCTTGCCGGGCATCGCGTCCAGGGTGAAGCGTGCCGTCACCTCGGAGATGCGGCCGGCGCCCTTGGTGACGACCACGAAATTGATCACCACCAGGATGGTGAAGAGCACCAGGCCGACCGCGTAGCTGCCGCCGACCACGAATTCACCGAAGGCGCGGATCACGTTACCCGCGGCGTCCGTCCCCGTGTGGCCCTCCAGCAGGACCACGCGCGTGGACGCGACGTTGAGACCGAGGCGCAGCAGGGTCGCAATGAGAAGCACCGTGGGGAAGACCGCGAACTCCAGGGGCCGCGACGCGTAGACGGCGGCGAGCAGCACGATGATGGCGAGGGCGATGTTGAAGGTGAACAGCAGGTCCAGCGCGAGCGGCGGCAGCGGCAGGACAATCATCACCAGCATCAGCAGCAGCACGAACGGCGTGCCCACGCCGCTCAGCAGCATGCCGATACCCGGCCCCGTCGCGCCCTCGACCGTGTCACTGGTCGCCATCTTCGGGCTCCTCATCCGTGTTGTCGGCCGCCGCCCACTCCTCGGGCACCTCCAGGTCCACCGGCGGCGGCACGTAGTCTGTCGGCCCCGCGCGGCGCAGCTGGAGCAGGTAGGCGAGGACGCGCGCTACGGCCAGGTAGAGCTCGCGCGGAATCTCCTGCCCGATCTCTGTTGTCGCGTAGAGGGCGCGGGCCAGGGGCGGGGCCTCGAACACCGGCACCTCGGCGGCGCGGGCAACGCTGCGGATCTGCAGTGCGACCAGGTCCCTGCCCCGGGCAACGACCGTGGGCGCCCCGGCCCCGGCCGCGTCGTAGCGCAGCGCAACGGCGACGTGCGTCGGGTTGGTGATCACGACATCCGCCTTCGGCACGTCCTGCATCATGCGGCGCTGGGCCACCTCCCGCTGCAGCTCGCGGATCCGCTGGCGCACCTCCGGGCGGCCGTCGGTCTCTTTCAGCTCCTCGCGCACCTCCTGCCGGGTCATGCGCAGCTGCCGGTTGAAGTTCCAGAGTTCGAAGGGCACGTCGAGGGCGGCAATGAAGACCAGCGTTCCGGTCAGCAGCAGGAGCCCCCAGAGCAGCACCTGCACGGCCGCGCGGCTGGCATAGCCGGGTTCGTAGGCGCCCAGGGTCAGGATGTCACGCTCGAAGAGAAGGAAAACGACCAGCGTGGCGCCGAGCAGCAGCAGGAACTTGCCCAGCGCCTTCAGCATCTCGACCAGCCCCTTGGCCGAGAAGACGCGGGCAATGCCCTTCACCGGGTTGAGTTTCTCGAGGCTGAAGGCGATCGCCTCACCGCTGAAGGTCCAGCCACCCATGGCCAGGGGGCCGGCGAAAGCGGCGACGATGGCGACCGCAAAGAGGGGTAGCAGGAGCAGGAGTGCCTGCGCCAGCATGTAGCCCAGGTGCACCGGCAGTCGCTCGCTGGCGAACACCAGCTCCCGGCTCACCGAGAAGCCGTCGGCGAGCAGCGCCTGGAACCCCTGCACGAGCGTACCGCCGAGGACGAGAAGACCCAGGGACAGCGCCAGCAGCGACAGCAGCGTATTGAGCTCCTTCGACCGCGGCACCTGCCCCCGGCGCCGGGCCTCCTGCTTGCGGCGTTCTGTGGGCTGTTCCGTGCGTTCCTGGCCGGTCTGCTCTTCTGCCATGGCGTCCCCTCAGCCGAACACGAGCAGGGTGCGCTGGAGCCCCGCCTCGATGAAGCGCCGGAGCGTGTCCAGGAACCCGGGCAGCGCGAGCAGCATGAAGAAGAAACCCGCGAGGATGGTCACGGGGAAGCCGACGGCAAAGATGTTCAGCTGCGGCGCCGCGCGCGTGATGACGCCGAAAGCGATGTTGATCATCAGTACGGCGGTGAGCGCCGGTAGCGCCAGGAGCAGCGCCGTGGCGAAGATCTGCCCGCCGAAGGCGGCGACGTTGCCGAAGCTGTCGAAGGCGAGGCCCGGCTGCGCCACCGGCAGCAGCCGGAAGCTCTCGGCCAGCGCCATGAGGAGCACCAGGTGCCCGTCGATGGCGAGGAACAGGAGCGTCGCGAGGATGACGTTGAGCTGGCTGACCACGGGCACCTGTACGCCGTTCTGCGGATCCACCGTCATGGCGAAGCCGAGGCCCATGCTCATGGCCACCGTTTCGCCGGCGACGATCACCGCGGCGAACACCATCTGCATGATGAAACCGATGCACAGGCCGATGGCCACCTCGCGCACGGCGAGCAGCAGACCGATTCCGCTGATCGCGTCCGGCGGCGAGGCGGGCACGGCGAGCGGCGCCAGCAGGGCGGCCACGACGACCGCCAGCGCGATGCGCACGCGCACGGACACGGTGCCCGCGCTGAACACCGGTGCGACCAGCAGCAGCGCAGACAGGCGCAGGAACGGCCAGTACCAGCCGCGCAGGCTCGCCAGGATCAGGTCGAGGTCCAGGGCCACTAGCCCAGTAACCCCGGGATATCGCCGTAAAGACGGCGGGCGAAACTGATGGCCACCTGCAGCATCCACGGCCCGGCGATAAACAGGGCGGCCACCAGGGCGATGAGCTTGGGGATGAAGCTGAGCGTCATCTCCTGGATCTGCGTCGCCGCCTGGAAGATACCGATGAGCAGGCCGATGGCCAGCGCAGACAGCAGCAGCGGCGCGGCGAGCAGCACCGCGAGCCAGAGGGCGTCACGGCCGACATCGAGTACCTGCTCCGGTCCCACGGCCTACACCGCGAAGCTGGAGACGAGGGTCGCCGCGATCAGCGACCAGCCGTCGATCAGCACGAACAGCATGAGCTTGAACGGCAGCGAGATCAGCATCGGGGAGAGCATCATCATCCCCATGGACATCAGCACCGCCGCCACCACCAGGTCGATGACCAGGAAGGGCACGAACATCAGGAAGCCGATCTGGAAGGCGGTCTTCAGCTCACTGGTGAGAAACGAGGGCAGCAGGACGACCATGGGCACATCGTCCGGCGTGGCGAACGGGTCGTAGCCCCCGAGCTCGCCGAACATGAGCAGGTCGTTTTCCCGGGTCTGGCTGAACATGAAGTCGCGGAAGGGCCGCTGCGCCGTCGTGAGCGCCTCCTCGAAGCTCACCGACTCCTCGAGGTAGGGTTTCAGGGCCTCGTCGTACGCTGTCTGCAGCACCGGTGCCATGATGAACAGGCTGAGGAACAGCGAGAGGCCGAGGATGATCTGGTTCGAGGGCGTCTGCGCCGTGCCCAGCGCCTGGCGCAGGATGGCGAGCACGATCAGGATCCGCGTGAACGAGGTCATGGTGATCAGCGCCGCCGGCAGCAGCGTGAGCACGGTCATCAGCAGCAGGATCTGGATGTTGAGCGCATAGCTGCTGCCGCCGCCCTGGGCGGGTTGCACGGACACCAGCGGTATCGTGGCCTGTGCCTGCGCGACCCCGGGCAGCAGCCCGAGCAGCACCAGGAGCAGCATCGACAGCAGCAGCGGGAGCAGACCCGGCAGCCGACGCCTCATCGCCCCCCTCCCCGCTGCCCGGCGAGGCCGCCGAGCAGGCCGGCGAAGTCACGCCCCGCGGCAGTGGCGGCCGCGTCCGCGCTGTCGGCGACCGGTTCGTCGAACACGTGCAGCGTGCGCACGGTGCCCGGGGCGACGCCGAGCAGCAGCTGCCGATCACCGGCGGCCAGCAGGACGACCTTTTCCCGGACGCCCACGCTGGCGGTCGCCAGCACCCGCAGGGAGCCGCCGCGGGCGCTGCCGGTGCGGTTCACCCGCCGGAGCAGCCAGATCACCACGGCCAGGCAGAGCAGCACCAGCAGCAGCGAACCGAGCACCTGCGCGGCATACCCCGGGCTCAGGATATCCGGCGCCGAGGGCGCCGCGACGGCCCCGGGGGACACGGCGGCCAGCGGCAGGAGGCGGTAGCGGGCGGGGGACACGTCGCTCACTTCAGTTTCTTCAGCCGCTCCGACGGACTCACCACGTCGATCAGGCGCAGGCCGAAACGGCCGTTGGACTCGACCACCTCGCCCCGCGCGATCAGCGTGCCGTTGACCATGAGGTCCAGCGGATCATTGATGTCGCGCTGCAGCTCGACGACCGTGCCCTGGGTCAGCGACAGCAGCTCCTTGATCGGCATGCGGGTGCGGCCGATCTCCACCGAGAGCGTCACGTTCACGTCCAGGAGCAGGTCGAGGCTGACCTCGCCACTGCCCGCCGCCGCTGCCGTGTCGCCTTCGAGGGGCTCGAGGGCGGCAGCGTCGCCGCCGGCCGCCGGGCCCTGCCGCTCTTCATCGCTCATGACTTACCTCCGTTGCTTGCGGCCTCTTCCAGGGCCAGCCGCGTGATCTTGATGGCCTTGCGTCCCTCGTGGCTCCCGTAGCTGCCGCGGGCAAAGCGTTCGCCCTCGACCCGCAGTTCCACCTCCGCGGGCATCTCGAGGGGCAGGACCGAACCGACGCGAAGCGCGAGCAGGTCGGCAAGCGCGTAGTCCCGCGTGCACAGCACGCCGGTCAGCTCCAGGGGGACGGCGCGCAGCTCGCGGCGGAAATAGGGCGCCCAGCCGGGCCCCGTCTCGGCGGCGCGCTGCGGCGGGGCAAAGCGCTCCCGGTGCGATTCCAGCGCCGCGAGGGGCAGGGCGAGCTGCAGCTGGCTGCGGAACTCCCCGGCGGTGATGTCGAAGCCGATGAGCAGCGCGGCATCCCTGGCCGGCTGTGCCTCCAGCTTGTCCGGTGTCGGGGCCACGGACAGGTCGCCGGGCTGGAGCGCGAGCTTGTCGGCCCAGGCCGTCGCCATGCTGTCGAGGGTGAGGCCGGCGACGCGCTCGGCGAGGCGCAGCTCGCTGGGGGTCAGGGCACTGCGCTCACGGGCGGCCGGGGGGCCGCTGCGGCCACCGCCGAAGTAGTCGTTCACCAGCAGGGACAGGAAATCGCCCGCCATGAGCAGGTGGCAGTGGCCGGCGAGGGGCGCGAGCTCGACGGTGGCGACGCCCGCGACCGCACCGACGGAGACGGCGAGGTCGCCGTAGCTCGAGAGCTGCAGCGACTGGGGCTGCAGCTCGAATTCGATGGAAAAGGTGTCGGAGAGGGCGCTCGCGAGCAGGTCGGCGTGGCGCTGGTTGATACCGGCCAGCGCCGCGAACTGGCCGAGCACGGACCGCTCGCGGGCGGTGAAGTCGAAGGGACGATAGCTCCCCGCTGCCGCGCTGTCTTCGCGGGTCAGGGCATTGATCTCATCCTCATTCAGGATCTCGCTATCGGCCATAATCCCTCATCGGCTACTGCAACACGAAAGCGGTGAAGTAGACCTCCTGCACCGCATCCTCGCCGGACGCGCCCAGCGCCCTGTTGACCGCAGCCAGCGCATCGCTGCGCAGCTGCTCCTTGCCTTCCACCGTCCGCAGGGCATCGAAGTCCTGCCCGCTGAGCAGCATGATCACCTCGTTGCGCACGGCGGGGCGGTTGCGCTCGGCGCGATCGATCGCGTCCTGGCTGTAGGCCATGAGCTCCATTTCCGTCTGCACGTAGCGAATGCCGCCCTTGTAGTCGAAGTTCACCAGGAAGCGGCCGAGGTCCAGGTACAGCGCCTCGCGCTCCTCCTGCTCCTCCGGCTCCGCTTCGGCAGCGGTCTCCGCCGCTGCCGGGTCCTCGCCGTTCGCCAGGAAGAACCAGGCGCCGCCGGCCCCGCCGCCGAGCAGCAGCACGGCGAGCAACACCCAGAGGAGAAGCCTGCCCTTGCCACCGCCGCTTTTCTCCGGCGCTTCCTCGCCGTTCCTGTTCAGGTTCAAATCGTCGTTGCGTGCCATGTTCCTTCCTCACCATCGGCCATCCGGTCGGGTGCAGCGACACGCGCCACCCCTCCCAGCAAGAGCTGTACCACCGTTGCTTTTTCTACTAAAAACAGTGCATTAAGAAATCCCTGGAGACGCCGCGACAACATTTTGACGCACCCCTCGGGCGCGCCTGACAGCAGACCGGCGTCAGCCAGCGAGTCTAGACGTATTCGGCAGTGAGAACTATCCGCGACGCGTGAACGGGCGAGGGTCCCGGGGCCGGGTTCCGGCACCGGGTTGCCGGCCCGGGATCGGGCTCCGGGCGATGGGCTGGGGCAGTGGTTTCGGGCGGTGGACCGTGACGGTGCTGTCAGGCAAAGGTATCGAGGAGCCCGTCGACACGCAGCGCCAGCGACCCGTCGGCACGGCCCGCCTGCGCGTCGGCGGCCGCGAGGCCGGCCGGATCCGTCCCGCCGCCTGCGCCGGGCAGGCCGTCGCGATCGCCCCCGCCGTTACGGGCGTCCTGCTGTGGCTCCCGGTAGCTCACCTCACCCTCGGCGAGATCGAGCCCGCTCTGCTGGAGCAGTTCCCGCAGCCGCGGCAGGGACTGTTCGATGGCGTCGCGGGCATGGGCCGTTTCCGTGACGAAAACCACCCGGGCCTGGTCACCATCGGTGTTGATGGTGACGTGAAGGCGGCCGAGCTCGGCGGGGTGGAGTTGCACCGTGGCTTCCCGCGAGGCCGTGCCGACGAGGATCCGGACCTGGCCGGCCAGGCCGTCGGCAAAATCGCCCTGCGGGCCAGCCAGGTTGTAGGCCAGCGCCATCGGCCGCGGTGACGCGCCGCTGTCGGAAGACAGCTGCGACAGCGCCGGCAGCGCCGCGGCATCCGCCCGCTGTGGCGCGACACTGTCGCCGCCCTGTGCGGCGGCGACCGGGCTGCCCGGCAGCGGCGAGCGCCGGGTGTCGGCATCGGGTGATTCCGCGGTTGCCGCGATGAGGTCGCGGGCTGCCGGAGAAGCCGACGGTACGGGTGCCTGCGGTGCGTCGGGGACATCCGCTGCGACGGCAGCGGGGCCGATGGCGGGACGGGCGCC
>CAYTJQ010000003.1:82014-95682 GCA_964438205.1 uncultured Alteromonadaceae bacterium
TGCCCGGCGGCAGGCCTGGCAGCCACGGCCCCCTCGATACCTTCAGCACCGGTGACCGCACCGGTGACAGCACCGTTGGACGCACCGGTGAGGGCGATGGGGAGCACCGGCGCCGCAGGGGACGTTGCCGACAGGCGCGCCTCGGCCGGGGAGATCGGCGCCGGCTCCACGGGCAGACCGGCAGCCGCTCCCGGCGCTACCGGGCCCGCCACCGGCCCGGTGATGACCAGCGCCGCCAGCGGGCCCTCTGCGAGCGGCAAGGGGCTGCCGTCGGACGGCAGGCCCTTGCCGCCGGCATTGGCCGGCGCGGTAGCGTCAATCCGGAGCCCCGCCAGCAGGCCGGCAAAGGGATCGGCGGACGCCTCGCCCGCCGGGCGCCGCGGTGACACGCCGTCAGCGGCAGCGCTTTCACCGGTGGCAACGGCGGGCCCGACGGCCAGGGGCAGCTGTGGCAGCATGGGGATATCCGTCAATGGATCGTCGGAGAAGGACGAGCAAAGGCCGTGCCAGCCTCCCCGGCACCGCGCCTTCACCCCTCGCCGTCCTGCTCCCCGGGGCCGGCCGCCTGGCTGGCGTGCTGGTCGTCGGCAGCGCGTTGCGCCCGGCGCTCTTCGGCCTGGCTGGCCTCGAGGCGCCGCCGCGCGAGGTAGTCCTCGAGCCCGCTGCTGCGCTGGCGCTGCCGGACCATCACCGCGCGCTGCTGCTGCAGCTCGGCGCTGCTTCGAGCGACCTCGCCGTCCTGCGTGGTGATGGCCTGGTTGAGATTGGCGAGAAAGCGCCGGTAGTCCTCCAGCTGCCGCGGGCTGATGCCCCCCGCCGCGACCTGCGCCAGGCGCGCCTCGTACTCGGCCTTGAAGCGCTGCAGCTGGTCCAGCTGTGCGGAACTCGCCTCGTGGCGCTCGCGGGAGACGGTCAGTCCCCGCGCCGCGCGCGCCTCGTCAGCGCGCGCTTTCTCCGCCACCTTGCCGAGCTTGTCAATCGGGTTCATGCCTCACTCCCGATGCCGCAGGCGCGGGCGGTCTCGACCAGGTCTGCCAGGCTTCGCGCCATGTCGACGCGCTGCTCCCGGGGCTGACGCACCAGCTCCCGCAGCGGCCCCACGGCGGCGAGGGCCCGGTCGACCAGGGGATCCGCACCACGCTCGTAGGCACCAATATTAAACAGGTCGCGGTTGCGCCGATAGGTGCTGTACAGGTTCTTGATCTCGTGGACGATGGACAGCTGTGCCGGGTCCACGAGGCTCGCCATGGCCCGGCTGATGGACGCCTCGATATCGATGGCGGGGAACAGGCCGCTGTCCGCCACCTCCCGGGACAGGACGATGTGGCCGTCGAGGATGGCCCGCGCCGCATCGGCAATGGGGTCGGCGGGGTCGTCGCCCTCGACGAGCACGGTGTACACGGCCGTGATCGACCCGCTCGCCAGGTTGCCCGCGCGCTCGACCAGGCTGGGCAGCAGCGAGAAGACCGAGGGCGGGTAGCCCTTGGTCACCGGCGGCTCGCCGGCCGCCAGGCCGATCTCGCGCTGGGCCTGGGCAAAGCGCGTGAGGGAGTCCATGAGCAGGAGCACGTTCCTGCCCTGGTCACGGAAGTACTCGGCGATGGCGGTCGCCCGCCAGGCCCCGTGTACCCGGCGCAGCGGCGGGTCGTCCGCCGGGGTCGCCACGATGACGGACCGCGCCAGCCCCCCGGGGCCGAGGATCTGGTCCACGAACTCCCGCACCTCCCGGCCCCGCTCGCCGACCAGGGCAATGACCACGACGTCGGCGGCGGTATGGCGGGTGAACATGCCGAGCAGCGTGCTCTTGCCCACCCCGCTGCCGGCGAAGAGGCCGATGCGCTGCCCGCGGCCGAGGGTCAGGAGCGCGTTGACGGCGCGGACCCCGACATCGAGCGGGGTATCGAGGGTGCGCCGTTCCAGCGGGTTGATCGACTCGCCGCGCAGGGGCACGTGCTCGCGGTACTGCGGCACCGGCCCGCCATCGAGGAAACGCCCCGCGCCATCGACGATGCGGCCGATGAGCTGCCCGTCGACGGCCACGCGCTGGCTCGGGCCCAGGGGCTGCACGCGGGCGCCGAGCATGACACCGGCGACATCGCCCTCGGGCATGAGGATCAGGCGACCGCCGGAGAAACCCACGACCTCCGCCTCCACGGAGCCGCCTTTCTCTGTGCCATCCTCGGTGAGGATGCGACAGCGCGAGCCGACGGCGCCGCGGCAACCCTCGGCCTCGAGGCGCAGGCCGACCATGCGCACGAGGCGCCCCTCCCGCAGCGGCGGCGGCACCGCTACCGCGGCGCGCACACGGGAGAGGCCGGCGGCAAGGCGCTCCCGGCGCCCGGCGAGTTCCTCCGCCGCGGTGCTCACGAGGATTCCTGCAGCCCGTGCTCGGCCTCGCGGCGCAGGCGGGCGAAGAGTTGCCCCAGCGCCTGCTCGAGCGACGCGTCGATGTAGGACACGGGGGTGTGCAGGCGCAAGCCGCCGCGGGCCAGGGAAGGGTTCTCCTTGAGCCGCCACTGCGCGGGCTCCCCGCGGCGGCCGAGGAGGTCGTTGACGAGCTCTGCGTCGGCGGGGTGCAGCTCCACCTCCAGCAGCCCGTCTATATCACCGAGCTGGCCCAGCGCCTCCGACAGCACGGCCTCCACATCGGCGCCCCGGGCAAGCTCCCGGTGCAGGATCGCTTCGGCGGCGTCCAGGGCGATGCCGGTCAGGTCGCGGAGCAAAGTTGCCTCCTGCTCCGCCAGGGGCCTGGCCATGGCCTGCCAGAGCGCGCTCAGCTCGGCGACCATTGCCTCGCCGCGGGCCCGCCCCGCCGCCACGCCCTCGGCATAGCCCGCCTCGAAGGCCTCGCGGCGCAGCGCATCCGGGTCCGGCCCTGCCGGCTCGTCCCGCGCCACCGCGCGCCCGGAGAGGTTGGGCGGCTGCCACGGACGGGTATCGGCGGGCTCAGACAAAATCGTCGCCTCCCTTGCCCAGGGCGAGCTCCCCCTCGTCGGCCAGGCGCGTGGCGACGGAGAGAATCTCTTTCTGCGCCAGTTCCACTTCCGACAGCTTCACCGGCCCCTTCGCCTCGATGTCCTCCTTGAGCATGTCGGCCGCGCGGCTGGACATGTTGCTGAAGAACTTCTCGCGCACCGCGTCGTCGACGCCCTTCAGGGCAACCACGAGATTGTCGACGGCGATCTCCCGGATGAGCCGCTGCATGCCGCGGTCGTCGAGGTCGAGCAGGTCCTCGAAGACGAACATCAGCTCGCTGACTTTCTCGCCGAGGTCGCTGTCGGCCTCCCGGAGCGCGGTGAGCAGCGCCGATTCCATGTTCGTGTCGACGTTGTTGAGAATCGCCGCGGCACTGGTCATGCCGTTGACGGAGCGCGGCGGCGACTTGCGGACCTTGCCCAGCTGGCGCTCGAGGACCTGGTCGAGCTCCTCCATGGCCGCCGGATCGATGATCTCCAGCCGCGCCACCCGCAGCATCGCTTCCGGGCGCAGCGCTTCGGGCAGCGCGGCGAGCACCTGCGCCGCGTGGTCGTCATCGAGGGAGGCCAGCACGATGGCGATGATCTGCGGGTGCTCGTCCTCGATGATCTCGGCCACGGCGCGCGCATCCATCCACTTCAGCGCCTCGATCCCCCGGGTCTGCTGCTTGCCCGGGAGAACCTTGGAGAGCATGGTCCGCGCCTTGTTCTCGCCCAGGGCCTGCACCATCACGCGCTGCGTGAAGTCGCTGGCACCGATGGCCAGCGGGTTGACGTTACCGGCCTCCTGGTGGAACTCCCGCAGCACCTCCTCGACCTGGGCGTTCGACACCCCGGCGAGCGAGGCCATGGCCTCGCCGACCCGCTGCACCTCCCGCGGCTCCATGTGCCGCATGATGGCGGCGGCCGCATCCTCGCCCACGCCGAGCAGGAAGATGGCCGCGCGCTGCGCGCCCGTGAGCGTGGCTTCAGCCATCGGCAGAGACCCAGCCGCGCACCACCTGCGCGGCCCGCTGCGGTTCTCCCTCGGCCAGGTTGCGCGCCATCTGCAGCTGCTGCTGATAACCGCCGCCGGCGCCCTGGCCGCCGAGGGTCACCCGGTCGTCGCCCAGTTCGCCCGCGCTCTCTTCGCCGAGCAGGGCCGGCTGGCCGCCGGCGGCGGGCAGCGCCGCGGGCACCGGCGCCGCGGAGAATTTCATCAGCGGGCGCAGCACCACGAAGATCAGCGCCCCCAGCGCCGCGGCCGCCAGCGCGCCGCGGCCGACGCGCCAGGGCCACTCGGCGTCGAGGAAGGAAGGCTCCTCCAGCGGTGCCAGCTCCGGCGGCGGCGCGAAGGAGGCATTGATCACGCTCACCGTGTCGCCGCGCTCGGCGTCGAAGCCCACCGCCTCGCGCACCAGCGCGCGGATCTCCTCCAACCGCTCCTCGCCCAGGGGAACGCGGCCGGGGCTGCCGTCCTCGCCCTCACCCTCGATGTAGTCCACGACCACGGCGACGGAGAGCCGGCGCAGGGTGCCGGGCTGCTCGCGCACATGGCTGATGGTCTTGTCCATCTCGTAGTTGCGCGTGACCCGGCGGCTCACGGGCTGCAGCTCCTCCGCCGCCAGGGCCGGATCCTCGGGGTTCGCGGGGGGCGCCGCCTGCACCTGCGCATCCGGCGGCGGCTGGTTCGCCAGCGTGCCGGGGACACCGCCGGCGTCGAGCAGGCTGCCGCGCTCTTCCGCCGTCTGCTCGCTGCGCACGACCGTCTCCGGCGCATACTGCTCACTGGTGCGCTCCACGCGCGTGAAATCGATGTCGGCGGCCACCTGCGCCTGTACCCGGCCGGGGCCGAGGATCGGCTCGATGATCGCGACGATGCGCTGGCTGTAGCGCTGCTCGAGCTCCTGGGCGAGGCGGTACTGCTCCTGGGTATAATCGAGCCCGTCATCCACGGCCTTGCGCGACAGCAACCGGCCGCGCTGGTCGACCACCGAGACCTGCTCGGGTTCGAGGTTGGGCACGCTGGAGGACACGAGGTGCAGGATGCCGGCCACCTGGCGATCGCTGAGCGTCTGCCCGGACAGCAGCTGCAGCATGACCGACGCGGCCGGCTTCTCGCGCTGGCGGAGGAAGGCCGACTGCTTGGCCATGGCCAGGTGGACCCGCGCCGCGCGCACCCCGTCCATGGCGGAGATCGTGCGCGTCAGCTCCTGCTCGAGGGCGCGGTGAAAGCGCGCTTGCTCCATGAAGCTGCTGACGCCCAGTTCCTGTTCCTCGTAGAGGGTCTCGAAGCCCAGCCCCTCACCCCGCGGGTAGCCGTCGCTGGCGAGGGCGAGACGGGCGCGATGCAGGTCCGAGGCCGGCACGGTCACCATGCCGCTGCGCGGGTCGAGGCGGTAGTCGAAGCCGCTGGCTTCCAGGGCACTGATCACGCCGTTCGTGTTCTCACCGCTCATGCTGCCGTACAGCGGCTTGTAGGCCGGCGCAAAGCCCCACTGCACGAGCCCGATACCGAGCGCGATGCTGGCCGCGAGACCGAGCAAGAGCGCCAGCTGCCGGGCCACGGGCTGGCGGCTGTAGTTGGAAAAGCGGTTGACGATGGGGTTGGCGCTCTCGGCCATGGCGCTATGCGACTCCTCAAGACTCTATTTTAACAGACAGCGTGCAGCGAACCGTCTACCGCACAGTGCGAGCGATGCGGCAGCCATCACACCTGCATGTTCATGATTTCCTGGTACGCCGTCAGCAGCTTGTTGCGGACTTCCGTGAGTGCCTGGAACTCGATATTGGCGCGCTGCGCGGTCACCATGAGCTCGGTGAGCGAGACCTCCGGGTCGCCGCTCTCGAAGCGCTCGGCGAGGTGCTTCGAGTCCTGCATGGCCCGGTTGACCTCGTCGATGGACGCCTTCATCAGCTCGCCGAAGGCGGGCTCGCCCGCCGCGCCCCCGCTGCTCCCCGGCTCCTCGCTGCGCGCCGCGGCGGCCATGGCGCGCATCTGCGCCAGCACTTCCCCAATGGCGACATCACTCACTCTGCACCTCCTCCACGTAGCTCCGTCCCCGGTACGGGCACACCCTGCTCCTTCATCCGCGCCAGCTTGTAGCGCAGCGTCCGCGGGCTGATGCCCAGGCGCTCCGCCGCCGCCTTGCGGCTGCCCCCGCTGGTCGCCAGGGCATCGAGGATCACTTCCTGTTCGCGCTGGCGCAGGTCCCCCTCCAGCTGCGGACGCCCAGCCCCCGGGGCGTCCACCGCCGCGTCCCGCGGGGTCTCCCCGAACTCGATGTCCGCGGCGCCGATCACCTCGCCCGGCGCCAGGATGGCCGTGCGCTGCATGCAGTTCTCCAGCTCGCGCACGTTGCCGCGCCAGCCGTGCGCCAGCAGCCGCTCCCGCGCGCCGGGGGCCAGCGTGAGCTCGCGCCCGCGGGGGCTGTAGCGGACGAGGAATGTCTCCGCGAGGGCGAGGATATCGCCCGGCCGCTCGCGCAGCGGCGGCACGGTCAGCGGCAGCACGTTGAGCCGGTAGTAGAGGTCCTCGCGGAAGGCCCCCTCGGCGACCGCGTCCGCGAGGCGCCGGTTCGTCGTCGCCAGCACGCGCACGTCGAGGGGAATCAGCCGCTGGCCGCCGAGGCGCTCCACCTCGCGCTCCTGCAGCACGCGCAGCAGCTTGGCCTGCAGGGCGAGGTCCATCTCCGAAACCTCGTCGAGGAGCAGCGTGCCGCCGTTGGCCTGCTCGAACTTCCCGGGCCGGGACTGGTGGGCGCCCGTGTAGGCACCTTTCTCGTAGCCGAAGAGCATGGATTCGAGCATGTTCTCGGGAATCGCCGCGCAATTCACGGCGAGGAAGGGCGACGACGCCCGCGGTGAGCAGTTGTGCAGATAGCGGGCCAGCACCTCCTTGCCGGTACCCGATTCACCGCTGATCAGCACCGTGGCGTCGCTTGCCGCGATGCGCCGGGCGAGGTCCAGGAGCTCGCGCGCGGCCGGGTCTTCGGCGACCGGTTGGCCCGTCGGCGGTGCCGGCTGCAGCCGCTCCACCATCGCCAGCAGGTCTTCCGCGGGAAAGGGCTTGAGCAGGTAATCGGTCGCCCCGCCGCGCATGGCGTGCACCGCGTCCGCGACGGAGCCGTGCGCCGTGATCATCACGAAGGGCAGCTCGGGGCGGCGACGGCGGACCTCGCGCAGGAGAACCTGCCCGTCCATGCGGTCCATCTGGACATCGCTGATCACGAGGTCGACCCGCTCCTCGTCCATCGCCAGCAGCGCCGCCTGGCCGTCGGCGGCGGTGACCACCTCGTAGCCGCCGTCGAGCAGCGTGTCCTGCAGCGCCTCCCGCAGCGTGGCATCGTCCTCCACCACGAGGATACGGCCCGGTTCACCGTGGGCCAGCGCCTGCGGTGCATTCATGCCCCGCCCTCCTGCCGAGCCGCCTGCCGAGCCGCCTGCCCGGTCACTTCCCGGGACACTTCCCGTGCTAAGGCCCGCAGCGGCAGTTCCAGCGTGAATTCCGCGCCGCCGCCGGGCCGGTTCGCCACCACGACGGTCCCGCCGTGATCGGCCACCGTGCGCGCGACCACGGCGAGGCCGAGGCCGGTGCCCTGGGCGCGGGTGGTGAAGAAGGGGTCGAAGACCTTGTCGAGGTGCACCTCGGCAATACCCGGGCCCGTATCGTAGACCCGGAGCTGCAGGGTGCGCGCATCGGTGGCACCGGCCCAGAGGGCAATCTCGACACCCTCGCCGCCGTTCTCCACGGCGTTGCTGACCAGGTTGGCCAGGGCGCCCGCCAGCTCTTCCCGGGCGCCCTCGACCACCAGGCTGCGGTCGACGGGAGTGACCGCCAGGACGGCACCGGCGGCTTCGACCTGCGCCTGCACGAGACGCCGGGCATCGGCGAGGAGATCCTGCACGTTGACGGCGGCGTGCGCCGGCCGCTCGCCGCGAAGGAAGGTCAGGGTGCTGTCGATCAGGGTTTCCGTATGCCGGAGGCGGTCGGCCAGGCGGTCGCAGATCTGCTCGCGCCGCTCGGCGGGGAGGTCCGGCCGGCGCAGCATCGACAGGTAGAGCGTGGCCGACGCCAGCGGGGTCCGCACCTGGTGCGCGAGCCTCGCCGCCATCTCGCCGAGGGCCGCGAGCCGCTCCTCGCGGCCGACACGGGCCTGCAGCCGATGCAACTCGGTGGTGTCGGTGATGAGCACGACCCGCTCGCCCTGGGTCTCCGCGCCGCCGTCGGCGCCGGCGCTATCGAGGCCGCGGCTGACGACGGACAGCTGCCGGCCGGCCGGGTCGGTGGTAAGCGCCGCCACCCGCGCTTCCACGGCGGCCCAGGCCTCGCCGAGGAGCGGTTCGCCGAGGAGTTCCTCCGCGGCCGGGTTGGCGTCGCGCACGCGGCCGGCGCCGTCGACGAGCAGGACGCCGCCCGGCAGTACCGCCATGAGCGTGGCCATGCGCTCGAGCAGCTTTTCCTTCTCGGCGAGTTCGGCGATGCGGGCGGACCGGGCCAGCGAGAGCTCCTGGTTGAGGCGGGCGACGCGGCCCTCGAGGTCCCGGTAGGACGCGTCCAGCTCGCGGGAAACCCGCTCCAGGCTCTCGAGCAGATTGGCGCGCTCACCCTCGTCCGCCGCGGCTGCCTGTCGCATCGTCTCTCCCCACCCGCGTGCCGCGGATGCCGGTCCTGTCGCCGGGGCCCACGGCCCCCCCACTACCTTCAGGACGGAGTTAGCAAGGACCGTGCCCGAAGGCTTTTTCCTTAGTGATCAGGGAGTTGGCGTGAGAGCGTCAAGGATCCGACGTTGGCAGGGGTCGCTCGATGCCGTGCTTGCGGAGTTTTTCCACCAGGGTCGTGCGCTGGAGATTGAGCAGCTTGGCCGCCCGGGACACCACCCAGTCCGAGCGCTCGAGCGCCTGCTGCAGCAGATCGCGCTCCAGCTCCGCCAGGTGCACACGGAGGTCGAGGCCGTCGCCATCGAGCGTGGCACCCGCGGCCGATGGCGGGAACTGCCCGGCCGGCAGCGGGCCTTCGTCCGGGATCTCGCCCGGAACCTCGCCGTTCACCCGGGGCGCCCCGCCGGCCGGCGCCGCGGCCTCCGGCCCCTGCGGCGCTGCAAAGGCATCCACGCCGGTGTCGGCGCGGAAGCGGGCGGGCAGTTCCTGCACGCCGACCTGGTCGTCGGGATAGAGGATGGCGAGACGCTCCATGAGGTTTGCCAGCTCGCGCACGTTGCCCGGCCAGCCATAGCGCTGCAGGACCGCCAGCGCCCGGTCATCGAGGGACAGCTCGACGCCCTGGCTGCGGCGCAGGCCGGCGAGGAAGTGACGGACGAGCGCCGGGATATCGCCGCTGCGCTCGCGCAGCGCCGGCACCTCGATGGGGAAGACATTCAGCCGGTAGTAGAGGTCGCTGCGAAACCGCCCCGCCTCGGCCAGGGCTTCGAGGTCCTGGTGGGTGGCCGCGATCACCCGGACATCGCAGGCCTGGGACACGTTGCTGCCGACGCGCTCGAAGCAGCGCTCCTGCAACACGCGCAGGAGCTTGACCTGCATGGCCAGCGGCATGTCGCCGATCTCGTCGAGGAACAGGGTGCCCCCGGCGGCGAGCTCGAAGCGCCCGCGGCGGCTGTTGATGGCCCCGGTGAAGGCGCCCTTCTCGTGCCCGAAGAGCTCGGACTCGAGCAGCTCACCGGGAATGGCCCCGCAGTTCACCGGCACGAAGGGCCCATCGCAGCGCAGGGACGCCTCGTGGACACCGCGGGCCACCAGTTCCTTCCCCGTACCCGATTCGCCGAGCACCAGCACGGAGGCGTCGCTGGGGGCGACCTGGGCCACCAGCTTGCGGACGTTGGCCATGGCCCGGCTCGCTCCCACGAGGGACTTTTCCAGCCCCTGCATCACGGCGGCGAGCTGGTTTTCTCGAGGTCGAAGGGCCATGGGAGTTCCTGCAGCGCGAGGCGGGAGTATCCCTACCCGGCCGGTTCGCTGTCAAGAATTTGACGCCTCCTGGTCCTGCGCACGCCGGAACGCCACCTCCCGGCGGTGGTGCCGGAAGATCAGCTTGTCCAGCCAGTCGTGGGCCGAGCCGGACAGGCCGACGAAGCGGGCGCGGGCCATGCCGGCGGCGTAGTCCTCGGGGCTGGTCACCACCTCGCCGTAGCAGCACAGGGGCTTGGGCAGCCCGCGCTGGATGTAGAGCTCGAGGAACACCTGCTCCCCCGGCGCCGGGACCGCGTCACCGCGCCAGGCGACCCCGGTGGAGGACACCTTCACGGGCCGCGCCTCGGGGATGTCGAGCTCGCGGTAGACCAGGGTGGAGACCAGGTCGAGGACGAGGTTGAGCTTCAGGTCGAGGCGGGCAACCTCGGCGCCGAGGGAGGAGCCCGCCTCCGGGGGCTCCTTCCCCGGCCAGCCTTCGCCGATAATGGCCACCGCGCGCAGGAACGCCTCGTTGGAGGCGCTCACCATAGCGAGGTGGGTCTGGTCGAGGTCGTGGTCGGCGGGCTTCCAGCTCAGCGAGATATTGTCGCTGTAGGTCAGGCCTTCACCGGGCTGCGGTTCGTTGTCGGCCATGCCGGGTTCCCTCGCTCGCCGTGCCCCGTGCCGGCGTCGCGGCAACGATAGCACAGGGTCCCGCGAGCGGTCAGCGACCCCCGTTCACGTCCCGGTAACGGTCGATCGCCGTGCGCGTGCGCACCTGGGCGACCCCCTGCTCGAGGACGCGCTCCCGCGCCGCCGCGAGCAGCGCCATCAGTTCCTCGTTGAGGTGCAGCAGCGCGGCCAGGGCCTCGGCCACCAGCTCGCCGTGCTCGGCCGGGGTCGCCTCGGTGAAGCAGCGCCGGAGGTCGTCGCGGCGCTCGCGCTCGCGCTCGGCCACGGCGTCCCAGTCCTCCTCGCGCGCCCGCTCGAGCATCTCCCGGGTCATGAGCAGCACCCGCGCCAGGCGCCGGCACTGGGGAGAGGCCGCGGCGGCCGCGCTTTCGTTACCGGGGCTACCGGGAAAGGGCAGGACCTCAGCCACCGGTCCGCTCCGGCGCGATGCCCTCCCAGCCGGCGCGGATCTCGCCGAGGAGGCCGTGCACTTCCGCCAGCCCCTCGGCGTCGCGCTCCTGCCCCGCGGTGAGCAGCCGCGTCTCCATGTAGTCGTAGAGGTCGCGCAGGCGCAGTGCCAGCTCGCCGCCCTGCTGCGGGTCCAGGCTCGCCCGCAGGTTGTCGATGATGGCGATCGCCTTGCCCAGGGCCTCGCCCTGCGTCCGCTGGTCGCCCCGCTCCATGGCCCCGCGGGCCGTGGCGACCCGGTCCATGGCACCCTCGAAGAGCATGGTGATGAGCCGGTGCGGGGAGGCGTCGGTGACGGCACCGTGGGCGCCGACGCTGCGGTAGGCATTCAGGGCCTGGCTTGCATTCATGGGGGCTCTACTCCTTGGGAAAATCAGTTGCCGCGGTCACCGGGCAGCGGAATGTTGGCCAGCTGCTGCGCCACGAAGTCGCCGGTGCTCTGCAATTCGGCCAGCAGGCCGTCGAGGGCATTGAACTGGGCCCGGTAGCGGGATTCGAGGGCGTCGAGGCGGCGGTTCAGGGCCTCGCGGTCATCGGCGATGCCGTCCACCTGGCCCTGGAGACCTCCGGTACGCGTATCGAACAGCCCGCCGCTGCGCAGGTAGCCGTCGAGCAGGGCATCGGTACGCGTGGCCACGCCGGTGCCCTCCGTGGCGAACAGCGCGGCGACGGACGGCAGATCCGCGTCGAGGGCTTCGGTCAGACGGCCGTCGTCGATGGAAAGGGTCCCGTCGGCGCCGGTGGTAATGCCGAGCTCGGCGAGGGAGCCGGCGCCGCCGACGCTGTCGGTCACCGAGCGCCGCACCTGGTCGACGATGGCGCGCGCTGAGCTGTCGCCCTGCAGCGGGCCCGCGTTACCGGTCTCGGGATCGTAGCGGGTGAGGTCGCCCGCCGTGCGCACGAAGCCGTTGTAGGCCTCGACGAAGCCCTCGATGGCGCTGCGCACGGCGCCGCGGTCCGCTTCCACCGAGACCGTCGCCGGCTGCCCCTCGGAAACACCCCGAAGGGTCAGCGTCACGCCGTCGACGGCATCGGCCACGGTGTTGCTCGCACTCGTGAGTGCGAGGCCGTTGATGCTGAAGGCGGCGTCGGCCCCGGCTGCGGTCTGCTCGAGGTTGGCCGCGTCGCCGTTGAAGGCAAGCTGCGACAGGCCGCTCGTATCGAGGTCGTTGCCGTCGCCGTCGTTCACGCTGATCTCGACGCTGTTCGCCGCGCCGGTGTCGTTGGCGGTCAGCAGCAGCCGCGCACCCGAGCCGTCGGCGACGATGGAGGCGCTGACGCCGGCGTCGGCCGCGTTGATCGCATCGCGCACGCCGGCAAGCGTGTTGTTGCTCTCGTCAATGGTGATCGTCACCGGGTCGCGGTCCGCGTCCGGCGCGAAGCCGTCGTAGCTGGCGGGCCCCGGGTCGGCCGGCGTGTAATCGGTGGTGCCGAAACGCAGGGTGAGCGTGCCCTCGCCGACGACCGCCGCGCTGTCGGCAAAGGCCGTCGAGGCGAGCGACTGGGCGCTGGCCAGCTGGTCCACGCGGACGCTGTAGCTCGCGCTCGCCGCCTCGCCGGTCGCGCTGGCGGTGACCACGCCCTCATCGCTGCTGCCCGCATTGCGGCCGCTGAAGTCCGCCGCCGAGTCGAGGCGCGCGAGGCGGTCCTGGAAGCTCGCCAGGGCGCTCTGCAGCCGCCCGAAGGCCGACAGCTCGCTGGTCAGCCGTGTCTCGCGCTGCAGCAGCCGGTTCTCCACCGGCGCCCGCTCCGCGTTGACGAGCTGGGTCACGAGCCCCTCGATATCGAGGCCGGAACCGATGCCTGTCGCCTGAACCATCTACTACTCCTGCCCCTGGCTGCCGCTTTTCCGCGGCAAGTACAGCAAATTCAGTGCCAGTAGGTCCTGTCCGCCGCTAGCCCTCGCTGTCCATGAGGAGACCGCGCAGCGGCGCCTCGTCTGCGCCCTGTTCTGCCCGCTGCCGGGCGATGAAACGCGCGAGTTCGACGATCTCCTCCTGGGGGATCTGGCGGATGACTTCATCGGTCTCGCTGTCCAGTACGGTGATGATAGTCGAACCGAGTTCCTCGTCGACGGCGATCTCCAGGGAGCGGTTCACGCTCTGGATGTACTGCGACAGGTCGCGGGTCGCGTCGGCGACCTGCTCCGGCGCCACCGGCTCCGGGGTGGCGCTCGGGGCCGGCGCGTTATTGCCGGGGGCGGCAGTCGCCTGCCGCACGTCCGCCTGCCCCTCGCTGCGCTCCGCCGGCCGGGGCGTGAGCGACGTGACCGTCGCGCTCGATGCCGTGGTATTCGTTGTTGTAGTAATAGGACTGGCCATGATTATTGCCTCCCGGGACAACCAGCCGCCGTTAGCACGGCGCAACGGTGGAGCACGCGCCAGCGCGCCCCACCGTCACGACAGGCCCGCTTGCAGCCACTGCCTTACTGCAGCAGCGCCAGCACGTTCTGCTGCTGCGCATTGGCCTGGGCCAGTACCGCGATACCGGCCTGCTGCAGGATCTGCGCGCGGGCCAGGGCCGCGGTTTCCGCCGCGAAGTCCGCATCGCGGATCCGCGAGCGGGACGCTTCCAGGTTCTCGGTCGTGGTCGCCAGGTTGGCGATCGTCGACTCGAAGCGGTTCTGGATGGCGCCGAAGGTGCTGCGCAGGTCGGAGACCGTGGCCAG
>CAYTJQ010000004.1:0-25324 GCA_964438205.1 uncultured Alteromonadaceae bacterium
GCCGGTTCGCCATCCATGGCGGCTCGGGCTCGGCGTCCTGCCTCGCACGGTCCCGCAGGCGTTCTCCGGGCCACGGGCCTGCCGCTGTGCCAACGAACGGCGCTGGCGGGTGGCACTGGCGTCAGGTGTCAGGTGCAGCGATTCCCCCTGCGGGGCGTGCGCGGCCATGGATGGCCGGGCCCGAGCTGCCATGGATGGCGCTTTTGCGGTCCCGCAGGGGGAATCGCTGCAGCTGACGCCGAACTACGAAGCACCCCCCAACCCGAACGACGAAGCACCCCCAACCCGAACGACGAAGCACCCGAAGAAAGAGTCAGTCCACCTGCCCGAGGTACAGCTGGTAAGCGGGGTTCTCGGACTCGTCCCAGAACGGGTAGCCGATGGCGTCGAGGGTCTTGTGGACCTCGCGCTCCTCGCCCTTGGGTGCCTGGATGCCGACCAGGATGCGGCCGTAGGCGGCGCCGTGATTGCGGTAGTGGAAGGTCGAGATATTCCAGCGCTGGCCGAGGCCCGAGAGGAACGTGAGGAGGGCGCCGGGGCGCTCCGGGAACTCGACGCGGTAGATCGTCTCCCGGCCCATGTCCGCCGGCGCGCGGCCGCCGACCATGTAGCGGATGTGCAGCTTGGCCATCTCGTTGTCGGTGAGATCCTGGGCCTCGTAGCCCTCCGCCGCCAGCTTCGCCAGCACCTGGGCGAGATCGTCGCCGCCCGGGGTGACCGAGAGGCCCACGAACACCCGGGCGGAGCGGGCGCTGGCGTAGCGGTAGTTGAACTCCGTGATGTTGCGCTTGCCGAGGGCGCCGCAGAAAGCGCGGAAGCTGCCGGGGCGCTCCGGGATCGTGACCGAGATGATCGCTTCGCGGTGCTCGCCGATCTCCGTGCGCTCCGAGATATAGCGCAGGCGATCGAAGTTCGTGTTCGCGCCGGAGAGGATGGCGAGGAGCTGCTGGCCCTTGACGCCGCGCTCCTCCACGTACTTCTTCAGGCCGGCCAGGGCCAGGGCGCCGGCGGGCTCCGCGATGCCGCGGGTATCCTCGAAGATATCCTTGATCGCGGCGCACATCTCGTCTGCCGAGGCCGTGATCACCTCGTCCACCGTGTCGCGGATGATGCGGAAGGTCTCCTTGCCCACCTGGGCGACCGCGCAGCCGTCGGCGAACAGGCCGACCTCCTTCAGCCGGGCGCGGCGGCCCTTCTCCAGGGCCAGCTTCAGGCAGGCGGCGTCCTCCGGCTCCACGCCGATGATGCGGGTCTTCGGCCAGACGTAGCGCACGTAGGCGGCGACGCCGGCCAGGAGACCGCCGCCGCCGACCGGGACGAACAGGGCGTCCAGGGGCTCCTGGTGCTGGCGCACGATCTCCATGCCCACCGTGCCCTGGCCGGCAATCACGTCCGGGTCATCGAAGGGGTGGACGAAGGTCATGCCCTGCTCGGCCACCAGCTTCTGCGCCTGGGCATAGGCCTCGTCGAAGGTGTCGCCGTGGAGCACGACCTTGGCCCCTCGGCTGCGCACGGCGTCCACCTTGATCTGGGGCGTCGTGCGCGGCATGACGATGACCGCGCGCACGCCCATGCGCTGGGCCGCCATGGCGAGGCCCTGGGCATGGTTGCCGGCGGAGGCGGCGACGACGCCCCGGGCGCGCTGCTCGTCGCTCAGGCGGTACATCTTGTTGTGGGCCCCGCGCAGCTTGAAGGAGAAGACCGGCTGCAGGTCCTCGCGCTTCAGCCAGACGCGGTTGTCCAGGCGCGCGGAGAGGAGCCGCGCCTCGTCCACCGGGGTTTCCCGCGCAACGTCGTAGACCTTGGCGTCGAGAATGCGCTTGATGTAGCTCTGGGGCATGCGATCACCGCGTCAGGAGGTGCTCGCATGGTAAAGCAGCGGCCGCGGCAATGCAGCCCGGGGCGTCCGCGGTACACTAGGGGGTAGTGAGTAGAGGAGTCTCCATGGACCAGGACAGCAAGAAGCAGGCGGTCGCGGACGCGGCGCTGGCCTACCTCCGGCCGAAGCTGGAAAACGACACCATCCTCGGCATCGGCACCGGCTCGACGGCCGATCGCTTCATCGACGGCCTCGCGGCCGTGAAGGGCAGCATCGGCGGCACCGTCGCCAGCTCCGAGGCCTCCGCGGCGCGGCTCCGCGGTCACGGGATCCCCGTCTACGATCTCAACAGCGTCGACCGGGTGGCGTTCTACGTGGACGGCGCGGACGAGGCCAATGCACAGCTGCAGCTGATCAAGGGCGGCGGCGGTGCGCTGACGCGGGAAAAGATCGTGGCGGCGGTCGCCGACGAGTTCCTGTGCATCGCCGACGACAGCAAGCTGGTGCGCATCCTCGGCGAGTTCCCGCTGCCGGTGGAGGTGATCCCCATGGCCCGCGGGCACGTCGCCCGGGAACTGGTGCGGCTCGGCGGTGACCCGGTCTACCGGGAGGGGGTGGTAACCGACAACGGCAATATCATCCTCGACGTCTACCACTTCCCTATCGCCCAGCCCCTGGCGATGGAGGAGACGCTGAACAATGTTACCGGCGTGGTGTGTAACGGGCTGTTCGCCCGGCGTCCGGCAGACCGGCTGTTCCTGGCGGGCGATGATGGCGTCCGAGTACTGCAGAACGGTTGACGTGTTGCATTCTGCATTATTCCGCGTAAGCTCTGTGAAAAATTCACACAGCCGTCCAGGAAAAATTCTGGACACTACGCCGGAAGATGGGAGTGACTGATGAAGAATCGGCCTGACACCATGCTCGTGCTCCTCGCTGCCTTCGTCCTCGGGGTCGTCGTGACCCTGTTGCTGCCCGCTTCTTCGAGCCGCACCGTCGCGGCGCCGGAGTCTCCGCTGCAGGCGGGTCTCCTGCTCGACCGCTAGCCGACCTTCAAGCGGGCGCCCGCAGCGGGCGCCACCCCCTTTCCGTCAGCACACCGTCCAGGGGCACGTCCCAGGGCTCCTGCGGCAATGCTTCCACGCGCTGGCAGTCGTAGGCCAGGCCCAGGAGCAGCCGTGGCCGCGACGCGGCCAGGGTCCGGTCGTAGTAGCCCGCGCCCATCCCCAGCCGCGCACCCGTCACCGAGAACCCGACGAGCGGGAGGCACAGCAGATCCAGTGCGTCCACGGGCAGCGCCCCGGTCGCGGCCGGTTCGCCGATGCCGTAGCGGTTTGGCAGCAGCGGGTTGCCGGGGATCCAGGGGTGAAAGGTGAGTGCGCTGTCGTCACCGACGCGCGGCAGGTAGATGCGGAGCCCTGCGGCCGACGCCGCCGCCAGCAGCGGGGCCGGGTCGAGTTCGCCGTCGGCTGCGACGTAGGCCGCGATGCGTGCCCCGGCGCGCCAGCCCGGCAGGGCGGGCGCGTGGGCGGCCAGCTGCTGCGCCGCTGCCGAGCGCGACGCCGGGGGCAGGGCGCGGCGGGCCGCGCGCAGCTGCCGGCGCAGCGCCGCCTTGGCGGTGCGGGCGTCGGACTCGGGGTCGGTGGTCATGATGGATAAGGGGCGAGAGAAGTAGGTTCCCGGCGTACCGCTGACAGGTCGGCCCTTGAACCCGATGGCTCAAGGTGGAGGCCTCCGCATCGCATCAGGCTTCCCGGTACGCGCCGGACTTGCACAACAGCGACTTTGGCTGCCCCCGGTAACACAGTTATCGGCTCGAGGACTGATAGTCTGGCGCATACGCCAGGTAACCAGCCCCTATTATAGCGCAGGGGGCACCCCGGGGCCGACCGGAACGGCGGAAATCAGCTGATTTCGATCTGCCGGAGCTGGTGCAGGGCTTCATCCAGCTTGCGGTTCAGGCCGCGAAAGGTGTTGTCGGCGCTGCCGTCGTCGGGCAGCTCGCCCACGGATTCCTCACCCCGGCCGGCACGGAGCAGGTCGTAGCTGATGTTCAGGGCCGCCATGACGGCGATGCGCTCGAGGCCGATGACCTTGCCGGTATCGCGGATCGCGCGCATCTGCTGGTCGAGGTAGTTGGCGGCGGCGGTGAGGTCGGTGGCCTGATCCTCGGGACAGGCGACCTGGTAGTCCTTGTCCAGGATCGTGACCGAGACGGTATGGGGCGCCATGGGCCTACTCCAGGTCGCGGAGGCGGGCGAGCGTGGCTTCCACCCGCTCCCGCGCGAGGTCGTTCTTCTCGATGAGTTCCCGGCGCTCCTGGCGCCAGCCCAGGTTCTCCGCCTTCAGCTGGCGGTTCTCGCGGTTGAGCTCCGCACAGAGCTCGATGAGCTGGTCGATCTTGTTTTCCAGCAGCTTGAGCGCATCGTCCGCCATCGTCGCTATACTTGGCAATCCGCGAGGTCTCCCGCACTATAGACCCCGCATCACGAGGAGGTCAACGGCGTAAATGCCAGTCAATTCAACCATCTGCCGCGTTTTTTGCAGGCAACCTCGCAGGCGAGCGGCATGAGCGGGCTGTTTGATCCGGCACCGGGGGAAGCCGGTGACCTGCCCGCCTTCGACGAGGTGGCCGACCAGTTGCTCGAGCAGGGTGTCTCGCAGTCGCCGTCGGAACTGCACGGCTGCCTGGCCGGGTTGCTGGCCGGCGGCGCCGATCCCTCCCCGGAGGCGGGCCTTGCGGGCGTCGGTTCCGCCCTCGGTTTCGACCCGCACGGTGAGCTCGCGGACGGGCTGCAGCGCTTCTACGTCAGCACGGCGCAGCTGTTGACCGACGAGGCCCTGCGCTTCCACCCCCTGCTGCCCGACGACGACAGCGACCTCGGCGAGCGCACCGTGGCGATCGCGGACTGGTGCCGCGGCTTTCTCTCCGGCTTCGCCCAGGCCCGGGTCAGCAGCCGCAGCACCGATGCGGCCGTCGCAACGGACAGCGCGGAGGCTCTCAAGGACTTCGCCGCCATCGCCCAGGCCGGCGTCGGCGACGACGGCGACGACGAGGCGGAGCAGGCCTACGCGGACCTGGTCGAGTACCTGCGCTTCGCGGCCATGAACATCATCCTCGACAGCCTCCAGCAGGCCGCGGAGGCGCGGCCGGCCTCGCCGCCCGCCGGCAGCACGTTGCACTAGGCGCGCCGTGGCACCGGTCAAGGGTATCGGCAAGCGCGAGTTCGCACGCAGGCGGCGCAACCTGATGGCGCTCATGGAGCCGAACAGCATCGCCATCATCCCGTCGGCGCGGCAGCAGTACCGCAACCGCGACACCGAGTACCCCTTCCGCCAGGACAGCGACTTTCTCTACCTGACCGGCTTCCCGGAACCCGATGCCGTGCTCGCCCTGGTACCCGGGCGCCGCCACGGCCAGTGCGTCATCTTCTGCCGCGACCGGGACCCGGCGCGGGAGCTCTGGGACGGCTACCGCGCCGGTCCCGAGGGCGCCGTCGAGCGCTTCGGCGCCGACGATGCCTTCCCCGTCGGCGACATCGACGACATCCTGCCCGGGCTCATCGAGGGCCGGGAGCGGGTCTACTACGCCATGGGCCGCAGCCGCGGCTTCGACGCCCGGCTCATGGGCTGGGTCAACAGTATCCGCGAGCGGGAGTCCAGCGGCGCCGTGCCGCCGGGCGAGTTCACGGACCTCGACCACATGCTCCACGAGCTGCGGCTGGTGAAGAGCGCCGGCGAGCTCCGGGTGATGCGCCGCGCGGCACAGGTCACCGCCGAGGCGCACTGCGCGGCCATGCGCGCCTGCTGCCCGGGCCTCTACGAGTACCAGCTGGAGGCGGAGCTCGCCTATGCCTGGGCCCGCGGCGGGGCCCGCTTCCCGGCCTACCCCGCCATCGTCGGCGGCGGTGCCAACGGCTGCATCCTGCACTACGTCGAGAACGACGAGCGGCTGCGCGACGGTGACCTGGTGCTCATCGACGCCGGTTGCGAGTACCACGGCTACGCCGCGGACGTCACCCGCACCTTCCCGGTGAACGGCCGTTTCAGCCCCGCCCAGCGCGCCCTCTACGAGGTGGTGCAGGCGGCCCATGCCGCGGGAATCGCCGCCGCGCGCGCCGGCAACCACTGGAACCAGCCCCACGACGCCACGGTCCGCGTCATTACCGAGGGGCTGGTGGACCTGGGGCTGCTCCGCGGCCGGGTGCCGAAGCTGGTCAAGGACGGCGCCTACCGGGACTTCTACATGCACCGCGCCGGGCACTGGCTCGGCCTCGACGTACACGACGTCGGCGACTACCGCGTCGGCGGCGAGTGGCGGCTGCTTGAGCCGGGCATGGTGATGACCATGGAGCCGGGTATCTACGTGGCGCCGGACAATACCCGCGTGGCGAAGAAGTGGCGCGGGATCGGCATCCGCATCGAGGATGATGTCGCCATCGGCGCCGACGGGCCGGAGGTGCTGTCCGCGGGCGCACCGGTGGCGCCCGACGACATCGAAGCCCTGATGGCGGCCTGACCGGACATGACGGAAAGGGCGCAACGTATCGTCATCGCCGGCGGCGGCATGGTGGGCATCAGCCTGGCGCTCGCCCTCGCCCGGCAGCTGCCCGAGGCCGTCGAGCTGGTCCTCGTGGAGGGTTTCCCACTGCCCGAAGGCGGTGCCGGCAGCTACCACCCGTCCTTCGACGCCCGCTCCACGGCGCTCAGCTACAGCACGCGGCAGGTGTTCGAGACCCTCGGTGCCTGGGCCCCGCTGGCCCCCGGCGCCTGCCCCATCGAGCACATCCACGTCTCCAGCCGCGGCCACTTCGGCTCGTCCTGCCTGCACGCGGCGGAGCAGGGCTGGCCGGCGCTGGGCTGGGTGGTGGAGAACGCCTGGCTGGGACGGGTGCTCGCCGACCGGCTGCGCGCCACGCCCCGGGTGCGCGTGCGGTCGCCGGCCCGCTGCCTCGGCGCGCGGCCGCAGGCCGGCGGGCTGCGGGTCAGCCTGGCCGGTGAGGCAGACGGTGACCGAGAGCTGGAGGCCGACCTGCTGGTGATTGCCGACGGCGCCCGCTCGGGGCTGCGCGATGCCCTCGGCCTCGGCGCGACCGAGAAGCGCTATGGCCAGGACGCGCTGGTCGCCAACGTGGCCTTCGCCGAGGACCCCGCCGGCCGCGCCTTCGAGCGCTTCACCGCCAGCGGGCCCCTGGCCCTGCTACCCCTGCTCCCGGCGGACGGTGCCCACCGGGCGGCCCTGGTCTGGACCCTGCCCCCGGCGCGGGCCGCCGAGTTGCAGGCAGCCCCGCCCGAGGCGTTTCTCGCCGCCCTGCGCGATGCCTTCGGCTACCGCCTGGGCCGCCCCCTGGCCGTCGGCGAGCGTCACAGTTACCCGCTGGCGCTCGTCGAGGCGCGGGAGACCGTGCGCCGGCACCTGGTGGTGGTTGGCAACGCGGCCCACGCCCTGCACCCGGTGGCCGGCCAGGGCTTCAACCTCGCCCTGCGCGATGTCCACGCGCTCGCGGACGAGATCGCCCGCGGCGTGGCCGCCGGGGCCGGCCCCGGCGACCTCGCGGTCCTGCAGGCCTACCGGGACCGGCAGGCCGGCGACCAGCGGCGCACCATCGCCGCCAGCGATCTCCTGCCCGGCCTGTTCATGCACGCGGACCCGCTCATCGGCATCGCCCGGGACCTCGCCCTCGCCGGGCTGGACGTCGCCCGCACCGTCAAGAACGGCTTCGTGCGCCATGCCGCCGGCATGGCCGCCCTGGAGGCCCGCCGTGGCTGAGCACGTCTTCGATGTCACCATCGTCGGCGCCGGCATTGCCGGTTCCGCCCTCGCCGCGGCGCTGAGCGGCCACGGCCTGTCCATCGCGCTGGTGGAGGCGCGGCCGCTGCCCGCAGGGCGGAGCGAGCCGGCCCCGGGGCTCGACGGCTTCGACGCCCGGGTCAGCGCCCTGACGCCGCGGTCCCAGGCCTTTCTCGAGCGCCTCGGCGCCTGGGCGGCCGTGACCGCGGTGCGCGCCTGTCCCTACCGGCACATGACGGTCTGGGACGCGGAGGGCACCGGTGCCATCGAGTTCGACGTGGACGAGGTCGGCGCGCCGGCCCTCGGCACCATCGTCGAGAACCGGGTGCTGGTGGAGGCGCTGGTGGAGCGTTTCCGCGGCGCCGCGGACGTCACCGTCCGCGCGCCCGAGAGCGTGGAGCGGGTGGTCCGCGAGGGCAGCCAGGTCGTCCTGGCGCTGGCCGGTGGCGACACGCTGCGCTCGAAGCTCGTGGTGGCGGCGGACGGGGCGCTCTCGCCCCTGCGCGAGGCGTTGGGGTTCCGCACCCGGGAGTGGGATTACGGCCACCGCGCTATCGTCGCCACGGTGCAGCTCGAGCGGTCGCACGCTGCGACGGCCTGGCAGCGCTTCCTGCCCACGGGGCCGCTGGCGCTGCTGCCGCTCCCCGACGGCGGGGACGGCAGCCATCGCTGTTCCATCGTCTGGTCCATCGAGGAGGCGCCGGCGGAGGAGCTCCTTGCACTCGACGATGCCGGTTTCTGCGCGGCGCTCGCCGCGGCTTCCGAGCACCGGCTCGGGGCCGTGCTGGCCAGCACGCGGCGTCTGGCCTTTCCCCTGCGGCAGCGCCACGCGGTGGATTACATCGCCCCGGGGGTCGCCCTCGTCGCCGACGCGGCGCACACCATTCACCCCCTCGCCGGCCAGGGCATCAACCTGGGCCTCGCGGACGTGGAGGTGCTGGCCGCGGAGGTGCTGCGCGCCGCGGAGCGCGGCCTCGACCCGGGTCGCCTCGATGTCCTCCGGCGCTACCAGCGGGAACGCAAGGGCGACAACCTGCTGATGATGGCCGCCATGGAGGGCTTCAAGCGGCTGTTCGGCGCCCGGGCCCTGCCGGTGCGCTGGCTGCGCAACAGCGGCCTGCGCCTGGTCGACGGCGCGGTGCCGCTGAAGCGGGAATTGATCCGCCAGGCCATGGGCGTGGCGCGCTGAGCGCTTGTGCCCCTTTCCGGGGCGCCGCTACAATCGCCTCCCAGCGACAGGATCGAGGATCAGCGATGAGCCAGGCACCCGGGGAACTGAAGTACGCGAAGAGCCACGAGTGGGCGCGCCTCGAGGGGGACGGCACGGTCACGGTCGGCATCAGTGACCACGCCCAGGATGCCCTTGGCGATGTCGTCTTTGTCGAGCTACCGGAGGAAGGCGCCGAGCTGGCCGCCGGCGACGAAGCCGGTGTGGTCGAGTCCGTGAAGGCCGCCTCCGATATCTATGCTCCCGTCGGCGGCACCGTGATCGCGGTCAACGGGGAGCTCGAGGAAACGCCGGAAACGGTCAACAGCGATCCCTACAACGAGGGCTGGTTCTTCAGGCTCAGGCCCGCGGACAGCGGTGAATTGGCGCAGCTGCTGGACGCCGAGGCGTATCGGCAGCACTGCAGCGAGGACGATTGACGGGAGCGACCGCTAGCCGCGCAGGCTGATGACCTGCCAGCCCGAGGCGGCGGCCCGGGCGGCGAGTTCCGGGTCCGGGTCCACGGCCACCGGGTAAGCTACGCGCTTGAGCAGCGGCAGGTCGTTGTGCGAGTCGCTGTAGAAGGTGGCCCCGGCCAGGGTTTCGCCGGGCCGCTCCTCGAGCCAGGCGCGCAGCCGGTCCACCTTGCCCTCCCGGTAGCTCGGTACGCCCAGGGGTTCCCCCGTATACACGCCGTCCACCACTTCCACGGCACAGCCGATCAGGTGCGCCACGCCGAGGGCGTCGACGATCGGCCGCGTCACCACCTCGTTGGTGGCGGTGATCACCAGCAGCGTATCGCCGCCCGCGCGGTGGCCCCGGATCAGGGCCTGCGCCGCGGGCAGCATGATCGGCTCGATGCAGTCGGCGAGGAAGCGGCGCTGCCAGTCCGCCACTTCCGCGACCGTGCGGCCGCGCAGGGGCGCCAGGGCGAAGGCGAGGTAGGCGTGGATATCCAGCGTGCCGGCGCGGTAGTCGGCGTAAAACTGCGCGTTGCGGGCGGCGAAGCTGTCGGCATCGACGATGCCCTCGCGGCACAGCCACTCGCCCCACAGGTGGTCGCTGTCGCCGGCGATGAGGGTGTTGTCGAGGTCGAAGATCGCGAGTGCCATGGGGGATGCCGCCTGCCTCGGGGACCGCTCGGGAAGGGGCGCCAGCTTAGCGGCAGCCGGGCCGGGGGACAATTTCTCAGCCCGGGTAAAGTGTGGAACAATGGCCGGTCCGCCAGCAGGGCAGCAGGGGCATGATCGACGCACAGGGATTCCGGCCGAATGTCGGTATCGTGATCGCCAACGATCACGGCCAGCTCCTGTGGGCCCGGCGTGTCGGCGGCCGCGACGCCTGGCAGTTTCCCCAGGGTGGCATCAACCTCGGCGAGAAACCGGAGCAGGCGCTGTACCGGGAACTCGAGGAAGAGGTCGGCCTCGGCCCGGAGTCCGTGGAGATCATGGCCTGTACCCGCGGCTGGCTCCGCTACCGCCTGCCGAAGCGTTTCATCCGCAAAGGGCAGGACCCGGTCTGCATCGGCCAGAAGCAGAAGTGGTACCTGCTGCGGCTGGCCGCCGACGAGAGCGCCATCCGCCTCGACCACAATGCCAGGCCCGAGTTCGATCACTGGCAGTGGGTGAGCTACTGGTACCCGCTGGGCCAGGTGGTGTACTTCAAGCGCGACGTCTACCGCCGCGCCCTGCGCGAACTTGCGCCCACCCTTGGCGAGCGGCTGCCGCTGGACGGGGAGCTGCGTGCCGATGCTTGAAGTCCTTCGCGGCATCGTCCAGGAGGTCAACGCTGCCGAGAGCCTCGACGACGCCCTCGGGATCATCGTCAGCCGCGTGCGCGCCGCTCTCGGCACCGAGGTCTGCAGCGTCTACATGCGGGACCGCGGCGGTGAGCGCTACGTGTTTCGCGCCACGGAGGGCCTGAACCCGGCCCTGGTCGGCGGCGTGAGCCTGGGCCTCGGCGAGGGTCTCGTCGGGCTGGTCGCCGAACGCGAGGAGCCGGTCAACCTCGACAGCGCCGAGACGCACCCGAATTTCCGTTTCCTGCCGGACATCGGCGAGGAGCCCTTCCACTCCTTCCTGGGCGTCCCGATCATCCACCAGCGCACGGTGCTGGGTGTGCTGGTGGTGCAGCAGAAGGCCCGGCGGCGCTTTGACGAGAGCGAGGAGGCCTTCCTGGTGACGATGTCGGCGCAGCTCGCCGGCGCGATCGCCCACGCGCAGGTCACCGGCGATGTGCCGCATGCCGCTGCGCCCGGCCTGTCCACCAAGATCAGCGGGGTGCCCGGCGCCCCGGGCATCGCCATCGGCGCCGTCCGCGTGGTGTCGCCGGTCGCTGACCTGTACACGGTGCCGCGGCGGGCCGCCGGGGACCGGCGCGCCGAGCTGCGCGCCTTCAAGCGCGCCCTGGACCAGGTACGCCAGGACGTGCGGGCGGTGGCCGACAACCTCCGCGACGAGCTCTCGTCGGAGGATCACGCTCTCTTCGACGTCTACCTCGGCATCCTCGACGACTCCACCATCGGCGGCGAGGTGGCGGCGCGCATCAAGGCCGGCGAGTGGGCGCAGGGCGCCCTCAGCCAGGTCATGATCGAGCACATCCGCCACTTCGAGCGCATGGAGCACAGCTATCTCCGGGAGCGCGCGGTGGACGTCAAGGACCTGGGTACGCGAGTCCTTGCTTACCTGCAGGCAGAGGGCCGGGAAGAGGCCGAGTACCCCGAGCAGACGGTGCTGGTGAGCGAGGAGCTGACCGCGTCGATGCTCGGGGAAATCCCCCGCAAGCGGCTAGCGGGGCTCGTTTCCGTGCGCGGGTCCGGTAACTCCCACGTCGCCATCCTCGCCCGCGCCATGGGTGTGCCCACGGTCATGGGGGCGGTGGACCTTCCCTACACGCGCCTGCGCGACATGCCGGCCATCGTCGACGGCTACAGCGGCGTGGTGCACCTGAACCCGTCCGAGGAACTGGTCGAGCGCTACCAGGGCCTCGCCGAGCAGGACGTCGCGCTCAACCGGGACCTCGAGGCGCTGCGCGACGAGCCCTGCGAGACCCTCGACGGTCACCGCCTGGCGCTCTGGGTGAACACGGGGCTCATGGCCGACGTCTCCCGCTCCCTGGAGCGGGGCGCCGAGGGCGTGGGGCTTTACCGCACCGAGGTGCCCTTCCTGCTCGGCGAGCGGTTCCCCAGCGAGGAGGAGCAGCGGCGCATCTACCGCGACCAGCTCGAGGCCTTCGCGCCGAAGCCGGTCACCATGCGTACCCTGGACGTGGGCGGCGACAAGGCCCTGCCCTACTTCCCGATCGAGGAGGAGAATCCCTTCCTCGGCTGGCGCGGTATCCGCGTGACCCTGGACCACCCGGAAATCCTGCTCGCCCAGGTGCGCGCGATGCTCAAGGCCAATGCGGGCCTCGGCAACCTGCGCATCATGCTGCCCATGGTGACCAACGTGGCCGAGCTCGACGAGGCCCTCGGACTGATCCGCCGCAGCCAGCAGGAGGTCGAGCAGGAGGGCCTCGCCTCGCCGATGCCGCCGGTGGGGGTGATGGTGGAAGTGCCGGCGGCGGTCTACCAGGCCGCGGCGTTCGCCCGGCGCGTCGACTTTCTCTCCGTTGGCAGCAACGACCTGACCCAGTACCTGCTCGCCGTGGACCGCAACAATCCCCGCGTCTCGGACCTCTACCATGCGCTGCACCCGGCGGTGCTGGCCGCGCTGGAGGCGGTGGTTCACGGTGGCCATGGCGAGGGCAAGCAGGTCAGCATCTGCGGCGAGCTCGCCGGCGACCCGGCGGCGGCGCTGCTGCTCCTGGGCATGGGTTTCGATGTGCTGTCCATGAACGCCACCAGCCTGCCGCGGGTCAAGAAGGCCCTGCGCAGCGTGACGCGGGCCGAGGCCGAGGCGCTGGTGGGCGAGGTGCGCGGCCTGGAAAACAGCGCGCAGGTCCGGCATCGCCTCGAGCGCCTGCTCAATGACCGCGGCCTCGGCCAGTTCGTTCCCCCGCCCCTGGAGTAGTGTCGTGTTGAGCTATCCCGAGATCGACCCGGTAGCGATCGCCATCGGCCCGGTGAAGATCCACTGGTACGGCCTCGCCTACCTCGCCGGCCTGGGCTTCGCCTGGTGGCTGGCGCTGCGCCGCAGCCGCGCGCCGGGCGCGCCGCTCAACCGGCGCCAGGTCGATGACCTCATCTTCTTCGGCGCCCTGGGGGTCGTTCTCGGCGGTCGCGTCGGCTACGCGCTGTTCTACGGTGGCGAGCGCCTTGCGGAGGACCCGACCTGGCTCCTTCGCGTCTGGGAGGGCGGCATGGCCTTCCACGGCGGTTTCCTGGGCGTGGTCCTCGCGAGCTGGTTGCTCGCCCGCCGGGACGGTATTCCCTTCGGCCGCCTGCTCGACTTCGTGGCGCCGCTGGCACCGCTGGGGCTCGCCCTCGGGCGCCTCGGCAACTTCATCGGCCAGGAGCTCTGGGGCCGGCCTACGGACGTGCCCTGGGCCATGGTGTTCCCGAACGACCCCCTGCAGCTCGCCCGGCACCCCTCGCAGCTCTACCAGTTCGCCCTCGAGGGCATGCTGCTGTTCGCGGTGCTGCTCTGGTTCACGCGCCGACCGCGGCCGACCTGGGCCGCCTCGGGCGTGTTCGCGCTCGGCTACGGCCTCCTGCGCAGCTTTGCCGAGTTCTTCCGCGAGCCGGACCCGCACCTCGGTTTCCAGGCCTTCGGCTGGGTCACCCGCGGCCAGCTGCTCAGCCTGCCGCTGATCGCCCTGGGGCTTTTCCTGCTCTGGCTGGCCTACGGCCGCGGCCGCGCGGCGGAGGGTGCGACCCGATGAAACCCTATCTCGACCTGCTCCGCGACATCCTCGACAACGGTGTCGAAAAGGGCGACCGCACCGGCACCGGGACCCTGTCCGTGTTCGGGCGCCAGTACCGGCACGACCTCGCCGACGGCTTCCCGCTGCTGACCACGAAGAAGCTGCACTTCCGCAGCATTGCCAATGAGCTCCTGTGGTTCCTTCGCGGCGACACCAACACCCGCTGGCTGAACGACAACGGCGTCAGCATCTGGGACGAGTGGGCGACGGAGGACGGTGACCTCGGGCCCATCTACGGGGCCCAGTGGACCGCCTGGCCGACGGAGCACGGGCCGGTGAACCAGGTCGACTACGTGGTCGCCACGCTGCGCCGCAACCCGGACAGCCGCCGCATCCTTTTTCACGGCTGGAACGTGGGCTACCTGCCGGACGAGGCCATGAGCCCCCAGGACAACGTGCGTGCGGGCAGGATGGCGCTGCCGCCCTGCCACCTGCTGTACCAGTTCTACGTCGCCGGCGGGCGCCTGTCGTCGCAGCTGTACATCCGCTCTTCGGACAGCTTCCTCGGCCTGCCCTACAACACGGCCAGCCTCGCGCTGCTCACGCACATGCTGGCGCAGCAGTGCGGCCTCGAGCCCGGGGAGATCATCGTCACCACCGGGGATTCGCATATCTACCTGAACCACCTGGAGCAGGTGAAGACGCAGCTCGCCCGGGAACCGCGGCCCCTGCCGACGCTGCATCTAGCGCGGCGCCCGCCGACGATCTACGACTACCGTTTCGAGGACTTCGAGCTGCGCGGCTACGACCCGCACCCGCACATCCCGGCGCCGGTAGCCGTCTGATGGCGCGCCTCGCGATGATCGTCGCCGCGGCAGAGAACGACGTGATCGGCCGGGACAACGCCCTGCCCTGGCGGCTGCCGGAGGACTTGCGCTATTTCCGCCGGGTCACCCTGGGCAAGCCCGTCATCATGGGCCGGCGCACCTTCGAGAGCATCGGCCGCGCGCTCCCGGGGCGCTGCAATATCGTGGTCACCGCCAACCCCGCCTTCGAGGCCGAGGGCGTTCGCGTGGTCCACGGGCTCGACGAGGCCCTGGCCGTGGCCGCCGCCGTCGCCGAGATCGACGGCGCGGAAGAACTCATGCTCATCGGCGGCGCCCGGCTCTATGCGCTGGGGCTGCCGCGGGTCGAGCGGATCTATCTCACCCGTGTCCACGGCGACATCCCCGGTGACGCCGTCCTGCCGCCCGTGGACTGGGCGCGATTCCGGGAGGTTGCCCGGGAAGAGCACGCGGCCTGCGGTGACAACCCCTGGGATTACAGCTTCCTGGTCTATGACCGGGTGGACGGCGGGGCAGGCGTTACGGAGGAGGGCGCATATGTGTAGAAAGGTAACACTAGCGTTCACGCTGCAGTCCGCGGGCCGCTCGTTTTTGAAGAGGTTTGAAATCCCCGGGCGTATCTGCTTAGATTCGTTGCTCTATTAGAGAAGACGCTGTCTGTTACTGCCGAAGGCGCAACCGGGTCTCCCCCCCATCAGCTCTGAAAATTTTTGTTGGCTATAGGAAGCACTATTCCCATGAATACCTATCGACTGAAGAATGTGCTGCTGCCGCTGCTGACCGCTTCCGCCCTGCTGGGTGGAGCCGTCGCCGCGCAGTCGGCGACGCTGGAAGAGGTCCTCGACGTCAGCGAGGAAAAGAACGAAGCAGCCCGCCAGTCGCAGGCGAAGATCGACCGCCTTGCGGAAGAGACCCGGGACCTGCTCGAAGACTACAAGGCGGTCAACAAGCAGATCGACGGCCTCAAGGTCTATAACGACCGGCTGCGCCGGCAGATCTCCAACCAGGAGAAGCGCATCGCCGACATCGAGACTTCCATCGACGAGGTGCAGATCACCCAGCGGCAGATGCCCGCCCTCGTGGTCCGCATGATCGACGGCCTCGAGCAGTTCGTCGAGATGGACGTTCCCTTCAACCTCGACGAGCGCCAGCGGCGCATCGAGTTCCTCCGCGACAATGTCGACCGCTCCGACCTGACCGTCGCCGAGAAGTTCCGCCAGGTCCTCGAGGCCTACAACATCGAGCTGCAGTACGGCCGCGGCTTCGAGACCTACAGCGATACCATCGAGCTGAACGGCGTCACCCGCGATGTCGACTTCCTGCGCATCGGTCGCATCGCACTCGTCTACCAGACCACCGACGGCTCGGAAGCCGGCGTCTGGAACAATGAAACCCGCGCCTGGGACCCGCTCCCGGCCGGTGACTACGGCAATGCCATCCGCAAGGGCGTTCGCATCGCCAAGAAGCAGGCTGCCATCGAACTCCTCAATATGCCCGTCGCTGCACCGGAGGCTGAATAATGGATCTGTTCAACAAGCTGATTACCGCCGTTGTGCTCGGCGGTTTCATCACGGTGGCGGGTGTCGCCAACGCGCAGGATGACGCGGCGGCGGCCGGCGAAGCCCCGGCGGAGCCGGCGGTCGACAAGCGCGCGGAAGCCGCCAAGAGCCTGGAAGAACTCCTCGAGTTCGTGAAGCGCGGCCAGGTTGCCGAGCAGCAGGAGAACCGCGAGCGTGAACAGCGCTTCGCCCGGGAAAAGGCCAACCAGGCGCAGCTCCTCGAGGAAGCGGAAGCCGAGCGTGCCCGCCAGGAGCGTATCTCCGCGGAGCTCGAGGACCAGTTCGAGGAGAACGAACTGCTCATCGCCGACAAGCAGGCCCAGCTCAAGGAGCGCCTCGGTGCCCTTACCGAGCTGTTCGGTCACCTGACCGCCGCCGCCGGCGACCTCAAGTCCAACCTCGAGGTGTCCCTGGTCTCCGCCCAGTACCCGAACCGCGGCGACTTCCTGACCGACCTCATCGACAAGATGAGCACGTCTGACTCGCTGCCCAAGATCACCGAGATCGAGCGCGTCTGGTACGAGATGCTGCGCGAGATCAGCGAGACCGGCAATGTCGTCCGCTTCAACACGGAAGTGGCCACCGCCACCGGCGAGCGCGCCGAGCGCGAGGTGGTCCGCATCGGTGCCTTCAACGTCGTCGACATGGAAGGCAACTACCTGTCCTACAACAACGATCACCTGAGCGTGCTGCCGCGGCAGCCCGGTGGCGGCTATAACAGCTGGGCCGAGGAACTCGCCAACGCCAGCAGCGGCTTCCACAAGTTCGGCATCGACCCGACCGGCCCGACCGGCGGCTCCTTCCTGGCGGCGATCATCGACAGCCCGACGATCGAGGAGCGCTGGCACCAGGGCGGCTACGTCGGCTACGCCATCACCGCGATCGGTGTCTTCGCCCTGCTGCTGGCCGTGTTCCGCCTGGTGGTCCTGTCCGCGACCAGCGCCAAGGTGTCGAGCCAGCTCAAGAGTTCCAGCGCCAACAGCAACAACCCGCTGGGCCGGGTCCTCAAGATCCACGAGGACAACCCGAGCATGGATCCGGAAACCCTGGAGCTGAAAATGGCCGAGGGCGTGATGCGCGAGACGCCGAAGCTCGAGTCCGGCCTCACGCTGCTCAAGATCATCGCCGCGGTCGCCCCGCTCATGGGTCTGCTCGGTACGGTGACCGGCATGATCATCACCTTCCAGGCTATCACCATCTTCGGTGCCGGCGATCCGAAGGCCATGGCCGGCGGTATCTCCAGCGCCCTGGTGACCACGGTACTCGGCCTGCTGGTGGCGATCCCGACGGTGCTCCTGCACACGGTCGTCAACGGTCGCGCGCAGCGCATCATCCATGTGCTCAACGAGCAGGCGACGGGTATTGTCGCCGAGCACTCGGAAGGCAGCAGCAAGGCCTAGGAGGATCACCATGTCGGGAGGATTCCTCGAAACCATTCTCGCCTTCATGGACAAGGGCGGGAACGTGCTCTGGCTGATCGCGATCCTGGTCTTCGTGATGTGGACCCTGATCTTCGAGCGGATCTGGTTCTTCAAGCTCGCCTGGCGCAAGGAGGTCTACCAGGTCATCAGTGCCTGGGAAGGCCGCGCCGAGCGCAAGTCGTGGAATGCGAAGCAGATCCGCATGCGCCTGCTGTCCCAGGCCAGGGAGCACATCAACGCGAACCTCCCCCTCATCACCACCCTGGTGGCGCTCTGTCCCCTGCTGGGGCTGCTGGGCACGGTGACGGGGATGATCGAGGTGTTCAACGTCATGGCGGTCACCGGTGGTGGTGATGCCAAGTCCATGGCCGGTGGCGTAGAACGCGCCACCATCCCGACCATGGCGGGCATGGTGGCGGCCCTCTCGGGCCTGTTTGCCAACACCTACCTCACGCGGATCGCCAACCGGGAGCAGGAGTACCTGCAGGATCAGCTGACCTCTGACCACTGATCCAGAGCACTCTGATCCCAAGCACAGGGTAAACAGTTAATGCGCAGACTCGGCAAGAACCAGGAAGCGGACGAGCAGGCGGATATCGACCTCACGCCGATGCTGGACGTGGTCTTCATCATGCTCATCTTCTTCATCGTCGTCGCCTCCTTCATCAAGGAGGCGGGGATTGAAGTCAACCGGCCGGACAAGAACCAGTCGGACCCGTCGGACGCGACCAGTATCCTCGTGAACATCCGTTCCGATGACCAGATCTGGATGGAGAACCGTCGCGTCGACGCCCGCGCCGTGCGCGCGAACATCCAGCGCCTCCTCGCCTCGGACCCGGAGCAGGCCGTGACGATCAAGGTCGAGAAGGGTGCGACGGCCAACAGCGTCGTCGACGTGGCGGATGCCGCTCGCGAGGCAGGGGCCGGGGCGGTGAACTGGGCGAGCGCGGGGAATCGCTGACATGAGCATGAGAGAAGCCGCGGCCAAGAAGAAGGCCGCCGAAGAGGAAGCCGGCCAGATCGACCTGACGCCCATGCTGGACGTCGTGTTCATCATGCTGATTTTCTTCATCGTCACCTCTTCCTTCGTCAAGGAGCCCGGCGTCGAGCTCTTCAAGCCGCAGGCGACGACCCAGGAAGAGTGCCCCCGGGGTACCATCATCTTCGCGGTTGATGGTCGCGGGGATATCCACTACAACAAGAACAAGGTGCCGCTGGAGCGGGTGGCCCGCCTCACCGAGGTGGCCAAGAAGGAGGCGCCGCAGGCGAACCTGGTCATCCAGGTCGACCGCGAGACGCCGGCCTTCGTTGTCGAGCAGGTTTACGACGAGGTGCGTCCCCTGCTGACGTCGCCGCCCTGTATTTCAACGGATGACGAGGTATAAGCGAGATGGGCAACAGTCTAGTCAGGTCCCTGGTTGGTGCTTTGGTGGCCGTGCCCGTCGCCCTGGGCCTGTTCTTCCTCATGCAGGCCCTCATCGACCGGGAATACGAGCAGGAAGACATCAAGAACCGCAAGATCGCCGACATCGTGGTGCCCGAGCGGGAAATCGACATCAACGTCAAGGAAACCAAGCCGGAGAAGGTCGAGGATCCGGAAGAACCGCCCCCGGAAATGGAGCCCATGGAGGTGGATTTCGATACCGACCTCACCGTGGCGAACGTTGCGCCCGGCGCCAGTGTGGACGTTTCCATCAGCTCCTCGGGCATGGCGGCCGGCGACGGCGAGTACCTGCCCATCGTGAAGGTCGCACCGATCTACCCGCGGCGGGCACAGACCCGCGGCATCACCGGCTACTGCATCGTCGAGTACACGGTGACCAAGTCCGGTTCCATCCGTGATCCGCGGCCCGTCGACTGCGACCCGTCCGGCGTCTTCGAGCGCGCCTCCGTGAAGGCCGCGGAAAAGTTCAAGTACAAGCCGCGTGTCGTCGACGGCGAGCCCATCGAGGTGGCGGGGGTCCAGAACAAGTTCACCTACGAGCTGGAGAACTAGGCCGATGAGCAAGGCAAACGTCATCTTCCGTGCCGGATTGCGTGCTGGATTGCTGGCCGTGCCGGCCCTGGCGCTCCAGGTCGGCCTGACGCAGCTGCAGCACGGCGCCGGCTACCAGCCCCTGGGCAGCGCCGTCGCGCAGGAAGAACAGAAAGAGCAGGAAACGCGCCGCACCCCCGCGCTGCGCAACAAGGTCTACGAAGAGCTCGCCGAGGCCCAGGCCTTCGCCGAGGAAAAGAAGCTGGCCGAGGCGGCGAAGGTCCTCGACGGGATGCTGAAGAGTTCCGGCGGCAAGAACGAGCTGAACAGCTACGAGTTGGCCAACGTCTACAACCTGTACGCGTTCATCCACTACTCCAACGAGGACTACGACAGGGCCCTGCAGGCCTACGAGAACGTGGTCCGGCAGCCGGAAATCCCGCTCGCCATGGAGATCAACACCCGCTACACCATCGCCCAGCTGTATTTCGTGCAGGAGCGCTGGCGCGAGGGTATCGATGCCCTCAAGCAGTGGTTCGCCATGAGCGATACGCCGAACGCGAACGCCTACGTGCTGCTGTCCCAGGGCTACTACCAGCTCAAGGACTACGATGAGGCGCTCAGGAACATCGAGACCGCGATTTCCATGTTCCGCGAGAAAAACAAGGTACCGAAGGAGCAGTGGTTCAACCTGGCGCGCTTCCTGTACATGGAGAAGAACCAGCTCGACAAGGCCCAGGCGGCGCTTGAGGAACTACTCTTCTTCTATCCGAAGAAGCAGTACTGGGTGCAGCTGAGCTACATTTATTCCGAGCGCCAGAACGAGTCCCGCCAGCTGGCGGCCATGGAGACGGCCTACGACCTGGACATGCTCGAAAAAGACGGCGAATACCGCAATGTCGCCTCCCTGTTCCTGTCACAGAACGTCCCCTACAAGGCCGGCAAGGTGCTGAAGGAAGGCTTCGAGGAGGAGATTGTCGAAGACAACTCCAAGAACTGGGAGCTGCTCGCCGGTGCCTGGCGCCAGGCGCAGGAGATCGACTGGGCGATCCCGGCCATGGAGAAGGCCGCGGCCAAGTCCGACTCCGGTGATCTCTACGCACGTCTCGGCAGCATCTACCTCGACGGCGAGCAGTTCGACAAGGCAATCGAGTCCATCAACAAGGGCCTGCAGCGCGGTGGTGTCAAGCGTCCGGACAACGCGCGCCTGGTGCTCGGCATGGCGTACTTCAACACCAACCAGTACGAGAAGGCCCGCGATGCCTTCCGGGCGGCGGGGCGGGACGAGCGTTCCAAGGAGTACGCCCGCCAGTGGATCAAGTACATGAACTCGGAGATCGAGCGTCAGCAGAAGCTCGCCGAGGGCTAAGCGGCCGCTAAACAGAAAATCAGGACAAAAAAAGGGAGCCTTGCGGCTCCCTTTTTTTTTCTTATTGCCTGAGCGGCGCCGCGTCAGATCGCGACGACGTTCTCGGCCTGGGGACCCTTCTGGCCGCTCGTCACGGTGAACTCGACCTTCTGGCCGTCGGTCAACGTGCGGAAGCCATCACCCTTGATTGCACTGAAGTGAACGAATACGTCCGGGCCGCCTTCCTGCTCAATGAAGCCGTAGCCCTTGGTCTCGTTAAACCACTTAACGGTGCCGGTTACTGTAGACATACTGAATTACCTTTCTAAAACCCGGTGGTTACAACACCGGAAAATCCAATTGAACACTTATGGGTAACGAACCGAGGAACTGGAAGGATCTTCGACCGTGCGCATAAACGTGCCGGGCAACCCGGCTCCTTGAGTGTAGCAGGTGATTGCGGCGTCGGCCGCAACCCGAAAAGGCCGAATGGGAAAATTCACATTTCAGGTCGTTCTGTCCTTTCGGCCCCGTTCAATCGACCGGGAGCAGCTTCAGCAGGTTGGTGCCGCCCGGCTGCCCCAGGACCTGGCCGCGAGTGAGCAGCAGCTCGTCGCCGCGGCCGAGGAAACCGCGGGTGAGGAGGAACTCGATGGCCCGCTCCTCGACGGTGTCGGGGTCGGCCCCGGCGAAAGCCGAGGCATCGAAGTAGAGCGGGATCACGCCCCGGCAGAGGCTGAGCCGCTGTAGCGTACGATCCCGGCTGGACAGGGCGAAGATCGGCAGCCCGGAACTGAGCCGTGACATGAGCAGCGGCGTGGTGCCCGACTCGGTGAGGCAGGCGATGCCGCGGACGCGCCGGTAGTGGTTGGCGGCATAGATCGCGGCCATGGCGACCGTTTCCTGGGCACTGCCGAATTCCCGCTCGAGGCGGTAGCGGGAGGTCCGGGCCACCGGGTGCCGCTCCGCGCCCATGGCTGCATCGGCCATGGCCGCGACCACCTCGACGGGGTAGCGGCCGACGGCGGTCTCGGCGGAGAGCATGACCGCATCCGTGCCGTCGAGCACCGCGTTGGCCACATCGAAGACCTCTGCGCGGGTCGGCGTGGGGCTCTCGATCATGGACTCCATCATCTGCGTGGCCGTGATCACCACCCGGTCGCTCTTGCGTGCGCGGGAGATGAGGTCTTTCTGGATGCCGATCAGCTCGGCGTCGCCCACCTCCACCCCCAGGTCCCCCCGGGCGACCATGATCCCGTCCGATGCCTTCAGGATCGCGTCCAGTACCTGGTCGTTGCCGACCACTTCTGCCCGTTCGATCTTCGCGACCAGGGCCGGCGCGAGCCCGCGCTCCTCGAGCAGTTCGCGAGCGAGGCGGATATCCTCGGTGCTGGAAACAAAGGAAACGGCGACGAAATCGGGTTGTATCGCATCCAGGCTGCGGATGTCCGCGATATCCTTCCCGGTCAGTGCCGGCGCCGCGATGCCGCCGCCCAGGCGGTTGATACCCTTGCGGGCCGCCAGCCTGCCACCGAGTTCCACGGTGCAGTCGATGGCGGTGCCGGTGACGTCATCCACGCGCAGGCGGAGCCGGCCGTCATCAAGCAGCAGCGTATCGCCAGGCGCCAGGTACTGCGGCAGTTCCCGGAAGCCGTAGCCCACCGCTCGAACCGTTCCGTCCTCCTCGCCGAGGCTGCCGTCGAGACGGAAGCTGTCGCCACGCTCCAGCATGACCGGGCCGTCGCGGAAGCCGGCGATGCGGATCTTCGGCCCCTGCAGGTCGGCGAGGATGCCCACGTAGCGGCCGGCGCGCTGGGCCTCCTGGCGCACCCGGCGGGCCACCTGCGCATGGTGCCCGGCGCTGCCGTGGCTGAAGTTCAGGCGGAAGACGTCAACGCCTGCGCGGACCAGGCGACCGAGCACGGCTTCGCTCTCGCTGCCCGGGCCGATGGTGGCGACGATCTTGGTGCGGCGGTGAATGCGCTGGGTCACGGGTTCCTCTGCAGGTAGGCACGGGCACGGTCCGGGAAGTCCGTGAACAGGCCGTCCACACCGAGCCGGTCCACGAAGAGCGCCAGGAGTGCTTCAAAGCTGTCGATGCCCGCGGGGAGGGCATCGCTGCGGAAGGTGTAGGGATGGACCAGCAGCCCGGCGGCGTGGGCGCGCTCGACCAGGTCCGTGACCCGTGCCTCGCCCTCCGCATCACGGCCGCGATAGAGGCGGCCGATCCAGGGACCGATCCCGGTCGCGTAGCGGGCTACCGCGGCCAGCCCGGCGTCCGTGACCAGCGCGTCGTAGTCCACGCCCCGCACCTCGCCCCAGTCGTTCTCGGCGATCAGCTGGATGCGCGGCAGCGGTGAGCGGAACTCCTCGGCCAGGCGCCGGAGCGTCGCCGGCTCGAAGCTCTGCAGGAACACGGGGCTGTCGGCCCGGTGCCAGTCCGCCACCTCGAGCACCCGGAGCACCGCCGCGGGGAGGTCCTTGCCCTCGGCCCGGTGGAAGTGATCCCCCTTCAGCTCGATGTAGAGGCCGGCACGCCGGCCGCGGCTCTGGTTCAGGCCGTCGATGAGGGCGATTTCCTCGGCGAGGGTGGGCACCGTGAACAGGGCGCGGTCGGCGGGAAAGCGCTGCGGGAAGGCCGGCTCGCCGTCGGCGGCGCGGCGCTCGCCGGCCGCGAGGGTGCGGATCTCCGCCAGGGTGAAGTCGATGGCGTACCAGTGGCCGTCGTCGCGCGCCCGGCCGGGGAAACGCCGGGCGACATCGGTCGTACCCTCGAGGTGGATATCGTGGAGGACGATGGGCACGTCGTCGGCGGTGAGCACCACGTCCTGCTCGATGTAGTCCGCGCCCATGCCGTGCGCGAGGGCCTTCGCGGCGAGCGTGTGCTCCGGGAGGTAGCCGCTGGCGCCCCGGTGGGCGATGACCAGGGTGTCAGCCATGGCGAGCGCCGTGAACAGCGGCAGGACCGCGGCGGAACAGAGTAACAGCAACCACCGAGTCACCGGTGGCCTACTTCTTCACCTGCATCTTGATGGTCTTCTCCGTCGCCGGGCCGTAGGGCGGCAGCATGCCGCCGATCTTCGCCACGTTGAGCTTCGACTGGCGGTAGATGGCCTTGGCGTGGCTGAAGGTGCGGAAGCCCGCCTCGCCATGGTAGGCGCCCATGCCGGCGGGGCCGACGCCCCCGAAGGGCAGCTCCTCCTGCATGACGTGCATGATCACGTCGTTGATGCAGGCACCGCCGGAGGTCGTGCGGGTCAGCACCGCCTCCTCCTCGGCCGGGTCGGAGCCGAAGTAGTAGGCCGCGAGGGGCCGCGGCTGGCTATTCACGTAGGCAATGGTTTCCTCGAAGTCCCGGTAGGTGCGGATCGGCAGCAGCGGGCCGAAGATCTCCTCTTCCATGACCCTGCTGTCCTCCGGCGGCTGCGGGATCAGCGTCGGCGGGAGCTTGCGGCTGCCGGCCTGGGCCTGGAAGTCCTCCTCGGCCGGGTTCAGCGGCACCACCCGCGCGCCGCGCTCGGCGAGCTCGTCGAGGTAGCCGGTGAGGCGCTGGTAATGCCGGTCGTTGACGATCGCAGTGTACTCGGGGTTGCCGAGGAGCTTCGGGTACATGCGCCTCACCGCGTCGGCGGCGGCGGTGATCACGTCCTCGAGCTTCTCTTCCGGCACCAGCAGGTAGTCCGGCGCGAGGCAGATCTGACCCGCATTCAGCGTCTTGCCGAGCATGACCCGCTCGAGGGCGACCTCGAGGTCCGCGCTGCGGGAGATGATCACCGGGGACTTGCCGCCGAGCTCCAGGGTCACGGGCACGAGGTTGCGCGCCGCGGCGGCCATGATGTGCCGGGCGACCGAGGTGGCGCCGGTGAACAGCAGGTGGTCGAAGGGCAGGGCGGAGAAGGCCTGGCCCACCTCCGGCCCCCCGGTGAACAGGGCGACTTCCTTCGGGTCAAAGGCCTCGGCCACCATCTCCGCCATGACCTCGGAGGTTGCCGGGGTGAACTCCGACGGCTTGATCATCGCCCGGTTGCCGGCGGCGAGAATGCCCGCCAGCGGGCCGAAGGTGAGGTTCACCGGGAAGTTCCAGGGGGAAATCACGCCGACCACGCCCAGCGGCTGGTACTCGATGCGCGAGCGGCCGCCGAGGAGGTTCAGGGGGAAGTTGGTCGGGCGCTTCTCACCGCGCATCCACTGGCGCAGGTGTTTCTTCGCGTGCTTCAGGGGCTGCACCGACGCGGCCACGTCCGTGAGCAGGGTGACCTGCCGGGCGCGGCAGCTGAAGTCGCTGTCGAGGGCCTCGCAGAGCCGGTCCTGGTGCTTGAGGAGGGCGTCCATGGCGCGGTCGATACGGTCGATGCGGGTCTCCGCGCTCACCGCGCCCTCGCGGAGGAAATCCTCGCGCTGGGCCTCGAGCGTTTCCTGCATGCGGCTCTCGGTGTCGCCGGCCTGGCTGACGGTCTGCGGTGCGTTCATGGGGTGCTCCTCGCCGGGGGCGGTGGCTGTCGTTATGGTGGGTGGGCACCCCAGTATAGAGGGCGCAGGCCCAAATGCTAAGGATG
>CAYTJQ010000004.1:25424-57916 GCA_964438205.1 uncultured Alteromonadaceae bacterium
AAGGATGCGGCTAAGGATGCGGCTTGCGCGGCACCCGCGGAGTTGCTAGAACACCGGCCATGGCAAAGGAGCCCGCCAACCTCGACCCGCGCACGCCGTCGCCGCCCTTCGGCTACTCGCGCACCTGCCCCTACGACCGGGACAAGCAGGTGGAGATCGTGGCCGAGTTCCACGCGCACCGGATCCGCCCCGCGCGCATCGCCTACCGGGTCGGCATCGACATCGCCTTCATCGAGGCGCTGATCGCTGGCGAGGAGGAGGCCGATCGCTTTCCCGCCCTGGTGGCCCACTACCGCCGGCAGCGCTACCGCGACCGCCTGCGCGCCAGCGAGGCACAGCGGGGCTCGGCGCGCTACGAGCGCCAGCAGCGGGCGGCCCGGGAGTTCGAGGAGGAGACCGGGCTCTAGCTGTGGTTAAATGGCGCCCTCGCCTGGCGCAGCGCCGGCCTGTCTTTGTAACCTGAAGTCCCGATCACGGCCAATCCCAGGCACGACCAATCCCAATCATGAAAAAGAGGTAACCGATGCTCCTGCAACGCACGATCCTCCCCCTGTTTCTCGCCGGCTGCCTGAGCGCCGGCGCACTCGCCGACACGCATGAGGCCGCCGCGGACGCGGCCGAGGCCGGGAAGGCGACTCCCGAACCGCTGCACTTCGAAAGTGACGGTTCGGTGCGCATCGACGGCGAGACCATCGACTACACGGCCACCGCCGGTACGCTGGTCATGAAGAACGACGATGGCGACCCCATCGCCCACTTCGGCTACACCGCCTACGAGAAGAAGGGCGGTGACGCGTCGAAGCGGCCCATCCTCTTCGCCTACAACGGCGGGCCTGGCTCGGCCTCCATGTGGCTGCACATGGGTATCCTCGGGCCGCAGCGCACCGTGGTGGAGGACGTGAGTTTCAATACCACGGGGCCCTTCGAGCGTGTGAACAACGAGTTCAGCGTCCTCGACAAGGCCGACCTGGTCATGCTCGACCCGGTGGGCACGGGCTTCTCCCGCGCCGTCGGCGAGGCCAGGGGCGAGGATTTCTGGGGCGTGGACAACGACATCGAGTCCGTTGCCAACTTCATCGCCCGCTACCTCTCGGAACACGGCCGCTGGGCCAGCCCGAAGTACCTCCTCGGCGAGAGCTACGGCGGCATCCGCTCCGGCGGCGTGGCCTACGAACTGCTCACCCAGCACAGCATCTCCCTCGATGGCGTGATCCTGGTCTCCCCCTACATGGACTTCATCGCGGGCAACAACGGCGCCGAGAACGACCTCGCCAACGTGAATACCTTCACGACCTTCGCCGCCACGGCCTGGTACCACGAGGCCATCGAGGACCGGCCGGCGGATCTCCGCGCCTTCCTGGCCGAGGCCGAGGCCTTCGCCCACGAGATCTACGCCCCGGCACTCCTGAAGGGCAGCCGCGCCACGGCCGAGGAGCGTGCCGAGGTGCTCGCCGGCCTCGAGCGCTTCACGGGGATCAGTGCGGACTACTGGGACCGTGCCAACCTGCGCATGGACGAGTCGCGCTTCGCCAAGGAAGTGCTGCGGGACCGGCGCAAGACCGTGGGTCGCATCGACTCGCGCTTTGCCGGCGAGGCGATCAACCACATCGCCGAGACCTTCCGCTACGATCCCTTTTTCCCGGCGATCGGCCCGGCCTTCGTCGCCTCCTTCAACGACTACTACCGCGAAGCCCTGGGCGTGAAGACGGACCGCAGCTACGTGACGTCGGCGGGCCTCTACCGCGACTGGGACTGGCGCCACGAGCAGCCCGGCGCCTCGGGCACGCAGCCGGTGTCGAACACCGCGGTGGACCTTGCCTACGCCATGGCCCAGAACCCGAACATGCGGGTGCTGGTACAGCAGGGCTACTACGACCTCGCCACGCCCTACGGTGCCACCGAGTACGTCATCGCCCACATGGACCTGCCGGAAGCGGTGCGCAGGAACCTGGTGCTCAAGCATTATGAGGCCGGTCACATGATGTATATCCACCCGGAGTCCATGGCCCGTTTCAAGGCGGACCTCGGGTCTTTCATCGACGGTTAGCGCAAACCTCGCGAAAACCTGCGGCCACGAAGGGGATCATGTGGTCGTAGGCGGCCTGCAGGTCTGCCGAGCGGCAGAGGCCGCCGGAGAGATTGTCGATACGCTTCGTCTGCGCCAGGGTCAGCGTCAGTGCCCCGGACAGGTTGTGGTAGCACCAGTACAGGTCCTCCCGGCGGGCGCCCGGGAGGGCTTTCGCCAGTGCGGCGATGAACTCCTGCACCAGCGCATCGAAGAGGTGTGACATCATCTTCGGCCCCCAGTAGGGGCTGTTGTTGATGTAGGCGATGAGCGCCAGGTAGTGCCGCCACCCCGCGTCGCCGGTCTCCTGGGCGAGTTCCAGGGGGCGCAGGAAGGCCTCGATGATCTGCTCGAGCGTCGGGCCCGCTTCGCCGGCTTCAGCGGCTTCGCGCTGGCAGCGGTGCAGGGCGTCCCGCCGCGCCTGGTTGAGAAAGGCGGCCCGGCGCTCGAACACCGCCTGGAACAGGTCCAGCTTCTTGCCGAAGTGGTAGCTCGCGAGCGCCACGTCCACCCTCGCGCGCCGGGCGATCTGGCGCAGGGTCACGCCATCGTAACCGTGCAGCGCGAACAGTTCCTCGGCGGCGTCGAGGATGCGTTCTCGCCGCGTGCGGCTCGTATCGTCCATGGGCTTCTCGGTCGTCTCGGGCATTCAACGATTGTTGAGTAGCGCGTGGCCCAGTGCAAGAGGCCCTCCCTTGATTGGGATCATGGCTGGCCCCGGGCCGGGGGAGGAACATGAAGGGCACAGTATCGACCCGCCCGAAAGGAGGGTTTGCAATGGGATTTTTCCGGGACTCCCGCCGGCGCGCGGGCGCTTCGGTCACCGGTGCCTGCACGCTGCTGCTCGCTGCGTTTGCCTTCATCGCGCAGACCGCGGCGGAGCTGCCGACGCCGGAAGACGGCCACCGGCCGCTGCGCGGCAATCCGCTGACCGCCGCGCCGGATCCGGCGCCACCGGCGCCCTTCGACGGCTACATGAACGCCCCGGCCTTCGAGGTCGTGGCGCGCCAGGGGGAGCTGAAGTTCTACCCCTGTGCCGCGTGCCACGACCAGATGACGCCGAACCCCGAGCGGCGCAAGCTGTTTTCGCCCCACCCGGCGGCGCTGGACCACGGTGACGGACGGTTCTGGTGCCTCGACTGCCACGCTGCCGGGGGCCGCAACGAACTGCACACGCTGGCCGGCGAGCCGGTGAGCTTCAACCGCTCGGACCGGGTCTGCGCCCAGTGCCACTACACCCCGCATCGCGACTGGGTCTTCGGCGCCCACGGCAAGCGCGTGGCCGACTGGCAGGGGGAGCGGCGCATTTACAGCTGCGCCCACTGCCACGACCCGCATGCGCCGGCCGTCCGCCCGCGGGCCCCGGAGCCACCGCCGCCCGTGCGCGCGGGCCTGTCCCGCCCGGCGCTCGACGAAGGCGGCCATGCCGCGCCATGGCACGTTGCGAAGGAGGAGGACCATGAGCCAGAAGGACAGTGAACCGGTAGACGCTGGCCGCCGGCGCTTTCTCGGCGCCGCCGGTGCGGCGGTCGCGAGTGGGACCGCCGCCGGCCCGGCCTGGGGAGGCAGCACCTTCCTCGACGCCATGGGCAGCTTCTTCCAGGACCACTACCAGCGCATGAGCGACGAAGAGATCGCCGATGCGCTCGACCGCATCGAGCGCCGGGCCAAGCGTCGCTACGGCGTCGATATCAGCTGCCGGGACACGCCGCCGCAGGAGGGTGTGGTCTTCGGCTACGCGCTCAACATCAGCAAGTGCAAGGGCTACCGGGACTGCGTATCCGCCTGCGTGCGCGAGAACAACCTGGACCGCGGGTCGCAGATGCAGTACATCCGCGTGCTCGAGATGCCCGAAGGCACCCGGGAACTGGAGGCCGCCGAGCATTACTACGACCCCGCCACGGTGCCCGTGGACGGCCATTACTACCTGCCGGTGCAGTGCATGCAGTGCGACGACCCGCCCTGCGTGAAGGCCTGCCCGGTGGAGGCGACCTGGATGGAGCCGGACGGCATCGTGGTGGTCGACTACGACTGGTGCATCGGCTGCCGCTACTGCATGACCGCCTGCCCCTACTGGGCACGGCACTTCAACTGGCGCGAACCGCAGATCCCGCCGGCGGAGATCAACCCGAACACGAACTACCTCGGCAATCGGCCGCGGCCGAAGGGCGTGGTGGAGAAATGCCATTTCTGCACCCAGCGGACCCGCGAGGGGCGCCAGCCGGCCTGCCAGGAGGCCTGCCCCACCGGGGCGCGCATTTTCGGCAACCTCCTGGATCCGAACAGCGAGATCCGCTACGTGCTCGCCAACAAGCCGGTGTTCCGGCTGAAGGAAGAGCTCGGCACGGAGCCGAAGTTCTGGTATTTCACGGACTGAGGGGGTGAGCATGTTCGCATTCATCCGCGATGCGCTGGGCGCCATGGCCGGCGGCGGCCGCAGCTACCGCCTCTGGGTCGCCTGCCTCGCCCTGCTGGTGCTGGCCGGCGCCGGCGCCTACGCGGTGCAGCTCCGCGAGGGGCTCATCGTCACGGGCATGAGCGACCAGGTGTCCTGGGGCTTCTACATCGCCAACTTCGCCTTCCTCGTCGGCATTGCGGCGGCGGCGGTGCTGCTGGTGATCCCGGCCTACGTGTTTCACCGCCAGGACATCAAGGCGGTGGTGCTCATCGGCGAGGGCCTGGCGGTGGCGGCAGTGCTCTCGGCCATGCTGTTCGTGGTGGTGGACCTCGGCCGGCCGGACCGCGCCCTGCACCTGCTGCCGTTCATCGGCCGCATGCACTGGCCCGAGTCGCTGCTGGCCTGGGACGTGGTGGTGCTCACGGGCTACCTGCTGCTGAATCTGGCCATCCCGTTCTACGTGCACTACTGCCACTACCGGGGCCGGGAGCCGCGCTTCGGTGCCTACTTCCCCTGGGTGGTGCTGGCCATGTTCTGGGCCATCTCCATTCACACGGTGACCGCCTTCCTGTTTTCGGCGAGCAGCGCGCGGCCGTTCTGGAGTGTGTCCCTCCTCGGGCCGCGCTTCATCGCCACGGCCTTTGTCTCGGGCCCGGCGCTGATCATCCTCGTGCTCCAGGCCGTGCGCCGCTTCACCCGCTACCCGGTAGCGGACACGGTCATCGACACGCTGGCGCTGATCATGACCGTGGCGCTGCAGGTCTCGCTGTTCTTCGTCGGCGTCGAGCTGTTCACGGACTTCTACAACGAGGGCAGCCACGCCGCCTCGATCCGCTACCTCTACTTCGGCCTCGAGGGCGCGAACAGCCTGGTGCCCTGGGTCTGGTTCGCCCTGGCCCTGCTGCTGGTGGCGGTGGTGATCCTGTCCATCAACCCGCTGCGGCGGCAGCGGCGCCTGCTCAACGTCGCCTGCGTGCTGGCTTTCGTGGGCATCTGGATCGACAAGGGCATGGGCTTCGTGGTCCCCGGCTTCATCCCGACGCCCCTGGGCGAGGTCTTCGAGTACAGCCCCACGGCCGTGGAACTGGTGCTGGCGCTCGGCATCTGGGCCTTCGGCGCCCTGGTCTTCACGCTCCTGGCCCGCGCCAGCATCGCCATCGAACTCGGCGAGGTGCGGGCCGGCGCGCCGCAGCGCGCGGCCGCCGGGACCGTCGCTAGCGGTTGAGGATCCAGTCGATGACGCGGGCGAGCTCCGCGTCGTCGAGCTGCTCCTCGGTCGTCGGCATCATCATCGCCTCCCCCCAGACGCCCTGGCTGCCCTCGCGCACGCGCTGTGCCAGGAGCTCGGCGGCGCCCTCATCCCCGGCGTAGCGCTCGGCGATAGCCTGCCAGGAGGGGCCGAGCATGGCCTGCGATTCATGGTGGCACATACCGCAGCGGGCGGCATCGGCGAGGGCGGCCGGGTCTTCCCCGGCAGAGGCCAAGGCGGTGCCGGCGACGAAGGCGATGGCAAGCAGGTGGCGGGCGGTTCCCATGATTGTCTCTCCCCTTGGACTGTGCAGGTGCCCCAAAGATAGCATCGGACGCCCGCGTCCGCGTCCACCGGCCCTTGCAAATTCAACAACCGTTGAATACGCTGCCGCGACGATAAGTACAAGGATCGGCGGCCCATGACCCCGGAACTCTTCAAGTACCTCGTGGTGGGCGCCTACGCGGTGCTCGTGTACGGCCTCTCGGTCGTCGGCATGCGCCGTACCGCCAGCGTCGCCGGCTTCTCCATTGGCAACAAGGACATGCACCCGGTGATCGTGGGCATTACCCTGGCGGCGTCCATCGCGTCCACGGCGACCTTCGTCATCAACCCGGGCTTCGTTTACCAGCACGGGCTGTCGGCCTACCTGCATTTCGGCGTCGCCGGTTCCCTCGGCATCCTCACGGCCTTCCTGGTGCTCACCCGCGGCTTCCTGCGCCTCGGTGAGAGCCACGCGGCCCTCACCATTCCCCAGTGGATCTTCTACCGCTACAACCACCGCGGCTTCAGCCTGTTCTTCGCCTTCATCAACCTGCTGTCGATCACCTTCGTGGTGCTGATCCTCGTCGGCTGCAGCCTGCTGGTGACCGGGCTCTTCCCCGTGGACCAGAAGACCGCGCTGGTGGCGGTGCTGCTGTTCGTCTTCTCCTACGTGCTCATGGGCGGCACCTACGCCCACGCCTACACGAACACGCTGCAGGGGGTGATGATGCTGGGTGTCACCGCGATGCTGTTCGTGCAGGGGTACAAGTACTTCGGCGGCGACATCGGCGGCGCACTGGCGCGCATCGGCGCGGACTACGCGGCGGCCTACAACCCGTCGAGCAGCCTCTACTTCGACTTCTTCTCGGTGTTCGTGAGCGGCTTCGTCATCACCTTCGCCCTCATGCTGCAGCCGCACATCCTCACCAAGGTGCTCTACCTGCGCAGCGAGCGCGACATCGGCCTGTTCATCGGCACCACCGTGGTCGTGGGCGCGCTGTTCACGCTCATGCTCATGATCGGCTTCTACGCCCGCCTCGCGGGGCTGGAGATCGACGCCCAGGACACCGTGGTGCGCGAATACCTGCTGCACGAGTTCGGCAGTTCGGCCTGGGGCGAGTACGTGCTCGTGTTCATCTTCATCACGCTGCTTGCCGCGGGCATGAGTACCCTCGACGGCATCCTGGTCGCGCTGTCGGCCATGGTGGTGACCGATATCGTGCGCCCGCTCACGGGTTCGGACAAGAGCGGGCTGGCCCTCTCGCGCTGGGTGCTCGTGGCCGTCGGTGCCCTCGGCCTCGCGCTGGCCTGGGAGCCGCCGCCGCTCATCGGCCTGTTCGCCCAGAAGGGCGTCTACGGCCTCGCCTCGGCGTCCCTGGTGCCCGTGCTCTTCGGGGTGCTGGTGCGCCGGCATATCCCGCTCTGGGTCGTGGTCGGCGCGGCCGCCATCGGCCTCGGCGGGCACCTGCTGCTCAACCTGGCGCTGGGTGTGGAAAACCCCGCCGTGTCGGCGACCTGGGCGATTTTTGCGGCGCTCGCTTTCGGTCTCATGGGTCTCGTGTTCACGGGTTCCCGTGCAGCCCCGGCACCTCCTCCTGCAGTACCCGGGGACCCTTGAGGGTCCGGAAAAATACGTGTGACTACCCGTTCCCTGCCGCCGCCGGCGGGTCACTGCCGGGCATCGCGATCCAGGGCTCGGCGATGACGCGCAGCGTCGCCTCGAGGCGGTTGGCGGCGTTGAGCTTGCCGAGAATCGAGGAGACGTGGTGTTCCACGGTGCGGGGGGAGCGGCTCAGGTGGCCGGCGATGTCGGCGTTGCTCGCGCCCTCCGCCATCAGCGCCAGCACCTCGACCTCGCGGCGGGTCAGGCCCAGCGGGTGCTGGCGGGCGGCCCGGTAGGGGCCGCGCCTGCGTCGGCCCGGTTCGCCTGAAAGACGGCGCAGGGCATCGACACCCGGCGCGCAGCCGAGGGTGTCGAAACCCCGCTCCGCCGGCGCCGCGAGCGATGCCGCGCCCGCTCGGGCGCCCGCGAGCCGGCACAGTGCCGCCTCGAAGGGCAGCTCTTGTTCGTCCAGCAGTGCTGCGGCGGCTTCGTAGTCGCCGGCGAGCTCGAGCGCTTGCGCCGCCGTGGGCCTTGAACCGACGCTTGACGGCAGCGCTACGTCGAGGCGCCGGGCCCACAGGCGCAGGGCGCCGGCGTCCCAGGGGCGGAGCACCTCGGTGCCGAAGCTGACCATCGCCTCGAGGTGGGCGCGGGCCTCTTCCGGCCTGCTGCGCAGGTAGAAATGCTCGATGTAGGCGAGGCGCACCGGTGTCAGCCGTTGCTGCTCGCCCATCGCCAGGGCGTGTTCCAGCACGGCTTGCAGCCGCTCGCTGGCATCGCTCGCCCCGAGCCGGGAGCGGACGGTTGCGAGCACGGTCAGCGCCGGTACCTGCATGAGCACCGTCGGCCCCTCTTCCGCCAGCGCACCGCGCGCCAGCGTCTCCGCCTCCTGCAGCCGTCCCTGGCGGAGCCGGAGCTGCGCGTGGCGTCCCTTCAGGTAGGTGGTCCAGGCATCCAGGCCATGCTTGATGTCGAAGGCAAGCCCCTCGCGAACGAGCCGCTCCGCCAGCGGCCAGTCGCCGGTCACGATGGCGTACTCGGAATAATTGGTATGCACCCGCGCGGCTTCCTCGTGCAGGCCCTGATCCAGGGCCGCGGCCAGCGCCCCTTCCATGAGCTCGCAGCCGGCCGGGTCACCGTCGAAGAGCATGGCAGTGGCCACGGTGACGAGGGCCGGTATGCGCGTGGCCTCGTCGGCGAAGCGCTCCGCCATGGCGATGGCCCTGCGTCCCCAGGCGATGCATTCGGCGCGCTGGCCGCGAAGCAGGTTCATCTGGGAGCGCAGCGCGTAAGCGCTGGCTAACTCTGGAGAGGGCGGGATTGATTCAAGGACGGCCAGTGACTCTTCCGCTGCAGTGCTCGCCGCGTCCGCCTCGCCGCGATACCAATAGAGGCGCCAGAGCCAGCGCAGGTTGTCGCCCACGCGGTCCGGGCGACCGAGCGCGCGCCACCGTTTCACGGCCTCCTGGCGCGCCGCGATCACCCGGTCGCTGACCTCGAAGAGGCTCACCTGGTAGGCCCAGTCTTCATACAGGCGGGCGGCGAGGGCCGGTTCCGCGGCATCGACGTGCTGCAGGGCGATCGACAGCTGCGCGGCAGCCTCCTTGCAGGCGCCCAGCGCGGCGGCGCGAGCGGCCGCCCGCGGCGCGTAGGCGAGCAGCAACTGCGCATCGTCTATTGCCGCGGCGTGGTGAACGATCAGGTCGGGCTTCACGGCGTCGCCGAGGGACAGGTAGACCGCCAGCAGGCGTTGCTGGTGGTCATGGCGGACGGGCGCCGGCAGTGCGTCGAGGATTGCCAGCCGCGCAAGCTCATGGCGGAAATGCACGTCGCCCTCCCGGTTGCGGAGCAACAGCCTTCGCTGCTCCAGCGCTGCGCAGGCGGCCAGACCCTCCTTTCCCTGCAGGCGCTCTACCACGGCCAGGGGCACCGGATCCGGTGCCAGGCAGAGCGCATCGAGGAGCTCGCGTTCCCGCTCGCCGGTACGCGCCGCCCGGGCCAGCACCGCGTCCCGGACAGACCCGGGCAGTTCGCTTTCCCCGGGGGGCTGGGCGAGAATTTCCGACAGGAAAAAGGGGTTGCCGGCGGTGGCACGGAAGAGCTCCTCGCCGTCCCGGCCGTGGTCGGCGGCCAGGGTGGCAACAGCCTCCGGCGACAACGCTGCCAGGGGCAGCCGCGTAGTCACCGGCGCGGGCAGATCGCCAAGCAGGGTGGCCAGGGGGTCGTTCCGGGCCATATCGTCCGGCCGGTACGTCAGCACCAGCATGACGCGCAGCGGGACCAGCCGGCGGGCGATAAACTTCAGGAGATCCAGGGAGGCGGTATCCGCCCAGTGCACATCCTCGAAGATGAGCAGGCTGCCATCGGGCAGTGCGTCGAGGGCGGAGAGAACCCTGGGAAACAGGGCCGCGGGTGCGCAACCGGACTCGAGCGCAGCGCTCACTGCTGAGCCCAGCTGTCCTGCCACGTCGTGGAACGGACCGAGCTCCCGCGGCGTGAACAGGTCATCGCAGTGGCCCCAGGCCACGATCTTCTCGCTGTCTACGGCCTCCGCCAGGGCGGTGACGAGGCTGGACTTGCCGACACCCGCCTCACCGGCGATGACCGCGAGCTGGCCCCGCCGTGAGGCACTGGTGTCCGCGAGTGCCAGTAGCGTCTCCAGTGCTTCACCGCGCTCCAGGAGAGAAACCGCACCCGGCATCCGTCAATACGTCCATTCGCTGCTCGTAAAAGAAGATAGCGATGTGCGGGAGACTGCTCAAGGGGGCGCAGCGCGAAAATTAGGTAGCGGCCCCTATTGGGTGGCCCGGGCCCGCCGCCTAGGCTCAACCCGTGCCACAGTGAAGCGACAGCGAGGGGATAGCGGGACATGCGGACACTCGACGACGAGTCCACACGGGACCTGTTCCTGCTGATCACCCGGTTCCCGCGCGCCTGCCTGGTCGGGAGCCTGTTGCTGATCGTTGCCCTGGCGGCCGGCCTGTCGCAGCTGGTCAAGGACACCTCGGTCAAGGCCTTCATTCCCCCCGATCACCCGTCGCTGGTCGCTGACGCCATGGCCGAGGAGATTTTCGGTATCTCCGATTCCCTCGCCGTCGCCCTGGTTTTCGACCGCGCCGATGCGGTGTTCACGCCCCGTTCCCTGTCGCTGCTTGCGGAGGTCACTGCAGAGCTCGAGCGCCTGCCCAACGTCCGCCGTGGCCGCGTCAGCAGCCTGGCCACCGAGTCCTCGATCCGTGGCGAGGACGGTGCGGTGCTGGTGGATCCCTACATCGACGATGCTGTCGTGACGGACGAGGCGGCGGCGCGCGACAGCCTGCAGCGGTGGCGGGCGATGCCGCCGCACCGGGAGGCGCTGGTCAGCGCCGATGGCCGCGCCGCGGTGATTGTGGCGGAGCTCGAGGAACCGGCGCTGGCCAGTGACAGCTACGAGGCGGCGGTTGCGATCGCGGAGCGCTTCGCCGGGCCCGGGATCGACCTTCACGTCGCCGGCCCCGGTGCGGTGAGCGGCTACCTGAGTACCTATATCGATCGGGACGCGCGCAAGCTGCAACCCATGGTTTTCTTGGTCGTGCTCGGTTTCATCTTCCTGGCGTTCCGCCGGGCGACGGCATTGCCCGGCCCGCTGCTGGTGGTCGTGGGGGCCGCCGGTGGTTCCCTCGGCCTGATGGCCTGGCTGGGCGTTCCGTACTATGCGATTACCAATGCCCTGCCGGTGATTATCGTCGCGGTCTCGGTGGCCGACTCGATTCACATACTCTCCGGCTACTACCAGGCGCGGGCCCGGCAACCGGGGGCCCCGGCGCGGGACCTCGTGGTCGCGGCGATGACCGCCATGGCCCGGCCGATCACCCTCACCAGCATCACCACCATCGCCGGCTTCCTGGGCATCGCCACCATGTCCATCATGCCGCCGATCACCCTGTTCGCGTGGTTTGCTGCCGTCGGCATCGGCCTCGCCTGGCTGTTCTCGCTGTTCGCCCTGCCCAATGTGCTCGTGCTCCTCAAGCTGCCGCCGAGCCCGGCCTTTGCGTCCTGGCAGCACAACGAGCCGAGCGGTCTTGGCCGGATCCTCGCGCACCTGGGGGCCCTCGCGGCGCGCCGCTGCGGCTGGGTGCTGGCGGTCTTCGCGGTCGCCCTGGTGCTGCTCGGCCTGCAGGCCTCGCAGCTGCGTATCGATCGCTCCCAGGTTGACAACTTTGCCACGGACGAGCCGATCTTCCGCGCGGACCGGGTGATCAACGACACCTTCGCAGGCAGCAGTTTCCTGGACGTGGTCGTCGAGACGGATGAGCCGGAAGGGCTGCTCAGTGCGCGGCGCATGGGCAAGCTCGCCGACCTGCAGGCCTACTTCGAGAGCCTGCCCCACGTGGGCAAGACCGTCTCCATCGCCGACTACCTCTCGCAGCTGCACCTGGCGCTGGAGGAGCTGCCGCCGGAGCTGGCCGGGGGCCGGCCGCTGCCCGGCGAGGACGCCGCGATCGCCCAGTACCTGCTTGTCTACGAGGCCTCCGGTGACCCGACGGACTTCGAGGAAGAGATCGACATGGACTACCAGCGGGCGCTGGTGCGCGGTGTGCTCAACGAGTCCCACTTCAGCCGCAACCGGCAGACCGTCGAGGCGCTGGAGCGGTACCTGGAGGAGGAGTTCAACGAGCCCGGCATGCGCGCCCGGCTCAGCGGCGACGTCAACCTCAGCTATCACTGGATGAGCAGCCTGCAGCGTTCCCACTTCAACGGTGTGCTGCTGTCCCTGGGTCTTGTTCTGCTGACCTCCGTGCTGGTATTCCGTTCCGTGAGCTCCGGTGTCGTCGCCGTACTCCCGGTGAGCATAACCGTGCTGCTGCTCTATGCGGCGATGGCGTTCTTCGACGTCTACCTGGAGCCGGCGACGTCGATGTTTGCCGCCATCGCCATCGGTGTCGGCGTTGACTTTGCCATCCACCTCATCGACAAGCTGCACGAGGCCCTCAGGCTCCACGACGAGGACATCCACCTCGCCGTGGATCATGCGCTGCCGCTCACCGCCCGGGCCTGCCTGTTCAACGCCCTTGCCCTGGGCCTCGGCTTTGCCGTCCTCACGACCAGCGACCTGCCGACGCTGCAGCGCTTCGGCGGTCTCGTGGCGCTCGCCGCCCTCGGCAGTTACCTCAGCGCCCTGGTGCTCGTGCCCGCCTGCTTTGCCTTCGGCAGGTCCCTGCACCACCGCGCGTTCACACCCCGGCCGGCGGTTGCCCGCGGTGCTGCGGCGGTGGCGGTGATCGCGCTGGCCGGGCTCCTGTTCGCGGAACAGGGGAGGGCGGCGGACTGGACCGGCGAGGAAGTCGCCCGCCGGATCGCCGAGCGCCCGGAGGGCGACGCCACCCGCCGGGTCATCGACATCACGCTGACGGACCGCCGGGGCAAGACCCGGGAGCGCTCGGCGCTCGTCCTGAAACGCAACGACGGCGATGCGCGCACCACCCGCTTTTCTTACCTCGCTCCGAAGTCGGTCTACGATGTCGCGTTCCTGAGCCGCGACTACCACGCCGCAGAACGCAGCGACGACCGCTGGCTGTACCTCCCGGCCACGCGGAAGGTGCGGCGCATTCCCGCTTCCGATCGCGGCGACTATTTCCTCGGGACGGACTTCACCTACGAGGACATACAGTCCGAGCTCAAGCTGCCCCTCGCGGACTACGCTTTTACCTATGACGGCACAGCGGTTGTGGACGGCGTCGAACTCCTGCGCCTTTCGGGCACGGCGAAGACCCCGGCAATCGCGCGCGAGCTCGGCTACGGCGGCTTCCGCGCCCTGGTGGACCCGGGCACCTGGCTGTTCCGGGAGATCCGCTTCGACGATGTCGACGGTGAGCTGCTGAAGACGGTCAGTGTTCACGCGATGCGCGAGGACGGCAGTATCTGGACGGCGACCGACATCGAGGTGGTGAACCACCAGACGGACCACCAGACCCGCTTCCGCTACCGGGAGGTGGCCTACCCCGACGATCTTCCCGACCAGGCGTTCCAGCCGGCGGCACTGGGTCGAGGACTGCCCCGGGCCCTGATGCCGTGAGGGCGTTGTTGATTCAGTCCCTGGCGCTCGCCGCGCTGGGGGCCGCCTCCGCGGCCGCCCAGGAGCTGCGGTCACTGCGGCTGCCGCTGGACCTGAGCGTCGGTGTCGGCGCCGGAGACGTCATGCAGCTCCTCGGCGAGGCGATTCCCCGGCTGGAGCTCGACCTGGGCGAGGACAGCGGCATCGTACTCTCGGCGCGGCTGCGTCTTGACGGGGAAGAGGAACTGGAGCCCGGGACGCCCGCGCTGGACAGCTACGCGCCGCTGTCGGAGCCCTTGACCCTGGGGTCCGCCGGCACCCTGGAACTGCGCGACGCCTACTGGGAAAGCCGCTTCGACGCGGGCATTGCCCGCCTGGGCAAACAGCAGATCGTCTGGGGCCGCCTGGACGGCCTCAAGGTGCTGGACGTGCTCAACCCGCAGAGCTTCCGGGAGTTCATTGTCGACGACTTCGGGGATTCCCGCATCAGCCTGTGGTCGGCCTACGTCGACGTTTTCGCCGGGGCCTGGCGGGTGGAGGCGGCGTTGATTCCGGACTACACGGCCCATGAGATCCCCGAGCCCGGCGCCTGGTTCGAGCTCACGGCGCCGCGCTTCCGCTTCGGCGCGGGGCCCGGGGAGCCGGCCCTGCCGCTGGTGACCGACCGCGGCCGCAGCGCGGCGGAGGACGGCGCCCTGGGGCTGCGCCTGTCGCGCCCGCTGGGTCGCCTGGATCTCAGCGCCATCGCCTACAGCGGCAGCGACCACGAGCCGCTGGGCCGGCTGCGCGCCGCGCAGGGAGGCGCAGTCGTCGAGCGCTACCACGAGCGGCGGGAACTCTTCGGAGCCAGCGCGGAGACCTCGCTCGGTGCCTTCGCCCTGCGCGCGGAAGCCTCGCTGCAGCCATCGCGGACCTTCAACACCCGGGGCGACGGGGGCCTGGCCACGGCCCGCGCCGACCAGGTGTCCGCGGGGATCGCCGCCGATGTGGACGGCCCGCTCGGGCTGCTGATCAACCTGCAGTTTCTCTGGGACGAGGTCCTCGACGCGCCGGTGGCGCTGGTGCGGCCGGACCGCGACCGCGTCGCCACGGTTTTTCTCCGTCGCACCTTCGCCTACGAGACCCTGGAGCTCGAGGCCCGCTGGTATCACGCCCTGGATGACGGGGACGACCTCTACCGGGTGGCGCTTGCCTACGATCTCGGGGACAACAGCTCTCTCTACCTGGGCGGCGACTGGTTCACTGGCACGGCCTCCGGCCTCTTCGGTCAGTTTGCGGCCCGGGACCGGGTGGTGCTCGGCTTCCGGCATACCTTCTGACCCGACCTACCGTCTTGCCCGACCTACCGTCTGAGTAAACCGCCCGCGCAGGCCGGCAACGCGCCCCGGCAATAGTCACCTTGACAATTCAACATCTGTTGAATAGCCTCTGCCATATTCAACAAATGTTGAAAAGCGTCGCCTCACGGTGACGCCTGATAATTCATAACGAAAGCAGGATAAAGGTGCCCGCCATGAAACGTAGCCACGTTCGCCACCCCCTTGTTGCCGCCATCGCCGCCAGCTCGGCACTGGCCTTCCCGGGCCTCTCGGCCGTCGCCCAGGAAAAATCCCTCGCGCTGGAGGAGGTCGTCGTGACCGCCCGGCGCCGGGAAGAGAGCCTGCAGGACGTCCCCATTGCCGTGACCGCGCTCACCGGCCGGGAGCTGGCCCTGCGCGGCACCGCGGATATCTCCGAGCTCGCCCAAGCCATCCCCAGCGTCACGCTCGAGCCCTCGCGGGCCACCAACACCACGCTCACCGCGTTCATCCGCGGCGTCGGCCAGCAGGACCCGCTGGCCGGCTTCGAGCAGGGCGTGGCCCTGTACCTGGACGACGTCTACCTGGCGCGGCCCCAGGGCACCATGCTCGACATCTACGACGTCGAGCGCATCGAGGTGCTGCGCGGTCCCCAGGGCACGCTCTACGGCCGCAACGCGGTCGGCGGAGCGATCAAGTACGTCACCCGCCGCCTCTCCGACGAGCTCGAGGGCCGGGTGCGCGCCTCCTACGGCGCCTACGACCAGATGGACTTCGTCGGCACCGTGTCCGTGCCCGTGAGCGACAGCTTCCGCATCGGCGGTACCGTCGCCTCCTTCCAGCGCGACGGCTTCGGCGACAACCTGACCACCGGCGAGGACCAGTACAACAAGGACATCGTCGGCTACCGTCTCTCCGCCGAGTTCGAGCCCAGCGACCGCCTGCTGGTGCGCCTGGCCTACGACAAGACCGAGGACGACTCGAACCCCGTGGCCGGCTGGCGCCCCTTCCCCGGCGCGGTGAGCGGCGCGCCGGTGCTCGATGACGTCTTCGACAGCACCGCCGGCGCCGCGGACCTGCCGACCACCGCCGGCATCAACGGTAACAACTCGGTGGAGAACGAGGGCTGGATGGTCTCCGTGGACTGGAACGTCACGGATACGATCACCCTGCGCTCGATTACCGCGGACCGGGAGGACTACACGGAGTCGGTGATCGACTTCGACAGCCTCGCGGTACCCGACTTCGACGCGCCGGTGATCTACGACAACGAGCAGTTCAGCCAGGAGTTCCAGCTGCTCTGGAACACGGACCGGGTCAATGCGGTGCTCGGCTACTACTACCTCGACGCCGAGGCGGCCAACGACTTCGACGTGGTCCTCGGGCAGATCGGCCCGGTCACGGCCTACACCGGCGGCACCGTGAAGACGGAGGCCTGGTCGGTGTTCGCCGACATCACCTACGACCTGACGCAGCGCCTGTCGCTCGCCGTGGGTGTGCGCTACACGGAGGACGAGCGCGACGCGGATATCTTCCGCGCCAACTACCTGGGTACGGGCTCGCCGTTCTTCGGCAATGACGCCGCCATCGAGCTGGCGGTCACCTCTGACTACGAGGCGAACAAGACCTACGACGACACCTCGCCGCGCTTCAATATCAGTTACCAACTCAATGATGACACGCAGATCTACGGCGGCTACAGCAAGGGCTGGAAGGCGGGCAGCTTCGATCCGCGCGGTGCCAACTTCCTGACGCCGGCGGTCGAGGAGGGCTTCGACGCCGAGGAGCTCGACTCCTGGGAGATCGGCCTCAAGTCCACCTGGTGGGACGGCCGCGCGATCACCAATGTCGCCGCGTTCTACAGTGAATACACCGACATGCAGGTACCCGGCTCCGTGGGTGTCGACAGCGACGGCGACGGCGTCAACGACAGCTTCGTGGGCACCGTCACCAACGCCGGTGAGTCCGAGATCAGCGGCATCGAGGTCGAGGGCAGCTTCCTCTTCACCGAGAACTTCAGCGCCCAGTATGCCCTTAGTCTGCTGGACACGGAGATCAAGGAGTGGCTCTTCAACGGCGAGGATATCTCCGAACAGCGCTTCATCCAGAACACGCCCGAGGAGATGGCGTTCATGGCGCTCAACTACGTGACGCCGTTGCGCGGCGGCGACCTGCGCCTGAACGTGAGCTGGTCCTACAAGGGCGATATCACGCAGTTCGAGTTCGAGAACGAGTTCATCGACCAGGAAGCCTATGATCTCATCAACGCCAGCATCACCTGGTTGTCCTCGGACGAGGCGTGGCTGGTGGGCCTGCACGGCAAGAACCTCGGCGACGAGGAGTATCGCACCGCCGGCTACTGCTTCGGCGCCTCCGCCGGCTGCCCCTCGGCCCTCGGTATCGAGGACAACACCACGGTGTTCTTCGGCCCGCCGCGGACCTGGACGGCGACCGTCGAGTACCGCTTCTAGGCGGTGCGAATGGAGTGTTTTCCGTCCCCGGCACCCCTGTTGCCGGAAATCCTCGCCCTGCACGGCAAGTGGCGGGCGTCGAACCCGGCGGTCTGCTGCGCGGGGGAGACGCTGGACTGGGCCGCCTTCTGCGCGGCCAACCACCGCTTCGCCCACGGCCTCCTGGGCCGGGGCATCGCCCCCGGGGACCGCGTCGGCGTGGTCATGGGCAACGGCCTGCCCATGGTCCAGGCCCTCTTCGGGACGCTCGCCGCCGGCGCCGTGTCCGTACCCCTGAACCTGTCGGTGAACGACGACGCGGTCGTCGCCATGCTCACGGACGCGGGCATCCGCGCCCTCGTGGTCACCGCCGACCAGCAGCCGCGCCTGGCGGCGCTGCGCGACCGGTTGCCGGAGAGCCTCGCGCTGTGGCTCACCAGCGGCCCGCCCGCGGACGGCTGGGAGCGTGTCGACGACCTCTGCGCCGGCCAGCCGGCAACGCTGCCTGCCCAGGCCCTGGCGCTGGACCCCGAGGCCCCGCTCAATATCATCTACAGCTCCGGCACCACCGGGCTGCCCAAGGGCATCCTGCACACGCACCGGGGGCGCCGGGACTGGGCCTACGACCTCGCCATCGCCCTGCGCTACCACGGCGCGGCGCGCACGCTGCTGACCATCGGCCTCTACTCGAACATTTCCTGGGTGGCCATGCTCACCACGCTGCTCGCCGGCGGCACGCTGGTCGTACACGAACGCTTCGACGCCGCTGCCGTCCTCGACGCCGTCGAGGCGGACGGGGTTACCCACACCGCGATGGTGCCGATCCAGTTCCAGCGCGTGATCGCCGAGCAGCGCGAGCGCCCGCGGAACCTCGCCGGCATGCACGCCATGATGAGCTGCGGTTCGCCGCTGCGCGAGGGACTGAAGCGCGACATCTTTGCGGCCTTCCCCTGCGGCATCGTCGAGCTCTACGGGCTGACCGAGGGCATCATCACCACCCTCGAGCCCGAGGACGCGGAGGGGCGCTGGGATTCCGTCGGCCGTCCGCTCATCGGCACCGATATCGCCATCATCGGCGACGACGACCGCCCCTGCGCCAGCGGTGAGGCGGGCGAGATCGTCTCCCGCGGTCGCATCACCATGCCCGGCTACTGGAACCGGCCCGAGGCGAACGCCGAGGCGCGCTACGTGGACGAGCGCGGTGACGTCTGGCTGCGCTCCGGCGATGTCGGTTACATCGACGGCGAGGGCTTCCTGTACATCGTCGACCGCAAGAAGGATATGATCCTGTCCGGCGGGCAGAACATCTATCCGCAGGACATCGAGGCGGTGCTGGTGACCCACCCGGCCATCGAGGACGCCGGTGTCATCGCCGCCCCCAGCGAGCGCTGGGGCGAGACGCCGCTGGCGCTCGTCGTGCCCGCGGCGCCGGGCGTCGATGCCGCTGAACTGCTGGCCTGGGCCAACGGCGAGCTCGGCAGGCAGCAGCGCCTGGCCGATCTCCTGCTGGTGGAGGAGCTGCCGCGCAACCCGAATGGCAAGATGCTCAAGCGCGAGCTGCGCGAGCGTTACGGAGACCGCCGCTATGCGTGAGAAGCAAGGGCCTGACTATCGCGACTACTGGTACACCAGCGCCGACGGCCTGCGTCTCTATGCCCGCGACTATCTCGGTCCGGGGGGTGACGCACTGCCGGTGCTGTGCATGCACGGCCTGTCCCGCAACTCGGCGGATTTCGCCGGCCTCGCGGATCACCTGGCGCGGTCGCGGCGGGTGATCGTCGCCGAGCAGCGCGGCCGCGGCCGCTCGGCCTGGGACCCGACTCCCGCCAACTACACCCCGCTCACCTACGTGCAGGACATGTTCCTGCTGCTCGATGAACTCGGCCTCGATCGGGTGGTGCTCATCGGCACCTCCATGGGCGGGCTCATGAGTTTCCTCATGGCGGCGCAGGCGCCCCGGCGCTTTGCGGGCATGGTGATCAATGACATCGGCCCGGAGATCGACCCGGTGGGCCTCGCGCGCATCCAGCGCTACGTCGGCAAGAACCCGCCGGTGACGAGCTGGGACGAGGCGGTGGCGAAGACCCGGGAGATCAACGAGGTCGCCTTTCCCGATTACAGCGACGAAGACTGGCTCGCCTTTGCCCGCAACCTCTACGTGGAGCAGGACGGTGTGCCCGTGCTCGCCTACGACCCGGCCATTGCCGAGGGGATGGCGGACCCGGCGGAGACGGGCGCAGTGCCGCCGGACCTCTGGCCCGTGTTCGAGGCGGCCGCCGCGGTGCCCATGCTGGTGATCCGCGGCGAGCTCTCGGATATCCTCGCGGCGGATTGCGTGACGCGCATGGGCGAGCGCGACCCGGATCTCGAGGCGGTCGAGGTGCCGCGGGTGGGTCACGCGCCGATGCTCACGGAGCCGCAGGCGCTCGTCGCTATCGACGCCTTCCTGGCCCGCCTCTCCTGAGACCCCGAACGGGTCTCATTTGAGCCTGCGCGGGCCCTGTGCCATGCTTGCGCGCTCTTCCCCGCAGGCGCACGGCGATGCAGATACTCTCCCGATGGCATGACATCCTCGAGGCGCGGGACCCGTCCCGGCTCGGGGAGATCCTCGCCGAGGACTGCGTGTTCCATTCACCGGTGGTGCATACACCGCAGGCGGGCCGGGAACGCACGGCGCTCTACCTTACCGGCGCTATGCACGTCTTCAACGACAGCTTCCGCTACCTGAAGGAAGTCATCGACGCGCCGCACGCCGTGCTCGAGTTCAGCTGCACCCTGGACGACATCGACATCAATGGCGTCGACATCATTACCGTGAACGCAGAGGGCCTGATCAGCGAGTTCAAGGTCATGGTGCGCCCGCTCAAGGCGGTGAACCTGCTCCACGAGCGCATGCGCGCCATGCTGGAACAGATCGGTGGCTGAGGGCCCGCAGCGCCTCATCGTCGGCATCAGCGGGGCCTCCGGTATCGCCCTGGGCGTGCGTGCGCTGGAACTCCTGCGCGCCGCCGGTGTGGAAACGCACCTGGTCATGAGCAAGTCGGCGGAGCTGACGCTGCAGTCCGAGCTGGACCTCAGCGCGAAGGAAGTGCAGGCGCTGGCCGATGTCTGCTACCCGGTGAAAAACGTGGGCGCCGCCATCGCCAGCGGCTCCTTTCTGACCGCGGGCATGCTTATCGCCCCCTGCTCGATCCGCACCATGTCCGAGGTCGCCAGCGGTGTCACCTCGACCCTGCTCACCCGGGCCGCCGACGTGGTGCTCAAGGAGCGGCGCCGGCTGGTGCTCATGGTGCGCGAGACGCCCCTGCACCTCGGCCACCTCCAGACCATGACCCGCCTCGCGGAAATGGGCGCAGTGATCGCCCCGCCCGTGCCCGCTTTCTACACGCGCCCGGCGAGCGTGGGCGACATCGTGACACAGAGCGCCGGCCGTGCCCTGGACCTCTTCGGCCTGCACAGCGACGAGGTCCGGCGCTGGACCGGTGACTGAGCCGGGAGCGCGCTGAGTGCCGCTGCTCTTCGGGGTCGTCCTCCTCGACATGATCGGCTTCGGGATCGTCATCCCGATCCTGCCTTTCCTGTCGCCCACGCTCGGCGCCGACAAGCTCGATATCGCCATGATCATCGCCAGCTACGCGGTCTGCGCCGGGCTCTGCGGGCCCTTCTGGGGCCGCCTGTCGGACCGCATCGGCCGCAAGCCGGTGATCATGATCTGCATGACCGGCGCCGCGGCCTGCTACGGTCTCCTCGCCCTGGCCAGCGAGCTGTGGATGATCTACGCCGCGCGGGCCGGTGCCGGGCTCATGGCCGGCAACCTCGGGGTCGCCTCGGCGATGATGGCGGACCTCACCGGCAGCGGCGATCGCGCCCGCGGCATGGGCCTCATCGGCGCGGCCTTCGGCCTCGGCCTGGTACTCGGGCCGGTGATCGGCGGCCTGCTCTCGGCGGACGGCAGCTTTCTCGTGCCCTGCCTCTTCGCCGGCGGCATGTCCCTGCTCGCCGTGGCCGCCGCGGCGTTCTTCCTCCGCGAGAGCCTGCCGCCGGCGCACCGCGCCGAGCAGCGCGCGGCGCGGGACGCCGCGCCGGCAGAGAGCACCTGGGCCCTGCTGCGGCGCACCCGCAGCCGCCTGCTGCTGACCCAGTTCGTGCTGCATACGTCGAGTGTGAGCGCCTTCACCTACCTGTTCCCGCTCTGGGTCGGCGACCTGCTCGCCTGGGGCCCGCACGAGGTAGGCATTGTCTTCGGCATCCAGGGCGCGATCATGGCCGCGAGCCAGGGCCTGCTCATGGGGCCCCTGGTGCGCATCGCCGGGGAGATCCCGCTGCTGCGGGTCTGCGTCGGCCTGTTCCTGGCGGGCCTCGGCATTGCCGTGGCCGCCGACGGCATGGTCGGCATGCTCGCCTCGGTATTCGTGGGGCTGACCGGGGCCACCCTGTGCATGCCCGTATTGCAGTCGCTGACCAGCCGGCGAACCCCGGCGGCGCTGCGCGGGCGGATGATGGGCGCTGCCGCCTCCGCCTCGGCCTGGGGCCGGGTACTCGGGCCGCTGCTGGCCGGCGTGCTGCTCACCCATTTCGGTTATCGCGCTGCGTGGTTATGCTGTGCGGTGGTGGTGGCGGTGTATTTCTCCTGGGCCATCGTGCAGCCGCGCGAGGCCGACCACCCGCATCCCGCATGACCGGACCAGGTCCGCATCATCCAACAAGAGGAGCGTTTCACCCATGGCTACCCACCTTTTCGACCTCGACGGCAAGATCGCCTTCGTCAGCGGCGCCAGCCGCGGCATCGGCGAGGCCATCGCCCGGCTGCTCGCGGAGCAGGGCGCCCATGTCATCGTCTCGAGCCGCAAGGCGCCGGACTGCGAGGCGGTGGCCGCCAGCATCCGCGAGGCCGGCGGCAGTGCCGGGGCCATGGCCTGCCACGTCGGCAGCATGGACGACATCCACGCCACCATGGCGCGGGTTCGCGAGGAGCACGGCCGCCTCGACATCCTGGTCAACAACGCCGCGACCAACCCCTACTTCGGGCATGTGCTCGACACCGATCTCGGCGCTTTCCAGAAGACCGTCGACGTGAATATCCGCGGCTACTTCTTCATGTCGGTCGAGGCCGGCAAGCTGATGAAGGAGAACGGCGGCGGCGCGATCGTGAACACCGCCTCCATCAACGCGATCCAGCCGGGGCCCCTGCAGGGCATCTACTCCATCACCAAGGCCGCGGTGGTGAGCATGACCCGGGTCTTCGCCAAGGAGTGCGGGCCCCTGGGGATCCGCTGCAACGCCCTGCTGCCCGGGCTCACGAAGACGAAGTTCGCCGGCGCCCTGTTCGAGCACGAGGAAATCTACCAGCGCGCCCTGGAGCAGATCCCCCTCGGCCGTCATGCGGAGCCGCAGGAGATGGCGGGCACGGTGCTGCTCCTCGTGTCCGAGGCGGGCAGCTACATCAACGGCGAAACCATCCTGGTGGACGGGGGCATCACGATCTGAAGCGGCGGGGAGCGCTGGCGCCAAAGTCTGGCTTATAATCTGCTTGCGCTATCGGGCCTGCCCCCGACAGCAGTCGCTGCCGATAAGGAAAAGCCACCATGAAAGACCCGACGTCCACCAGCGTCAACCCGTTCAAGGAAGACCCGCCGGATGAGGCTGCCGCGAAGCGGGCCGCGGTCGATGCCGCGGCCCTCCAGTTCGTGCGCCAACTGGGCCGGGACCTCGCGCACGGGGAGTTCGACCTGCCACCCTTCCCGGACACGCCGCTGCGGGTGCAGGAGTGCATCCGGGACCCGAACTCGGATATCCATGCCCTCGCGGCGATCGTTGCCACCGAACCGGCACTGGCGGCCCGGCTGATGCGCATGGCGAACTCGGCGATGATGCGCCGGGGGCCGATCGAGGTCACGGATATCCCGACGGCCATTTCCCGCGTGGGTATGGACATGGTGCAGAACGCCGCCGTGTCCTTCGCCGGCCGGGAGGCCTTCAAGGCGCCGGCGGGCAGCCCCTGCATCGACGACCTCAACCAGCTGCGTCGCCGAAGCGTCCTGGTCGGGTCCCTGGCCTACATGCTGGCGAAGCGCGTGCGCGCGATCAGGAAGGCGGACGAGGCCATGCTCGCGGGGCTTCTCAGTAACGTCGGCAAGCTCTACATCGTCATGAAGGCGGCGGACCACCCCGAGCTCTTCGTCGATCGCGAGGCCCTCGAGCGACTGGTCGCGCAGTGGCACACCGGCGTGGCGCGCGCGATCGTGGAGTCCTGGGGTTTTCCCGAGGCCCTGGCCATTGCCGTTGACGAGCAGGAAGTCCGCGAGCGCGACCGGCTCGCCCCGGCGGATCTCAGTGACCTCCTTTTCGTCGCCAACCTCGTCGCAAGGGCCGGCAACAAGGCGGCGGAACAGCTCGGCGAGCTCGACGCCCTCGCGCGCATGCGCCTGTCGGGCGAGCAGCTGGCCGGGATCCTGGAAGAAGGGGACGAGGAGCTGCAGTCCATGGTAGCGGCCATGACCTGACCTGCCGCCTCAGGTCATGCGGCCTCGCGCAGGTAGGCGAAGCCCCCTTCCTTGATGTAGAGCTCGCAGTATTCACCGCCGGTGGGCGTGAGCACACCGCCGGGGGGAATGCGCAGCCAGCTCCAGCGCCGATAGGTGCCGTGCTCGTCCGCGAAGGCGCCGGCGAGCACCAGCAGCTCGGCCCCGGCGGGGAAGGTCAGGGTGCCGAGGGATGCCGGGTCTTCCCAGCGCTCGAGGCGCGCCGAGTCCGCGTAGGGTTCCTGGGCGTAGAGCTTCTTCCAGGCCACTCCCTTGCGGACGCTGCCGCGCCAGGGCTGGCCGGCCGTCTCCAGCGCCACCTTCTCCCGGTCGTGCCCCGGGTACTGGCGCAGCTTCACGAACAGCGTGCAGCCGCCTTCCGAGTAGGGCGCGTGGGAATAGCCCTCCGGGTTGAGCAGGTAGGTGCCCACCGGCCAGTGGCCGCGGTCATCGGAAAAAACACCCTCGAGGACGAGGATTTCCTCGCCCTCCGGGTGGTCGTGGCGCGGGAAGCGCGCGCCGGGCTCGTAGCGCACGAGCGACGTGACCTGGCCGGCCTCGGCGCGGCCGACGAGATGCAGGCGCTTGCGCTGCACGTGGCCCCCGGGGCTCGGGGTCCAGGGCAGCGCCTGGGTGTCGATGGTCAGGCGCTGGCGGAAGTCGCCGTTCAGCACCTGTTGTTCCTGGCTCATGGTATGTTCACCGTTCCGTTCGTAGTACTTTTCATCGCTGTTGCGTAGCGTCAACCTTGTTTTGACCGCCGGGGCCGGCGCGGGTTCCGGACGGCCGGCGACGGGAGAGAGCCTTGTCTCACATTTATGTTACGCACAAGCTGCCGGGGGAGCGCATCGCCGAACTTGGCCGGCACTGCGACATGGCGTGCTGGCCGGGCCCGGGCCTCCTGCCGTCCGCGACGCTGCACGCCGCCGTCGCGGCCGCGGACGGGCTCGTCTGCCTGCTCACGGACCGCATCGACGCCGCGCTGCTGGCAGCCGCACCGCGCCTGCGCTTCGTCAGCAGCGTCTCCGTCGGCCTCGATCACGTGGACCTGGCAGCGGCCACGGCGCGGGGCATCCCGGTCGGCCACACGCCCGGCGTACTGGTGGATGCCACCGCCGACACGGCCGTTGCGCTGCTCCTGGCCGCGGCGCGGCGCGTGGCCGAGGCCGATGCCTATGTACGCGGGGGCCACTGGCGGCCGGAGAACGCCTGGTCCCCGGACTTCTTCCTCGGCCGGGATCTCGCCGGTGCGACCCTGGGCCTGGTCGGCCTCGGTGCCATCGGCCAGGCTGTTGCCCGTCGCGGCGCTGCCTTCGGCATGCGGGTCGTCGGCTGGAATCGCAGCCCGCGGAACGTGCCCGGGGTGGAATCGCTGCCGCTGGCGGAGGTTCTCGCCGCGAGCGACTTCGTCAGCGTGCACGTGGCGCTGGTCCCGGAGACCCGCGGTCTCCTCGATGCCGAGCGCCTGGCGCAAATGCGGCGCGGGGCCATACTCATCAACACGGCGCGGGGCGGCATCGTCGACGAGGCGGCCCTGGCCGAGGCGCTCGCGAGCGGCCGGCTGGGCGCCGCCGGTCTCGACGTTTACGCGCGGGAACCCCTGCCCGCCGACAGCCCGCTGCTCAGCGCGCCGAACACGGTGCTGACCCCGCACATCGGCAGCGCCACCGCACGCACCCGCCAGCGCATGGCGGACCTGGCCGCGGCCAACGCCCTCGCCGCCCTTCGCGGCGAGCGCATGCCGCACTGCGCCAACGCGGAAGTCTACGGCTAATGGCTTTCGCTCGGGCTACCGGGGCGCTTCCGGCAGGGTGCGCAGGCCGTGGCGGATGGCCCGGCGGGCCATGTCCATGTCGACCCGGTTCCGGTCCTCGATGATCTTGCTGATGCGCACGTCCCACACCGCGTCGCCCTCCGCCGCGTCGAAAAGAATGACGGCGATGTTCGCCGTCTCGCGCACCGCGCCCAGCGCGTAGGCGTTGTCGATGGAGGCCTGGTCGACGTTGCGGTTCGGGACCGCGCTGGCCCGGTAGTTCACGTTGTCGGCGCTCCGGCTGACCGCGCCGTCGACGAATCCCGTCGCCGCGACGTAGTCGACGAGGAAATCCGGGTTGTCCTCGACGCGCCGGTAGCCTTTGCCCGCCAGGGCCTCGTCCACCGCGGCGCGCAAGACCGGATCGAGCCGGTAGATGCTGTCGGCGCCGGAGCCCTCCACGGGGAGCGCGGGGCGCCGCCAGGCGTAGGTCTGGTAGCCGCCCGCGGCGAAGCGCGCGGTGTCGGCCGGTTCGGTCTCCAAGCCGGCGGTGCAGCCGGCGAGCAGCAGTGCGGTCAACAGCAGGGTCATCAGGGCGCGCATCGGGGGCCTCGCTGGCGGTGTACTGCCTTCCAGTGTAGCAGAGAAGACATCCTCATCTGCCGCGAAAAGCCCTGATCCTGCAGGGATTTCGCCGCGCCAGGCTCAGCCACCGCCTGCGGCGCGGCCGGACAGGTTGCCACCGAGACAGCGCGAGACCGCGAGCTCGTTGCCCGCCGCCGCCGCTGCCCCGGCGGGTTCCACGGAGAAGCGTACCTCCGCGCCGATGCCGTCGTCATCGACCTGCAGTGCCGTCAGCCGCAGGCTGTCGAGCAGGGCATCGATCTGCCCCCGGGACTGGTGCGGCAGGACGTCCGGCAACAGCGCGCTCGTCGCAGCGAGCTGCAGCCGCGGCGGGGCGTTTCGGTGGCGGTTCCTCGTCACCCGCGCAGCATACCGCATGGGCGTCCCGGTCAGCGCCGCACCGAGGCCCGGTAGGCCCTCGGCGACAGGCCGACCACGCTCTTGAAGGCGCGGGAGAAGTAGAGCGCATCGGTGTAGCCGAGGGCGGCGCTCACCGCCTTCACGCTGCGATCGGGCTCGTCCAGGAGCCGGCAGGCGGCCTCCATCTTCATCTGCAGGAAGTGGCGGATCGGCGGCACACCGGTGACGGCCCGGTAGCGGCTGACGAAATGGTAGCGCGAGAGATTGGCCACGCCGGCGAGCTCGTCGAGGGTGAGCTGGCCCTCCAGGCGGCTGCGCATGTAGCCCTGGATCGCCGCGAGGTCCAGCTCGCCCGGGCGCCCGGTGCGCCGTTGGCGCACTGCGAGGGCGAAGCGGGTCATCAGGTGGCGAAGGTGGTTGGCGGCGTCGACGTAGGCCAGCAGGTCGTAGCCGGTGCTGCGCACGGCGAGCAGGCTGTCGAAGCTCGCTTCCAGGGCCGGGCTGGCACCGGCGTGCTGCACCACCCGGCCGCGCTGGAAGCCGAGGCGCTCGATGAAGCTACCGCTGCCGGCGCCGCGGAAGTGGACCCAGTAGAGGGTCCAGGGGTCGCGCCGGTCGGCACCGTAGCCGTGGGAGGCCCCGGCGGGTAGCAGGACGAGATCCCCGGCGCGGACCGACTGGCGCCCGCCGGCCGTCTCCAGCCAGCCGCCGCCGGCCGTGCAGTAGAGCAGCAGGTTGTCGTCCGGCGCCTGGCGGCGCATGCGGTGATCGCGGGCGCGGGGGTAGTAGCCCATGGCCGTGGGGTAGCAATCGCGGGTCAGCGGGTCGTCCTCGAGGGATGCCAGCACGAAAGCCGGCGTCAACAGCCTGACGCCGTCCTGCGGAAGAGGCCAGTCAGAAGGCCGGCTCACGGTGTGCCTGGCAGGATTCCCATTGCCGCAATATCGTCCATGTCATTCACAATTTCGTCAATGGCAGCCGGCGCCCCGTGGTGGTAACGTCCCAGTCCCTAAGCCATAACAGTTGACGAGGTCTACCATGCCCGCCCAGGTTCCGCTGTTCATCAACGGCGAGTTCACCCAGAGCAGCAGCCAGGAAACGCTGCCGGTACTCGACCCGGCCACCCAGTCCGTGCTCGCGGAAGTGCCGCTGGCCACCGCCGACGAGGTGGATGTTGCCGTCGCCGCCGCGAAGGAGGCCTTCCAGGGCTGGCGCGAGGTGCCCGTGCCCGAGCGCGCCCGCCTGATGCTGCGCTACCAGGCCCTGCTCAAGGCACACCACGACGAGCTCGGCGAGCTGCTGGCGCGCGACACGGGCAAGACCTTCGAGGATGCCAAGGGCGATGTCTGGCGCGGCATCGAGGTGGTCGAGCACGCCGCGAACATCCCCACCCTGCTCATGGGTGAGACGGTCGAGAACGTCGCCGGCGGCATCGACAGCTACAGCCTGACCCAGCCCCTCGGCGTCTGCCTCGGTATCACCCCGTTCAACTTCCCGGCCATGCTGCCCCTGTGGATGTTCCCGCTGGCCATCGCCTGCGGCAACACCTTCGTTCTCAAGCCCTCGGAGCAGGTCCCGCTGACGCCCATGCGACTGGCCGAGCTGTTCACCGAGGCCGGCGCCCCCAAGGGCGTTCTCAACATCGTCCACGGCAGCGTGCCGCAGGTGGACCAGCTGCTGGCGCATCCGGATATCCAGGCCGTGTCCTTCGTCGGCTCCTCCCGGGTCGGCGAGATCATCTACCGCACCGCGACCGCGGCGGGCAAGCGCGTGCAGTGCATGATGGGCGCCAAGAACCACATGGTGATCATGCCCGACGCCGACAAGGACGGCGTCCTCAACGCGTTGGTCGGAGCCTCTGTCGGCGCCGCGGGGCAGCGCTGCATGGCCATCTCCGTCGCGCTCTTCGTCGGCGAGGCCGCCGCCTGGATCCCGGAACTCGCCGAGCGGGTCGGCAAGGCCCGGCCCGGCGCCTGGGATGACGCGGGTGCCGCCTACGGCCCGCTCATCTCCACCGCGGCCCGTGACCGCGTTCTCGGCCTGATCGCCAAGGGCAAGGAGGAGGGCGCCACCTGTATGCTGGACGGCTCCGACTGCGTCGTCGACGGCTTCCCGGACGGCAACTGGGTGGGCCCGACGATCTTCAGCGACGTCACCCCGGACATGACCATCTACAAGGAAGAGATCTTCGGGCCGGTGCTCTGCTGCATGCAGGCCGACACGCTGGAGGCGGCGATCGCGCAGATCAACTCCCTCGAGGTGGGCAACGGCACCTCCATCTTCACGCAGTCCGGCGGCGCGGCGCGCAAGTTCCAGCACGAGGTGGCCGTCGGCAACGTGGGCATCAATATCCCGATTCCGGTGCCCCTGCCATTCTTCAACTTCAGCGGCTGGCGCGGCTCCTTCCGCGGCGACCTGCACCCCTACGGCAAGCAGGCCGTGCGCTTCTATACGGAGACCAAGACGGTCACCGCGCGCTGGCGCCACGCCGAGCCGGAGGCCGCCGGCAGCCAGCCGAACATGAGCATCAACCTCCGCTAGCGGAAGGAGCAGCGCCATGGACTTCACGCTGTCTGCAGAGCAGCAGGCCTTCATGGACAGCGCGCGGGCGTTTGCCGAGGATGTGCTCGCCCCTAACGCCGCACGCTGGGACGCGGAGGCGATCTTCCCCAAGGACGCCCTGGCCGCCGCCGGCGAGCTGGGCTTCATGGGCATGTACACCCCGGAGGCCGCCGGCGGCCTCGGCATGGGCCGGCTCGACGCCAGCCTCATCGTCGAGGAACTGGCCCGCGGCTGCACCACCACGACGGCCTTCCTGACCATCCACAACATGGCCACGAGCATGATCGGCAAGTACTGCCGGGAAGCGGTCATCGAGGCCTGGTGCCCGGAGCTGGTGGCCGGGACGAGGCTCGCGTCCTACTGCCTGACCGAGCCCGGCGCGGGCTCCGATGCCGCCTCGCTGCGCACCCGCGCCGAGTGCGACGGCGACGACTACGTCATCAACGGCGCCAAGGTGTTCATCTCCGGCGCCGGCGACACGGACGTGCTCGTGGTCATGCTGCGCACCGGCGACGCCGGGCCCAAGGGGATCTCGGCGCTGCTGGTGCCGGCCGATGCGCCCGGTATCAGCTACGGCAAGAAAGAAGAGAAGATGGGCTGGAACGCCCAGCCCACGCGCATGGTCAGCTTCGACAACGTGCGCGTGCCGGTCGAGAACCGCCTCGGCGAGGAGGGGCAGGGCTTTTCCATCGCCATGGAGGGGCTGGACGGCGGCCGCATCAACATCGCCACCTGCAGCGTCGGTACGGCCCAGCAGGCGCTGAACGAGGCCGCGGCCTACGTGCAGGAGCGGCAGCAGTTCGGCAACGCGATTGCCGAATTCCAGGCCACGCAGTTCAAGCTCGCCGACATGCTCACGGAGCTGGTCGCCGCGCGGCAGATGATCCGCCTGGCCGCGAGCAAGCTCGACGCCGGCGACCCGCAGGCGACGACCTACTGCGCCATGGCCAAGCGCTTCGCCACCGATGCGGGCTTCTCGGTCTGCAACGACGCACTGCAGCTCTTCGGCGGCTACGGCTATATCCGCGAGTACCCCCTCGAGCGCTACGTGCGCGACGTCCGCGTGCACCAGATTCTCGAGGGCACGAACGAAATCATGCGCGTGATCGTCGCGCGGCGCTTACTCATGGAAGGTGCACTGGAGGTAATCCGATGATCAGCAGCACGTCCGACAAGATCAAGGTGGAGCTGCGCGGCCATAGCGCGCTGGTGACCATCGATAACCCGGCCGCGAACACCTGGGACACGGAGAGCCTGCCGGCGCTGCGCGACCTGGTGGCGGAGCTGAACGCGGTCGACTCGGTCTTCGCCCTGGTGCTCACCGGGGCCGGCGACAAGTTTTTCTCCGCCGGCGCCGACCTCAAGCTCTTCGCCGGCGGCGACACGGCCGTGGCCGAAGAGATGGGGCGGCTGTTCGGCGAGGCCTTCGAGGCGCTGGCCGATTTCCGCGGCGTTTCCATCGCCGCCGTCAACGGCTTTGCCATGGGCGGCGGCCTCGAGGTTGCTCTCGCCTGCGACCTGCGGGTGGTCGCCGAGAACGCGAAGCTCGCCCTCCCGGAAGCCCGCGTGGGCCTGCTGCCCTGCGCCGGCGGCACCCAGCGCCTCGCCTGGCTGGTGGGTGAAGGCTGGGCCAAGCGCATGATCCTGTGCAACGAGCGCATCGATGCCGCGACCGCCGGGCGCATCGGCCTGGCCGAGGAAGTGGTCCCGGCCGGGGAGGCGCTGGACCGCGCCCTCGCCCTCGCCGAGCAGGCGGCGCAGCAGAGCCCGACCTCCGTGGCGCACTGCAAGCAGCTGATCCACTCCGCGCGCGACAAGGCGCTGGCCGATGGCCTCGTCGGCGAGCGCGAGCGCTTCGTTGAGCTCTTCTCCACGGAGGACCAGCGCGAGGGGGTCAATGCCTTCCTCGAGAAGCGCGAACCCGTGTGGAAGAACCGCTAGGAGCCCCGCCATGAGTGACGACGCACCGGTCATCGTCTCGGAGCAGCCCGCGGCCAGCGGCGCCCTGGGCATGCTCACGCTGAACGTGCCGAAGACCCTGAACTCCCTGACCCTGGAGATGGTCGACCTGCTGCAGGGCGCCCTGGACCGCTGGCGCGATGACCCCTCGATCCGCGCGGTGTTCATCGCCGGCGCCGGGGAGAAAGCCTTCTGCGCCGGCGGCGACGTGCAGGCGCTGCACGCCTCCGCGGTGAAGAACCCCGGCGGGCCCTGCGACTACGCGGAGGCGTTCTTCGCCCGCGAGTACCGCATGAACTACACGCTGCACACCTATCCCAAGCCGATCATCTGCTGGGGGCACGGCATCGTCATGGGCGGCGGCCTCGGCATCATGGCCGGCTGCCGGCACCGGGTGGTCACGGCGTCGACCCGCATCGCCATGCCGGAGGTGACCATCGCCCTGTTCCCGGACGTTGGCGGCAGCTGGTTCCTGAACCACATGGCGAGCGGTGCCGGCCGCTTCCTCGCGCTCACCGCGGCGAACATCAACGCCGCCGACGCGCTGTTCCTCGGCCTCGCCGACCGCTTTATCAGCGCCGAGCGGTGCGATGCGCTGGTCGAGCGGCTGCTGGCCCAGCCCTGGAGTGACGACCCGGCCGCCAACCACGGGCTGGTGCGCCACCTGCTGCGCGAGTTCGAGGACGGCGCCGAGACCCTGCCGCCGGCGCAGGTGCAGCCGCACCTGCCCACGATCCGGCGGCTCACGGACGGCGACGATATCCACCAGGTGATCGACAACATCCTCGCCCTGGACACGGACGACAAGTGGCTCGCAAAAGCCCGCGACGCCCTGGCCCACGGCTCGCCGCTCGCGGCGCGCTGGATCGACCGGCAGCTGGAACGCACGCGGCACAGCTCCCTGCGCGAGGTGTTCCAGGCCGAGGTGGTGCTGGCCACGCGCATCGTCCGTCACCCGGAGTTCGCCGAGGGCGTGCGCGCGCTGCTCATCGACAAGGACCGGCAGCCGGCGTGGCAGTACGAGAACTCCCGGGCGGTGCCCGAGGATGTCCTGGACGGCTTCTTCCTGCCGCCCTGGCCGCAGAACCCCCTCGCCGACCTGACTTGATAAAACCAGGATAAAAACCGGAGACCACTCATGGCACACGTCGCATTCATCGGCCTCGGCAACATGGGAGGGCCCATGGCGGGCAACCTCCTCACCGCGGGTCACTCCGTCACCGTTTTCGACCTGGTCCCGGAAGCCTGCGCGGCGCTCGCCGAGCAGGGCGCCGCCGTGGCCGACTCGGCGCAGGCTGCCGTTGACGGCGCGGAGTACGTCGTTTCCATGCTGCCGGCGGGCAGGCACGTCA
>CAYTJQ010000004.1:58016-65856 GCA_964438205.1 uncultured Alteromonadaceae bacterium
TTCGCTGGTCTCTCCGCGGCTCTCTTCGCCGCTCCCGCCGTCGCTTCCCACCAGCGCTTCCAGGCTGTCCGCGATACGGTCGTGGTCGTAGCGGCTGATCGTGAACCAGGGCGACCAGGCGCTCGACTTCAGGAAGCGCAGCTCGTCCCCGGCGGCGAGCGTGAGTTCGATGGCCTGTTCGCCGCTGTCGACGACCAGGGTCCGGGCGGCCGTGTCCCCTGCCGGCGCCTCGGCCACGGCGGTGACCTGCAGTCCCTCCAGGGCGCGGACCAGGTCGTCGGCGGCGCTGTCGTCTTCCAGCGCCGCGCCGTCGAGGCGCCAGCCGTCCCCGGCGCGCTCGAGGCGGTGCCCTTCCCAGCGCACCGCGGTGGGGCCCGGGAGGGCGGCGAGGCCGCGGTCCAGCCAGCCGCTGTCGTCCGTCGGCGCGTCGTAGGCATTGAAATCGATGCTGTAGATCGCCTCGCTGTCTGCGGCGCGCGCATGGACCCGGCGGAAACCCGGGGCGGTGCCGAGGAAGACCGTGGCCAGCACCTCATCGCCCGCGAGCAGTTCCACCCGACGCTCGAAGGCATCTCCGGCCACGGCGAAGCGCTCCCGGGCCGAGCTGCTCCGCGCGACCGGCCAGCCGGGGTCTGCCTCCAGGGCGGCGAGCAGGGTAGCCACCCGCCCCGGGGCCACCGGGAGGCCGCTTCCGGCGAGGGTCCAGCCGTCGCCCGTGCGGGCGATGCGGGCGGTGGCGCCATCGCCGTTACTCACGCGCAGGCCGTCGGCGCGGGTGGCCACGCTGCTCGCGAGCAGGGGCAGGGCGCCGGCGGCATCGTCGTCGGCAGCGGGCCGGTAAAGCACCGCCGTCACCAGCAGCTGCACGGCCAGCAGGGCACCGAGTACCGGTATCAGGAAACGGTTCATGCGAGGATCCTCCGGTAGCGGTTGCGACGCTGCCGCTGCCGCAGCTGGTGCACGATGGCGATCAGGCCGAGCAGCGCCAGGGCGAGGCCGTAGTTCAGGTACTCGATGCGCGCCTGCGCGTTTTCCTCCAGCGGCGGCAGGGTGCGGTTGAAGTGGGCGCGGGAGCGGATCTCCAGCAGGCTGCCGTCGGCGAGGGCCCAGTCCACGGCGCCGAGGAGCAGTTCCACGGGACTCAGGTACTGGGTGCCGCTGGCGGCCACCAGCCCGGAGAGCACCTGGTCGCTGGCAAAGTCGTTGGAGCCGATCACCAGCAGGCGCGCGGACGCCGGTGAGCGGCGCAGGAGTCCGCCGAACTCGCCGTCCGCATCCGCCGCTTCTTCCCCGCCGGCGGCCGGTGCTGGGACCGGCGGCACCTCGTCGAAGGCGCTTTCGAAGCGGCCCTGCACCAGCACGCCCACGGTCTCCGGCGCCAGGGGCGCGTCGCCGGGGGCGAGCACGGCGCCGCCCGCCGGGTCCATGTCGGGCATCACGTCGCGGGCATCGGAGCGCCAGCTCTCCGGGGAGCTCACGAGCAGGGGGGTGACGGTCCTTCCCCCGGCACCCTCGGCACTCTCGGCATCCACCGGGGAGGCCCAGGCCAGGGTCAGGTTCGGCAGCCCGGCGGTCACCGGGTGCTCGCCGTTCAGGCCGGGCTCGCGCAGGTCGAGGAAGTAGGGGTAGTCGACGAACTGCATGTCCCGGAACTCGTAGCCGCCGATGCGACGCACCACCGGCACCGGGAAGGCCCCGTGCTGCCGGTCGAGCACCAGCGTGTCGGCGATGTCGATGCCCTGCGTCTCGAGCCAGTCGCGCAGCCCGCTGTCGACCTCGCGCATGCGCAGGCGGTCGCCGCTGAGCTCCACGGAGAAGTTCGAGCTGGCGACGATGACCGTGCCGCCACGCATGAGGTACTGGTCCACGGCAAAGACCGCACGCTCGTCGAGATCCTCCGGTGCCATCAGCACCAGCAGGTCCGCGGACGGGGCCACGCTGCCGTCGGCGAGGTCCTCGCGCAGGATGCTGTACTCCCGGGTCACCCCCTGCTCGAGGGTGTCGAAGCTGTGCCCGGAGGGCGGCATGCCCGGGAACTGCGGGCCGCTGTCCGGCAGCACCAGCGCCACGGTCTTGGTAAAGCCGCTGGCGAAGCGCTTGATGCCGGCCTCGAGGCTGTCGGGGAAGCTGCCCGGGTCAAAGTTGCCCGTGGGCAGCTGCACGACCTGGTGGTCGTCCTCGAGGGTCAGGTAGAAGAAGAACTCCCGGGGATCGTCGAGGGAGGCGAGCATGGGTTCAAAGCCCCACTCGTCCATGATCCGCTCGGCCACGGCGCCGTCGCCGGCCTCGGGCTCGATGAACTCCACGCGGAATTTGCCCCCGCTCCCGGCCGCCTGTTCCTCGAGGACCGTACGGATCGCATCCCGGTAGTCCCGGAGCAGCTGCGGCAGTACCTCGTCGCGGGAAACGTAGCCAGTAAACGTGATCGGCGCCTCTACCTGCTCGAAGAGGTTGCCGCCGGCCTGGTAGGCATAGAGGACGTCGCGCACGGCGCGGGTGACGTCGAACTCCGGGTTGCGCAGCACCACCTCCGGCTGGCCGCCGGTGCCGGTCTTCACCTCGATGAGGTCGCCGAAGGAGAGCGTCTCGTGCTCGCCGCCGTACTGCACGAGCACGTCGAAGTAGGCGTTCACCAGCGCGGACTGGTAGCGGTCGGCCACCTGGAAGGGCCTGGCGTTGATGCCGAACTCCTCGTTGGCTTCCTGCTCCTTCGCCGGTTCCCGCGCCGGGTCGACGAACTCCACGCGCACCCGCTCGCCGCCGGCGATCGCGTACTCGCGCAGCAGGTCCTTCAGCTGCGGTACCAGCGGGGCCAGCAGCGGGTGCGTGCGCTCGCTGAAGTAGCCGCGGATCAGCAGCGGCTCCTGCAGCCGGGCGAGCACGTCGTGGGTGGGCGCCGAGATCGAGTAGAGCTGGCCCTCGGTGACGTCGGTGCGCAGCATCGGCAGCCGCTGCAGCCAGACCGCGCCGAGCAGGAGGTTGGCCACCAGGAGGGCCGTGGCGATGCGCCAGCGGCGGTGCCGCGGGTGCGCGCCGGCGGCCCAGCGCTCACTCTCCAGCGTGTACACGTTGAGCACCAGGAACACGCCGCAGACCGCGAGATAGTAGTAGAGGTCGCGGGCGTCGATGACCCCGCGGGTGATGCTGTCGAAGCGCGAGCCGGAGCCGAGCAGGCGCAGCACGCTGCCCACGTCGTCGCCGAAGAAGCCGGTCAGCAGCGGACTGCCGAGCATGTACAGGAGACCGGCGAGGAGCACGCTGCCCATGAGGCTGACCATGGCGTTGTCCGTGCGCGCCGAGACGAACAGGCCGATGCTCAGGTAGGCGGCGCCGAGGAGCGCGGTGGCCAGGTAGCCGGCGAGTACCGGGCCCCAGTCGAGGTTGCCGAGCCAGGCCACGGTCACCGGCAGCGGCAGCGTCGTCGCCAGGGCGAGCAGGAGCAGGGTGACGCAGGCGAGGAACTTGCCGGCGACGAACTGCCAGAGCGGCACGGGCTGCGTCAGTACGTGCTCCAGGGTGCCGCCGCGGCGCTCCTCGCTCCACATGCGCATGGTCAGGGCCGCGGCGAGGAAGATCAGCAGCAGCGGCAGCCATTCGAAGAGCGGCCGCACGTCGGCGATGTTGCGGGCGAAGAAGGCCTCCACCCAGAAGAAAACGAACAGGGTCACCGCGCTGAAGCTGCCGAGGAAGAACCACGCCACCGGCGAGGCGAAGAACAGGCGCAGCTCCTTCTGCGCGACCCTGAGGACGATGTTCTCAGTCATGGCGGGGCCCTCCCTGCGCGGCCAGTTCGCGGAAGACGCTGTCGAGGTCGCGAAGCCGGGGGGCGAGCTGGAAGAGGCGCGCCCCGCTGTCGAGCACGCAGCGGGCGATGTTGCCGGCCGCCGTGTCGCATTCCGTGCCCGGGTGCAGGGAAATGGTGAAGTGCTGCTCCCCCTCACCGCCCGCCGGGTTCACCGCGAGGACCTGTGGCAGGCGGACGAGGGCGCCGGCGAGGTCGCCGGCATCGGCACTGGCGCGGAGGGTGAGCGTGTTGTCCTCGCGTAGCTGCGCCAGGTGCTCGTCGAGCACGAGGCGGCCCCCGGCAAGGACCAGCACGCGCTCACAGAGCGCCTCGACCTCCTGCATGATGTGGGTGGAAAGAATCACCGTGGCGTCCGCGGCCAGTCCTCGGACCAGCGCGCGCATCTGCGCCGTCTGCGTCGGGTCGAGGCCGTTGGTCGGCTCGTCGAGGATCAGCAGCGACGGCTCGCCGAGGATGGCCTGGGCGACGCCCACCCGCTGCCGGTAGCCGCGCGAGAGCCTGCCGATCGGGTCGAGGAGGCGGTCGCCCAGGCTGGTGGCGTCGATGGCCCGGCGCAGCGCCCGCGGACGCTCGCCGCGGCCGATGCCCTTCAGGGTGGCGGCGTAGTCGAGGTAGTCCGCCACCAGCATGTCCGGGTAGACGGGGAGGTTCTCCGGCAGGTAGCCGAGCCCCCGCTGCACCGCGGCGGCGTCGTCGGCGAGCGCGTGGCCGCCGATGTGGATGGTCCCGGCCGAGGGCTCGAGGTAGCCGCTCAGCATTTTCATCATGGTCGTTTTCCCGGCTCCGTTGTGGCCGAGCAGGCCGATGATCGCCTGGTCATTGATGGTAAAGGAGACGTCGTCCACGGCGGTTGTCGTACCGTAGCGACGCGACAGGTGCTGCACGTCGATCATGGCGTTCCCGTTTCTTCTGCTGGTTCTTCCGTTGGCTTGTTCGGGGCGGGCGGTCAGTCCTCGCCCCAGGGCTCGCGCATGGTGACGAACTCCTCGGCGGCGGTCGGGTGGATACCGATGGTGCTGTCGAAGGTCGCCTTGGTGGCGCCGGCCTTCAGCGCGATGGCGATGCCCTGGATAATCTCGCCCGCATCCGGGCCCATCATGTGCACACCGACCACGCGGTCCGTGGCGTCGTCGACGATCAGCTTCATGAAGGTGCGCTCGTCGCGGCCGCTGATCGTGTGCTTCATGGGGCGGAAGTCGGCCTTGTAGAGGGTGATCTCGCCGAACTCGAGTTCGGCCTGCTCCTCGGTGAAGCCGACGGTGCCGATATTGGGCTGGCAGAACACGGCGGTGGGGATGAAGTCGTAGTCCACGGGGACCTTCGGATCACCGAACTCGTGGCGGGCGAAGGCCATGCCCTCCGCCAGGGCCACCGGCGTCAGTTCCATGCCGCCGATCACGTCGCCGAGGGCGAAGATGCTGTGCTCGGTGGTTCGGAAGTACTCGTCGACGGCGATGGTGCCGTGGTGCGTCAGCGCCACGTTCACGTTCTCGAGGCCCAGTCCCTCGAGATGGGGCTTGCGGCCCGTGGCGTAGAGCACGGCGTCGGCCTCGAGGAAGCTGCCGTCGTTGAGCAGCAGCCGGTAGCTGCTGCCATGCTTGTCGATGGCCTCGACGTTGGTCTCGAAGCGCAGGTCCACGCCCGTCTTGCGGATCTCCTGCGCGGCGTGCGCGCGGATATCGGCGTCGAAGCCGCGCAGGAACATCGGCCCGCGGTAGAGCTGGGTCACCTTCGAGCCCAGGCCGTTGAAGATGCCGGCGAACTCCACGGCGATGTAGCCACCGCCGACGACCACGAGCCGCTCCGGGAACTCGTCGAGGTCGAAGATCTCGTTGGAGGTCAGCGCGTGCTCGCGGCCGGGGATGTCCGGCACCGACGGCCAGCCGCCGGTAGCAATGAGGATGCGCGCGGCGGTGTAGTGGTCGTCGCCCACGGCGACGGTGTTGGCGTTGATGATGCGCGCGCGGCCGTCGATGAGCGTCGCCTCGGCGCCGCGAAGCATGTTGCGGTAGACCGCGTTCAGGCGGGCGATCTCGTTCTTCTTGTTGTCCCGGAGCGTGTGCCAGTCGAAGCCTTCCACGGTGCTGTTCCAGCCGAACTCCCGCGCGTCGTCGAAGCCCTTGCCGTACTCGGAGGCGTAGACGTAGAGCTTCTTGGGCACGCAGCCGACGTTGACGCAGGTGCCGCCGAGGTAGCGGTCCTCGGCGATGGCGACGCGGGCGCCGAAGCCGGCGGCCATGCGGGCGGCGCGAACGCCGCCGCTGCCGGCGCCGATCACGAAAAGGTCGAAATCGAGGTCACTCATGGGGGTCTCCTGTGGTCGCGCCATGGTAACAGCTATCGGCGGCGGCAAGCCGCTGCGGGCAGCGGTGGCGCGGGTGATTCAAAGCGCTATGATCGAGGGACCGGGAGATGGGGGTTGTGATGGGAAAGATCAAGGTCGCGGCGGGACTCTGCCTCGCCGGTGTGCTCGGCTGGGCGGGCTGGCAGGGCATCGATGCGGCGGAAGTGGCAACGGGTTACAGCGCCAAGCAGCTGTGCTCGGGCGTCTTCGTCGCCGGCCTGCCGGCCCGCTTCGTGATCGAGCGCGACATCCTGCCGCGCATGGCCCTGCTGGGTCCCGCCCGGGGGCTGCTCGACCTGTCCGTGGATGCCGGGAGCGGCGAGGCGCGGGCGAGGCTCCTCGGCGTCAGCGCCCGCGCCGGCGTACAGGGGCCCGCGACCGGCTGCAGCCTGCACCGCGACGGGCGGGGTGCGCCGCCGGCACAGCCCGCGCCGGTCTACCCCTGGCCCGAGGCGGCGCCGCCGCCGGCCCTGGCGCAGGCCGTGGCTGCGGCGTTTGCGGAACCGGAAGGCGGAGGACGTAATACGCTCGCCGTGGCCGTCGCCCGGGGCGGGCGGCTGCTGGCCGAGCGCTACCTCGCCCCGGTGGACGCGGGGACGCGTCTCCAGGGCTGGTCCATGAACAAGAGCCTGCTCGCGACCTGGGTGGCCCTGCGCAGCGCCGACGGTGAGGGGCTGTCCCTGTCCGACCCGGTACGCCAGCGCCTGCTCGCCCTCGGCGCGCCGCCGGCAACGACCCGCGACCTCGCCCCGGGGCTGACCCTCGGCCACCTGCTGCAGATGGAGTCGGGCCTCGCCTTCGAGGAGCGCTACGCCCCCGGCAGCGATGCCACGACCATGCTCTACCGCCGTGAGGCCATGTGGCGCGAGGCGCCCGCCACCGGGCAGGCGCGCCCGCCCGGCGCGCGCTTCAGCTATTCCAGCGGCGACAGCAACCTCGCCGCCTATCTCTGGCAGCAGAGCCTGGATGGCGACTACGCGGACTGGGTACGCGGGCACTTCAGCGAGCCGCTGGGCATCCGCTCCCTCGTGCCCGAGGCCGACGCGAGCGGCACCCAGGTCGGCTCCAGCTACAGTCACATGACGGCCCGCGACTGGCTGCGCGTGGGCCAGCTGTGGCTCGACGCCTGGCACGGCCGCTCGCCGCTCCTGTCCCGCGAGTGGCTGCGCGAGGCGGTCGCGCCCAGGCCCTCGGATCCCCTCGGCCGCTACGGCCGCAGCTTCTGGCTCAACACCGGCGGCGTGGCCTTCCCCGGGCAGCCCGAATCGCTGTTCTACGCGGGCGGCAACGCCGGGCAGTACGTGCTGGTCGTGCCGGAGGAGGAGCTCGTCATCGTCCGCCTCGGGCTCACCGACGAGCCCCGGGTCGAGCCCGGCATGGCCGCGCTCCTCGCCGGCGTGCGCGAGGCCCTCGGCGGCGCGCCCTGATGGCCGCGCTGCGCCTGGCGGCCATCTACCGCTATCCGCTGAAGTCCGCTGCGGGCCTCCCCTGCGAGCGGGCGACCCTGGACGATTTCGGTATCGCCGGCGACCGGCGCTGGCTGCTGGTGGACCCGGCGGGGGAATTCCTGAGCCAGCGCGGGCTGCCTGCGCTGGCCCTGCTGCGGGCCGGGGAGCGCGGCGACGGCCTGTCCCTGGCCTTCGGCGGCGAACAGCTGGCGGTGCCCGGGCCCGCGGCGGGTGCGGCGGCAC
>CAYTJQ010000004.1:65956-78145 GCA_964438205.1 uncultured Alteromonadaceae bacterium
CACGCCGAGGACGGCTGGCGGCGCCTGCGCATCGGCGCCGTGACCGTCGACCTGGTCAAGCCTTGTGCGCGCTGCGTGATCCCGTCCATCGACCAGGCCACCGCCGCGCGGGATCCGCACATCAACCGGGTGCTGGCCGGCTACCGGCGCCGGGACGGGGCGGTGCTCTTTGGCCAGAATGCCGTGCATGACGGCCCGGGAGCCCTGGCCGTGGGGGACACCGTGGCAGTGCTGGCGTGATGGCTATTTTCACCGGCGCGGACTACCATCCTCGCTTTTTGTTTTCGGGCGTGCCGTGAGAAGCGCCCCGGGCAGGAGGGAATCCAATGAAGGCACTGCCGTTATACCTGCTGTTGGTCCTGGCGGGCGCCGCTGCCGCCGCGCCGGATCGCGTGACCCTGAAGAACGGCTCCACGATCCTCGGCACGATCACCGACGCCGAGGGCGGCAAGGTGGTGGTGGAGACGGATTTTGCCGGCACCATCGAGATCGCCCAGGACCAGATCGAGGACCTGCGCACCGAGACCCCCATGAGCCTCCAGCTCGCGGACGGCACGGTGCTCGAGTCCCTGCCGATCCGCGTGGAGAACGAGCAGCTGGTGCTGGGTGCGCTGGGTGAGGAGGAGACCTACGCGCTTTCCGACCTCGTGCGCGTGAACCCGGAGCCCTGGGAACTCGGCGACGGCTACCACTGGACGGGGCTCACCAGTGCCGGCCTCTCCATGGAGCAGGGCAACACCGATACGCGGGAGCTCGACTACAAGGTCGAGAGCACCTGGACCGGGCTCCTCGATCGCTACTCCTTCAGCCTGATCGGCGAGTACGACGAAGCCAACGGCGAGAAGAACGCGGAGAACTGGATCGCCCGCGGCAAGTACGACCGCTTCCTGGAGGACAGCCCCTGGTACTGGGGCGGCAACCTGTCCTTCGAGCACGACGAGTTCGCCGACACCGAGCTCCGGACCTACCTCGGCCCCTACCTCGGGCGCAAGATTTTCACGGAGCCGGTGTTCAGGCTCGAGGCCGAGGGTGGTTTGTCCTATGTCTGGGAGAACTTTTTCGTCGCGGAGGACAACGAATACCCCGCCGCCACCTGGACCCTGGATGCCTCGAGCAACTACCTCGGCGAGGGCACGCGGCTCTACTTCAACCAGACCGGCCTGTGGGACCTGTCGAACCAGGCCGACGTGCTCATCAACACGACCGCCGGCCTGTCCTTTCCGCTCGTGCTCAACATCGAGGGCGCCGCCGAGGTGATCTGGAAGTACGACACGGGCGCGGTGGAAGGCGTCGAGGAACTGGACCAGACCTACCGCTTCCGCATCGGTTACCGCTGGTAAGCCGATGGCGAGTTGACGGCACGGGGCGGTTAGCGCTAAAACCGAAGCGTGCGGCAGCGGGGGAAAGCCGCAGCATACGCGGCATAACAAGAAGCAGCATAACAAGAAGCCTGACAACGACATAATAAAGAGCGCCCGGGGGGCGATACCATGCATAGCGTACTGCCAGCGTCGGCTGTCATCCGTCGTGGATGCCGGCCCGTTCCTGCCTTCACGGCTTTCTTCCCAGGCCCGTCACGGGGCGTTCCCGGTCTCGCCAGCGGCCTCGTGCTCGCGCTGGCGGGCGCAGGTGCGCTCGCGCAGCCGGCGGGAGACGACAGCGCCGCGGGCGCCTACCGGCTTACCCTGGAGGAGGTGCTGGTCACCGCGCAGAAGCGCGAGGAGAGCCGGATGACCGTGCCCATCGCGGTGAACACCTTCTCCGAGGCCGATATCCTGACCACGAGCGCCCTCGATATCGCCGATATCGACGACTTCATGCCCGGGGTGCGCTTCGGGTCTGTCACCTCCAACCAGTCCACGCAGCTGGGGGTCGAGATCCGCGGCGTGTCGAGCCCGAATATCTCCAGCGGCCAGGACCCGTCCGTCGCCACCTTCTACGACAACGCCTACCTGCCCCGGGCCGTCACCAGTATCCCCTTCGTGGATATCGAGCGGATCGAGGTGCTCAAGGGGCCCCAGGGCACGCTCTACGGGCGCAACGCGACCGCGGGCGTGGTGAACATGATTCCCTACGCGCCGGCCATGGATGCGTTCGATGCCTTCGCGCGGGCGCGCGTCGGCAACTACGGCCTGTTCAACGTCGAGGGCATGGTGAACATTCCCGTCGGCGACCGCGTGGCCATTCGGGCGAACGTGCTCGACCATGCCCAGGACGCGATCTTCGACAATCGGGGCATCGGCGACGACCTGCGCGAGCGCAACTACAGCTTCGGCCGCCTCGCCATCGCCGTCGACCTGTCGGAGCGGACGCACCTGAAGCTCGCCGGGGACATCGAGAAGCGGGCGGAGAACACCAGCTACTCCATCGGCGTCAGCAAGTACGCGCTCAGTAGCGACCCTTTCGCCGGCGACGTGGAGAACGACGTCCCGGACCGCGACGAGGACCGCGACATGGTCGGCGTCTCGCTGCAGGTCGACCACGCCTTCAGCGAGCAGCTGTCACTGTTCGGCATCCTCAGCTACCGCAGCTGGGAAACCTTCAACAAGCAGGACGAGGACGGTACCGCGGCCCCGCGCCGCTACCTCGACACGAACAACATCGAGGACTCGGACATCGTCTACGGGGAGCTGCGGCTCAACTTCACCAACGATCGCTTCGACGTGGTGGCCGGCGCCAACTACAGCGCCGAGGCCGTGTACCAGCGCACGGACATCGGCCTCCTCGCCGACTCCTACATGCAGTTCCTGAGCCTCGAACTGCTGCCGGCCTTCGGCATTCCCGCCACGCCGGACGTGCACGCCTGGGACCTTTTTGCCGACTCGGGCGACGACTTCTGGCTAGGCGTCTCCGCGCTCGCCGGCAACATCGCCGTCCTGCCGCCGTCTTACGCGGGAACGTACTTCACCGAGACCATGGATAACGAGGGCGACTTCGTGAACTGGGGGATCTTCACCGATGTTACCTACCAGCTCACGGACGCCGTGCGCCTGATCGGTGGCCTGCGCTACAGCTACGACGACAAGGAATACGCCTGGCAGACCTTCGACAACGGCATCGCCGGCTGGCCCTTCGCGCCGGTGCGGGTCGCCTACGACCCCGCCGCCACCGGCGCCGCGCCGGAGGACTACTTCACGCGCTTCGAGGACAGCGAGGACTGGAGCCGGACCACGGGCCGCGCCGTGGTCGAGTGGACCCTCATGGAGCGGGCGATGACCTACCTGTCCTACGCGACGGGCTACAAGTCCGGCGGCTTCGACGGCCAGACCTTCTCGTCGATCGTTGCCGGGCCCTTCGACCCGGAGGACATGACCAGCATCGAGCTCGGCCTGAAGGGGGATTTCTTCGACAACCGCCTGCGCATCGAGGCGGCCGCCTTCCTGCAGGACCTGGAGAACCGCCAGGGCGCCGAGAGCGTCAAGGAGGGGCCGGACGACCCGACGGCGCAGGTCAGCGTGGTCAGCTCCGACGAGGAGACCCGCGGCTGGGAGCTCATGGCCCAGTGGCAGGTGCTGGACACGCTGCGGCTCACGGGGCTGACCACCTGGCGCGATACGGAGCGGGTGCAGGATGCCTTCTTCAATGCCCAGGGCGAGCCCGCCGGCGGGGTGAAGGAAACGCTGGCTACGCAGACCGACTACACCCTGCGCCTCGACTGGACGCCCGCCGTGCCCCTGGGTTCACTGCTGGTGCATGTCGACTACATCTACAACGATGCCCAGGACGACTCGCAGGCGGTGATCTTCACCGAGGGTCCCTGGTACTTCCAGGACCGCGAGCTGCTGAACGCGCGCATCGCCTGGACCAACGCCGGCGACCGGCTCGAGCTCGCGCTCTGGGGCCGCAACCTGCTGGACCGGGAATATGCCTCGAACCCCGGCGGTTTCGTGGCCGACACCCTGGGTGCCTACACCACGAACATCCAGGAACCGCTCACTTACGGGGTCGAGGTGCGTTACAACTTCTGACGAAGGCTTTAGCATAGCGGTCCTGGGCGGCAGGGCCGCCAGCAACGCTTACGTCGACGTCCAGAGCCCCGGAAGGAAATCGCATGTTCAAGCCGCACGCCTCCGTCCTCAGCCTGCTGATGACCGTGGTCTGCGCCATCCTGGCCTCAGCCGGCGCCGCCGCGCCGGACCGTGTCGAGCTGAAGGATGGGTCGGTCCTCTTCGGCACCGTCGTCGATGCCGATGACGGCAAGGTCGTCATGAAGACCGCCTTCGCGGACGCCTTGAAAATCCCCCAGGCCATGATCGAGAGCCTGCACACGGAAACACAGATGCGGCTCCAGTTCGCCGACGGCCGGGTGCTCGAGTCGTCGCCGATCGTGGTCCGGGGCGAGCAGCTGGTCCTCGACGGCGGAGAGAAGGAGGCAAGCTACAGTCTTGCCGACCTGGTGCGGGTGAACCCGGAGCCCTGGGAGCTTGGCGAGGGCTACCACTGGACCGGGCTCGCCAGTGCCGGTTTTTCCCTGGCCCAGGGCAACACCGAGAACAGTGAACTCGACTACAAGGCCGAAAGCACCTGGACCGGCTTGCACGATCGCGTGTCGCTCAGCCTGATCGGCGAGTACGACGAGGTGAACGGCCGCAAGAACGCACAGAACTGGATCGCCCGCAGCAAGTACGACCGCTTCCTCAACGGCAGCCCCTGGTATACGGGCGCGAACCTGTCCTTCGAGCAGGACGAGTTCGCCGATACGGAGCTTCGGAGCTATGTCGGCCCCTACCTCGGGCGTAAGGTCTTCTCGGACCCGCTGCTGACCCTGGAAGCGGAGGGCGGGGTCGCCTACGTGTGGGAAGAGTTCTTCGTGGCCGAGGATAACGACTATCCTGCGGCGACCTGGACCGTCACCGCCAGCAGCGATTACCTGGGGGAAAATACCCGGCTCTACTTCAACCAGACCGGCCTCTGGGGGCTCACCGACGAGGGCGACGTGCTCCTCAACAGCACCGCGGGCCTGTCCTTTCCCCTCATCCTCAACATCGAGGGCTCCGCCGAAGTCATCTGGAAGTATGACCTCGGCGCGGTGGAGAACGTCGAGAAGCTCGACCAGACCTACCGTTTCCGCCTGGGCTACCGCTGGTAGCCGCCGGTCGCGCACGCTTCGCGGAAAGCCCTCAGGCGAGGCGGCTGCGGCGAACGGCGGCGGCGAGGTCGTCGAGGAGCGGCAGCGTCTCGTCCAGGGACAGGCAGGCGTCGGTCACGCTCTGGCCGTAACGCAGGCCGTCCAGCGGCCCCGGGGGCTGGTTGCCGCCCACCAGGTGACTCTCGAGCATGACCCCGCGCAGTGCCTGTTCGCCGGCTTCGAGCTGGTCCGCGAGGTCGGCGATCACCAGCGCCTGCTGCGCCGGGTCCTTGTTACTGTTGCCGTGGCTGCAGTCGACGATCAGGGACGGCGTGAGCTCCGCCTCCGCCAGCGCCGTCGCCGCTGCGCGCAGCGCCTCGGCGCGGTAGTTGGGGCCGCTGTCGCGTCCGCCGCGGAGGATGAGGTAGCTGTGCGGGTTGCCCGTGGACTGGAGAATCGCCGGCGTGCCCTCCTTGGTCAGCGACGGGAACCAGTGCGGGTGCGCCGCGCTGCGGATGGCGTCGATGGCCACGCCGATGTCGCCGGTGGTGCCGTTCTTGAAGCCCACGGGCATGGACAGGCCCGAGGCGAGCTCCCGGTGGATCTGGCTCTCCACGGTGCGCGCACCGATGGCGCCGAAGCTCACCAGGTCCGTGTAGTACTGCCCGAAGGTCGTGTCGAGGAACTCGGTCGCGGCCGCGAGGCCCAGGCCGGTCACGTCGAGGAGCGCGCGCCGGGCGAGGCGCAGGCCGCGGTTGATATGGAAGCTGCCGTCGAGCCCCGGGTCGTTGATCAGCCCCTTCCAGCCGACCACCGTGCGCGGTTTCTCGAAGTACACGCGCAGCACGGGAAGGAGGGCATCATCGAGCGCCGCGCAATGGCTGTGGAAGCGCTGTGCGAACTCGATGAGCGCTGCCGGGTCGTGCACGGAGCAGGGCCCGGCGATGACCAGGAGCCGCGGGTCCTTCCCCGTCATGATCGCCTCGATGCGGCGGCGGGCGGCTGCCACGGTTTCGGCCCCGGCCTCGTCCAGGGGCAGCTCCTCGCCCAGTACCCAGGGCGTGATCAGCGGCTGCGCGCGGGCAATGCGGATGTCGTCCGTATGCGTCGGCATGGCGCGGGGGCTCCGTGGAAAAGGTGGGGGATTGTCGCCAACCGCTGCAGCCGGGGCAAGGGCGCCCCGCTCAGGAACTGGCGCCGCGGGCGCGAAGGGCCGCCTGGATCTCCTCGACCCGGGCCTGCCCGAGGTTGATCCGCAGCACCAGGAGCAGGGCGATGACGAAGCCCGGAAGGGTGCCCGCACCGAAGGCCCAGGCGAGGCCGTCGAGCACCGGGGCGGGGACGCTGCCGGGGCGCATGCCGGCCTGCAGGCCGACCAGGTCGAGCACGATGCCGCCGTAGAGGGGGCCGAAGACCGTGGCGAACTTGTTGACCAGGTTGGCGGCGGAGAAGAACCCGGCCTCTTGGCGAAGCCCGTGCTCGTGCTCGTGCTCGTCGGTGACGTCGGCGACGATGGACTGGGTCTGGATCGCCCGCAGCAGGAAGCAGTACATGAAGAACAGCATGAACAGGAAGTTGAGGACGAAGACCACCGTGGTCCCGTTCGGCGGCAGCAGGCCGGTCATGCGCAGCGGGTAGAGCCAGAGGCAGTTCAGGATCAGGCCGATGATGGACAGCTGCATGAGCCGGTGTTTCTCGAAGCGCCGCCCGAGGGGGCGCAGGGTGAGCAGCACCAGGGCGACAGCGAGGAGGCTGGGCACGGCGAGGATCAGCGACACTTCGCCGGCGCTGAACTCCCAGTAGTAGGTCCACACCAGCATGTTCAGCGTCGCCACGGTCCCGTAGGCGGTCATGATCGCGATCTCCTGGCCGAGCACCAGGCGGAAGGTGCCGTTGCCAAAAGTCCTGGCGAGATCCCGCCACAGGTCGGTCAGCCGCGGCGCGCTCCGCGGCTGCCGGCTCTCGCCCAGGGAGGAACGGGCGTAGCGCCGGGTGCCGATCGTCGTCACCGCGGCCATGATCCAGCAGACGCCGCAGCAGAGGACGCCGTAGAGCGGGTAGCTGGCCGGAGCGAAGCGTCCGTCCTCGCCGCCGCGCTCCGGGAAGATGAACGCCAGCGCCAGGGCCGGCACGAGCACGCTGAACAGGAACAGCGTGGCGAGGCGCGCGCCGAGGACCTGGCTGCGCTCGTGGTAGTCGCTGGTGATCTCCGCCGACAGCGCGAGGTGAGGGATGGCGAACAGGGTGACGAAGGTGCGCACCCAGAGGGACCAGAACAGCAGCCAGCCGGCCAGCGGCCACTGGCTGCCGGCGAGGCTGGCGGGCGGCGCGAACAGGCCCAGGAAGCCAAGGCCGATGGGCAGGAGGCTCGCCACCATGAACGGGTGGCGCCGGCCATGGCGGGAGCGGAGCCGGTCCGAGAGGATCCCCGTGAGCGGGTCCGACAGGGCGTCCCAGACCAGGCTGATCGCGATCACCGCGCCGGTCAGGCTGCCGTTCAGCCCCAGCACCTGCGTGTAGAACAGCAGGACGAACATCGTGTAGGCCGCTTCCTTCACGGCGTACACCGCGCCCCCGGCGCCGTAGGCGGCGCGCGTTCTTATCGTTAGCATGAACTGGCCGACCGAGAGTACCAATGCAGTCTCGCCCCTCGTCCGCGCCCTGTAAAGCGCGCATCCGGCGGTGCCGGGGCCGCGTAAAGTGCTGCCTAACCCCTGTGCCTGTTGCCGGAGCCAGCCCATGCCCGAAGGACCCGAGATACGCCGCGCCGCCGACCGCATCGAGGCGGTGCTCGCCGGCGAGGTCGTGGAAGCCGTGCGCTTCGGCCTGCCGCGGCTGCGGCGCCATGCGGCGACGCTGCGCGGCCACCGGGTCACCGGCCTCGAGACCCGCGGCAAGGCGCTGCTCACCCACTTCGAGCACGGCTGGAGCCTGTACTCCCACAACCAGCTCTACGGCGTCTGGCGGGTGCAGCGCCGCGGCAGGCTGCCGAAGACCAACCGCTCGCTGCGCGTCGCCCTGCACACGGCAAGCCACAGCGCGCTGCTCTACAGCGCCTCGGACATCAGCGTCTGGCGCACGGAGGAACTGGCAGCGCACCCGTTCCTTGCCCGCATCGGCCCCGACATCCTCTCGCCGGACCTCAGCTGGCCGGTGATTGCCGCGCGGCTGGGGGACGCGCGCTTCGCCCGCCGGCAGCTGGCGGACCTCTACCTCGACCAGGCTTTCCTCGCCGGGGTCGGCAATTACCTGCGCGCGGAGATCCTCTTTGCCGCGGGCCTCGACCCCGCGCGCCGGGCCGGCGACCTCGGCCGCGGCGAGCGCGGGCGCCTCGCGCGGGCGACGCTGGCGGTGAGCCGGCGCAGCTACGACACCGGGGGCATCGTGCTGCCGCCGCGCCTGGCGAGCCGCCTCGAGCGCGAGGGGCTGCCGCGCGAGCGGCGGCGCTTCTTCGTCTTCGGCCGCGACGGGCACCCCTGCCACCGCTGCGGCGGCGAGGTGCAGCGCAACGAGCGCGGTGGCCGCCGCCTCTACCGCTGTCCCGGCTGCCAGCCGGCCGGTCCTTGACCCAGCGCAAGGCGATGGCGGACGCTCTCCGGTCTAATGCGCCCTCGCTCACTGACCGGGAGGATCGCGGATGCATCGCCGTCTCCTCGCCTGTGCCGTGGCGGCACTCAGCACCGTCGCCCCCCAGGCCGAAAACCTGCCGCTGGAAGAAGTCGTCATCACCGTCAGCAAGCGGGAAGCCACCCGCCTGGACGTGCCCGGCACCGTCGCCGTGTTCGACGCGGGGCTGCTGCGCGAGGAGGGCGTGGGCGATATCCGCGCCGCCCAGGCGCTGCTGCCCGCCATGCGCCTGCAGCAGGAAAACACGTCTACCCAGGTCTACATCCGCGGCATCGGCTCCACGCTGGATTTCCCGCAGCTGGACCCGCCGAGCTCGCTGCACCTGAACGGTGTCTACGTGCCGCGCGAGGCTAACAGCACGGCGCTCTTCGATCTCGACCAGCTCGAGGTGCTGCCCGGCCCGCAGGGCACGCTCTACGGCCGCAGCACGCTCGGCGGCGTGGTCAACGCGAGCTTCGCCCGCCCCGCGGACGGCAGCCCGGGCTACCTGCTGTTCGAGGCCGGCAACTACGACAGCCGGCGCCTGAGTGCCGCCGGGGACGTCAGTCTCGGCCGCGACCTGACGCTGCGCCTGGCCACCGACTACCAGGAACGGGACGGTTACCTCGCCAGCGGTGCCGACGCGCTGGACAACCTCGCCGGCCGCCTGTCCGCTAGCTGGACGCCGGGCGACCGCTTCAGCGCCTACGGCTGGGTCAATGTCGCCGACATGGACGGCAGCCCGCCGAACCTCGTGGTGAAGGGCGTCGACCCGGAAAGCGGCGGGCTGTCGCCCGACAGCTACCTGCGCTCCGATCCCTGGAACGACCGCTTCCCGGAACCCTGGAATGCCTTTCTGCCCTTCGGCCAGCCGCAGGCGGAGGAATACCGGGACTACGAGAACGTGCTCGCGGGGGGCGAATTCAGCTACCGCCTGTCGCCGACGCTCACGCTCAGCTACCTGCCGGCGTTCACGGACTTCACCGTGTCCAGCAACTACTGGCTCGGCGCTTTCCCGGCGAACAAGACCGACAGCTACCGGCAGCAGATCCACGAGCTGCGCCTCCTCGGCAGCGCCGACTGGGGCGACTGGCTCGCCGGGCTTTACGCCTATCGCATGGACAGCGACGGCTACTTCCTGTTCGGCGGCTTCGACACCGTGGCGCTGCCCGGTCCCGCGGGGCTGCCGGTACCCGTGAGTATCGTCGACGACAACCGCATCGAAGGTATCGCGGCCTTCGGCGAGGCGGAAATCGCGCTGGGCGAACGCTGGCGCCTGACCCTCGGTGGCCGTCTCAGCAGCGATCGCCGCGACGGCGCCGGGCGCTTCTTCGACGGCATGGGCCTTGCGCCCTTCGAGGCCGACGGCGACGGCGAGTACGACCACCTCGACTTCAAGGTCGCGCTGAGCCGGGACATCGGCAACGGCCTGGTCGCCTACGGCACCGTGCAGACCGGCTACATGCCCGGCACCTTCAATCCCTACGCGGGCACCGCCACGCAGCCGAACACCGTCGACGAGGCCGAGCTCGTGAGCTACGCCCTCGGCATGAAGGGCAGCAGCGCCGGCGGCCGTGCCAGCGGCAGCATCGAGGCCTTCTACTACGACTACGACGGCCTGTTCGGCTCCGCCTACAACACGGTGCTCAATGCCACGCAGACCTTCAATGTCGAGCAGACGGAGGTGCAGGGCGTGCAGTTCGAGCTGGCCCTGCTGCCGACCGCGCGCAGCGCGCTGAGCCTGTCCGGCGCCTGGATCGATGCCGAGTACACGGATTTCGACCTGCCTGACGGCACCGCCAGCTACGACGGCTTCCGCGCCCAGTACGCACCGGAGTGGTCCCTCGTCGCCCGCTACCACCACGACTTCGATGTCGCCGGCGGCCGGCTGCGGGCGGCGCTCAGCACACGCTACGAGAGCAGCTTCTGGGCGGACTTCTCGCACACTCCCGGGGGGCGGCAGCAGGCGGCGCGCAAGAGCAACGCGCAGCTGACCTGGTACCCGGCCGACGAGGGCTGGAGCGTGGGCCTGTGGGTGCGCAACATCGAGAACGAGGCGGTAATCGCCGCGACTGCCGGGGGCAGCAACCTGCCGCCGAACCCGGACGGGGCCACCGCCTCGCTGGAGGCACCGCGCACCTGGGGTGCGCGCTTTACCCTGGATTTCTAGGCCCGGGCTTCCCGGGCGTTTTCCGGCGCGCTTCGAGCACCGCCTCGTAGCGCGTGCGCAGCCGGTCGTGGTGCTCGATATCCGCGAGGGCGGAGAGCCGGTCCGCGGGCGCCGCCGGCGCTTTCTCCCCGCCCCGGGGTTTCCCCGCCGTCTTCGCAGCGCCGGTATCGGCTGGCGCCGCATCGTCCCGCACCGGGCGGAACTGCCAGAGCACGAAGGCCAGCGCCCCGTACACGATGGCGATCTTGCCGGCGAGGGCCCAGACCAGGGCCCCCGGGTGGCGCAGCTGCAGGTAGTGGGCGACATCCTGGTAGAGCACGTTGGTCACGAGCGCGAAGAGCAGCACGGCGACGATGCGGAAGATGCGGCCGCGGTAGCGGCGGAAAAAAAACAGCAGCGACGAGTACTTGACGATGCGGAACAGCGACACGGTCAGATGCCGATGTTGATGCCGAGCAGCAGGGCGGCGATACCGAAGCCCTTCCAGCCGAGGCCCGACCAGATCTCCTTCTCCTTCTCGGCGACGAGGTACTCGAGGTCCTCGCTGCTGTAGTCCGCTTCCGAGCGGCCCGCGTGAATCATGTCCTGGCGCACCTTCGCGATCGCCGCCTCGCGCAGCTTCCTGCGCACGGCTTTCGGTGCGCGAATGCGTCGTCCCGGTGCGTGGTCGGTCATGGCTGGGCCCTCCTGGTGCCGAGGGGCAGAGTGTAGCCCGCGGTGCCCGCCCGCGCACGGGGCGGTCGTTGGACGCCGGCATCCTTGCGTTGGATCAAAAAATGCCCGTTACAAGCAACGGCTTTACTCCTAAACTGGGAGCGCGGTACCGATTCCGATAACAGGGAGTAAGCAGCTGATGCTTGAAAAAGAACTCGCCCAGGCCGCCAGGATGGCGGAAGAGGCCAACAAGCGCGTCGAGAAACTGCGCGCGCGCCTTCTCGCCGAAACGGAAAAAGCCCACGCGAGGGTCAAGCGCGACCTCGACGCGGCGCGCAAGAAGCACGACCAGGCGAGCGCGCGCCTGAACAAGGCCCGTGCGGCCCTGCGTTCGAAGGCGACGAGCGCCAACCAGAAGCGCGTCGACGAACTGATCAGGCAGGTGCAGGACCTGACGGAGACGATCGCGAGCATGGCGCGTGCCGCTTACGACTACGCAGAGAAACTGGTGCCGATCCGCGCTGATCTCGTCCTCGAGGCGCGCAAGGCCGAAGCGGCAGAGCGTGCAGCGGAGATGGTAGAGAAAGCCGCCCGCGCCCGTGCGTCGCGCAACACGGCGAAGAAGAAAGCGCCGGCCGGGAAGAAGGCTGCACCGAAGAAGGCGGCAGCAAAGAAGGCCGCACCGAAGAAG
>CAYTJQ010000004.1:78245-94267 GCA_964438205.1 uncultured Alteromonadaceae bacterium
GCACCGAAGAAGAAAGCGGCACCGAAGAAGGCGGCTCGCAAGGCACCGGCGAAGAAGAAAGCTCCAGCGAAGAAGAAGGCGCCGGCAGCAAAAAAGCGCGCGGCAGCGCCCCGGAAAGCAGCGGCCAGCTGACCCTGGAGCTCTGACGCCGCGGTTTGCCCCGCGGCGTCAGCGGCCGGTGTCCTCCGCCGGCCTCACCCGCACGAGCCGCCCTGCCTCGCTGTCGGTCAGCAGGTAGAGGAACCCGTCCGGCGCGCTGCGCACGTCGCGAATCCGCTCTGCGAGCTCGCCGAACAGGCGCTGCTCGCCGACAATGGTGCCGTCCTCCAGGTCGAGGCGGCGCACGTCCCGGTCTACGAGCGCACCCACGAACAGGTCGCCGCGCCAGGCGGGAAAGCGGTCTCCCCGGTAGAGAGCCAGCCCCGAGGGCGCGATACTCGGCACCCAGACCTTTTCCGGGCCGAGCATCCCGGGCCAGCGCCGGTACGGCGAGATGCGGGCGCCGCTGTAATCGATGCCGTGGGTCACCGCGGGCCAGCCGTAGTTCGCGCCGGGCAGCAGCCGGTTCACCTCGTCGCCGCCGCGCGGTCCGTGTTCGTGCAGCCAGACCCTGCCGCCGGCCTCGTCCACGACGAGCCCCTGCGGGTTGCGGTGGCCCAGGGTCCAGATCCGTCGCGCGCCGGTCTCCGCCAGCGGGTTGTCGGCGGGTACCGTGCCGTCGTCGCGGATGCGCAGGACCTTGCCGAGTTCACTGGCCGGGTCCTGGGCGGCCTCGCGGTAGTCGAAACCCTCGCCGGTGGTCAGCAGGAGCGTGCCGTCCGGCAGGAAGGCCAGCCGGCCACCGTAGTGCTGCGGCGTGGCCTTGAGCGGCTGTACCCGCAGGATCTCCTCGCCGTCGGCAAGGCCCGCGGCCGTGAGCCGGCCGCGGAACACCGCCGTCGCGTTGGCACCGGGGCCGCCGGCGGCGTAGCTCAGGTACACGAGCCGGTTGTCGGCGAAGCGCGGGTGCAGGACAACGTCGAAGAAGCCGCCCTGGCCGGCAACATAGGTCTCGGGTATGCCGGCGAGGGGCTGCCGGCCGCCTTCGCGATCGATGCGCAGCAGCCTGCCGCGGCGCTCCGTGACCAGGAAACTGTGGTCCGGGAGCTGCGCCACGGACCAGGGGTGGTGCAGGTCGCTGGCCACGGTTTCTAGACGGTAGGGTTCGCCGCGGGCGGCGGCGCCGGCAAGGAGAAAGGCCGCCAGGACTAACGGCAGGGTGCGGGGCATGGCGGCTTTCCACGGCAAGGCTCTGCGGTCATTATAGCCTCACAGCTTTCGCCGGAGTTCCCTGACCATGTTGCGTACCGTCGTCGCTTTCCTCGTCGCGCTGTCCGCGACCTACCTCCTCGGCAGCATCGCCGCGACTCAGTTCGTGCTGCAGGAGGTAGTGGCGCTGGGCCCGGTGGTGCCCTGGTCCGTGCGCCTCGAGACGACCGGCCAGGACCTGGTCGGCCTCGCCGGCAGCTACCTGCCGCTCCTCGCGCTGGCGTTCGTGCTGGCGCTGCCGGTGGCTGCGCGCCTCGTTCGTCTCGCGCCGGCGGCGCGCCCTGCCTGGTACCCGGCTGCGGGCTTCGTGGCCGTGCTGGCGCTGCATCTCATCATGAAGGCGGTCCTCGGGGTGACCGGGATCGCCGCCACGCGCAGCCTCGCGGGCCTGCTGGCGCAGGGCGCCGCCGGTGCGGTCGGCGGTGCCCTGTTCCAGGTGCTCACTGCAGGCCGGCGTCCTGCCGCGCCGCACGGCGCTTGAGGACATTGCTCGCGACCATCCGGTAGGTCAGGTAATAGCGGTAGATGTTGGTGACATACTGCACCGTCTCCCGGCCGATCTCGCGGGCCGCGATCACCTCGACGTTGTCGAACCACACGTTCGGGTCGTAGCCCTCTGCCTCCGCGGCCCGGCGCAGGCCGCGCACCCGGGCCGGCCCGGCGTTGTAGGCGGCCAGCGACAGCAGCAGCTGGTCGAGTTCGCTGATCGCCGGGTCATCGAAATAGCGGCCGCGGAGGAAGTCCATGTACTTGATGCCGGCGTGGATGTTGTTCTCCTCGCTGCCGATGTCGGGGATACCGACGTTCGGGTCCGCCGCCGTGGAGGGCAGCAGCTGCATGATGCCCACGGCGCCGGCATGCGAGCGGACGCTCTGGTCCAGCCGTGATTCCTGGTAGCCCTGCGCTGCGGCCATGAGGTACTCGATGCCGTAGCGCTCGCCGTAGCGCCGGAAGATGGTCTCCAGGGCCTCGAAGCGGGCGTAGTCGTCTTCACTGAGGGCATTGGAAGCCCAGTCGAAGTCGCGGATGTAGCGGTTGCGCAGCACGTTGCCGATCAGCGTTCCCTCCCGGTTCTCGCGCAGGAAGGCGTCCACGCTCGTCTTGAGCTTCGGGCTGTCCTTGCGCATGGCCCAGGCCAGGCGGCCGGCCTCGCGGAAGGTGATGTCGGGCCGCGGCGTGAGGTCGGTAAAGACACCCTCCCAGGCCTGGACCTTGTACTCGTCGACGATGGCCCAGGGCAGCAGGCCGGCGTTGACCATCTCGATCAGGTCGTCGTCCTCCAGGCTCTCGGGCATCGGCTCGATCGTGACCGGCGCCATGCCGTCGCCCTCGAGGCGCTCGTTCAGCTGGCGCACGCTCTCGGCGTAGCTGCTGGTGAGACGCAGGTAGACGGTCTGCCCCGAGAGGTCCTCGACGCGCTCGATCGGCGGGGCGCCCGGGCCGGTGACGAGGATCTCGTTGAGCGGCTTGCTGGTCGGGATGCTGAAGTCCACTTCCTCGGCCCGCTCGGGCGTCATGGTCAGCCCGGCGGCGATGATGTCGCCGCGGCCGGCGAGGAGGGCGGGCACGAGCTGGTTCCGGGCGACGGGAATGATCACGGTGTTCACCCGCAGGTGGCCGCGCTCGAGTTCGTCGTTGATGTGGTCCTCGAAGCGTTTTACCAGCTCCGCCACGAGGCCGGCCCCGCGCCCCTCGTCGAGGTAGAAGCGGCCCGGGCCGTAGACCGTGAGTACCCGGATGATCCGGCGCTCTTCCATGCCGTCCAGGTCGCCGGTCCAGGGCCGCGTGAACGCCAGGGCGCCGTCGTCGAGGGCGACACCGGTTTCACCGGGTTTTTCCGTTGCTATGTCCGTCGCCGGCGGTGTTTCCCCTGCCGCGGCCTCCGCCGGCGGCGCGGGCGGAGGCGGGGCGGCGTCGTCGGGCGCGTCCGCGCCGCAGGCGGTGAGCGCCAGCAGGCACAGGGACAGGAGCAGGGTTCCCCGCAGGGGCAGGATCGACATGGGCGAGTTCCTCTTCAGGGCTGTTTCCGTGGCAGGCCGCTCTCGCCCGGGCCGTCGGCGCGGCTGTTCGCCGCGGCGTTCACGGAGGGGATGGTGACCTGGTACTCGATGGGAAAGAGGAGATCATCACGATCGCCGTCAGCCTCGATGGACACGGGCTGGTCAACGGTGAGGAAAGCGCCGCAGGCCTCGCCGGGGTCGCAGATGAGCAGGTCGTTGTCGAAGTCCGTACCGGCGAAGAGCTGGTAGACCCCGGCCGCAACATCGGGGATCGCAAAGTCGTAGTCGCCGTCCTCGAGGCGGGTCGAGGTCTGCGCGACCACCGTATCGATGGCGGGCTCGTAGAGCAGGATATAGACGGTGCCGAGGTCCGCCCGGGTGGCGCCGGCCACGGAGGCGATAACGTCGATGAGCAGCGGGTTCGCGTTGGATTCCACCCGCAGCCGGGCCGCGTAGACACCCGTTTCGAGGCCGGCGCGGTCCACGGTGACCCGGTACTGACCGAGGCCGTCGGCGTCCGTTGCTTCCGGGCTGGCGCGCAGCCAGGATGCATCGCTGTCGACCTCCGTGACCACCGCGCCACCGCTGCCGGCGATGTCCACCTGCAGGCTGTCGAGGATGCTGCCGAAGTTCAGGGTACGCGCGCTGGCGGTGACTTCCCGCGGCTCCTCGATGGCCACGCCGGTGCTGCGCAGGGCGGCATTCACGGCCCGCGAGGCGTTCGCGAGGCCGTAACCGAAGCGGTCGTCGCGGCCGCTGGCGCCGAGCTCCGAGGTCAGCTCACCGTCCTGCAGCAGCCGGTCGATGTCCGCGGGCGCCAGGTCCGGGTTGATGCTCTTCATGAGTGCGAGCATGCCGCTGACGTGCGGGGCGGCCATGGAGGTCCCCTGCAGGAAGGTGTAGGCAAAGTCCTCGCCGCTGCGCCCCGTGCTCAGGACGCCGTCGGGAAAGCCGTCGCCGGTGAGGTCCGCACTGGTATCGCCCCCGGGCGCCGCGATGTCGATGTGGGGCCCGAAGTTGCTGTACCCCGCCGCCTCGCGCTGGGCGTCCACCGCGGCGACGGCGATGACGCCCTCATAGGCTGCCGGGTAGCTCGGCGTGTCGGTGCCCTCGTTGCCGGCGGACGCCACCAGCAGGATGCCGGCGTCGCGCACCTCCCGGTAGAGGTCCTGCGCCACCTGGCTGAAGCCCTCGCCGCCGAGGCTCAGGTTGATGATGTCCGCCGGCCGCGCCGGCAGCTGCCCCGAATCGTTGGGCAGGCCGGCCGCATAGCGCACGGCCTGGGCGACATCGTAGCTGGTACCCGAGGTCGCGCCGAGGGCGCGCAGGGGCATGAGGCGGCTGCTGTAGGCGACGCCGGCGACGCCGATTCCGTTGTTGCCGCGCGCCGCGATGGTGCCGGCCACGTGCGTGCCGTGGAAGGCGACCGGCTCCGGCTCGGTCGGGTTCGCGGTTTCCTCCGGGTCCGGGTCGATGCCGTCGCCGTCCGCGGCGACGTCCGGGTCGCGGATGAAGTCGTAGCCGTCGACGAGCTGGCCGGCGAGGTCCGGGTGGCCGGAGAGGATGCCGGTATCCACCACCGCCACGACAACGCCCGGATCGCCGGTGGTGCTGTTCCAGGCCGTGGGCAGCCGCAATTGCGTGAAGTGCCACTGCAGCTCGAGGAACTCGTCATTGGGAAGCGCCAGGGGCCGGACCCGGTAGTTCGGGGCCGCGCTCGCCACCGCCGGATCCCGGCGCAGCGTCTTCACGGCCAGGAGCGTCTCCCAGTCCCGGCGTCGGGCCGGGTCTGCGATGGCGTCGGCCTTGGCCGCGGCGCGTCCCTGGCGGGCGCGGGCGCGCGGGGAGCCGGTGCCCGCCGGCTGCAGTGACAACAGCCGCTCGCGGCCGCTGTCGCCCGCCACCGGGTCGAGGCCGAGGTTGATGGCGAGATCCTCCGCAGCCCGGGCTGCGTCGCGCCTTGCCTCGGCTTCTGCGCGCCGGTCGTCGCCCCGGTAGCGGATGATGACCTCGCCGGGAACCATCGCCGGCCGCGGGGCCGCCGTCACGGAAGCGGTGCTGCCGATGGCGAGCGTGTAGTTGGTCGCGCCGGCGAAGGCCGAGACATTGACCGTGTAGCTGCCGTCCGCGGGGACCGAGACCTGCTCCAGCTCACCGACCTCGATGGAGAAGTCGACGATCTCGCCGCTGTCGTCGTACAGGTAGAGATCGGCATCCGCGTCCCGGTAGTCTGCGACCAGCAGCGTGATCGACTGACCCTCGAGCAGCGAGACCGCGAAGAAGTCTTCCGGGTCCCCACTGATCCGGGAGCGCCCCTCGGCACCGGTGCCCGGGAGGTTGACGTAGCCGCCGATGGTGACCGGGTTGCCGACCGGCTGCGCGTCGGCCGGGTCGTCGTTGGCCCGGTAGCGATTGGCCGGGTCGTTCGTGTCCGAGTCGAGGACCTGGTTCACGGACGGCACCACGCGGCCGCCGAGGTTTACCCGGGGCGCTTCCACGAGCGGTTCGACGCTGATCGTGACGCTGTCACTGCCGCTGGCCCCGTCGTCGTCCGTGACCGTGAGCGACAGTACCACCTCGTAGGGGTTGGATGAGGACGGGGCGGTGAAGCTCGCGCGGGGGCTGTCGGCGCCGGAGAGCTCGAGCTCGGGGCCCTCGCTGACGGTCCAGGACCAGCTGCTGATGCTGCCGTCCGGGTCGCTGCTGCCGCTGCCGTCGAGGTTGACGAGGTCGCCGCCGGCAACGGCCTGGTCCGGGCCGGCGTCCGCGCTCGGGGCACGGTTGACCGGCGCCGGGGCGGGGGCCGGAGCCGCCGCGCCGCCGCCACCTCCGCCGCCGCCGCCGCAGGCTGCGAGCAGGGCCGTCGCAGCCAGCAGGAAGAGACCGGCCCGGCCGGATCCCCTGGTCGTCATGCTTGCCGCTCGCCTCTGTCAGCCCGCGTGGCTGCCACTATAGCGTCATGCCACAGCGAGGAGAATCTTGCCCATGTGTTCGCCGGACTGCATCCGGTCGTGGGCCAGGGCGGCGTCGGCGAGGGGGAACTCGCTGTCGATGACCGGTCGCACGGCGCCGCTGTCGAGCACCGGGTACACGGTTTCGCGCAGTTCCTCCACCATGCGGGCTTTCTGCGCAAAGGACTGGGCGCGCAGCGTCGAGCCGGTGAGCGTCAGCCGCTTGAGCAGCAGGGGCGCGAGGTTCAGCTCCGCCTTCGGGCCGCGGATGAACGCGATGGATACGATGCGTCCCTCGGGCGCGGCGACATTCAGGTTTTTCTGCACGTAGTCGCCGCCCACCATGTCGAGAATCACGTCCATGGCGTCTTTCTCACCGGCCGCCGCCAGCGCCGCCTCGAAGTCCTCCTCGCGGTAGTTGAACGCCCGGGTGGCCCCGAGGGCCTCGATACGCCGGCACTTGTCGGCGCTGCCGGCAGTGCTGTACACCGTGGCGCCGAGGGCCGCCGCCACCGAGACGGCGAGGGTGCCGACGCCGCTGGCACCGCCGTGGATGAGGACTTTCTCGCCGGCCGAAAGCCCGCAGCGCTGGTACAGGTTGTGCCACAGCGTCAGCAGCGCCTCGGGCAGGGCGGCGGCTTCGGCGAGGCCGTAACCCCCGGGCACCGGCAGGCACTGGCCGGCCGGCGCCACGGCGACGTCGGCGTAGCCGCCGCCATGGGTCAGGGCGCAGACGGGGTCGCCGGGCGCCCAGCCGCTGACGCCGTCGCCGCACGCGAGGACCGTGCCGGCGACCTCGAGGCCGAGGATCGGCGAGGCATCGGCCGGCGGCGGGTAGAGGCCGCGGCGCTGCAGCAGGTCCGCCCGGTTGATGCCGGCGAAGGCGACCCGGATCAGCACCTCGCCGGGGCCCGGCGCCGGGCAGGCGTCCTGCGCGAGGCTCAGGCTGCGTGCCTCGTCGTCGGCAATGGCGATATAGTGGCGTTCGGCGGGCAGGGTCTCGCTCATGGGTCTTCCTCGTTGCGTGGGCCGGTACGGTTTCCGGGGGCGCAGTTTAACGCCCCCGCCGGGCTTGCTACCCTTGCATGCGTTGTGGGCACTGTAAACACCGGGCCCTCGGCCCCCACGCAGGCACCTACCGGAGATCGCCGTCCATGCTGCTACGGAAAATCAAGCACAGCCTCTATTTCGCCCTGGTCAAGGTCCTCGTGGCCTTCGCCCCGTCCGTCTCCTACCTGGCCTTTGCCGGCCCGGGCAGCAGCCGGCAGCTCGGCGAGCACATCCTCCGCGGCGGCCAGCGCCGCCTGCTGGTGGTCACCGACAAGCCGCTGCGGGACCTGGGTATCGCCGACAAGGCGGTCGAGGCGCTGGTCGCCGGCGGCGCGGAGCTCGCCTGGTACGACGGCGTACAGCCCAACCCGACCTTCACCCAGGTCGACGAGGGCATCGCCGCCCTCAAGGCCCACCGCGCCGACGCCGTGCTGGCCGTGGGCGGTGGCTCTTCCATCGATGCCGCCAAGGTCATCGCCGCCGGCGGCTGCAGCGACGAGGATCCGCGCGACTGGGTGGGCTTCGGCAAGGTGAAGCACGACGTGATCCCCATCTACGTGATCCCGACGACGGCCGGTACCGGCTCCGAGGCCACCATGGGCGCGGTGATTTCAGACGCCGAGACGAAACAGAAGGGCGTGCTCTCCGGCAAGGGGCTGCACCCGGCCGCCGTGGCCCTGGACTCGGACCTCATGCTCGGGATGCCGCCGGCGATCACCGCCGCCACGGGCATGGACGCGCTGACCCACGCCATCGAGGCGTATATCTCGACCTGGGACCGCGGTACGCGCACGGAGTACTCGCGCCGGGCCATCAGGATGATCTTCGACCACCTGCGCACGGCTTACGACGACGGCACCGACCGGGAGGCCCGCGACGGCATGGCCATGGCGGCCTACTACGCCGGTATCGCCATCAACCAGGTGAACGTCGGCAACGTGCACGCCATCGCCCACCAGATCGGCGGCAAGTACGGTATCCCGCACGGCCTCGCCAACGCCCTGGTACTGCCGCACGTGCTCGAGTTCTGCCGCGACGAGGCCGAGGAAAAACTGGCGGAACTGGCCGTGCTCGTCGGCGCCGCCGACGCCGGCCAGCCGCGGGGGCAGCAGGCGGACGCCTTCATCGCCGCGGTGCGCGAGTTGAGCGCGGCAGTCGGCATCCCGGAGACGACCGCAGAGGTGAAGGTGGAAGACTTCGACTACCTCGTCGACCTCGCCGTGAACGAGGCCGCGGGCTACTTCGCGCCGCGGCTCCTGGACCCCGGCAGTACCCGGGCCATCCTCGGCAAGATCGCGGCCTAAAGCGGTTCAGCCCTCCAGGGAGTGGCGCCAGGAGGAAAGCTGCTGCAGGGCCTGCTCCGCCTCCGGCGTCATGCCCATGCCGCAGGCGAAGCCGTGCTCGGCGCCGTCGTAGTGGTGGTGGGTGACGCGTACGCCGGCGGCGGCCGCGCGCTCGGCGAAGGCCACGCCCTCGTCCCGCAGCGGGTCCCGGTCGCAGGTGATCACCAGCGTGGGCGGCAGCTCGCCGAGGTTGTCGGCCCGCAGCGGCTGGGCGGGGAGCGCTGAAGCCGGGTCCGCGCCAGCGAGGTAGCTGTCCCAGAACCAGCGCATGAGGTCGGCGGTGAGCCGCTGCGAGTCGGCCCGCGCTTCGTAGGAGCTGTGCCCCGCGCTGTAGTGGTCCGTCACCGGGTAGACCAGCACCGTGCCGGCCACCGGGGCCAGCCCCTCGCCCTCGCCGGCGGTCGCCCGGTCCAGGGCGCAGCCCGCCGCAAGGTTGCCGCCGGCGCTGTCGCCGGCGATCACCAGGCGGCCGTTGCTCGGGCCGAGGTCCGCGAGGTGCCGGCGCAGCCAGCGCACCGCTGCGCTGCAGTCGTCGAGGGCCGCGGGGTAGGGGTGCTCCGGGGCCAGCCGGTAGTCGATGGAGACCACGTGGCAGCCGGTGGCTGCGGCCAGGGCGCTGCAGAAGGGGTGGTGGGTCTGCAGGTCCCCGACCACCCAGCCGCCGCCGTGGAACCAGCAGATGACCGGCCGCTCACCGGCGCCTTCTCCGCCCCGGTAGAGGTGCCCGGCCACGCTGCCCGCGTCCGTGGGCAGGGCGAGGGCGCCGGGCTCGGCATGAACGTTGCTCCCGCGCCAGGCCCGCCAGTTCTCGAAGCGGTAGTAGCGGCGCAGGGCAGCGACCTTCAGGGCCTGGAGCACGGCTCAATCCTCGCTCGTGTAGGGCAGCTGCCGGTACCAGTGCACACCCTGATCGTCCCGCTCGCGGACGACGCGGCGCCGGTAGAGCAGGCAGTTGAGGTGCGCGAGGGCCTCGCCCGTGGCCAGGCCGAGGGAGCCGCCGCGGATCTCGCGGTCGAACAGGGGCGGAAAGCAGTCGACCACGCGGCGCGGCTCGTCCAGGTGGTCGAAGAGCGCGTCCAGGTCCCGGTTGTGGCTCTCCAGGAGCTGCGTCAGGCGCACGTGCAGGCCGTAGAAGGGGGCCTCGTGGGCGGGCAGCACCAGCAGGTCATCCGGGAGCATCTCGCGAATCCGCGCCAGCGAGCGCAGCCACTCGCGCAGCGGATCGCCCTCGGGCTCGGTGGGGAACACGGAGACGTTGGGGGAGATGCGCGGCAGTACCTGGTCACCGGCGATGAACAGGCGGAGCTCCGGGCAGTAGAGGCAGGCATGTTCCGGCGAGTGGCCGCTGCCCACGACCACCAGCCAGTAGCGGCCGCCGATGGTCAGGGTCTGCCGGTCCACGAGCCGGCGGAAGCTGTCCGGCAGGGGTGAGACGGCCTTGCCGAAGAAGCCGAAGCGCTTCCTGTACTCGTCGATGTTGTCGTCGCTGTAGCCGGCGGCGCGGTAGAAATCGAGCGCCACCGCCGGCGCCGGCCGCCCCGTATCGGCGACCAGCGAGCGGCACATGAGGTACTCCTCCCGCGACATCCACAGGGCGCAGCCGAAACGCTCCGTGAGCCAGCCGGCGAGGCCGACGTGGTCCGGGTGCATGTGGGTGCAGATGACGCGGCGCACGGGCTTGCCGCCCATGAAGCCCTCGAACAGCCTTTCCCAGGTCTCGCGCGCATCGGGGATGTCGAGGCAGGTGTCGACCACGGTCCAGCCGTCGTCATCCTCGAGGAGCCACAGGTTGATGTGATCGAGGCTCAGCGGCATGCGGAAGCGCGCCCAGTACACGCCGTCGGCGATCTTCCAGGGCTCGCCCGGTGCCGGGTCCACCTGCCGTCCGTAGGGGTAGGTCAGCCCGCGGAAGGTCTCGCTGCTGTCGCCGCCGGCGCTGGAGCCGTGGCGGTGTTCGTTGAAAGCACTGGGTTCGGCGGGCATCACTCGGTTGTTCACGGGAAGCAAGCGTCTATAGTGGTGGTGGGAGGTGCGTGTGTCCACCCCGGACAGGGCGCGCTGCAAGCCACGAGCACGCGGAATCAACATGTCTGCAACGCTGCGCAGCAGCAACATCGCCCGCCTCAGGGAGCGGGAGCTCGACGTCCTCATCGTCGGCGGCGGCATCAACGGCGCGGTGGCTGCCGCCTCGCTGGCGGGCCGCGGCGTGGACACGGGGCTCCTGGACCGCGACGACTTCGCCAGCGGCGTGAGCTCCAACTCCAGCAACCTCGCCTGGGGCGGCATCAAGTACCTGGAGAGCCACGAGTACCTGCTCGTGAACAAGCTCTGCCGGTCACGCAACAAGCTCATGCGCGCCTACCCGTCGACGGTGAAGGAGATCCGCTTCTTCACCACCATCCAGAAGGGCTTCCGCTTCTGGCCCTTCTTCGTCTTCCTCGGCAGCGTCCTGTACTGGTTCATGGGCCGCTGCAGGACCCGGCCGCCGCGCTACCTGTCGCCCCGGGCCATCGAGGTGGCGGAGCCCGTTGTCGACACCCGCAACGCCGCCGGCGGGCTGGAGTACTCTGACGCCTATCTGTATGACAACGATGCGCGCTTCGTCTTCGGCTTCGTGCGCCAGGCCCTGGACTGCGGTTGCCTGGCGGCGAACTACGTCAGTGTCGACGATGCCAGCTTCCAGGACGGACGATGGACGGTCTCGGCCCGCGATGTGCGCAGCGGCGAGTGCTTCACCGTCCGCGCCCGGGCGCTCATCAACGCCTGCGGCCCCTGGGCGGACCCGCTCAACCAGCGCCTCGGTACGACCACGCGCCATCACCACGCCATGTCCAAGGGCATTCACCTGATCGTCGACCGGATCACCGATAACAAGCGGGTGCTTACGTTTTTCGCCAGCGACGGCCGCCTGTTCTTCCTGATTCCCATGGGGCCCGTCACCTGCATCGGCACCACCGACACGCAGGTATCGGACCCGCTGGTCGGCGTGACCCCCGAGGATCGCGAGTTCGTCCTGTCCAACGTCAACGCGCTGCTGGACCTCCCGCGGCCGCTCACGGTCGACGACGTCATCGCCGAGCGGGTCGGGGTGCGTCCCCTCGCCGTTGCCGGCGAGGCCGGGGACGTGGACTGGGTGCAGCTGTCCCGCAAGCACGTGATCGAGGTCGACGAGGCCCGCCGGGAGCTCAGCATCTTCGGCGGCAAGCTCACCGACTGCCTGAACGTCGGCGACGAGGTGGCGGCGCATATCGCCGCCCTGGGCATTGCCGTGCCCGAGCCCGGCGCGCCCTGGTACGGCGAGCCGGGGGCCGAGGCCCGGGCGCGCTTCCTCCGCGAGGCCCGGCTCATGGACCTCGACGGCCTCACGGACCCCAGTTCCCCGGAGCCCCTGTCCGAGCGCTTCTGGCGCCGCTACGGCAATGCGGCATTCATGCTGCTGGAGCGGATCCGCGAGGATGCGAGCAGCGCCGAGCTCCTGATCGAGAACGCCGAGTACACCCGCTGCGAGATCGAGCTGGCGGCGCGGCGCGAGATGGTCGTCACGCTGGAGGACTTCCTGCGCCGGCGCTCCAAGATCGAGCTGGTCGTGCGCCAGGACGTTATCCGCAACGCACCGGGGCTGCGCGAGGCCTGCGAGATCTTTTTCGGCGAGGCCGCGGAGCAGCGGCTGGCCGAGTACTTCGGCGACGCCGGCGACGGCGCCCGCCGCAGCGCGGCCGGCTGACTCAGCCCTCGCGCTTGCCGGTGAGGGCGAGGCGAAGCTCCGGGCGGCTGGTGTCGGGCGAGAGCCAGATATCCACGAAGCGCTGCCCGAAGTCGGGGTCCTCGATGCGTCCCAGGCGCCGTTCGTTGAAAAAGAAGGTGGCGCGGCTGTCCTCGTCCAGCTCCACGGCGAGCACGTCGTTCTTGCTGACGTCAGGCCATAGCGTGCCGAGCGTGGCCAGCCACTCTTTCCGTGCCGGGTCGATGACGCCGAGCTGCTCCCACTCCGCGCCCGTGCGCTTGACCAGGTCCTCGCTGCGGATGTTGCGCAGGTACTCGATCTCCAGGCGCAGCGGGCGCACGCCGGGTTCGTAGACGCCGTCGGGGCAGTAGAGCCGGGACCGGTAGATGGACCAGAACAGGACCTCGAGCTTGGCCTCACCGACCTTTTCGAGCCGAGCGCCGTCCTGCGCCAGGGCGCCGGTGGCGACGGTCAATAGCAGGATGATCAGGAAACGCACGGCGACAAATCCTCCTTTAATCATCATTACGCGGTGCGGCGACCGCTGGATGCCCCGGCGGGTCGCTGTGTATCATCTGTGCCTGGCAACCGGGGGATGGGCGATATGCGGCCGGAGTGGCTTTGGGTAGCTGGCGCGGCATTGCTCGCGTTCCTGGTGCTGCGGCGCCGATCGCCGCGGGACGAAGCGGCACCGCCCCGCCGCGCGAAGCCCCGTCCCGGTGCGGCGGCGCCCGCAGGTGCCCCGGAAGAGGCGCAGGCCTCACCGCCGGAAGCGCTCGCGACGCTGCGCCGCCTGCGGCGGGATTCGCTCGACGACCCACAGCAGGCGGCGATCGAGCGCCTCTGCGCCGGCATGGCGGAGCCCCACCCGGCCTTCCTGGCGCTGTCCCGGGACCCGCCGGACGTCGAGGCGCTGGCGGAGATCGTGCGCAAGGATCCCGGCCTGACCGCCGAGGTGCTGCGAACGGTCAACTCCGCCGCGTTCGCGCTCAGCAGCCCCATTGCCAGCGTGCAGCACGCGGTGACCTACCTCGGCATGAGCACCGTCCAGGGCATCATCGCCGGGGCCGCGGCCTCGGGGTGGACGCCGGCCTACAGCGATAAGCAGCGGGCTGCCCTGCGGCGTATCGTCCGCGCCTCCGCGGTGGCTGCCACCACCGGCCAGCTGCTTGCCCAGGCCTGCGGCAACACCCGGTCTTCACTGGTCGCCACCCGGGCCCTGTTTGCGAACCTGGGAGACCTGGCCTTCCTCGACAGCGAGCCCACGGCAGTGAACTGGTACCGGCAGGGGTCGACCTTCATCGACCGGCTGTGCTGGCAGCAGCAGGCCACGGGGATCGACAGCCCCCTGCTCGGCGCGGCGCTGGCGGAGCGCTGGGCCCTGCCGCAGGACATCGTGTCAGCGATCGAGGGCGGCGCGGACCTGCTCCTGGCACCGGCGGAGGACGGCTCGACGCATGGAGCCGACCTGGCGGACCGCCTGATCATCTACTGCGCCGCACGCACCGGCGATCGCGTGGCCTTCCGCGGCCTGCGGGACCTTGCCGAATTCGACCCCGGCGACAGCGCCGATCCGGAATGCTGGTTCCTGCCCGGTGCCTTCGCCGCCGCGGGGCTTGCCGGCCTGCCGGCGCTGCTGCGTGACCCGTCGTTCCGCCGGCGCGCCAACAAGCAACTGGAGCCCTGGTTTGACTGACGCTGCGAGCCTCGATGGTGCCGCGCTGCTGCGCACCGTTGACAGGAAAGATGCCGTGGCCTTCGGTGCCTTCCTCACCGAGGACGCGACCTTCGTTTTCGGCAATCTCGAGCCGGTTGCGGGCCGCGCCGACATTGTCGCCTTCGTGGAGCAGTTCTTCGCTGCCCTCGAGTCGGTGTCCCACGACGTCGAGGCGGACTGGTGGTCCGGGGGCCGGCGGTGCATGCACGGGCGGGTGTCGTACACGCGTGCCGACGGCTACCGCCTCGAGGTGCCCTTCGCCAACGTGCTGGACGTCACCGCCGAGGGCCGGGTCAGCTGCTACCGCGTGTTCATCGACAACAGCGCGCTGTTTGCCTGAGGCCCTGCCGGCGCGCTAGTCGCCGCGGACCCCGTAGTGCGCCCCGGTGGCATCGAGGGCCTGCGTCAGCAGGGCCACCAGCTCGTCGATCTCCTCCGGGTGGCTCACCAGCGGCGGGGCCATGATCATGGCATCGCCGGTCTGGCGCACCATGAGCCCGTGCGCATTGGCCCAGTCGCGGCAGTAGATCGCCGCGCCCGACTCCGGCGCCAGCCGCTCCCGCGTGGTCTTGTCCCGCACCAGCTCCACGGCGGCGAACATGCCGAGGCCGCGCACCTGGCCGACGATCGGGTGGTCCGCGAGCGCTGCCAGCTGCGACTGCAGCCGCGGCGCCAGCTCCGTGGCGGCGCGCGCGATGACGCCGCTTTCCTCGATGATGCCGAGCGTTGCCAGGCCCGCGGCGCAGGAGGCGGGGTGCCCGGAATAGGTGAGGCCGTGGGCGAACTCGCCGCCGCTGGCCAGGAGCACGTCCGCCAGCTTGTCGCTGACCATCACGCCGCCGAGGGGCATGTAGCCGTTGGTCACCGCCTTGGCGAAGGTCATGAGGTCCGGCCGTATGCCGTAGGTCTCGCTGCCGAACCAGCTGCCCGTGCGGCCGAAGCCGCAGATCACCTCGTCGGCGATGAACAGGATGTCGCGCTCGTCGCAGATGCGCTGGATCTCGGGCCAGTAGCTCTCCGGCGGCACGATGACCCCGCCGGCGCCCTGCACCGGCTCGGCGATGAAGGCGGCGACCTTGTCCTCGCCCAGCTCGTCGATCTTCTGCTCGAGTTCCCGGGCCACCGCCACGCCGAAGTCCTCCGGGCTGTGCTCACCCCCGAGCTCGAACCAGTGCGGCTGGTTGATGTGATGCACGTAGGACAGGCCGATGGCCTGCTCGTGCATCGCCTTCATGCCGCCGAGGGACGCCGCGGCGATGGTGCTGCCGTGATAGGCATTGCGCCGGCTGATGATCTGCTTCTTCTGCGGCTTGCCCAGCAGGTCGTAGTAGCGGTGCACGAGGCGGATGTTGGTGTCGTTCGCCTCGGAGCCCGAGTTGGTGAAGAACACGTGGTTGAAACGCGCAGGCGTCACCCGGACCAGCGCCGCCGCCAGCTCCACCGCCGGCTGGTTCGAACAGCGGAAGAAGTTGTTGTAGTACGGCAGCTCGCCCAGCTGGCGTGTGACCGCCTCGACGATCGCCGGCTGGCTGTAGCCGAGGTTGCAGCACCACAGCCCCGACATGCCGTCGAGCATGCGGTTGCCGTCGGAGTCGTAGATGTAGATGTGCTCCGCCCGGCTGATGATGCGGCCCCCGTCGCGGGCGTAGCCCGACAGGTCCGTGAACGGATGCAGGTGGTGGGCCCGGTCCAGGGCCTTCAGCGTCGCCGTGTCGACGGGCTTGTTCATGGCGGTTCCTCGCTGGGCGCGTTGCTTGAATCAGCACACAAGTGTCGCACAGCCCTTCGCTCCCGCCAGTAACACGTTGGTGTAGGTAGGCTGGTCCGCGCCCCGACCCGGCACGGCGCAGGCCGTGTGGCGGGGGGAGGCTCCCCGGGACCGTGCGAGGCAGGACGCCGAGCCCGAGCCGCCATGGATGGCGAACCGGC
>CAYTJQ010000005.1:0-7839 GCA_964438205.1 uncultured Alteromonadaceae bacterium
ATCACGTAAGCAATGCAACACCCATGTATTTCGGTAGCCTCGTAGGTAAAGTCTGGTTCGAGCGCGAGATGCAATTTTGGCAGGGCACTCGAATGCACGAAATTGCACTCCCAATTGTCAGGTCCGTAGATCCTGACTATATGAGAAAACACTACGACGAGTTATTGTCCACAGTACAAACCGCCGTTGATCACGGGCGGAGTGAAGACGGCTAGCAGATGCCGCTTCGGGCCTTCCCGGTCATCCAGTCAGATCTGGGCAGATCGTACGCAAAGTGCAGTCCCGGGCACCGAAGACGAGTAGCCACGCACAGGTGCCAAGCTCACCTATCGATGCGGGCAACGTCACCCACCCGGCAGCTGGCCAGCTCGCATAGTCCGCTACGAAAAAACGACATGCGGTATCAACCAGATAGCCTGCACTCCCAAGCAGAAGTAGCACTCCCAGCAGTCTTGGAAGTGCCCCCGAGCGGATGATCAGAAGTCCGAGCGGAGCCAACCAGAGCCCCCAGAAAACTGTTGCCACACCGATCCATTGGCGATAACCGGCCCGGGCGCTGGCCACATCGACAGCTGTTGCGGTTTCGCTGGCCAACGCGATAGCGAGTTGTGCGAAGTGAATCGCGGCCAGCAAGGTGGGAGGTAGACTCATTGCTACACACAGGATCATGAGGCGCGTGAGACGATGTCCCCACGGTGACAGAAAACGGCCGAGGGCAAGGGGTAATAGAAGGAAACAGGCAGACATCGCCAGCATTCCAACAATCTGTGCGATGAGTAGAGGCTGCTCCGTGTACAAATGACTTAGCACCTGCTGCGAATCCGCAGAGATAAATAGTTTTTTAGGCGCGTAGGCCAGTGCAAAGATACCAGCGAGCACCACGCTCAGATAAACGCCACCGGCGATACGTCCCTGCTGCTTGATAGGCATGGGCTAACTCGAAAGGTGGACGGAACGTGTTGGTAAGCTTAGCGAATTAACGTGCGATAGACAGGTAATTTCATACCACTATTTGCGCGTAATGTCGCACTCGCTCTTCGCGTTTGATCAACCGCAACGGGGTACGGCAGTATCAAGAATTAACAAAGCCTACTAAAGGTCAGGAGCGGTAATCAGCGCGCGCGGTTGCTTCGACAACTGCTCATGAGAAGCTGGCTTTCATATAGGATTGGTTCTAGAGCAACGCTGGGTCCGTAGCGGGCAGTCGCCCAGTGCGATCTGAACGGCGGCTGTCGGCCAGCCCCGTGCCGAACCGCCACACTTAAAGTCATTTCTGGAAACGTTCCCGCGGGAACGCGCGGCACTAGTTTTCGAGGTCCGGTAGCGGCCAGGGGCCGCTGCGCGCCAGCTGCCGGGCGACCGGCAGCATGTCGTTGACGGTCTCGCTGAAATCGACCCCGGTGCCGAACCAGGCGATCACCAGCTCGCGGGCCGGGTCCACGTAGAGCCCCTGGCCGTCGTAACCGCTCTTGAAAAAGGCGCCGTCTTCCCAGACGTAGTCCCACTGCCAGGCCGCGTGGCGTGGCAGGTCGTCACCGAGGACCTCGCGGAGGGCAGCCAGGTCCTCCGCTTCGAGGGCGATGCCGGTCTGCTGGATGGACCGGACCAGCGCGGCGTCGACCACGTCGAAGCGCTGCGGCGTATTGAACAGCTCGCCGAAGCGCGCGAGATCCCGCAGCCGCAGTGAGAAGCCGCCCGCCACATAGGGGTAGCCGTCGCTGCTGATGGCGATGAGCGCATCGGCCTCTGGGCCGAGGCGGTCCCACAGCTGCTCACGAACGACGTTGGCAAAAGTCTGCTCGGTGACGGCCTCTATGACCAGGCCGAGCACGGCCGTATTGGCCGAGACATAGGCGTTCCGTGCTCCGGGCGGACCGCGCCGCGTCATCGACTTGAGTTCTGCCAGCAGGTTGCTGTCCCGCCCGGTAGGCGCGGTGATGTCGAGGGATTCCTCCAGGCGGTAGATGCAGGTCGAGGGATCCTGGTAGCCGTCACTGTCCAGGCAGTCGATGCCGGACCCCATGTCGGCGACCGCCTGCAGCGGCGTCCCGGCCCAGGCCGTCCCCGCCAGGAAAGGCAGGTAACGCTCTACCGGGGCATCCATGGCCACCCGTCCTTCGCGCACGAGCGTCGCCAGCGTCGTGGCCGTGATCACCTTGCTCACGGACCAGGCGAAGTGCCGCTGCCAGGGCGCCATGTGCGGGTAGGCCTCGAAGGCGATGGCGCCGCGGTGCAGCACGAGCACGCCGTCCAGCAGCGGGTCGCCGGCCACGTAGGCCGCGAAGGTGGAGGTACCGCCGCGATGCGTCACCGGCACCGCCGCGAGCGCTTCATCCTGGGCCTCCGGCAGGGCCCGGGCCGGCGCCGTGCGCGGGACCGTCGCCTGGTAGCGGTAGGCCGGTGCGTGGAGATGGAACTGGCGGCTTATCGCGCCGCCACTGTCGAAGTTCTGTGGGGAGACAGCCGTATGGCGGTCACGGAAAGGCTGTGCCGCGGCAGCGGTAGTGGCGAGAAGCAGGGCGACGGCGAAAAACGAACGGCTCTCCAGCATGGGGATCCTCCAAACGCTTGCCGCGACATCATACCGAAGGCGAGACCACGACGAGCCGTCGCGGGCGCCGCGGGCGCCGCGGGGCCGAGGCTTGATCTGGCGCACTGGCCTTTCGCACCAGGGCACGCATACTGGGAGGCAAGCGGGCAACGGCAGGCACGCCATGATGCACGGCAAGACAGGACTGATCCTCTCGATCCTGGCGGGGGTCGTCGTCCTCGCCCTGCTCCTTGCCTGGCTCTCGCGGCCGGAGCCGATCCCGGTGCGCGTGGAGACTGTCACCCGGGGCCTGGTGCAGGATACTGTGGCCAACACCAGGGCCGGTACCATCGAGGCCTGCCGGCGCGCCGGCATCTCGCCCCGCCTCGGTGGCCAGATCGACCGCATGCCGGTCACCGAGGGCGACGTGGTCAAGGCCGGCGAGATCCTCATGGAGTTCTGGAACGACGACCTGCGGGCGCAGGCGCGACTGGCCGAGAGCGAGCTGACGGCGTCCGACGCACGGCGGGAGCAGGCCTGCATCGTCGCCGAACGCGCGGCCCGCGAGGCCGAGCGCCAGCGGCGCCTGGGAAGCCAGAACCTCGCCTCCGAGGAAGCCATCGACAACGCCGAGAGCCAGGCGCTCGCCCAGCAGGCCGCCTGCACCGCGGCGCGCGCCGCCGTGGAGGTGAGCCGGGCCCGGCTCGAGGTGGCCCAGGCGGCGCTGGACCAGACCCAGCTGCGCGCGCCCTTCCCCGGCGTGATCGCCGAGGTGAACGGCGAGGTCGGCGAGTTCGTCACGCCCTCCCCCGTCGGCATTCCCACGCCGCCGGCGGTGGACCTCATGGACATCAGCTGCCTCTATGTCTCCGCCCCCATCGACGAGGTCGACGCGCCGGCGATCCGCGTGGACATGCCGGCGAACATCGCCCTCGATGCCTTCGACGATCGGGTCTTCGCCGGCCGGGTCCGGCGCGTGGCGCCCTACGTGCTCGACGTGGAAAAACAGGCCCGCACCGTGGACGTGGAGGTCGCCTTCCTCGAGCCGGCGGACTGCGACTGCATGCTGCCGGGCTACAGCGCCGATATCGAGGTGATCCTCGCCCAGCACGACAACGTACTGCGCATCCCCACGCAGGCCGTGCGCGAGGGCAACCGTGTTTACCTGGTCGGCGACGACGACCGGCTCGAGGAGCGGCGCATCGAGACCGGCCTGCGCAACTGGGCCTGGACCGAGGTGACCGCCGGTCTCGAAGCCGGCGACACGCTCGTCCTGTCCGTCGACCGGGAAGGCGTCGCGCCCGGTGTCATCGTCGAGGCGAGGCCGGGACCCGGCGGCGATGATTGAGCTGTCGCACATCGACCGCCACTTCCAGGTCGGTGACCAGCTCGTCAAGGCCCTGGACGATGTCAGCCTGCACATCGGCGCGGGGGAGTACGTCTCCATCATGGGGCCCTCGGGCTCCGGCAAGTCGACACTCCTGAACCTCATCGGCCTCCTCGACCGGCCCACCGCCGGGCGCTACCGCCTCGACGGTACCGACGTGACCTCCCTTAGCGATGTGGAGCAAGCGCAGGTGCGCAACAGCCAGATCGGCTTCGTCTTCCAGATGTTCCACCTCGTGCCCCGGCTCACCGCCGCGGAGAACGTCGAGCTGCCCCTGCTGCTCGCAGGCATGGGCGCGGACGAACGGCGGCCGAAGGTCGCCGCCGCCCTCGAGGGCCTGGGCATGGCGGACCGCGCCCACCACAAGCCGGAACAGCTCTCCGGCGGCCAGCGCCAGCGCGTGGCCATCGCCCGGGCCACCATCACGGAGCCGCGGGTGCTCCTCGCCGATGAGCCCACGGGCAACCTCGACCACAAGTCCGGGGGCGATGTCATCGCCATTCTCGAAGGGCTGGTCGATGCGGGCATCACGCTGATCATGGTGACCCACGACCCGGCCATGGGTGGCCGCGCACACCGGCAGCTCAAGATGATGGACGGGCGCCTGGCCAGCGACGAAGCGGGCGAGGGCGATGGCGCTGCATAGCAGGGACGTGGCGCGCTTCTCCTGGCGCGCGCTCACCGGCTACCCGGCCCGGACCCTGCTCATGCTCGTCGCCATGGCCATCGGTGTCGGCTCGGTCGTAGTCCTCACCGCCCTCGGCGAGGGCGCGCGCGGCTACGTGACCGGCGAGTTCGCCTCCCTGGGGACCAACCTCGTGGTGGTGCTGCCCGGGCGCTCCGAGACCGCCGGGGTGAACCCCGGCGCCATGTTCGGCGAGACCCCGCGAGACCTCACCCTTGACGACGCCCTGGCCCTGACCCGCTCGGGCCGCGTGCGCCGCGTCGCCCCGCTGAACGTGGGCTCGGTGTCCGTCAGCTACGGGCCGCGCTCCCGCGACGTGGTGATGCTCGGCTCCACCAGCGAGCTGCTGCCGGTGCGCCACTGGACCATGGCCCAGGGCAGTTTCCTGCCGGCCACGGATATCGACCGGGCCCTGCCCGTGGCGGTGCTGGGAGAGACCGTCCGCGACGAGCTCTTCGGCGCCGAGCAGGCCCTTGGCGAGTGGCTGCGCATCGGCGACCGCCGCTTCCGCGTCATCGGCATCCTGACCTCCCAGGGCCGCTCCATCGGGGTCGACACGGATGAGACGATCATCATCCCCGTGGCCGCGGCGCAGCAGCTCCTCAACACCCAGTCGCTCTTTCGCATCCTCGTCGAGGCGCGCAGCCGCGAGGACATCGAGCCGGTGCGGGACTTCGTCGAGGCGACCATCGCGGAGCGGCACCAGGGCGAGAAGGACGTGACCGTGGTCACCCAGGATGCCGTGCTCTCCACCTTCGACGACATCCTCGGCGCCCTCACTCTTGCCGTGGGCGGTATCGCCGCCATCAGTCTCGCCGTCGCGGGCATCCTCATCATGAACGTGATGCTGGTGGCCGTCTCCGAGCGCACCGCGGAGATCGGCCTGCTCAAGGCCATCGGCGCCACGCCGCGGCAGATCCTGCTCTTGATCCTCGCCGAGGCGTCGCTCCTTTCGCTCCTCGGCGCCCTCCTCGGCCTCGCCATCGGCGAGGCCGCAGCCCTCGGCCTGCGCCTCGCGCTGCCCATCCTGCCGGCCTACGCGCCGACCTGGGTCATCGCCGTGGTGGTCGCCATCGCCATGGCGACGGGCGTGGTCTTCAGCCTGCTGCCGGCACGCAGCGCGGCGCGGCTGGACCCGGTCCTCGCCCTCTCGCGGCGCTAGCGCGGTGAAAACGGCGGATTTCCTGTCCCTGACCAGCAGTTCGCTGGTTGCGCACCGCACCCGCAGCCTGCTCACGGCCCTCGGCATCGCCGTGGGCATCGGCGCGGTGGTACTCCTCACCTCCATCGGCCAGGGGCTGCAGCAATTCGTGCTGGCGCAGTTCACCCAGTTCGGCACCACCATCGTGGCCGTGAACCCGGGCAAGGCGACCACGGCGGGCACCAGCGTCGGCGTGTTCGGTACGGAGCGGCCACTGACCATCGAGGATGCGGTGGCCCTGGAGCAGCTGCCCTGGGCCCGCGCCGTGGTGCCCTTCGTGCAGGGCAACGCCGCCGTGGAGTACGGCAGCCTGAGCCGGCGCACGACCATCTACGGCGCCGGGCCGGCCATGCCCGAGGCCTTCCGCATGGCGGTCGCCATCGGCCGCTTCCTGCCGGATGATGACCCCACCGCGCCCAGAGCCTTCGCGGTCCTCGGCAGCAAGTTGCGCAGCGAGCTCTTCCGGGACGGGAACCCGCTCGGCAAGCGGGTGACCATCGCCGGCAGCCGGTTCCGCGTGATCGGCGTCATGGAATCGAAAGGCACGGTGCTCGGCTTCGACCTCGACGACACGGTGTACATTCCCGCGGCCCGGGCCATGAGCCTGTTCAATGTCGACGGGCTCATCGAGATCGACGTGATGTACGACGAGGACACGGCGGTGGAAACGGTGGTGGAAGGCATCCGCCGGGTGCTGACGGCCCGCCACGGCCGCGACGACGTCACCATCACCACGCAGCAGCAGATGCTCGACGTGCTCGGCGGCGTGCTGGACGTGCTCACCTTCGCCGTCGCGGCCATCGGCGGCGTGTCCCTGCTCGTCGGTGCCATCGGCATCGTCACCATCATGACCATCGCCGTGAACGAGCGCACCAACGAGATCGGCCTGCTGCGCGCCCTCGGCGCGCGGCAGGGCCAGGTATTGGCGCTGTTCCTCGGCGAGGCCATCGTCCTCGCCGCGGTCGGCGGCCTCGCCGGTCTCGCCCTCGGCACCGGCCTCGGTCAGCTGCTGCACCTCGCCGTGCCGGCCCTGCCGGTCCGCCCTTCCCTGTTCTACACGGTCCTTGCCGAGAGCATCGCCGTGACCATCGGCCTGCTCGCGGGGGTGCTGCCGGCCCGCCGCGCCGCGCGCCTGGACCCCGTGGAGGCCCTGCGGGCGGAGTAGCGCGGGAATCCAACCCCGGGTACGGTCGTCATCAGGGAGAGGGGGAAGGGACCATGAGCCACCGCGCGACGATGCTCGCTGAGCGCTTCACCAGCAAGCGCCTCGTCCTGCGCCGGCCGGAGCCGGCGGACGCGGCGGCCATCTACGAACGCTACGCGGCCAGCGATGCCGTCACGCGCTACCTGAGCTGGCCCCGCCACCGCTCGATCGAAGACACGCGCGCCTTCCTGGCCTTCGCGGACGCCGCCTGGGCGCAGTGGCAGGCGGGCCCGCTGCTCATCGAGGAGCGGGAGAGCGGCCAGCTCCTCGGCAGTACGGGGGTGGCCTGCCAGACGGCCTACCGGGTCGACACCGGCTACGTGCTCGCCGAGGACGCCTGGGGCCAGGGCTACGCCAGCGAGGCGCTCGCCACAGTGCTCGAGGCCCTCGCCGGTACCACCGTCTGGCGCGTCGAGGCGTTCTGCCACCCGGAGCACACGGCCTCCACCAGCGTGCTCGAGAAGGCCGGCTTCGAGCTCGACGGACGCCTGCGCCGGCACACGGTCTTCCCCAACCTCGCGCCGGAGCCGCAGGACGTGTTCGTCTATTCCCGCATTCTGTGGTAACCCGAATTCCCTGGTCCCCCGCCTAACGCGACCAGAAGAAGCCCCGGCCGGGGGCCGTGTGACAGATTTCCCTTGCCAGCGGGGCCCTCAACCCCTAGCCTTCGCGCCTTCCCTTCTAGACCCTGAAACGGACCCGTGAGCCATCCCGCGTTAGCGCGGGGACGGCACAGCCTGTCGTTCCCCGCCGCGGCCGGGGCTACGGCCACCGCGCGCGGGACAGACTGGAGACAGCGCGACGGCCATGGCCTCGATCAAGCACGACTGGT
>CAYTJQ010000005.1:7939-15225 GCA_964438205.1 uncultured Alteromonadaceae bacterium
GCGGGACAGACTGGAGACAGCGCGACGGCCATGGCCTCGATCAAGCACGACTGGTTCTCGAACACCCGCAACGACCTGCTGGCCGGCATGGTGGTGGCGTTGGCGCTGATCCCGGAGGCCATCGCCTTCTCGATCATCGCCGGCGTGGATCCGAAGGTGGGCCTCTACGCCTCCTTCTGCATCGCGGTGATCACCGCCTTCACCGGCGGGCGCCCGGGGATGATCTCCGCCGCCACCGGGGCCATGGCCCTGCTCATGGTGACCCTGGTCAAGGAGCACGGGCTGCAGTACCTGCTCGCCGCCACGGTCCTTACCGGCCTCCTGCAGATCGTGGCCGGCTGGGTGCGCCTGGGCTCGCTCATGCGTTTCGTGTCGCGCTCGGTGATCACCGGTTTCGTCAACGCCCTGGCGATCCTGATCTTCCTCGCCCAGCTGCCGGAGCTCACCGGTGTGAGCTGGCACGTGTATGCCATGACCGCGGCCGGGCTCGCCATCATCTACCTGCTGCCCTACCTGACCCGCACCATACCCTCGCCGCTGGTCGCGATCGTCCTGCTGACCCTCGTCGCCATCACCCTGGACCTCGATATCCGCACCGTCGGCGACATGGGCGCCCTGCCCGACACGCTGCCCGTGTTCCTGCTCCCGGATATCCCGCTCACCCTGGAGACGCTGCAGATCATCCTCCCGGTCTCGACCACCCTCGCCGTGGTGGGCCTCCTCGAGTCGCTGATGACCGCCTCGCTCATCGACGACCTGACGGACACGGGCAGCAACAAGAACCGCGAGTGTGTCGGCCAGGGCATCGCCAACATCGGCGCCGGCTTCCTCGGCGGCATGGCCGGCTGCGCCATGATCGGCCAGTCGGTCATCAACATTAAGTCCGGTGGCCGCGGGCGCCTCTCCGCCCTGTCTGCCGGCATCTATCTCCTGGCGCTGCTCATGCTCGCCGGCGACCTCGTGGCGCAGATCCCCATGGCCGCGCTGGTGGCGGTGATGATCATGGTGTCCATCGGCACGCTGAACTGGCAGTCGCTGCGCGACCTGCGCACCAACCCGAAGAGCTCCAGCGTGGTCATGCTGGCCACCGTCGCCGTCACCGTGAGCACCCACGACCTCGCCCTGGGCGTGCTCACCGGGGTGCTGCTCTCGGGCTTCTTCTTCGCCCACAAGGTCGGCCAGGTGCTGATCGTGCGCTCCCGCGCCGACGAGGACGGCCGCGTGCGCCGCTACCAGGTGATCGGCCAGGTGTTCTTCGCCTCCGCGGACCGCTTCACCGCGTCCTTCGATTTCCGCGAGGTTATCGAGAAGGTCACCATCGACGTCAGCCGGGCGAACTTCTGGGACATCACCGCGGTCAGCGCCCTCGACAAGGTGGTGATCAAGTTCCGCCGCGAGGGCACCGAGGTGGAAGTGCTCGGGCTCAATGAGGCCAGCAAGACCCTGGTGGACAAGTTTGCCGTGCACGACAAGGACAATGCCGAGGATCTCATCCTTGGCCACTAGCGTAGCGAGTCAGCAAAGCAGCGGCGGGAGGGAGCCAACGATGACGCAGCAGGAAGAACGGGTCCTCGCCTGCGTGGACCAGTCGCACTTTGCCGACTACGTGGCCGACTACGGCGCCTGGGTGGCGCGGCGCCTGTCCCTGCCGCTGGAACTGCTGCACGTCCTCGACCGGCACCCGGAAATCGCCGCCGCCGCGGATCACAGCGGCGCCATCGGCATCGACGCCCAGGAGCAGCTCCTGTCGACGCTGTCGGACCAGGACGAGTCGCGCAGCCGTACCGCCCGCGAGGAGGGCCGCGTCTTCCTCGCCCGGCTGCGCGAGCGCGCCGAGGCCGCCGGCGCCGAGCACACCGACACGCGGCAGCGCCACGGGGAACTGGAGGAAACGCTGAGTGAGCAGGCGGACAACGTCCGCGTGTTCGTCCTCGGCCGCCGCGGGCGCTCCGCCGAGGCCACGCAGCGGGACCTCGGCCGCAACGTGGAGCGCGTGGTGCGCGCCCTGCGCAAGCCCATCCTCGCGGTGACCGATTCCTTCCGGGAGCCGGAGAGCGCGCTCATTGCCTTCGACGGCTCAAGCCTCGCCCGGCGCGGCGTGGAGCTGGTGGCGGCCAGCCCGCTCTTTCGCGGCATGCCCATCCACCTGGTCATGGCCGGCAGGCTGCAGCGCGATGCCGAGAAGCAGGTGGCCTGGGCCACCGGGGTGCTGGAGGACGCGGGCTTCGACGTCTCCGCCGCCCTGCTGCCCGGGGATGCGGAGAGCGTCATCGCCCGCGAGGTGCAGGCGCGCGACATCGACATCCTGGTCATGGGCGCCTACAGCCACTCCCCGCTGCGCTCGCTGGTCTTCGGCAGCAAGACCACGGACCTGCTCCGCGCCGCACGGGTACCGGTACTCCTGCTGCGCTAGCGCGGCCGGCACGGCGCGCAGAGAGCGGTCAGGGCCGCTGCAGGCCCGAACCGATGAACCGCACGCTATAATCAGCGGGACTAAGGTCGGCACGAACGGCTATTTCACGGCGGGGGATGCCGGCGTTACGCTCCGCTCTCCGTTAGCAAGCTGCAAGGAGAACCCGCATGTCTGCCACTGATGAATTCCTCGCCGCCAACGCGCGTTACGTGGAGAGCTTCGACAAGGGCGACAAGCCCATGCCGCCCGCAAAGCAGGTCGCCGTGGTGGCCTGCATGGATGCGCGTATCGAGACCGGGCGCCTCCTCGGGCTCGAGGAAGGGGATGCCCACGTGATCCGCAACGCCGGCGGCGTGGTGACCGACGACGTCATACGCTCCCTCGCCATCTCCCAGCGCCTGCTCGGCACGCGCGAGATCGTACTCATCCACCACACGGACTGCGGCATGCTCACCTTCAAGGACGATGCGGTGAAGGCCGACATCGAGGCCGACACCGGCCTGCGTCCGCCCTTCGCCCTGGAAGCCTTCGCAGACCCGGCGGAGGATGTGAAGCAGTCCATGCGGCGCATTGCCAACAGCCCCTTCGTGCCGCACAAGGACGCGGTGCGCGGCTTCGTCTATCACGTGGAGAACGGCCAGCTGGAAGAAGTCCACGCCTGAGGGGGCCCGCCCCGACGGGCCCGGCCAACGACCGGGGCGGCGCGTTTCGGTAAACTGCGCCCGAGTCACGGAAAGGCGGCCATGCCCGACATCGAAGCCACCAGCGCCGGCGCCCAGCTCGGCCGCATCCTCTCCATCCTGTTCCCCATCGTGGCGATCGTCACGGTGGGCTTTCTCTACGGGCGGCGGCACAAGCCGGAGATGTCCGTCGCCAACCGCCTGAACATGGACATCTTCGTGCCGGCGCTGATCCTCGGCGCCATGGCCAGCAAGTCCTTCGAGCCGGCGCGCTACGCGGGGCTGGCCGCCGGCGCTGCGCTGCTGCTGCTGATCTGCGGCCTGCTCGCCTGGCCCCTCGCCCGGCGTCTCGGCCTTGCCTGGCGGACCTTCGTGCCGCCGATGATGTTCAACAACTCCGCGAACATCGGTATTCCCCTTGCAGTCCTGGCCTTCGGCGAGGAGGCGCTCGCTGCCGGCGTCATCCTCTACAGCGTGTCGAATATCCTGCATTTTTCCCTGGGTGTGCGCATGCTCGACCCGCAGGCAAGGCTGCGCACGCTCTGGCGCAACCCGACGCTGCTCGCCGCCTTTACCGGTCTCGCCATCGCCCTGCTCGGCGTGCCGGTGTGGCAGCCGGTCGTGCAGGCGCTGCAGCTCCTGGGCAATGTGGCCATCCCGCTGCTGCTCTTCGCGCTTGGCGTGCGCATGCAGGACGTACGCTTCGATGCCCTGGGCGCGTCCCTGGTGGGGGCGCTCGCGCGCCCATTGTTCGGCATGGGTCTTGGCTGGCTCCTCGGTCAGCTGCTCGCCCTCGGGCCGCGCGACAGCGCGCTGCTGATCCTCTTCGGGGCGCTGCCGCCGGCGGTGATGAACTTCCTCTTCGCCGAGCGCTATGGCCAGGAGCCGGAGCGCGTCGCCGCCATTGTCCTCGTCGGCAACCTCGCCGCCCTGGTCGTGCTCCCGGTCGCCCTCGGCTGGGTGCTCTGACGCTTTGCAGCGCGGCTTTACTGCTTTAAGGTTCCCCCTCCCCGCAACAAGTAGCCCCCGATGTCAGCAGACGCCCTCACCCCCGCGCAGAGCGCCCGCCTCCTCAAGCTGGCCACCAACGCCTCGGTCACGGCCGCTGTGCTGCTGATCCTGGTCAAGGCGGTTGCCTACTGGGAGACGGGATCCGTGAGCATCCTCGCCTCCTTCGTCGATTCGCTCATGGACTCGGGCGCCTCGCTCCTCAACCTCGTCGCCGTACGCTACGCGCTGGCACCGGCGGACCACGCCCATCGCTTCGGCCACGGCAAGGCAGAGTCCATTGCCGCCCTGGGACAGGCCACGTTCATCATCGGTTCCGGGCTGTTCCTGGTCATCGAGGCCGTGAAGCGGCTTCTCGAGCCCCAGCCACTGCAGGCCTTCGGCCTGGGCGTTGCCGTCATGGTCTTTACCATCGCCGTCACCGCCGTGCTGCTGCTCATCCAGGGCTATGTCATCCGGCGCACGCACTCGGCGGCCATCCGCGCCGACTCCCTGCACTACCGCACGGACCTGCTCACCAACGCCGCCGTGCTGCTCGCGCTGGTGCTGGCGCAGGTCGGCTGGCCCGGCATGGACCCGGTCTTCGCTCTCGCCGTGGCCCTGTACATCCTTGCCTCGGCACGGCGGATCATGGCCGACGCCTTCAACGAGCTGCTCGACCGCGAGCTGCCCGAGGCGCGGCGGGAAGCCGTGCTGGCTATCGCCCGGGGACACCCGGAAGTGCGCGGCGTACACGACCTGCGCACGCGCAGCGCCGGCCGCGTCGAGTTCATGGAGCTGCACCTGGAGCTGGACGACCACCTGCCGCTGGTCCAGGCGCACCGCATTGCCGACGAGGTCGCGGCCGCTATCCGCGCCGGGAACCCGTCTGCCGACGTGGTCATCCACCAGGATCCGGTCAGCATCGCCGAGCCGCTGCTCGACCAGCAGATCGAGGAGGCCGAAGAGGCCTGAAGCAACGGACAGGGAGGTTGTAACGCATGGAGTACCGGCCCCTCGGCGACAGCGGCATCGAGGTCAGTGTCATCGGCCTTGGCACCATGACCTTCGGCGAGCAGAACAGTGCCGCCGATGCCGCGGCTCAGCTCGACTTCGCCCTCGAGCACGGCGTGAACTTCATCGATGCCGCGGAGATGTACCCGGTACCCCCGCGGCCGGACACCCAGGGCCGCACGGAGGCATACATCGGCGCCTGGCTCAAGGCGAGCGGCCGGCGCGACCGGGTCGTGCTGGCCAGCAAGGTCGCCGGGCGCGGCGACCGGAACGCCGGCGTCGACCACATCCGCAGCGGCCCGCGGCTCGATGCCGCCTCGGTGCGCGCCGCCCTCGAGGGCTCCCTGGCCAGGCTCGGTACCGATTACCTGGACCTCTACCAGGTGCACTGGCCGGAGCGGCGCACGAACTTCTTCGGGCACCTCGGCTACCGCCATTTCGAGGACGACGGCATTGCCATCGCCGAGACCCTGGCCGCCCTCGGCGAGCTGGTGAAGGAAGGCAAGGTCCGCCACATCGGTATCTCCAACGAGACACCCTGGGGCGTCCTCGAGTACCTGCGCCTGGCGCGGGAGGCCGGCCTGCCGCGCATCGTCAGCATCCAGAACCCCTACAACCTCCTGAACCGTTCCTTCGAAGTCGGCCTGGCGGAGATCGCCATCCGCGAGCGGGTCGGGCTGCTCGCCTACTCGCCCCTGGCCTTCGGGCTACTCTCCGGCAAGTACGCGGGCGGAGCGCGGCCCGAGGGCGCCCGGCTCACGCGCTTCCCGCGCTTCGCCCGCTACGACAACCCGCAGGCCGCGGCGGCCACACAGGCCTACCTGGCAGTCGCCGCCGAGGCCGGCGTGGACCCGGCACAGCTGGCCCTGGCCTTCGTCAACCGGCAGCCCTTCGTCACCAGCAACATCGTCGGCGCGACGACGCTCGAACAGCTCGAGACGAACATCGCGAGCATCGACCTCGCGATCCCGCGGGACCTGCGCAAGGCCCTCGATGCGGTCCACCTGCAGTACTCCAACCCGGCCCCTTGAGACAGGGGGCGGGCCCATTGCCCCGGGGCCGGCGATGGATTACTTTCTGGACTCCCCCCGAGGCGAGGTCTGACCATGGCGAGCCGTTTCGACGCAGGCAGTTTTTTCATCCGCTGGCTCTTTGCCGCGGTGCTGGTCTTCGGCACCTACAACCCGACGGCCTTCTCATACCTCTCCTGGGTCGTCGACAGCGAGACACGGCTGGGGCCCCTGGTCGCCATCCTCGGGCTGGCGCTGCTCATCGGCTGGATCATCTACCTGCGCGCGACCTTCCTCGCCATCGGCTGGCTCGGGGTGATTCTCGGCGCCGCGCTCTTCGCCGCCATCATCTGGCTGTTCATCGATATCGGCTGGCTGTCCCTCGACAGCACGCGGGCGCTGGCCTGGCTGGCACTGCTCCTGCTGTCGCTGATCCTCGGCGTGGGCATGTCCTGGGCCCACCTGCGCCGTATGTTCAGCGGCCAGCTCTCGGTGGACGACGTCGAGGACTGACGGCGGGAAGGGCCGGCGCGGCCGGGATGAGCTAGGAGAGAGCCCGCAGCCCGAGCGGACCCAGGCGCCCGATGAGCGCCTGCAGCGCTTCGCCACTCCAGCCCTGGCCCGGCGAAGGCCGCCCCCACACCGGGTCCGGCCAGCAGAAGTCCCCCGGCCGCCGCCCGACCACGTGCAGGTGCAGCTGCGGCACCACGTTGCCAAGGGCGGCCACGTTGACCTTCGGGTAGGCAAACTCCGCCTTCAGGAATTGCCCAAGCGCCGCCGCATCCTCGAGGAGACGCCCGCGTTCGTCGACCGCCAGGTCCGTGAGGTCGTTGCAGTCCGTGTCCGGCACCAGGATGAACCAGTGCAGCGCCGCCTCGCGGTGCAGGAGCAGCAGGGCGGACGACAGCGCACCCAGGCAGTGCGTGTCGGCGGCGAGGCGCGGGTGCAGCGCCGCAGGGACGAGCGCACTCATCGACAACCCCGGGGATGCGAAGCGTCGGCGCGCCGGAGGGCTTTGAGGCGGCGGGGCATGGTGGACTCCTCGGGCATCCGTGCTGCCCCGATGGTACGCCAGGCCGCCGTCGCTGGCGATGCTCAGCGCTCGGCGACGGCGACCGGGGCGCTGGCGGCGGGCTCGATGGCCACGCCGTCGCGGGTGCGCAGCACGGCATCCTCGTCCGC
>CAYTJQ010000005.1:15325-70078 GCA_964438205.1 uncultured Alteromonadaceae bacterium
GCAGCGAACCGGGGCTCAGTCGCTTTCGCGGGTATCGAGCAGGGAGCGGATGTCGTCGAAGGCCTCGGCGACGACCTCGCGCAGCAGCCGCAACCGCGCGCTCATGCGCAGGTCGCGGTGGGTGAGGACCCAGACATCGCCATGGTAGTTCACTGGCGCGCCCGGAACCCGCACGAAATCGGGCTCGTCGGCCACGGCAATGCAGGGCAGGTAGGCCATGCCCATGCGGGAGCGGAGCGCAGCCACCAGCAGATCGTGATCGTCGATGGCGTGGCGCACGGGCAGGTCCGGCCAGGGGGTGGCGGCGAGCCAGTCCTGGCGCTCGCCGAGCGGCCCCTTGCCGATCCAGGCGAGGTGGGCTGACCAGGCGGCCGAGGCTTTCCGCGGAGGGCCAGGAGCACCTTCAGGTCATCCCAGTCCACGACCCTCGGCGGGCGGCCGGTCAGCGACAGACCGGTCAGTGCGAAGACCTTCAGCGAGACGCATAGAAATCTGCGAAGCGGTCGATGAAGGCCTGCAGCTGGTCCTCCGGCAAGTCGTTGATCCCCGCCGCGGCGGCGCGACCGCCACCGGTGGGAAACTCGCGGCAGAGCTCGTCGGCCCCGGCGCGGTTGCTGAGCGGCGCGCGCACGCTTACCAGCAACCCGCCGTCGCGCTTCGGCGTGATCACCGCGTGCGCCCGGTCCGGGTTGGCATTGGTCAGCTCGTTGCTGTAGACGCCGGACACGCGCCGGGACCAGGCCGCGGCGGGCAGGAGGAAGACCGCGGCGTGGGCGTCGGCATACTCCGGCGACAGTTCCCGCGCGGCACCGAGGTCTTCGTGGTAGCCGGTCTCCAGACGCTCGAAGATCGGCCGGTTGTCGGCCATGAAATCCTCGGGCTCGGCGTAGGGCAGGAGCTCCCGGAACAGGTCCGCCGGGTGGAAGTGAAGCTCCTCGGGATCCGGCCCGTAGCCGTTGTAGTTGATGTAGATCCCGAGGTTCTCCAGTCGCTCGAGCTGCTCCGCGGAACGGCCCAGGGGCCGGGCGAGGGCAAAGGCGCTCTCGCGCAGGTTGTCGCCGAAGCTGCCGACCACGGCCCAGGGGCGGTGGGCGCCCTCGAGGTAGCCGTTCACCAGCGAACTGGTACACACGGTGGCCCCGGTATTGATGTGCGCCTCCAGGCCCGGATGCGCCGGGATGTCCCCGGCGAAGTGGTGATCGCAGTACCAGATGCGGGCACCTGCGCCGAGGAGCCCCTCGAGCGGTTCCCGGTTCTTGTCGAGGGAGATGTCGAGCACCGTGACCCGGTCGCCCTCGCCCGCCTGCACGCGGCCGAGGAGCGAGATATCCCGCTTCACACCGGTGACCAGGGAGGCTTCCCGCGGTTCTGCAAGCCGGAGCTGGAGCAGCGCGCAGAGTCCGTCCGCGTCGCCATTGAAGACATCGAAGTCAGCCATGCTTCCCCCTGGCTGTGGTCTGTCAGTCGGTCGCCGCCTTGCCGGCAAACAGCGTCTTGACGTTGGACTCGGCCGCGTCGCCGCGGCTCGCACGGCGCACCGCGCGGCCCTGCTTGACCCAGAGATGATCGTGGCGCACCTCGTGGCTGGCAAAGCCGCTCACCGCTTCCGAGAGCAGCTCGGTAATGCCGCGGCAGTCCATGGCCTCGCAGCACTCGCGCATTCTCGTCAGCGCCTTGCGCACGTCGCGGTAGCTGAGGCTCTCTTCCTCGGCGCGCATGATCATCGGGTGCCCGGTCCCGCTCACCGAGGTGCCGAGGAGCAGCTCCTCATGCAGCTTCTCGCCCGGACGCAGGCCGATGAACTCGACCTCCACCCCGTTGTGCCCGGGCCCCCGGGCGCCGACCTCGTGGCCGCTCAGGCGGATCATGCGCTTGGCCAGGTCGACGATCTGCACCGGCTCGCCCATGTCGAGGACGAAGACGTCGCCGCCGGTGCCCATGGCGCTCGCCTGGAGCACGAGCTGGGCGGCCTCCTGGATACTCATGAAGTAGCGGGACACCTCCGGGTGGGTCACGGTCACCGGTCCCCCGCGCTCGATCTGGTCGCGGAACAGCGGCACCACGGAGCCGGAGGAGCCGAGCACGTTGCCGAAGCGCACCATGCAGAAGCGCGTGTCCGTCTCCTCCTGTGCCAGCCCCTGCAGGATCAGCTCGGCGAAGCGCTTGGACGCGCCCATGATGTTGGTGGGCCGCACGGCCTTGTCCGTAGAGATGAGCACGAAGGTCTCGACGCCGGCGAGGCGCGCCGCCTCCGCCGCGTGCCAGGTACCGAAAACGTTGTTGGCGACGCCCTCGGCCACGTTGTACTCGACCATGGGCACGTGCTTGTAGGCGGCGGCGTGGTACACCGTCTGCACACTGAAGGTACGGTAGATCATCTCGATCCGCAGCTGGTCGCGCACGGAACCGAGCAGGCAGACCACGTCGATATAGGTGCCGGCGCGGGCCTGCAGGTCGCGCAGCTCGCGCTCGATGCGGTAGAGGGCGAACTCGCTGTTGTCGAGGAGCACGAGTTCCCGGGGGCCGGCGCTGAGGATCTGCCGGCACAGCTCGGCACCGATGGAGCCGCCGGCACCGGTCACCATCACCACCTTGTCGGTGATGCAGCGATCGATGAGCTCCGGATGCGGCGGCACCGGGTCGCGGCCGAGGAGATCATCGAGGTCGATATCCTGGATCTGGTTGACGGTGGCGGCGCCGGAGACGAGTTCGTTGATCTTGGGCACCGTGCGCACATGCACCGGCAGCCCCACCAGCGAGTTGATGATCTCGCGCCGGCGCTCGTGGGTCGCCGAGGGAATGGCGAGGAGGACCTGGGTGATCGCGTGCTCCTCGACAAGGCGCTCGAGATCCGCAGGGCTCATCACCTGCAGCCCGTTGATCACCGAGTGCTGGGCGCGCGGGTCGTCGTCGACGAAGGCCACCACGCGGTACTGGTCGCCGTGATGCAACGCCGTGAGCAGCTGGCGGCCGGACTCCCCGGCCCCGTAGATGATCACGTTCTTGGAGCTCGAACGCAGCCGCGCCTGGTAGTAGGCGCGCACCACGAGCCGCGAGCCGCCGATACAGAACATGACCAGGGCCCAGTAAACGAAAGGCGTGGAGCGCGGCACGTCGGCACGGGTAAAGAAGATCGTGGCGCCGAGTACCAGGGTGGAATAGCTGACCGCGGTGATGATGGACCAGATCGCCTGCTGGCCCATGTAGCGGATGACCGCCCGGTACAGGCCCATGCGCAGGAAGATCAGTGCGCTGGCGGCGAGGGTCACGAAGCCGCAGAGCACCTCGACGAACCCGATATGGAAAGAGGCATCGCCGAAGGGGTAGGCAACCGCCAGCCACAGGGACGCCACGACGAACACCATGTCCACCAGCAACACCAGCCCTTGCTTGATGTTGCGGGGAACCTTGATGAGCCTGTCGGTCGCCGCGCGCAGGGCAGCCCACCGACAGGAGAGCGCCTGCAGCATGTTAACCGCTGCTTGCTTGACCAAGTTGTTCACTCCGCGCTGGTTGTGCGCCCGGTGGCTTTTGTTTTCTAGGCGCCACCAATCTGCCGATGTTACTGCAAGTGCCGGTACTTGGCCATGGCCAGCAGCACGGGGGCATAGGCGAGGCCGAGCAACGCCCAGCCGAAGGACGGTTCGCGGGCGGCCAGCCAAGCCAGCGGCGTGAGCCAGCCCCATTGCACGGCGAGGAACAGGCCGTCTACGCGCCCGTGGGAGTGCCAGCGGCGCGCGAGCCGCTGGTACAGGTGGTCCCGGTGCGCCTCGGCCAGGGGGGCCCGGCGCAGCAGGCGGAAGAACAGCGTAAGGCCCGCATCCGAGATGAACAGGGCCAGCAGGATCGGCCAGCAGGGGAGCGCCAGGCCCTCGCGCCAGGGCCCCGCGACCGCCAGCAGGGCGAGCAGGAATCCCGTGGGGATGCTGCCGGCATCCCCCATGAACAGGCTCGCCGGCGGCCGGTTGTGGAGCAGGAACCCGGCGTGCGTGCCTGCCAGGGCCAGGCAGAGGGCGACGTAGGCGGACGAGGCGCCGGCCTCCTGCGCCAGCCACGCCGCGACCGCGCCGGCGGACAGCCCCTGCAGCGCCGCCAGGCCGTCGATGCCGTCCATGAAGTTGTAGAAATTGGTGAAGGCGAGCACGGCAAAGGCCAGCGGCAGCCAGGCGAGCAGACCGACGGGACCGCCGCCCGCGATCAGCCAGCCGGTGCCGAGGAGTGCCGCGGCGCCGTAGACCCCGAGACGGAGTCCCGCCGGCAGGTGGCGCAGGTCGTCGACAAAGCCGACCAGCGCGAGGCCAAGCGCCAGCGCGAGCGGCAGCGCGTAGGGTCCGAGGGCGACATCGCCGAGGAGCAGCGCCGCCGCCAGGGCCGGGAACAGGGCGAGGCCCGCGCCACTCGGCGTCGGCGCCGCATGAGCGCCCCGCGCGGTCGGCTCGGCAAGCCAGCGCCGGGAGCGCGCCAGCGCCGCGTAGCCGGTTACCGCGAGGGCGGCGAGCAGCGCCGCACCCAGCGCGAGCAGCATCAGCGTTCCGTCCCCCCGGACACCCCGGCGGCAGGAGCGGCAGAAGCGGCAGAAGCGGCAGCCTGCCATGCCGCGACCATAGCCGGCGCCAGGTCCTCGAAGCGGTGCCGCGGCTCCCAGCCGGTCGCCGCTCGCACCGCGTCGTTGCGGTAGCTGTCCCGGCCGAGCAGCGCCACAGCCGTGTGCCCCGGGCGCTCACCGCGCAGCACATCGCGCACGGTCGCGGCGGCACGCCAGGCCCAGGGCGCCAACCGCGGGCCCGCCAGCGCACGCCCCTGCGCCCGGGCCAGGGCCTCGCAGAGTCGCCGCGCCGTGTAGCGCTCGCCGTCGGTCACGTTCCAGCAGCGGTAGCCCGCGGCGGGTTGCGCCGCGACCGTGAGCAGAAGCTGTACCAGGTCGTCGCGTCCGACGAGGGACCGCGCGCCCGCCGCGGGCGGGGCGGGTCGCCCGGCGGCCACCCAGCGGTGGAGCAGTTCGAGGTTGCCGCGGGCCCCCGGCCCGTAGACCAGGGCCGGCCGCAGCACCGTCACCGCCATCCCGGTCCCGGTGGCGATCCCCTCGAGCGCTCGCTCGGCGGCGGCCTTCGCGCGCCCGTAGCCATCGCGCGGCGGCGTGCCATCGTGCTCACCGCGGGGCGCAGACCCTCGCGCGGGCCCCAGGGCCTTCACGCTCGAGAGGAAGATGAAATGCGCGACACCGGCCTCGGCGGCCGCACGCGCCAGCGCGACGGCACCGCGGTAATTGACCTGGTCGTGGCGCGCCGCCGGCGCCGACCGATGGGCGAGACCGGCGAGGTGGAAAACGACATCCAGGCCGGGCGGCACTAGCGGGACAGCGCTTGCGGCAAGATCCAGCGGCAGTTCCAGTGCCGGGTCGCGTCCGGCCCGCTGCACGGCATCGCCCCGGGCTGCGAGCGCCGCGCAAAGCGCCGTGCCGACAAAACCGGTTGCTCCGGTGACCAGACATTCCACCCGGGCTTCGTCTCCTGTGCTGGCGGTTGCGTGGCCGCACCCGCCCCTGGCGCTTCGCGTACCGTTACCGAGCCGCGATGACCCGTAGAAAAAGGGCCGGAGCCCCATGATACGGATGCCCGGCGCTTATTCCAGCGTGATGCGTCCGCGGTTGCGCTCGAGGGTGGCGCTGCCGACGCCGGAGACCTCGGCCAGTTCCTCGACGCTCTCGAAGGGGCCATACAGCTCCCGGTAGCGGACGATGGCGTCGGCCCGGCTGCTGCCGACGCCGCTCAGGGCCTCGGCGAGGGTCGCCGCGTCCGCGCTGTTGATATTCACGGTGACCGGCTCGGGGGCCGCGTCCACTTCCTGGGCGCCGGCCCCGGCCGGCAGCAGGGCCGCGGCGGCGGCGAGGATGGTCGCGCCCGCCAGGGCGCGCAGGGGGTCGATCAGTGCGCGTACTCGTTCCATGGTGTGGTTTCTCCGTCGTTCCATGACAGTTTTCCGATTGTCTCGATGCTGGTTGCGCTGAGACGTTCGATCGGTCGTTCGATGAGGGGCATCAGCATCCGCGCTGGCATCCGCATCGAGAGCAGCCTAGCAGCGGCTGGCCGTCGTCACGAGCCAACGCGCGAAGATGGCTGAAACCAGGGTTCCCTCACGATTCCGGGGTGACGGCGGGAGCGCCTGGGGGTATCCGACCACAGCCGCACCGGCAGGCTGCGATGAGCGGTTGGCGCGCCTAGCCGGCCGCGTGCAGGCCGGCAACGATGGTGCTGAGGGTCCCGCCGGGGTCGGTGCTGCCGGTAATGGAGCGGCCGATGACCAGGTAATCGGCGCCGAGGGCGAGCCCCTCGGCGGGCGTGACCACCCGGCGCTGGTCGCCGGCGGCATCGCCGGCGGTGCGGATGCCCGGCGTGACCAGCCGGAAGCCCGGACCGTGGGCAGCGCGCAGCCGGGGCGCTTCCTGCGCCGAGCAGACCACGCCGTCGAGGCCTGCCTCGGCCGTGAGCCGGGCCAGGCGCTGCACCCGCTCCACAGCAGTTTCCGCGTAGCCCAGCTCCGCGAGGTCCGCGTCGGCGAGGCTGGTGAGCACCGTCACGCCGATGAGCAGGGGCTTGTCCCGGCGACCGGCCAGCGCGTCGACCGCGGCTTCCAGCATGCGGCGGCCGCCTCCGGCATGGACGTTGACCATCCACACGCCGAGCCCGGCAGCGGCGCGCACGGCGCCGGCGACGGTGTTCGGGATATCGTGGAACTTGAGGTCGAGGAAGACCTGGAAGCCGCGCGCCTGCAGGGCCTCCACGAGCGCCGGGCCGGCGGCGGTGAACAGCTCCTTGCCCACCTTCACCCGGCAGAGCGCCGGATCGAGGCGGGCCGCCATGGCCAGGGCCGCGTCGCCGTCGGCGTAGTCGAGGGCGACGATGACCGGCGAGACGGGCTCGCTGGCGGCTTCAGTCACTGACGACGATGTCCTTGCTGCGCAGGCTATCGACCTCGCCCTGGGTCTTGTTCAGCTGCCGCCGCAGGAGCCGCAGCCGGGCGCGCAGCCGCAGCACGAGCAGGCTCGCCATGAGCAGCCCCGCGATGCCGCCGAGGGCGAAGGCCGCGAGCACCCAGAGGGCAACGCTGCGCGGCGCGAAAGTGTAGACCAGGACGTCGAGGGGCACCGTGGCCTCGTTCTGCAGCGCAAAGAGCGCCCCGACGGCGGCCATGGCCACCACCACCACGAGCACCAGGAGGCTGCGCAGGATACTCACAGGCCACCCTGCAGGCCCAGGTTGACCCGCTCGCGGAGTTCTTTCCCGGGCTTGAAGTGCGGCACGTACTTGCCGGCGAGCTGGACCGTATCGCCGGTCTTCGGGTTGCGCCCGCGGCGCGGCTCCCGGTAGTGGAGGGAGAAGCTGCCGAAGCCCCGGATCTCGATGCGGCCGCCGCTCGAGAGAGACTGGGACATGTGCTCGAGGATGGTTTTCACCGCCAGCTCCACGTCTTTCGTGGACAGCTGGGTCTGCCTGGCGGCAATCGCCTCGATCAGTTCGCTCTTGGTCATGGGGGGCCACACTCGCACCAGACGCTTGCAGGCATTGTGCCGTCCGCCTTCTGACGATGCAAGTGCCTATTATTACTGGAAAAATTCGGCCCCGGGGGTTGAGCCGCAACGGCGGTCGGCGGGACAAAAAAACCGCGGCCGGGGCCGCGGTCTTGCAAGCTGCTCGGGCGGCGGGCGCCGCCCCGGCATCAGTTGCCGTTCATCTGCTGCTTGATCAGGTCGCCGATGGTGCCGGGGGACGCCGACTCCTCCTGGTCCTTGAGGGACTTCACCGCTTCCTTCTCGTCGTCGTAGTCCTTGGCCTTGATGGACAGGGCGAGACTGCGGCTCTTGCGATCCACGGACACGATCTTGGCTTCGACGGCGTCACCCACCTTGAAGCTGTTGCGTGCGTCCTCGACCCGGTCGCGGCTGATGTCGGAGGCCTTGAGGACGCCCTCGACCTCGTCCGCCAGCTTGACCACGACGGCCTTCGGTTCCACCTCGATCACTTCGCCGGTGACGATGGTGCCGCGATCGTTCACGGCCACGTAGTTGGAGAAGGGGTCGTCCTCGAGCTGCTTGATGCCCAGGGAGATGCGCTCGCGCTCCGGATCGATGGACAGGATGACCGTCTCGATCTCGTCGCCCTTCTTGTAGCTGCGCACGGCGTCCTCGCCGGTCTCGTTCCAGCTGATGTCGGATAGGTGCACCAGGCCGTCGATGTTGCCCTCGAGGCCGATGAAGATACCGAAGTCGGTGATGGACTTGATGGTACCGGCGATGCGGTCGCCCTTGCTGTGCGTGGCGGCGAAGGCGTCCCAGGGATTCTGCTGGCACTGCTTGATGCCCAGGGAGATGCGGCGGCGCTCCTCGTCGATGTCGAGGACCATGACTTCCACCTCGTCGCCGACCTGCACGACCTTGGACGGATGGACGTTCTTGTTGGTCCAGTCCATCTCGGAAACGTGTACCAGGCCTTCCACACCCTCTTCGATCTCGGCGAAGCAGCCGTAGTCGGTGAGGTTGGTGACCCGCGCCATGACGCGGCTGCCTTCCGGGTAGCGGCCGGTGATCTCGACCCACGGATCTTCACCCAGCTGCTTGAGGCCGAGGGAGACGCGGTTGCGCTCGCGGTCGAACTTGAGGACCTTGACCTCGAGCTCCTGGCCCACTTCGACGATCTCGGAGGGGTGCTTGATGCGCTTCCAGGCCATGTCGGTGATGTGCAGCAGGCCGTCGACGCCACCGAGGTCGACGAAGGCGCCGTAGTCGGTGAGGTTCTTGACGATGCCCTTGATGGTCATGCCTTCCTGCAGGCTCTGCAGCAGGGCCTCGCGCTCCACGCTGTTGGCGGCTTCCATGACCGCGCGGCGGGAAACGACCACGTTGTTGCGCTTCTGGTCGAGCTTGATGACCTTGAAGTCGAGGTCCTTGTTCTCCAGGTGCGTCGTGTCGCGCACCGGGCGGACGTCCACCAGGGAACCGGGCAGGAACGCGCGGATGCCCTTGATGTCGACGGTGAAGCCACCCTTGACCTTGCCGTTGATGATGCCGGAAACGACTTCGTCGGCCGCGTGGGCCGCCTCGAGATCCTTCCACGCTTCCGCGCGCTTGGCCTTCTCCCGGGACAGCCGGGTTTCGCCGAAGCCGTCCTCGACGGTCTCCAGCGCGACTTGAACCTCGTCGCCGATGCTCAGGGTGCACTCACCGCTGCCGTCCGTGAACTGGGAGCGCGGGATGACGCCCTCGGACTTCAGGCCGGCGTGGACCGTGACCCACTCGTTGTCGATGTCGATGACCACGCCGGTGACGATGGCGCCCGGCTGCATGTCGACGGTTTTCAGACTCTCTTCAAAAAGATCGGCGAACGATTCGCTCATTACACATTTACCTGTTGTCGTTCGCGGCACCAAGCCAATTCAGCGCCGCTTCAGCCGCCCCTCCAGCCGGGCCGGGTCACATGAAAAAAACCGCGCGCACCGTCGAGGCTGGTTAAGACGGCGCGAGCGGGTTGCTTCTACTCCTCTACTCCTCGAGACGGTCCGCCGGGCACAGCCCGCGTTCCACCGCGACCCGCAGCACCTGGCGGAATACACCGGCCACGGGGACCGACGTGCTGTCTACCTCGAGCGCGTCGTCGGCGGGTACCAGGGGGGCCACGGCGCGACGGCTGTCGCGGGCGTCCCGTTCCCGGATGTCCTCAAGAAGGCGCGGCAGACTAACACTTTCGCCCTTTTCCAGCAACTGTCGGTGACGGCGCCGGGCACGCTCCTCGGCGCTGGCCGTGAGGAAGATCTTCAGGGGGGCATCGGGGAAGACGACGGTGCCCATGTCGCGGCCGTCCGCAACCAGCCCCGGTGCGCGGCGAAAGGCCCGCTGGCGATCCAGGAGGGCCGTGCGCACCGCCGGGTAGGCGGCCACCATGGAGGCGCCGCGCCCCCCCTCCTCCGTGCGGATCGCCCGGCTCACGTCCTCACCGCCGAGGAGCACGGCGATGGTCCCCGCCGCCGCCGGGCGGAACACCACGTCCAGGTCGGCGGCTACGGCGGCGGCACCGGCCTCGTCCTCCCAGGCGACACCGGCCTGCAGGCAGGCCTGGGCGGTGACCCGGTAGAGCGCGCCGCTGTCGAGAAGGTGCCAGCCCAGGTGCCGGGCCAGGAGGTGGCAGAGGGTGCCCTTGCCCGCGCCGCCGGGGCCGTCGACGGCGATAACCGGCGCACTCACGCGCCCTCCCCGTCCTCGCCGCCGGCGCGGGTGGAGATCTGCAGGCCGAGACCCCGGGCGAGCGCATCGAAGCCGGGGAAAGAGGTGGCTACAGGGTCGCAGTCCAGGATCGTGATCTCGTCCTCGGCCCGCAGGGCGGCGACCGCGAAAGCCATGGCAATGCGGTGGTCGAGGTGCGTCCGGATCACGCCGCCGCCGAGGCGGCCGCCGTCGATGATGATGCCGTCCTCGAGCACCTCGTTGGCCACCCCGAGGGTGGACAGTCCCTCGGCCATGGCAGCGATGCGGTCGCTTTCCTTGACCCGCAGCTCCCCGGCGCCGCGCAGCACCGTGCGCCCCTCGGCACAGGCGGCGGCGATGAACAGGGCCGGGAACTCGTCGATCGCCAGCGGCACCTGGTCTTCCGGAATCTCGATGCCGCGCAGCGGCGCGTAGCGCACCAGCAGGTCGGCCACCGGCTCGCCGCCGATCTCGCGCTCGTCCTGCACGGTGATGTCCGCCCCCATGAGGGTGAGAATGTTGATGATGCCGGTGCGCGTGGGGTTCATGCCGACGTGGGTGAGCAGCAGTTCCGACCCCGGGGCGATGCTGGCGGCAACCAGGAAGAAGGCGGCGGAGGAGATATCCGCGGGGACATCGATAGCGGTGGCCCGCAGGCTGCCGCCGCCGCGCAGGAGAATGACGTCGTTGTCGCGGCGCACCTCGTAGCCGAAGCCCTGGAGCATGCGCTCCGTGTGGTCCCGGGTCGGCGCGGGTTCCGTCACCGTGGTGGTGCCGTCGGCGTAGAGCCCGGCGAGAAGCACGCAGGACTTCACCTGGGCGCTGGCGACCGGGAGGTCGTAGTGGATGCCGGTGAGCGCCTGGCCGCCATGGATCGTGAGCGGCGGCGTTTCGCCGGCGGCGGCCTCGACGCGCGCGCCCATCAGCGCCAGCGGGCGCATGATCCGGCCCATGGGCCGGCGGCAGAGCGACGCGTCGCCGGAGAGGCGGCTGTCGAAGGCCTGGCCGGCAAGGATGCCCGTGAGCAGGCGGATGCTGGTGCCCGAGTTGCCCATGTCCAGGGTGGCCCCGGCCGCCTCGAGCCCGTGCAGGCCGACGCCGTGGATCCACAGCCCGCCCTCTTCCGGCCCCTCGATGCGCACGCCCAGGGCGCGGAACGCCGCCACCGTGGCCAGGGCGTCCTCGCCCTCGAGGAAGCCGTTGATCCGCGTCTCGCCCTCGGCCAGCGCGCCGAGCATCACGGCCCGGTGGGAGATGGACTTGTCGCCCGGCACCCGCGCTTCACCGCTGATGACGCCGCCGGGGTGCAGCTTGAATTCCATGGCTGTGACCTGCTTCAGTTCTGTTGCCGGCGCGACTCGCGCTCGGCGAAGGCATCGCGGGCGGCCTTGGCCGCGGTGAAGGTCGCCTCGAGGCGCGCGCCGTCGCCGCAGGCGATGGCTTCGCGCAGCGCCGCCAGGCGCACGCTGAACTCGTCCACAGCTTCCAGCAGGGCGTCGCGATTGGCAAGGGCGACATCGCGCCACATGACCGGGTCGCTGGAGGCGATGCGGGTGAAGTCGCGGAAGCCGCCGGCGGCGAAGCGGAACAGTTCCTCCCGCCGCGGCGAGGCAGCGAGGTCGTCGACGAGGCAGTAGGCGAGCACGTGCGGCAGGTGACTGGTGGCGGCGAGCACGGCATCGTGCTCCGCCACTTCCATGCAGACGACCTCCGCGCCGGCGCTCTCCCAGAGGCGCCGGACCAGCGCCAGCGCGCCCTCGTCCTGGTCCGGCAGGGGCGTCAGGATGACCCGGTGATGCCGGAAGAGCTCACCGTTGGCCGCCGCCACGCCGCTGCGCTCGGAACCGGCGATGGGATGGCCGGGAACGAAGCGCGGCGCCGGCCCGCCGCGGGCCGCGGCGGCGGCGAGGTTGCCCTTGACGCTGGCCACGTCGGTGAGCACCGGCCCCGTGTGCCCGTGTTCCGTGCGTGCCAGGAGGTCCTCCAGCAGGGCCGCGGCCGCGACGTTGGGCACGGCGATCACGGCGATGTCGGCAGCGAGGGCCTCGGCGAGGTCGTCGCAGGCGCCGTCGATGACACCGGCGGCGAGGCCGTCGGCCAGCGCCCCCGGATCGCGGTCATAGGCGAGGACGCGGCCGGCGAAGCCCGACGCCTTCAGCGCCAGGGCCAGGGAGCCGCCGATCATGCCGAGGCCGAGGATGGCCACGCTGCAGGGCTGCGCTGCCACGGGGTCGCTCAGAGCACGGCCCGGGGGTAGGAACCCAGGGGTTTCAGGAGAATGGACTGTTCCTCGAGCTCGCGCAGGATCGCGGCGATGTTCTCGTCCTGCAGGTGGCCCTCGAACTCGATGAAGAAGACGTAGGCCCACTTCTCGGTCCGCGACGGCCGGGTGTCGATGCGGGTGAGGCTGACGCCGCCGCGGCGGAACGGATCGAGGAGCGCGAACAGGGCCCCCGGCTTGTTGCGGCTGGAGACGATGATGGAGGTCTTGTCGCGGCCGCTCGGCGGCACTTCCTGGCGGCCGATGACGAGAAAGCGCGTGGTGTTGTCGCGCCGGTCCTCGATGTGCTCCGCCAGCCGCTCGAGCTGGTACTGCTCCGCCGCCATGTCGCCGGCCACCGCGGCCACGCCGGGCTCCGCCGCGGCCAGGCGCGCGGCCTCGCCGTTGCTGGAGACCGCCTCCCGCTCCACCTGCGGCCAGTGGGTGTCCAGCCAGTTGCGGCACTGGGCGAGGGCCTGCTGGTGCGCGCAGATGCGGGTGATGGCTGCCGGGTCCGTGCCCGGGGCGGCGAGCAGGTGGTGGGTGATGCGCAGTTCCACCTCGCCGGCGATGCACAGGGGCGAATCGAGGAAGCTGTCCAGCGTGTGGCTGACCATGCCCTCGGTGGAGTTCTCCACGGGCACCACACCGTAGTTGCAGGCACCGGATTCGACCTGGTTGAAGACGCCGTCAATAGTCGCCTGGGACACGCAGACCGCGCCGTGGCCGAAATGCTTGAGCGCCGCGGCCTGGGTGAAGGTGCCCTCGGGGCCGAGGTAGGCCACCTGCAGCGGCTGCTCCAGGGCGAGGCAGGCGGACATGAGCTCGCGGAAGATGTAGGCGACGTTCTCCGCCGGCAGCGGCCCGGCGTTGCGCTCGACGATACGGGCAAGCACCTGGGCTTCCCGCTCCGGCCGGTAGAAGACGACCTCGCCGGTCTCTTCCCCGCGCTCCCGCGCCAACCGCTGCTCGGCGAGCTTGATCTCCGCCACCTGCTGCGCGCAGCGCGCACGGCGGTTGATGAGGTCCTGGATCTCGCGGTCGATGCCGTCGATCTCCTCGCGAACCGCCTTGAGGTCCTGCTCGTGAGCCATGGTCGAAAGCCTCAGCCGCAGCGGCGCTCGAAGTCGGCCATGAAGGCCACGAGGTCGTCCACGGCGGCCTGGGGCACCGCGTTGTACAGGCTGGCACGCATGCCGCCGACCGAGCGATGGCCCTTGAGGTTGAGGAGCCGGGCGGCTTCCGCCTCCTCGAGGAAGCGCTTGTCGAGGCCGGCGTCCGCGAGCACGAAGGGAACGTTCATCCAGGAGCGGTAGGCCGGGTCCACGGGGTTCGCGTAGAAGCCGCTGCCGTCGATGGCGGCGTACAGCGTCTCCGCCTTGCGCCGGTTGCGCTCGGCCATGGCGGGAAGGCCGCCGAGCCCCTCCAGCCACTCGAACACCAGCGCGGCGAGGTAGAGGGCGAAGGTCGGCGGCGTGTTGTACATGGAATCCGCGTTCGCCGCGGTCTCCCAGTTGAGCATGGCCGGGCACTCGGGGCGCGCGCGGCCGAGGAGGTCCCGGCGCACGATGACCAGGGTGAGCCCCGCCGGGCCGATATTCTTCTGCGCACCGGCGTAAATGACGCCGTAGCGGCTCACGTCGACGGGGCGCGACAGCAGCGTCGAGGACAGGTCCGCGACCAGCGGCGCCGGCGCCTCGGGCGCCTCCGTGAACTCGACGCCGCCGATGGTCTCGTTCGGCGTGAGGTGGAGATAGGCCGCGTCGTCGCGCAGCTGCCAGCTGTCCCGCGGCGGCACCGTGCGGTAGTGGCCCTCGGCATCACTGGCGGCGACGCCGACATCGGCGAAGCGGCGGCCCTCGGCGATGGCCTTCTTCGACCACTGTCCCGTGTCGAGATAGTCGGCGGGCGCGCCGGCTGCGGCGAGATTCAGCGGCACCGCGGCGAACTGCATGCTGGCCCCGCCCTGCAGGAAGAGTACCGCGTAGTCGTCATCGAGGCCGAGGAGCCGGCGCAGGCGGGCCTCCGCGGCCTCGACCACACCCACCACCTCGGGCGAGCGGTGGCTCATCTCCATGAAGGAGAGGCCCTTGCCGTGCCAGTCGAGCATTTCCTCGGCAGCGCGCGCGAGCACCGCCTCCGGGAGCGCGGCGGGGCCGGCGCAGAAGTTCCAGGCGCGGGTCATCGGCGGCGGCTCCCCTGGCGGTCAGGCGTCATCGTCACTGTCCTCTTCACTGTCCTCTTCACCCGCGCTGTCGCCGGCAGCGTCCCCCGCGCCGTCGCCGGGGTCGTCACCCAGGTCGTCATCGGCAGCGTCATCGGCAGCGTCGTCGGCAACGTTATCGGCAGCGCCTTCCGCCGGGCTCACCGGCGCGCCGGCCGGGGCGGCTTCCACCGCGTCGCCGGGCGTCTCGTCTTCCTCCGGCTCGTCGATCTGGGCAACGCGCACCAGCTGCTCACCGTCCTTGCAGCGCACGATGCGCACGCCCTGCGTGTTGCGCCCGAGGAGGGAAACCTCGTCGGCGCGGGTGCGCACGAGGGTGCCGAGGTTGGAGATGAGCATGAGCTCGTCGCCGTCGAAGACCTGCACGGCGCCGACGAGATCGCCGTTGCGCTCGGAGCGGGCCATGGCGATGACGCCCATGTTGCCGCGCCCCTTGGTGGGGAACTCGGCCACGTCGGTGCGCTTGCCGTAGCCCTTTTCGCTCACGCTGAGGATGCGGCCGTCTTCCCGGGGGATAACCAGGGAGATCATCTGCTGGCCCTTCGCGAGACGGATACCGCGCACGCCGCGCGCCGTCCGCCCCATGGGGCGGACGTCACCCTCGCGGAAGCGGGCGACCTTGCCGCCGCTGGAGAAGAGCATGACATCGCAGCTGCCGTCGGTGATCGCGGTGCCGATGAGCACGTCGCCCGCTTCGAGCTCGAGGGCGCGCAGGCCGACGCTGCGCGGGCGGGCGAAGTTTTCGAGCGGCGTCTTCTTCACGGTGCCGCCGGCGGTGGCCATGAAGATGAAGTGCCCGGGGGTGTACTCCTCCACGGGCAGGATCGACGTCACCCGCTCGCCCGGCTCCAGCGGCAGCAGGTTCACCAGCGGCCGCCCGCGGGAGCCGCGGCCGGCGAGGGGAATCTGGTAGACCTTGAGCCAGTACACCTTGCCGAGGCTCGAGAAGCAGAGAATGGTGGCGTGCGTGCTAGCCACCAGCAGGTGCTCGACGAAGTCCTCGTCCTTCACCGACAGGGCCGCACGGCCCATGCCGCCGCGGCGCTGGGCCTGGTAATCGGAGAGGGGCTGGGTCTTGGCGTAGCCGAGGTGGGAGATGGTCACCACCCGGTCCTCTTCCGTGATCAGGTCCTCCACCGTGAGATCGTGCTGCGACGCCGAGATCTCCGTGCGGCGGGCATCGCCGAACTCCTGCGCCACTTCCTCGAGCTCCTCGCGGATCACGTGCATGAGGCGCTCCGGGTCGCCCAGGATATCGAGATAGTCGGCGATCTCGGCGAGCTTTTCCTGGTACTCGTTGAGCAGCTTTTCATGCTCGAGACCCGTGAGCCGGTGCAGGCGCAGCTCGAGGATCGCCTGGGCCTGGGCCGGCGACAGCTGGTAGGCGTCACCGTGCAGGCCGTAGTGCGGCGCCAGGTCGTCCGGGCGACAGGCCTCGGCGCCGGCGCGCTCGAGCATGGCCAGCACCTCGCCCGGCGCCCAGGTGCGAGCGAGGATCGCCTCGCGCGCTTCCGCGGCGCTCGGCGAGGCCTTGATCAACTCGATCACCGGGTCGATGTTGGCGAGCGCGATCGCCAGCCCCTCGAGGAGGTGCCCGCGCTCGCGCGCCTTGCGCAGCAGGTAGACGGTACGCCGGGTGACCACCTCGCGCCGGTGGCGGATGAAGGCCTCGAGCACCTGCTTGAGGTTGAGCACCTTCGGCTGGCCGTCCACCAGCGCCACCATGTTGATACCGAAGACCGACTGCAGGTTGGTCTGGGCGTAGAGATTATTGAGGACGACGTCGCCGATCTCGCCGCGGCGCAGCTCGATGACGATGCGCAGGCCGTCCTTGTCGGACTCGTCGCGCAGCTCGCTGATGCCCTCGATCTTCTTTTCCTTCACCAGCTCGGCGATGCGCTCGATGAGCCGCGCCTTGTTCAGCTGGTAGGGGATCTCGTGGACGATGATCGTATCCCGGCCGCGCTTCTCGTCGCTGACCACCTCGGCCTTGGCGCGCACGTAGATGCGGCCGCGGCCGCCGCGATAGGCCTGGATGATCCCGGCGCGGCCGTTGATGATACCGCCCGTGGGGAAGTCCGGACCGGGGATGTGCTCCATGAGCTCGTCCACGGTGATCTCCGGGTTCTTCATCAGCGCCAGGCAGCCGCTCACCACCTCGGTGAGATTGTGCGGCGGGATGTTCGTGGCCATGCCCACGGCGATACCGGCGGAACCGTTGATCAGCAGGTTGGGCACCCGCGTCGGCAGCACCGAGGGAATCCGCTCCGTGCCGTCGTAGTTGTCAACGAAATCGACCGTTTCCTTGTCGAGGTCCGCGAGCATCGCGTGGGCGATCTTCTGCATGCGGATCTCGGTGTAGCGCATGGCGGCGGCGGAGTCGCCGTCGATGGAGCCGAAGTTGCCCTGCCCGTCCACCAGCATGTAGCGCATGGAGAAATCCTGCGCCATGCGCACGATGGTGTCGTAGACGGCGGAGTCGCCGTGGGGGTGGTACTTACCGATGACATCACCGACGACCCGCGCGGACTTCTTGTAGGCCTTGTTCCAGTCGTTGTTGAGTTCGTTCATGGCGAAGAGCACGCGCCGGTGCACGGGCTTCAGGCCGTCGCGGACGTCCGGCAGGGCGCGGCCGACGATCACGCTCATGGCGTAATCGAGATAGGACTGCTTCAGCTCGTCCTCGATGTTGACCGGCAGGATTTCCTTGGCGATATCACCCATCTGGCATTCCCTGTGCGACTCGGGGCGGTGCACGGCCAGCAGCGCGCACGGGGCCGCCACAGCAACCCTGGCATGCGCTGCGCAGAACCGCCGGCAGCCCCGTCATGGAAGCCTGCCAGTGTACCGCCTGCGGGCCGTTTTCGCCATGTTTTTAACGACTTAGAACCGGGCGAGGGACAGCCGCCCGGGGGCGCCCGGCGACGGACATTTGCGGTTATACTGCCCGCCCCAACGCGACCCGCCGGCAGCGGCGGCTGGCAACGCCAACCCTGGCCACGAGGGAGCACCCCCAATGGAAACAGGCGCGACAGCGGCAGACCTCCTGATCCACCCGCGCTGGATCGTGCCGGTGGTGCCCGAGGGCGCCGTCCTCGAGGACCACAGCCTGGCGGTGACGGAGGGTGCGATCAGCGCCCTCCTGCCCCGCGGCGAAGCGGCCGGAATCAGCGCCGGTGAGGAACTGGAGCTGCCATCGCATGCGCTGCTGCCGGGGCTGGTCAATGCCCACGGCCACGCCGCCATGGCACTCCTGCGCGGCTATGCCGACGACCTGCCCCTCATGCCCTGGCTCCAGGAGCACATCTGGCCCGCCGAGGGCGCCTGGGTCGGCGAGGACTTCGTCCGCGACGGCGTGCGCCTCGCGGCCCTCGAGATGATCGGCAGCGGCACCACCACCTGCTCGGACATGTATTTTTTTCCCGAGGTCGCCGCCCGGGAATACCTCGCCGCAGGCCTGCGCGCCCAGCTCGCCTTCCCGGTCTTCGACTTTCCGACGGCCTGGGGCAGCGGGCCCGACGACTACCTGGCCCGGGGGCTCGCGCTGCGCGATGAACTGCGCCACGAGGAGCGCATCAGCGTCGTCTTCGGCCCGCACGCGCCCTACACCGTGGGCGAGGAGACGCTCGCCCGCATCGCCACCCTCGCCGCGGAACTCGACCTGCCCGTGCACATCCACCTGCACGAGACCGCCGCCGAGGTGCTGCAGGCGGTGGAGGTAAAGGGCGAGCGTCCCCTGGATACGCTGCACCGCCTGGGCCTCCTCGGCCCGCGCACGCAGTGCGTGCACATGACCGACGCCGGGCGGCAGGATATCGAGCTGCTCGCCGCCACCGGCGCCCACGTGGTGCACTGCCCGCAGTCGAACATGAAGCTCGCCTCCGGCACCTGCCCCGTGCCCCGGCTCCTCGCGGCCGGTGTCAACGTCGCCCTGGGCACGGACGGCGCCGCCAGCAACAACGACTTGAACCTCTTCAACGAGATGCACAGCGCCGCCCTGCTCGCCAAGCTCGGCAGCGGCGACGCCTCGGCCCTGCCGGCGGCGCAGGCGCTGACCCTGGCCACGCTCGGCGGGGCTCGCGCCCTCGGTCTCGAGCAGCGCATCGGCAGCCTGGAGGTCGGCAAGCAGGCCGACCTGGTCGCCGTGGACCTCGGCGGCCCGGCCCAGCAGCCGGTCTACAACCCGCTGTCGACCCTGGTCTACGCCTGCACCGGCGCCGAGGTCAGCCACAGCTGGGTCGCCGGCCGCGCGCTGCTCGCCGAGCGCAAGCCGCTCACCCTCGACCCGCGGGCGGTGCTGGCGAAGGCCGCGGACTGGCGTTCGAGGATACAGGCGGGGCCGCCCCGGGCAGGGACAGGCAACGCAGCCAAGGAGACACCATGACCGCACGCAGTAACGTCGACCGCCAGGAGATCGCCAAGTTCGAGGCCCTCGCCGCCCGCTGGTGGGACCTGGACGGCGACTTCCGACCCCTGCACGAGATCAACCCGCTCCGGGCCAACTTCATCGACGGCCTGTCGCCGGTCGCCGACCGCGACCTGGTCGACGTGGGCTGCGGCGGCGGCATCCTGGCCGAGGCCATGGCGCAGCGCGGCGCGCGGGTCACCGGCATCGACATGGGCGAGGCGCCGCTGTCGGTGGCGCGGCTGCACCAGCTGGAGTCCGGCCTCGACATCGACTACCGCCAGGCCACGGCGGAGGAGCTGGCGGAAGAGCGGCCCGGCACCTACGACGTCGTCTGCTGCCTCGAGATGCTCGAGCACGTGCCGGATCCCGGCGCGGTGGTCGCCGCCTGCGCCGCCCTCGCCCGCCCGGGGGCATCGCTCTACTTCTCCACCATCAACCGCAACCCGAAGGCGTTCCTGTTCGCCATCGTCGGCGCCGAGCACATCCTCCGGCTGCTGCCGGCGGGGACCCACGAGTACGACAAGTTCATCAAGCCCTCGGAACTCGCCGGCTGGGTGCGCGATGCCGGCCTCGTGCTGCGCGAGATGACCGGGCTGACCTACAACCCGCTGACCAAGCGCTACCGCCTCAATGCCAAGGACGTGTCCGTGAACTACCTGCTGCGCGCCGAAAAGCCGGCGTGAGCCACCCGGGCCCGCGCCTCGCCGCGGTCTTCTTCGACCTCGACGGCACCCTGGCCGACACCGCCGGCGATTTCATCCCGGTGGTGCAGACCCTGCGCGCCGAGGCCGGCCGGGCGCCCCTGCCGCCCGAGCGGATCCGCGCCAGCGTCTCCAACGGCGCCCGCGGCCTGGTCACCCTCGCCCTCGGCCTCGCCGAGGGCGAGGACGATTTCGAGCACTGGCGCCAGCGGCTGCTGACGCTCTACGGCGGCATCCTCGGCACCCACGCCACCCTCTTCCCGGGCCTGCGCGAGCTCATCGCGCGCCTCGGCGAGGCCGGCATCGCCTGGGGCGTCGCCACGAATAAGCCGCGGCTGTACACGCTGCCGCTGCTCGAGCGCCTGGCCATCGAGCCGCCGCCGGCGAGCGTGGTCTGCCCCGAAGATGTCAGCGAGCGCAAGCCGCACCCGGAAAGCCTGGAGCGGAACTGCCGGGAGGCGGGCTGCACGCCCGAGCGCGCCGTGTACGTGGGCGACCACGTCCGGGATATCGAGGCCGGGCGCCGCGCGGGCCTCTACACCGTCGCCGCCGCCTACGGCTATATCGAGCCCGGCGACGACGCGGCCCGCTGGGGCGCCGACGCGCTGGTCGCGGACAGCGAGGCCCTGGCCGCGGTACTGCTGCCGCACGTCGACAGGGCGGCGGCGGGCACGGGGGTCGTCGACGGGAACCAGGAGGCCAAACCATGAGTACTGCAACGATCCCGCCCGGCTACAGCGCGCCGCCCGACCTCCTCGCCGGGCGCACGATCCTCGTGACCGGCGCCGGGGACGGCATCGGCCGCGCGGCCGCCCTTGCCTACGCGGCACACGGGGCCACGGTGATTCTCCTCGGGCGCACGGTGGAGAAACTCGAGGCCGTGTACGACGCCATCGAGGCGGCCGGCGGTGCCCAGCCGGCGATCTTTTCCATGGATCTCGCCAGCGCCGCCGAGAGCGACTACGCCGGCCTCGCCGGCGCCGTCGGCGAGACCTTCGGCCGCCTCGACGGCCTGCTCCACAATGCCGGCATCCTCGGCGAGCGCCGGCCCATCGAGAACACGACCTGGAAAGCCTGGAAGCAGGTGATGCAGGTGAACGTGAACGCGGCCTTCCTGCTCACCCGGGCCATGCTGCCGCTACTGCAGGCGGCGCCGCGGGCAAGCCTCGTGTTCACGGCATCGGGCGTGGGCCGGAAGGGCCGCGCCTACTGGGGCGCCTACGCGGTGTCGAAGTTCGCGACGGAGGGGCTCATGCAGGTACTCGCCGACGAGCTGGAAAACACCAGCGACGTGCGCGTGAACAGCCTCAATCCCGGCGCGACGAACACCGCCATGCGCCGGGCCGCCTACCCGGGCGAGGAACCCGCGAAGAACCCGTCGCCGGCGGCGATCATGCCGGCCTACCTGTATCTGATGGGCGATGACAGCCTGGGCGTGCACGGCCAGGCCCTGGATGCGCAGTAGGCTGCCGGACCGCGGCTACTTCGCCGCCTTGCGGCCGCTGCCCTTGTCCTTGCCGCCGCGCTTCCTGAGCGCGCCCTTGCCGAACTTGCCGGCCTTCTCCCCCCGCTGCTCGCCGCGGGGGTCGCGCCCCTTCTTGCGCAGCTGCCGCTCCTGGGCCTTGCGCTCGTCGGCGGTGACGGACTCGACGGGCTTCGGGTCCAGCCCCGCCATGCGGTAGAGGGCGTTGACCTCCTTCCCGGGCAGCTCCATCCACTGGCCTTTCTTCACCCGTGACGGGATGAAGATCTCCCCGTAGCGCACCCGTTTCAGCCGGGAGACGGTCAGGCCCTGCGATTCCCAGAGGCGGCGCACCTCGCGGTTGCGGCCCTCCATGATCACGACGTAGTACCAGTGGTTGACACCGTCGCCGTCGTTGCCGCCGGGCTGGATATCGGTGAAGCGGGCGACCCCGTCCTCGAGCATGACGCCCTCGAGCATGCGCTCGAGGGCCTCGGGCTGCGCCTCGCCGAGGACGCGCACCGCGTACTCCCGGTCGATGTTCGCCGAGGGATGCATGAGGGCATTGGCGAGCTCGCCATCGGTAGTGAACAGGAGCAGTCCGGAGGTGTTGTAGTCGAGGCGGCCGATGGAAATCCACCGCCCCTGCCTGAGTCTCGGCAGGCTCTCGAACACGGTGCGCCGGCCTTCCGGGTCCTTGCGGGAACAGACCTCGCCGGTGGGCTTGTTGTAGAGAAGGCAGCGTACACCGCCGCTGACCGCCGCCTCGAGGGGCCTGCCGTCCACGGCGAGGCGGTTGTGGGGCAGGACCCGGTCCCCGAGGCGGGCGGTGCGCTCGTCGATGGTGACCCGGCCCTGCTCGATCCAGCGCTCCATCTCGCGCCGCGAACCGAGGCCGGTGCGGGCGAGCACCTTCTGCAGCTTCTCGCCGCTCTTGTCCTTCTCCTTGTCCCTGCCCCTGTCCCTGCCCTTGTCGTCAGCCATCGTCGTCAACCATCCGCCCGCTGCGCGCCCGCGGCGTCTTCGCTGCTGTCGTCGTCCGCGTCGCTGCTGTCAACGCTATCGCTGTCGACCTCGCTTTTGACCTCGCTTTTGACCTCGCTCGCGGCCTCGCTTTTGACCTCGCTCGCGGCCTCGCGATCGCCATCGGCCGCACCATCCGCAGCGCCGTCGACGCCGGCCTCTGCGGCGCCCGCCGCATCGTTCGCCGCGCTCTCGAGGGGCTCGCTGAAGCCGAGCTCGGCGTTCAGGGTCTCGAGGTCGCGGATCTCGGCCAGGGCGGGGAGCTGGTCGAGGCTCTTCAGGTTGAAGTAGTCGAGGAACTGGCGCGTGGTGGCGTACATGGCCGGGCGCCCGGGCACGTCGCGGTGGCCGACCACGCGGATCCACTCGCGCTCGTGCAGCGTCTTGATGATGTTGGAGCTCACCGCCACACCGCGGATCTCCTCGATCTCGCCGCGGGTGATGGGCTGGCGGTAGGCGATGAGGGCGAGGGTCTCGAGCAGGGCGCGGGAGTACTTCGGCGGACGCTCGTGCCAGAGCCGGGCCACCCAGGGACCGAGGTTCTGGCGCACCTGGAAGCGGAAGCCGCTGGCGAGTTCCTTCAGCTCGAAACCCCGGTCCTCGCAGCGCGCGGCGACGGCCTCGAGCGCAGTGCGGATGTCGTCCTTCGGCGGGCGCTCCGCCTCCTCGAACAGCTCGGCGAGCTGCGCCACCGTGAGCGGCTTGCCCGCGGCCAGCAGCGCGCCCTCGATGATCTGTACCAGGCCCGTCTCCGCCATTATTCGACCCTCGCCTTGACGTGGATCGGCGCGAAGGGCTCGCTCTGGACGATCTCCACCAGCGATTCCTTGATCAGTTCCATGACCGCGAGGAAGGTGACCACGACGCCCAGGCGGCCCTCCTTCGGGTCGAACAGGGTGACGAAGGGCACGAACTGCCGCCCGGCGAGGGCTTCCAGCACCTCGGACATGCGTTCCCGCGTCGACAGCGCCTCGCGCTGGATGTGGTGATGCTCGTACATGTCGGCGCGGCGCAGGACCTCCGACAGGGCGACCAGCAGCTCGCGCATGTCGACATCCGGGTCCGGTCGGGCGCGCTGCAGGTCCGGCGGCTCGGCGCTGGCGACGAAGGTATCGCGCTCGTTGCGCGGCAGCTCCTCGATGTCCTCGGCGGCCTTCTTGAAGCGCTCGTACTCCTGCAGGCGGCGGATCAGCTGGGCCCGCGGGTCCTCTTCGTCCTCGTCGACGTCCACCGAGCGCGGCAGCAGCATGCGCGACTTGATCTCGGCGAGCACGGCGGCCATGAGCAGGTATTCCGCCGCGAGCTCGAACTGCATGGCGTCCATGAGCTCGACGTATTCCATGTACTGCTCGGTGATCCGGGAGACGTCGATGTCGAGGATGTCGAGGTTCTGACGGCGGATCAGGTAGAGCAGCAGGTCGAGGGGGCCCTCGAAGGCCTCGAGGATCACCTCCAGCGCCCGCGGCGGGATGTACAGGTCCTTCGGCAGTTCCGTTACCGCCTTGCCCATGACGATGGCGAAGGGCATCTCGCCCTGCTCCGGGGTGGTCGCCGGCGGGGCCAGGGGACGGTCGGCCCCGCCGGCGGGGGTGCGTTCTTCGGAAGTGCTCACGCGCGGTCCTTTATCGCTCTCGCGCGAGTATACCTGACTAGACCTCGAAGGGCGCCACGTCGCCCTTGCCCACGCGCAGCACCAGCGGCAGGTCGTCCGCGAGGTCGATCACCGAGGTGGGCTCCATGCCGCAGTAGCCGCCGTCGATCACGAGATCGACGTCGTGCTCCAGCGTATCGCGGATCTCGTAGGGGTCGATGAGCGGCAGCTCGTCTCCCGGCAGGATCAGGGTCACGCTCATGAGCGGTTCGCCGAGGTCCGCCAGCAGCGCCTGCGCGATGTTGTTCTCCGGCACGCGCAGCCCCACGGTCTTGCGCTTGGCGTGCATGAGGCGCCGCGGCACCTCGGAGGTGGCCTTGAGGATGAAGGTGTAGGGCCCCGGCGTGTTGTTGCGCAGGAGCCGGTACTGGGTGTTGTCCACCCGGGCGTAGGTGGCGAGCTCGGAGAGATCGCGGCAGACCAGGGTGAAGTTGTGGTCCGCCTCGAGGCGGCGGATGCGACGGATCCGGTCGAGCGCGGCCTTGTCGCCGATCTGGCAGCCGAGGGCGTAGGCCGAGTCGGTCGGGTACACGACGACGCCGCCGGCACGGATGATGTCCACTGCCTGGCGCACGAGGCGGGCCTGGGGATTGTCCGGGTGGACCTGGAAGAACTGGCTCACGGTGCTGTCGCCTCCCTGCATGCTGCCCGCGCGCTGGCCGGGGCCGCCAGCCGCGTCCACACGTTGGGCCGGTCGGCGAAGGGCGCTGCTGCGACACCGAGGCGCGGCCCGTGGGGCGTGTCGGCGTGAAAATCGCTGCCGACGGAAACGGCGAGGTCGAAATCCCCGGCCAGCTGCGCCAGGGCCGTCGCCTGCCCCGGCGCCTGGCGCCCGCTCACGACCTCCAGCGCCGCACCGCCGGCGGCGGCAAAATCGGTCACCAGCCGGCGCAGCTTCATGCGGGTGAACTTGTAGTGCAGCGGATGGGCGAGGACTGCGATGCCGCCGGCGGCGGTGATCCACCCGGTGACCTCGGCGAGCCCCGGCCAGAAGGCCTTCACGTCCCCGGTCTTGTTGCGGCCGAGGTAGCGCCTGAACGCGGTGGCCTCGTCGGGCAGGTGCCCCGCCTCGACCAGCCAGCGCGCGAAATGGGGCCGACCGAGCTGGCTCTCGCCGGCGATCGCCCGGGCCCCGGCGAGGGCGCCGGGGAAACCGCGGCTCGCCAGCCGCTCGGCAATGGTCTGTGCGCGCTGCTGGCGGGCGCTGTCCAGGGCGGCGAGACCCACCGCCAGGGTCGGGTCATCGACGCGCACGCCGAGGCCCACCACGTGGATCGTCGCGCCGCTCCACTGGCAGGACAGCTCCACGCCGGGGTGCAGCACCAGGCCGTCGGCCAGCGCTGCAGCCGCCCGGTAGCCGGCGAGCGTGTCGTGGTCGGTGATGGCCAGCGCAGCGATGCCCGCGGCCCGGGCGCGCTCGAGCAGCGCCGCCGGCGCCAGGGCGCCGTCGGAGGCGCTGGTGTGGGTGTGGAAGTCGACCAGCACAGTTCGCTACTATTAGCCTCTTGCCTCGCGCCGGGCGCCCACCGCCGCGGCTGGCCGGCGAGCTTAGCACGGAAGGAACCCCCCACCCCATGCGGCAACTGCTCGAATTCATTCCCATTGCGCTGTTCTTCATCGTCTACCAGCTCGACGGCGAGACGGTGACCCTCGGCAGCTGGGCCTACACCGTTGACGGCATCTTCACCGCCACGGCCGTGCTCATCGCGGCCACGGCACTGCAGTTTGTCATCGGGTCGCTGCTCGCCCGCCACGTCGAGAAGCGGGCGCTGTGGACCTTCCTGGCCGTGCTCGTTTTCGGCGGGGCCACGCTGCTCCTGCGCGACGAGACGTTCATCCAGTGGAAGCCGACGATCTTCAACTGGGCCCTCGCCCTCGCCTTCATCGTGTTCCGCTACGTCGGCGAGCGCACGCTCATGGAGCGCACCCTCGGCTCGCAGCTGCACCTGCCGCGAGCGGTCTGGCTGCGCCTGAACGCCGTGTGGGTGGGTAACTTCCTCATCGTCGGCGCCCTCAACCTGTACGTGGCCTACAGCTACAGCGAAGCCACCTGGGTGAGCTACAAGCTCTACTCGGCCATCGGCTTCACGCTGCTGCTGACGGTACTGACCGCGCTGCTCATCAGCCCGCACCTGAAGGACGACGGCAAGGGCCCGGAGGCCCGCGTCGCCGACGACGCCTGACCGGGAGGAGACCGCACCGTGTACTACGCCATCATCGCCGAGGACGCGCCCGATACCCTGGCTGCGCGCCGCGCGGCGCGCCCCGCCCACCTGAAGCGCATCCAGGCGCTGGTCGACGCCGGCCGGGTGCTCCTCGCGGGGCCGCACCCGGCCCTCGACACCAGCGATCCGGGAGAGGCCGGCTTCAGCGGCAGCCTCATCGTCGCCGAGTTCGACAGCCTGACCGATGCCGAGGCCTGGGCCGCCGGCGATCCCTACACGGAAGCCGGGGTCTTCGCCTCGGTGACCGTCAAACCCTTCCTGCCCGTGCTGCCCTGAGGGCGGCACATGCTATTCTCTGCCGCCGCGAACGACTGCCGACATGCCACGCCGGACGATCTGCCAACCCGGACAGCCAGCCGGCAGCGCCGAGATGCCCGGTCACTGATGCCCGGTCACTGATGCAGGGTAAAATGCCGACTAAAGAGGAGACCGTTTCGTGAACGCGCTGGCCCGCCTGCTCTCTGCCATCGCCTGTGCCGCCTGCCTGGCCGGTGCCGCTGGCGCCGCCGCCCAGGACACCGCCTGGGTCGGCGATGAAGTCTTCATCGTGCTGCACGCCGGCCCCGGGACCGACTACCGCTGGGTCGCCAAGCTCAACCCCGGCGAGACCCTCGAGCCGAAGGGCACCGCCGAGGATGGCGCCTGGACAGAGGTCACGACCGACCGCGGCACCGAAGGCTGGGTACGCAGCGAGTTTCTCACCCGCCAGCCCCCGGCCCAGGTGCGCCTGCCCGCCGCCGAGGCGCGCGCCGAACGCCTCGAGGCTCGGGTGAAAGAGCTGGAGGACAACCTCGCGGCCATACGCGACGCCGAGGCCGACACCAGCGGCAGCCTCGCGGAAGCCGAGGCCCGGCTGGCTGCGACCAGCGAGGAACTGGCCCATATCAAGCAGGTGTCCGGGCGCGCCCTGGCCCTGGACGGGGAGAACCGGCAGCTCAACGAGACCGTCGAGACCCTGCGCTCCGAGCTGGACGTGCTCAGGGCGGACAACCAGCGCCTGCAGGACAAGCTGCAGAGCAGCGCCTTTCTCGACGGCGCCCTCGCCGTTCTCCTCGGCGTGATTATCACGCTCGTGGTGCCACGCCTCTGGCCGCGCCGCCGCAGCAGCTCCAGCTGGGCCTGACCGCCGTGCCCCAGGCCATCGCCAGCTCACAGCATCCGGGAGCCGGAACATGAAAGGAATCCTTTGCCGCCTTTTGCTGCCGCTGCTCGCCGCTCTCGTCGCCCTGCCCGCCGCGGCGGAAGGCACCCTGCCCAACCCGCAGGTGGTCATCGAGACGACGCAGGGCAACATTACCCTGCGGCTGTTCCGCGACAAGGCGCCGGCCACCGTGGAGAACTTCCTCCAGTACGTGGAGGACGGCTTCTACGAGGGCACGATCTTCCACCGCGTCATCCCCAATTTCATGATCCAGGGCGGCGGCTTCACGCAGGACATGACGGAGAAGCCGACCCGCGAGCCGATCGCCAACGAGTCGCGCAACCGGCTGCACAACGTGCGCGGCACCGTCGCCATGGCGCGCACCTCGGACCCGGACTCGGCCACGGCGCAGTTCTTCATCAACCAGCGCACCAACCTGCGCCTCGACTGGATGCCCGGGCAGCCCGGCTACACGGTCTTCGGCGAGGTGACCGACGGCATGAACGTGGTCGACTTCATCGCCACCGCGCCGGTGCAGCAGGTGGGCGACCACGCAGACGTCCCCGTGGAGCCCATCATCATCAAGCAGATCCGCAGGAAATCCCTGCTGTGACCGCGCTCAGCGTCAACCTCAACAAGATCGCGCTGATCCGCAATTCCCGCGACACGCGCTCCCCGGACGTCCCCAGCCACGCGCAGCTGTGCATCGATGCGGGCGCCGACGGCATCACCGTGCACCCGCGGCCGGACCAGCGCCATATCCGCGCCAGCGACTGCCGGGAACTGGCCGCCATGCTGTCGGTGGAGTTCAACATCGAGGGCAACCCCTTCGCCGGCCCGCGGCGCAGCGAGCGCGCCGGGGTCGACGACTACCCGGGCTTCCTGCCGCTGGTGCGCGAGACGCGGCCGGCGCAGTGCACCCTGGTGCCGGACGGCGACGCGCAGCTCACCTCGGACCACGGCTTCGACCTGCACAGGGACGGCGAGCGCCTGGCGCCGCTGGTCCGGGAGCTGAAGGACCTCGGCATCCGCGTGAGCCTGTTCATGGACCCGCAGCCGGAACAGATGGCGCTGGCCGCCGAGGTCGGCGCCGACCGGGTCGAGCTGTACACCGAGCGCTACGCCCGCGCCTTTGCCACCGGCGAGGGCGTGGACGCGGTGCTCGCGCGCTTCCGCGCCGCGGCCGAGGCCGCGCAGGCGGCGGGGCTCGGCGTCAACGCCGGCCACGACCTCAACCTCGAGAACCTGCCGCCCTTCTGCGCGGCGCTTCCCGGCCTGCTCGAGGTCTCCATCGGCCACGCGCTCACGGTCGACGCGCTGCGCCTAGGCCTCGCGGAGACGGTGCGCGCCTACCAGCGCGCCCTGGGCAAGGCGTGACGCGTCGGGCCGGGCTCTGCGCCGCGTAGCAGCTCAACCGCCGGACAGCCGCCGTGGCCACGCCCTACCTCGTACCGCACAGCCGCGAGCCGATCGCCATCCTGCACCGGGACGGGCACCTGCTCCTGGTGCGCAAGCCGGACCTGCTCCTCTCGGTGCCGGGCAAGCACCCGCTGAACAAGGACTGCCTGATCACCCGGCTGCAGGCGGACTACCCGAGCGCCCGCACCGTGCACCGGCTGGACCTGGACACCTCGGGGATCATGGTGATCGCCCTCACCCGGCGCGCCGAGTCGGTGCTGGGCCGGCTGTTCCAGGAACGCCGGGTAGAAAAGGACTACGTCGCCGTGGTCGACGGCGCGGTCGCGGACGACGCCGGCGAGATCGACCTGCCGATCGCCCCGGACTGGGAGCGGCGGCCGCGGCAGAAAGTGTGCTGGCAACAGGGCAAACCGGCGCTCACGCGCTACCGCGTCCTCGAGCGCGCGGACGATCGCACGCGCCTGCTGCTCACCCCGGTAACCGGGCGGTCGCACCAGCTGCGGCTGCACCTCGCGGCGATCGGCCACCCGATCCTCGGCTGCGACCTCTATGCCCCGGAGGCCGTGCTGGCGAGGGCACCGCGATTGCTCCTGCACGCCTGCCGCCTCGCCTTCCCGCACCCGGTCAGCAGCGCCCGGCTCGAGCGGCACTGCCCGCCGCCCTTCTGACCCCGCCGTCCGGGGTCAGGCGTCGTCGGGCAGGTAGGAACACCAGTCGCTCCAGCTGCCCGCGTACAACTGCGCATCGCCGCGCCCGAGGCGGGCCAGGGTGAACAGGTTGATGCAGGCGGAGACGCCGGAGCCGCAGTAACCCACCAGCTGATCCGCGTCGAGCAGCTCACCCCAGTGGGCGGCGAGAGCCGCGTCGTCCAGCAGCCGGCCGCTGCCGTCGGTGGCATCGCCCCAGAAGCGGTTCTCGGCACCGGGGATGTGCCCGGCGACCGGGTCCAGCGTCTCGTTCTCACCGCGGTAGCGGTCCGGGGAGCGGGCATCCACGAGCGTGGCGCCCGCGGCCTGCGCGCTGCGCAGGTCATCGATGGTAAGCCGGCCGGCGTAGTCGCTCACGACCGGCACCGGGCAGGGTGTTGCGGCGACCGTGCCGGCCTCCGGCTCGCCCCCGGCCGCGAGCCAGCCGCTGTAGCCGCCGTTGAGCAGTGCCGGCGGCCGGTAGCCGAGGGCGCGCATCATCCACCAGAGGCGCCCGGCGATGGCGAAGCCGCTGTCGTCGTAGGCGACCACCGGCGTGGCGAGGTCGATACCGCAGCGGGCGAGCGTGGCGGCGAAGTCCGCCGGCATCGGGAGCGGGTGCCGCCCCCCGTGCTCGCCGCGCGGTGCCGAGAGGTCCCGGTCCAGGTCGAGGTAGCGGGCACCGGGGATATGCCCTGCGAGCCAGGCCTCCCGTCCCGCGTCCGGCCGGGTGAGGTCGAAACGGCAGTCGACGATTACCGCCTCACCGCCGCCGACCGCCCCCGGCTCGACCAGGGTTGCGTCCGTCATCGGAGCCTCCTGTGCGCTGGGCGCTTTCGGGAAAGTTGACTAGAATTCTGCCATACGAAAGGAGAAAGCGTGGTCAGCAGCGAGCGCTCAACGTCCGGCCTGCGCATCGTCGCGCGGCCCAACCACTCGTCGACCTGGCAGGCGAACCAGCTCGTGCTGCTGGCACTCGCGGTGCCTTCGCTCGGCGTCGGCGTCATCCTGGCCCTCTACGGTGCCTGGCTCGTGCTGCCCTTCGCCGGCCTGGAACTCTCCGCCCTCGGCTGGGCGCTCTACCGCGTCAACCGCAAGCTGCAGTTCCGACAGGTGATTACCCTGAGCGAGCGGGACGTGTGCATCGATGAAGGACGCACGGCGCCGGTGCGCTCCTGGCGCCTGGCCCGGCAGGGAACCGCGCTCGCCGTCACGCCGGAGCAGCACCCCTGGGAAGGGCCCCGGCTGGCCGTCTACAGCCCGGACCACCGCGTGCCCGTCGGCGACTTCCTCAATCGGGATGACGCGCTGTCGCTGCTTGGCCTGCTGCGCGGGGAAATCCGCGTGGGCACGAGCAGCCCGCAGGCACAGCGTCGCCTGTAGGCGCGCGGGGCGCCGCCTCAGCCGCCGATGTCGTTGGCCATCTTGCCGCGGCGCTGCCACTCGCGGGTACTGTTGGAGCCGCCTTCCTGCATCGCCGCGCGCCTGGCTTCCCACTGCTCTTCGGTCATGCAGACTTTCTCGGTAAAGCGCGTCCCCGTCGTCTTGACCCGCTCGCAGACCAGCTCGGGCTTCTCCCCGCTGGCGGCGACCTGGTCGCTCGCGGCGGCCGCGTCGGCCTCGGCAGTCGAGTGGCTGGCGCAGCCGCTGATCGCTGCGGCGCAGGCCGCGGCCGCGGCCAGGAACATTGGATTACGCATGGCACGAGGCCCCCTCTTGTTCATGTATTGCCGCAGTCTGCCAGATCGCCCGGCGCGAGGACACACTACCGTTCAGCCCAGCGTTCACCCCACCTTGCATCCCACCGTACACCGGGGCCTCCCGCCGCCGTATAATCGCGGCTTCGTCCCGTGCCGGAGCCGCGGCCTGCGCCACGCCACCCGGCAACCCGCTGTGAGGAATCCGCCATGGGCAACACGCTATGAGCAATACGCTATGAGCACTACGCTATGAGCAACCCGTCATGAACAACCCCTCATGAACAACCTCTCATGAACAACAAGGTCGGCTTCATCAGCCTCGGCTGCCCCAAGGCGCTGGTGGACTCGGAGCGCATCCTCACCCAGCTCAAGCTGGACGGCTACGACATCGTGCCGACCTACGAGGATGCGGACGTGGTCGTGGTCAACACCTGCGGCTTCATCGACAGCGCCAAGCAGGAGTCCCTGGATGCCATCAGCGAGGCGGTGACGGAGAACGGCCGGGTCATCGTCACCGGCTGCATGGGTCGCGGCGAGGATGCCGAGCGGATCCGGGAAGCCAACCCCTCGGTGCTCTCGGTGACCGGCCCGGCCGCCTACGAGGAGGTGGTGGGCGCCGTGCACGAGTTTGTCCCGCCGGCCGCCGAGCGGGACCCTTTCATCGACCTCGTTCCCGGTACGGGCCTGCGCCTCACGCCCCGGCACTACGCGTACCTGAAGATCTCCGAGGGCTGCAACCACCGCTGCCGCTTCTGCATCATACCGTCGATGCGCGGCGACCTGGTGAGCCGGCCGATCGGCGACGTCATGGCCGAGGCCGAGGGCCTCGTGCGCAGCGGCGCGCGGGAACTGCTGGTGATTTCCCAGGACACCAGTGCCTACGGCGTCGACCTCAAGTACCGCACGGGATTCTGGGAAGGACGGCCCCTGAAAAGCAACCTCCAGTCCCTCTGCAGCGCCCTCGGCGACCTCGGTGTGTGGGTGCGGCTGCACTACGTTTACCCCTATCCGCACGTGGACGACATCATCCCGCTCCTGGCCGAGGGACGCATCCTTCCCTACCTCGACATCCCCTTCCAGCACGGCAGCCCCACGGTACTGAAACGCATGCGCCGCCCCGCGGCGGCGGAGAAGGTCCTCGGCCGCATCGCCGCCTGGCGCAGCGCCGTGCCCGACCTGACGCTGCGCAGCACCTTCATCGTCGGCTTCCCCGGCGAGACCGAGGCCGAGTTCGAGGAACTCCTCGCCTTCCTGCGCGAGGCGCGCCTCGACCGCGTCGGCTGCTTCCAGTACTCCCCGGTCGCCGGTGCCGCCGCCAACGACCTGCCGGACCCGGTGCCGGCGGCGGTGAAGGAGGAACGCTGGGCGCGTTTCATGGCAGTGCAGCAGGCCATCAGCGCGGAGAAACAGCAGGCGAAGGTCGGCCAGTGGATCGAGGTGCTCATCGACGAGGTGGACGAGAACGGCGCCGTGGGACGCTCCCGGGGCGATGCGCCGGAAATCGACGGCCGCGTGTTCCTCGACGGTATCACGGATCTCTCCCCCGGGGACCTCGTCGAGGCGCAGGTCACGGCGGCAGACGCCTACGACCTCCGGGCCGGCTGACACGCCCCGGGGTCACGGTAACGCCCGGTGAACCTGTTGCTCTTTGACGCATCCGAGCGGGAAGGTGACGACCGGGTGCGTATCCGCGGGCCCCGCGCGCGACACCTGCGCGAAGTCTTCGCGGCCGGCCCCGGGCACACGCTGCCCGTCGGTGAGATCGGCGGGCGCCTGGGCACGGGAACGGTGCTTGACCTCGACGGCGGCGACGCCCTCCTCGCGGTGACCCTCGAACGTGACCCGCCGCCGCGGCTGCCCCTGGTGCTCGTGCTGGCCCTGCCCCGGCCCAAGATGCTCAGGCGGCTGCTGCGCGCCGTCGCCGAGTTCGGCGTCAGCGACCTGGTGCTGGTCAACAGCGAGCGCGTCGAGAAGAGCTTCTGGCAGTCCGACCTCCTCGCCGACACGGCGCTGCGCGACTACTGCCTCGCCGGTGCGGCCCAGGCCCGCGACACCCGGCTGCCGGCCATCGGCCTGCGCCGCCGCTTCCGCCCCTTTGCCGAAGACGAACTCCCGGCACTCTGCGCCGGGCGCCAGGCCCTGGTCGCCGAACCCGGCGCGACCCTGCCCTGCCCCGCCTCGCCCTCCGGGCCCCAGCTGCTCGCCATCGGCCCCGAGGCCGGGTTCAACGCCTTCGAGGTCGGGCTGCTCGAGGCAGCGGGCTGCACGCCCGTCTCCCTGGGCCCGCGCACCCTTCGCGTGGAGACGGCGCTGGTCGCTGCGCTCGGCCGCCTCGGCGCCCCCGGCGGCAGCGCCTGAGCAAGGAACCGTTGACCGGTATCAAGGACAGGGGGCCTCGCGCGCAGTAACGTCACCGGCAACAACCGGCCCGGACCGGCCGGTGCCTGGCCGAGAAAAGATAACGATCAGACGAGACATGGAATCGAGATGCTGAGTGTTGCAGAGATCATGACCCGCGAGCCCTACACCCTGGGGCCCGATGACACGCTGGCGGACGCCCGTCGCCTGATGAACACGCACCATATCCGCCATATCCCGGTGGTGGGCGCCGAGCGCACGATTATCGGCCTCGTCTCACACCGCGACGTCCTGGCCGCAAGCGACTCGACGCTGGAAAGCCACCGCGGGGACCATGCCGCCGTGCCGCTGTCGGCGGTCATGAGTTCGCCGGTACAGACCGTGGACGAGCACGCCAGCCTGCGCGGCGTGGCGCTGCACCTGCAGAAGCACCGCATGGGGTGCCTGCCGGTGACCCGCGACGGCGCCCTCGTCGGCATCATCACCGACTCGGACTTCGTCGCCATCGCTATCCACCTGATGGAGCAGCTGGAGCTGGTGGAACCCGAGGAAACCCTCGAAGACGTCGACGACGAGTACTAGGCGCCCGCCAGTGCCAGGGGCCTGCGAGGGCCGGCGCCGCCTCAGCCGGCGACGTCCAGCCCCACCGGGCAACTCACGCCCGTGCCGCCGAGACCGCAGTAGCCCCCGGGATTCTTCGCCAGGTATTGCTGGTGGTAGTCCTCCGCATAGTAGAAGGGACCCGCCGCGGCGACCTCGGTGGTGATCTCGCCGTGCCCGGCGGCGGTGAGCGCCGCCTGGTACTGCGCCCGGGAAGCCTCCGCCGCCTGCTGCTGCACCGCGGTCGTGGTGTAGATCGCCGAGCGGTACTGGGTGCCGATGTCGTTGCCCTGGCGCATGCCCTGGGTCGGGTCGTGCCCCTCCCAGAACAGCTTCAATACCGCGTCGAAGGACAGCACCGCCGGGTCGTACACGACCAGCACCGCTTCCGTGTGGCCGGTCCTGCCGGAGCAGACCTCGCGGTAGCCCGGGTTCGGCGTGTGGCCGCCGGCGTAGCCGACGGCCGTGGTGTACACGCCCGGCTGCTCCCAGAAGCGGCGCTCGGCGCCCCAGAAACAGCCCATGCCCACCACCACCTGCTCCAGCGGCGCCGGGAAGGGCCCCTTGAGCGGCGTCGCCAGGACTGCGTGGCGCTCGGGGACCGCCATCGGCTCGTCGCGCCCGGGAAGGGCCTCCCCGGCCGAGGGCAGGGCGTGCTTCTTGCGGATGGAAAACAGGCTGGCCATGGGGTGCCTCCTCGCTGGACTCGTTGCATGCTCGTGCGGCATGCCGGTGCCGCATGCCCGCGATACATGCCATTGCTGGTGCGGGCCCTTGCGCGGCAGCATTGCCCGCCGCCGGGCCCGCGTTCCGCGCCCCCCCAAGTGTAGCGCGCTTGCGCCCGCCTTGGAGCCACCGGGCCCCGGCGCTAAGATCAGTCCATGAGACCGAGGTCACGACCATGAGCCGCCCTCCCGCCAAGTCTGCCAGCCGCGGCGAGATCGCCCGCTTCCTCGACAAGCGGCGCAACCTCCAGGCCTTCGCCGAGCGCAGCCCGCGGCTGCTGTTCGCTATCGACGCCACAGCGAGCCGCCAGCCCACCTGGGACCTCGCCTGCGAGCTGCAGGGGGAGATGTTCCTGGCGACGGAACGCCTGGCGAGCCTGTCGGTGCAGCTGTGCTACTACCGCGGCCTGGGCGAGTTCGAGGCCACGGCCTGGTGCGGCAGCGCCAGCGCCCTCGCACAGTCCATGAGCCGGGTGCAGTGTGCGGCAGGCCGGACCCAGCTCACCCGCGTCCTGCGCCACGCGCTCGCGGAGCATGCCCGCCAGCCGGTACGCGCGGTGGTGTTCATCGGAGACGCCATGGAGGAAGACGCCGGCCGCCTCGCCGGGCTCGCGGGGGAGTGCCGCCTCAAACGCCTGCCGCTGTTCCTGTTCCAGGAAGGGGGGCAGCCCGCCGTGACCGCCTGCTTCGAGCAGCTCGCCCGCCTGAGCGGCGGCGCCCGCCTCGACTTCGATCGCGCCAGCGCCGACCGCCTGGCCGGCCTTCTCGGCGCCGTGGCCCGCTACGCCGCCGGTGGCCGCGAGGCGCTGGAGAATAGCGCCTCGGACGGTGCTAGACTCCTGCTCGAAAAGCTAGGCCCCTGAGGTTCCCGTGCCCCGACTCCTGTTGCTCCTGGCCGTGCTCGCCACGGCCTACCTGCTCTATCGCCGGGTGCAGGCCCTGCCGCCGCACAAGCGGCGCGGTGAGATGCTGCGCATCGCCGCGGGCGTTGCAGTGGTCGCCGTGGTGCTGCTGACCCTCGCCGGGAAGATGCACTGGGTAGGGGCGGCCCTGACCGGCCTGCTGGTGGCCGCGCGGCAGGCCCTGCCGCTACTCCTGCGCCTGTTCCCGGTGCTCGCCCACTGGCGGCAGCAGTCCGCGGGGGCGCAAGCGGCCGGCGGCGGGCAGTCCACCGTGAAGACGCGGACACTCGCCATGCACCTGGACCACGACAGCGGTGCGCTTTCCGGCGAAGTCCTCGCCGGCCCCTGGCAGGACTGGCGTCTCGACGAAATGGACCGCCCGCAGCTCGCCGAGCTGCGCCGGTGGTGCGGCGCGGAAGACCCGGAGGCCGTGCAGCTCCTCGACAGCTACCTCGAGCAGCGTTTTCCCGGCGAGGCGCCCGGCGACGGCGGCGACGCGGCACCGGGGGCACAGAACGACGGCGGCATGACGCGCAGCGAGGCGCTGGCGGTCCTCGGCCTCGGCGAGAACGCGGGCCGGGAAGACATCATCGCGGCCCACCGACGCCTGATGCAGAAGCTGCACCCGGACCGCGGCGGCAACGACTACCTGGCGGCGAAGGTGAACGAGGCGAAGGACCTGCTGCTGCGCTAGCCCCTGGCCGCATTCACCCACTGGCAGCGTTCACCCCGTAGCTGCGTTAGCCCTGCCGCTGCGTTAGCATAGCGATCCAGCCAGCAAATTCAGACAGCAGATTCTTCAGACAGCGAGGGAGTCAGGCGGGCGTCATGGAGCAGGAGGTCTACGTCATTCGCAACCAGCAGGGTGCCTACTGGAGCAAGGGCCGGGAGTGGGTGGACGGTCGCGACCCGCGGCAGGTGGCCCGCTACCGGCACCAGGACGAGGCCGTGAACACCCTGGTCGAGCTGAGCGCGAAGAACGTGGAACTGCGCGGACGGATCGAGGCCGCCGCGCTCGGTGAGCGCGGCGAACCGACCCTGGAGCCCGCCCCGGCCAGTGCCGCCTGAACACCATGAGACCCTTGAAAACCCGGAAACCCTTGAACCCCGGCCGGCAGCCCCAATCTAAGCCTGTCCCAAAGCCTGTCCAATAGGCGTTAGCAGCTCTTCGGGAGGAAACCCGTCATGCCCATGCGCATCCTGCTGTTCCTGGCCACCAACCTCGCCGTGCTGGTGCTGGTCGGTACGATCTTCAACCTGCTCGGCTTCCAGGGCATCCTCGCCGCCAATGGCGTGGACCTGAACCTGCAGGCCCTGCTCGTCTTCTGCGGTCTCTTCGGCATGGGCGGCGCCTTCATCTCGCTGCTGCTGTCGAAGTGGATGGCGAAGCGCGCCACCGGCGCCTACGTGATCGAGCAGCCCCGCAACAGCTCGGAGCAGTGGCTCGTGGCCACCGTGGGCGAGCTGGCAAAGGACGCGGGCATCGCCATGCCCGAGGTCGCCATTTTCCCGTCGGAGCAGCCGAACGCCTTCGCCACCGGCTGGAACCGCAACGCGGCCCTGGTCGCGGTGAGCGCCGGCATGCTGCGCCACTTCCCCGAGGACGAGGTGCGCGCGGTCATGGCTCACGAGATCGGCCACGTCGCCAACGGCGACATGGTGACGCTGACGCTCATCCAGGGCGTGGTCAACACCTTCGTCATGTTCTTCGCCCGCATCATCGGCCACACGGTGGACCGGGTGGTCTTCAAGACCGAGCGCGGCTACGGCATCGGCTACTTCATCGTGACCATTGTCGCCGAGATCGTCCTCGGTATCCTGGCGAGCATGATCGTCGCCCGCTTCTCGCGCTGGCGCGAGTACCGCGCCGACGCCGCCGGGGCCCGCCTCGCCGGCACGTCCGCCATGGTCGGGGCCCTCGAGCGGCTCCGCGCCGGGCAGCCGAAGCAGGATGACCTGCCGGGCGAACTCACTGCCTTCGGCATCAGCGAGGGCTTCAAGGAGGGCGTCATGCGACTGCTGGCCAGCCACCCGCCGCTCGAGGACCGCATCCGCGCCCTGCGGGGTGGCGCATGAGCAATCCGGAACCCGCGCCCCGGCCCGCAGCGAAAGCCGGGGCACTGCCCGCACTCCTGCGTTGGCCCGGCTACCTGGCCTGGGCGTTCCTCACCCTGGTCGCCCTGGCCGTGCTCACCGTGCGCGCGGGCCAGTGGCAGCAGGGCCTGCTGCTCTACGCCGTCGCCTGCCTGGCCAGCCTGCTGGTGCTCGCCTGGTACGCCGTCGCCGTGCTGCTGCCGCGCAATGGCAGCCGCCGCGGGGCCATCGCCCTGCGCGCCCTGCCGGCCCTGCCCGGTGCCCTGCTGCTGGTGAGCGCCATGGCGGCCCGGGACGTACCGCCGATCCACGACATCACCACCGACCTCGAGGATCCGCCCCGCTTCGAGGCGGTGCGCGAGGCCCGCGGCCCGAAGGCGAACAGCCTCGAGCTCGACCCGGCCGTCCAGGCCCGGCAGGCAGCGGCCTACCCGGACCTGGAGACGCTCTACAGCAGCGCCCCCTACGGCGAGACCTTCACCCGTGCCGAGGCCATCGCCCGCGATCTCGGCTGGGAGATCCTGCGCAGCGACGAGAACGCCGGCTTCATCGAGGCCGTGGACAGCACGGCGATCATGGCCTTCAAGGACGACGTCGTGATCCGCGTGCGCAGCGACGCGGACGGCAGCCGGGTCGACCTGCGCTCCGCATCCCGCGTCGGGGTGAGCGACCTCGGCGCCAATGCGGCGCGTATCCGGGCCTTTGCCGAGCGTTTCCGGGACGGTGCCTGAGGTGCCTGAGGTGCCGGCCGCGGGCCGCATCCTCGCGCTGCTGCTCGCCCTGTTCCTGGCGCCGGGCTGCGGTGCCGGCGACGAGGTCGACTACCTGAGCTTCGCCACCGAGGACGAAGCCAACACCATGGAGATCTTCAACGCCGCCAGCCCGGCGGTGGTCTACGTCACCAGTACTACGCTGCGGCGCAATCTCCTCACCCTGAACGTCGAGGAGATCCCCCGCGGTTCGGGGACCGGCTTCGTCTGGGACGAAAGCGGCCTCGTGGTCACCAACTTCCACGTCATCGCCGGCGCCCAGCGCCTGACCGTCACCCTGCAGGACCGCAGCGAGCATGCCGCCGAAGTCATCGGCATCGCCCCGGAGAAGGATCTCGCCGTGCTCCGGCTCCTCGAGCCGCCGGACGGGCTGGTCACCCTGCCCCTCGGCGACTCGTCGGAACTCTCCGTGGGGCGCAAGGTGCTGGCCATCGGCAACCCCTTCGGTCTCGATACGACGCTGACCACCGGCGTCGTCAGCGCCCTCGGCCGGGAGATCCGCGCCCCCAGCAACCGGCGGATCCGCGGCGTGATCCAGACCGACGCCGCCATCAACCCCGGCAACTCCGGCGGCCCGCTGCTCAACTCCCTGGGCCAGCTCGTGGGCGTGAACACGGCGATCTACAGCCCCTCCGGCGCGAGCGCCGGCATCGGCTTCGCCATCCCGGTCAACACCGTGAAGGACGTGGTGCCCCAGCTCATCAGCTACGGGCGCATGCTGCGCCCGATCATGGGCGTGGAGCTGGCCAGCGACCGCTGGATCCGCCGCTATGGCATCGAGGGGGTGCCGATCGTGCGCGTCTACCCGGACCTGCCCGGCGACGCCGCTGGCCTGCGCGGCGCCTTCCGCAGCGCCCGCGGCGACATCGTCCTCGGCGACATCATCGTCGCCATCGACGGCGAGCCGGTGCGCAGCAACGACGACTACCTGTCCATGCTCGAGAAGCGCAAGGTCGGCGACCGCGTCACCGTGACCGTCCGCCGCGGCGAGGACGAGAAGGAACTCGACGTCACCTTGTCGGAGTCCCAGTGAGCCGCAACGCCTGGAAATGGATTGCCGTGGCGCTGTTTCTCACCGTCATCGGGTTGATCCAGTTTATTCCCGGCTGAGACCCGCCGGAGCCGGGCAGGCAGGGGCGGTCAGTCGTCGTCCTTGACGGTGATCTCGCGGGCGAGCCCATCGCTCATGAGCGTGCGCAACGCCTCGCGACCGCGGGCCGCCTCCTCGACGTCGGCTTCGTCCTCGCCCATCTGATCCCTGAGGTCCTCGTAGTACTCCCCGGGCGTATCGAGCATCGCCGCGGCAGGCGACCGCCACGGCCGCGGTGTACACTAGCCCGGCCATGCCCGCCCTGCCCTACAGCGAGCTCATCGCCGTTGCCGTTGTGCTCTTCTACCTGCTGGCCATCGGCTCGGCCATCGAGGCCGTGATGACCGTGCGCACGGCCCAGGGCGCCATCGCCTGGGTGATCTCCCTGCTGACGCTGCCCTACGTGTCCGTGCCGCTCTACCTGGTCTTCGGGCGCAACCGCTTCAACGGCTACTTCGAGCAGCGGGCGGAGATCGAGGCACAGACGGAAGCGCTCTCCGAGGACACGCTCGCCGCCGTGCGCCAGCACATCCTGCCGGCGAGCGACGACCTGCCGATTTACAACAGCCTGCGCCGGCTGGCGCGGCTGCCGGCGACCGGCGGCAACCGGGTCGAGCTGCTGATCAACGGCCACGCGACCTTCCGCAGCATCATGGACGGCATGGAGGGCGCGGAGCGGTACATCCTGTTCCAGTTCTACATCATTCGCGACGACAGCCTCGGCGCGCGCATCGGCGACATCCTGGCGCGCAAGGCCACCGCGGGGGTCCGCGTCTACCTGCTCTACGACGAGATCGGCTCGCCCCGCTTGAACCGCACCCCGCTCTTCCGCCGCCTGCAGCGCGCCGGCGTACGGCTGGCGGCCTTCGACACCACCCAGGGCCGGCGCAACCGCTTCCAGCTGAACTTCCGTAACCACCGCAAGATCGTGGTCGTCGACGGCGCCTGCGCCTGGATCGGCGGCCACAACGTGGGCGACGAGTACCTCGGCCTCAGCCGCCGCGGTCCCTGGCGGGACACGCACCTGCGCCTGGCAGGGCCGGGTGTCATGGGCGCGGAACTCGCCTTCGCCACGGACTGGCGCTGGGCGACGCAGCGCGGCATCGACCTGGAGTGGCGCTTCCGCGGCGACGTGCCCGGTAACAGCGCCGTGCTCATCTTCCCCTCGGACCCGGCCAGCGACTTCGAGGAGGCGGGCCTCATGTACCACGAGGTCATCGCCTCCGCCCGCCGCCGTATCTGGATCGCCAGCCCCTACTTCGTCCCCGACCGCAGCATCATCTCGGCCCTCCACCTGGCGGCGCTGCGCGGTGTGGATGTGCGCGTACTGATCCCGGACCGGCCGGACAAGGTCGTGGTGGGGATGGCGAACTGGGCCTTTACCCGGGAGCTCCTGCCAGCCGGCATCCGCATCTACCGCTACCGGGACGGTTTCCTGCACCAGAAGGTGTTCCTCATGGACGATCGGCTCGCCGGGGTCGGCACCGCCAACTTCGACAACCGCAGCTTCCGCCTGAATTTCGAGATCACGGCGCTGGTCCACGACCCGGGCTTCTGCGCCGAGGTGGAGGCCATGCTGGTGAGCGACTTTGCCGACTCGCGGCTGGTGGAGGCCGCGGAGCTGGCCGGGAAGCCGTTCTGGTTCCCCTTTGCCATGGGGGCGGCGCGGCTGCTGGCCCCGGTGCTCTAGTGCCCGGTCCGGCCTGGTGACGTCCGGCGCGTCAGTCGCGCCAGGCGGCCGGATCGATGTCGACGTCCTGCCAGGCCGCCGGGTCGAGGCGCGGCTCCCCGCCGGCCGCGAGCTGCGCATCGTAGTCGCGCAGGAGGCGCATCGCCAGCGGGTACATCCACAGGAGGCCGACGAGGTTGACGAGGCCGAGCAGGCCCATGGTGAGGTCGGCGAAACCGAATACCGTGCCCAGGTCCTGGGCGGCACCCCAGAACACGAGGCCGAGCACCGCCAGGCGGAAGACGGTAAACAGGCGCTGGTCCTCCTCGCGGAAGAAGTTGAGGCTGTTCTCGCCGAGGTAGTAGTTGTACATGATCGAGCTGAAGGCGAAGAGCACCAGGCAAACGGACAGGAACTGCGCCCCCCAGGGACCGACGTGGCTGGCCAGTGCCCCCTGGGTCAGGGCCACGCCCTCGACGCTCACGTCGCCGGGCACGTAGAGGTCCGACAGCAGGATGATCAGCGCCGTGCAGCTGCACATGATCAGCGTATCGATGAACACGCTCAGGGCCTGCACCACGCCCTGGTTCGCCGGGTGCGGCACGTGGGCCACCGCCGCCACGTTCGGCGCGCTGCCGAGGCCCGCCTCGTTGCTGAACAGGCCACGCTTCACGCCCTGCATCACCGCCACGCCGAGGCCGCCGCCGACGGCGGGCTCGAGGCCGAAGGCGCTCTTGACGATGAGGGCGAAGACGGCGGGGACTTCGCTCGCGTGCAGGGCGATGACCACCAGCCCGGCGAGCAGGTAGCTCACGGCCATCACCGGCACGACCACCTCGGCCACGCGGGCGATGCGCTTGATGCCGCCGAAAATGGTGATGCCGAGAATCAGCACCAGGGCAGCGCCTGAGGCCCAGGGCGGCACGCCGAAGGAGGCTTCCAGGGACGTCGCCACCACGTAGGACTGCACCGCATTGAAGCCGAGGCCGAAGGTGATGAGCAGCAGTATCGAGTAGACCACGGCGAGGCCGCGCTGGCCGACGCCGTGCACGAGGTAGTAGGCGGGCCCGCCGCGATAGGTACCATCAGGCTCGTTGCGCTTGAAGAGCTGGGCCAGCGAGCACTCGAAGAAACTGGTGGCCATGCCCATGAGACCGATGAGCCACATCCAGAATACCGCCCCCGGGCCGCCCAGGGTGATCGCGACGGCGACCCCCGCGATGTTGCCGCCGCCGACACGGCCGGCCACGCTCACCACCAGCGCCTGGAAGGAGCTGACGTGCCCGGCCTCGTGGTGGAAGCCGGCGGCGAGCACGCCGAACATGCGCCGGAAGTAGCGGAACTGCACGCCGCGGGAGGCAATGGTGAAGAGCAGACCCACGCCCACCAGGAGCACCAGCAGGAGCTGGCCCCAGAGAAAATCGTTCGCTGCGGCGAGAACGGGCGGCACGCCTACTCCGTCACGCCCATGATGAAGATGACCGCCAGCGCCGGCGGCACGACGTAGCGCACCAGCAGGTACCAGAGGCGGTGCCCCGCCGGCGATAGCGTCGTCAGCTCGTCACGGCTCTCGTCCTTCAACATGAACCAGCCGGCAAACAGGGCGATGAACAGGCCGCCCAGGGGCAGCAGGATCTGGTTCGAGAAGAAGTCCATGGTGTCGTTGAAGTTGCGGCCGCCGATGCGGAGTTCCCCGAGCACGTTGTAGGAGAGGATGCTCAGGATACTGAGCACGGCAACGCTGCCGACGACGAACAGGGCGCTCTTGTGCCGGGCAATGCCGTAGCGCTCCTCGATCCACGCGTTCACCGACTCGATGAGACCGACCATGGAGGTGATCGCCGCCACCGAGAGCATGAGGAAGAAGAGCACGCTGAACAGGTAGCCGCCGGGCATCTGCGCGAAGGCCACGGGGAGCGTCTGGAAGATCAGGCCCGCGCCGGCGCCCGGGTCGAGGCCGAAGCGGAACACCGCGGGGAAGATCACCAGGCCGGCAAGGAGCGCGACCAGGGTGTCGGCGATGACGACGATAAAGACGGAGGTGGTGATGCTGATGCTGCGCGGCAGGTAGGAGCCGTAGGTCATCATGCCGCCCATGGCGACGCCGATGGAGAAAAACGCCTGGCCAATGGCGGCGAGGAGCGTGCCGAAGCCGACCTTGCTCCAGTCCGGCGTGAACAGCCAGGCCAGGGCCTCGGTGAAACCGTCGGAGAAGGCGTTGAAGATGGCGAGGAAGACCAGCAGGGCAAACATCAGCGGCATCATGATGGTGACCGCGCGCTCGATGCCGTCCTTCACACCGGCATAGATGATGAGCCCGGTAATGGCCAGCCCCGCCAGCGTCCAGAGCAGCATACCGTCGTTGCTCGCGAGCACGGCGCTGAACTGCGCCTCCGCATTGGTCGTGTCGATGCCGGCGAACCCCGTGGTAAGCGCCTTGAACAGGTACCAGAGCACCCAGCCGGCCACCACCGAGTAAACGACCTCGATGCTGAAGGCCGCGAGCAGCCCCATGCCGCCGACCAGGCCCCAGGCACGGGAGCGGCCGCTGCGCTCGGCCACGCGCGCCATGGCGATGGGCGGCGCGGCGTCACCGCGACGGCCGATGAGCAGCTCCGCCATGAGCACGGGCACGCCGATGACGAAGGCGCAGACCAGGTAGATGATGACAAAGGCGGAACCGCCGTTCTCGCCGGCGACGTAGGGAAAGCGCCAGATATTGCCGAGACCGACGGCGAAGCCCACCGAGGCCATGAGGAAACCGAACCGGGACGACCAGTGCGCGTGGGCACCGCCAGCTGCTGCCATCGGGGGACTCCAGGATTATTCTGCTTCCGCGCGAGTCTACACAAAAGGCCCCGGCGGTGCAGCGCTCGTGCGCGCCATAGCAGCGACCGGGCGCCAGCTGCCAATCAGCCACCGAGGGGGCGCGTGGCCTCCGCGAGCCAGGCGGCGGTGGCCGCGTCCAGGTCCGGGGTCAGCGTCTCGCGTACCCGTGCGTGGTAGCGGTCCAGCCACGCCCGCTCATCGGCCGTGAGCAGCTCGGGCACGACCAGGCGCAGGTCGAAGGGCGCGAGGGTCAGCGCCTCGAACGCCAGCATCGGCTTTTCGAAGGCCGGGTTGTCGACGGCCCGCACCACCACGAGATTCTCGCAGCGCATGCCGAAGGCGTCGTCGCGGTAGTAGCCCGGCTCGTTGCTCACGATCATCCCGGGCGCCAGGGCCGTGTCGTTCCAGGCCTTGGCGATGCGCTGCGGGCCCTCGTGCACGCTGAGGAACGCACCGACGCCGTGGCCGGTGCCGTGATCGTAGTCGCAGCCCGCCTGCCAGAGGAACTGGCGCGCGAGCGCATCGAGGTGCGTACCCGTGGTGCCGGGCGGGAACACGGCGTTATCCAGGGCGATGTGTCCCTTGAGCACCCGGGTGAACAGCCGGCGCACGGCGTCGCCCGGGTCGCCGATGGCGACGGTACGGGTAATATCCGTGGTGCCGTCGAGGTACTGCCCGCCGCTGTCGACGAGGTAGACACTGTCTGCGGCCAGTCGCGCCGGTGTGTTGTCCCGGTGGTTGTAGTGGCACATGGCCGCGTTGGGGCCGGCGGCGGAGATCGTGTCGAAGGACGGCTGGCGGAACAACGGCTGCTCGCGGCGGAAGGCGAGCAGCTGCTCCGCGAGCCGCGCCTCGTCATGCAGGCGCCCCGCCGCCACCTCGCCGTCGAGCCAGGCGAGAAAACGCACGACCGCGAGGCCGTCCCGACGGTGGGCCTCCCGGGCGCCGGCGATCTCCGTGTCGTTCTTGCAGGCCTTGGGCAGGAGCGCCGGGTCGGCCCCGGCCCTCAGCGTGGCCCCGGCTTCGCGCAGCGCGCGCTGCGTCCAGGCGTTGGCGGTGACCGGGTCCGCGAGCACCGTCCTGCCGGCGCAGGCGCCGATCACCTGCACGGCATCGGCCTCGGCGTAGACGGCCACCCCCTCGCCCACGTGGTCGTGGAAGCCCGGCGGCAGCCGCCCCGGGTGGCAGACGAGGTCGAGTTCACCGGAGCGGTGGAGGATACCCCAGGCCTGCAGCACCGGCGTGCGCGGCACGTCCTCACCGCGCACGTTGAGGAGCCAGCTCACGGAATCGGGCGCGAAGACCAGCGCCGCGTCGGCCCCGGCGTCCTCGAGCGTCGCGCCGATACGCCGCCGCCGGGCGAGGCTGTCCTCGCCGGTGTAGCGGCTGTCGAGGAGCAGCGCCGGCTCGACCACCGGCGCCGGCCGGTCGGCCCAGGCGGCATCGATGAGGTTGTCCGCGTCGGCGACCAGGGCGATGCCGGCGCCGGCGAGCTCACGCTCCGCCGCCTCGAACCAGGCCAGGCTGTGCAGCCGCGGGTCACAGGCCACGCGGGCACCCTCGGGCAGCCGGGCCGCGAGCCAGGCGATCGGCGGTTCGTCGATGAGGTGGTGGAGCGAGAAGGCCGCGCTGTCGACCTGGCGGCGGACCTGCACCGTATAGCGGCCGTCGACAAAGACCGCCGCGCGGTCGGCGAGGACCAGGGCCACCCCTGCCGAGCCGGTAAAGCCGGTGAGCCAGCGCAGACGCTCGTTGTGCGCCGGCAGGTATTCGCCGAGGTGTTCGTCGGCGCGCGGGACGACCAGCGCATCATAGCCGCGCTCCGCAAGCAGCGGGCGCAGGGCGTGCAGGGCATCGGTCATGGGGACCTCCGGCAGTCGGGGAATGATGGGGCCGCCTCAGTCGAGGGGGTCGAAGTCTTCCTTGCCTACACCGCAGTCCGGGCAGAGCCAGTCCTCCGGCAGGTCTTCCCAGCGGGTTCCCGGGGGAATGCCCTCCTCCGGCAGCCCCTCGGCCTCGTCGTAGATGAAGCCACAGACGATGCACTCGTACTTGCGGTAGTCGTCCGCCATGGATTCCTCCTGTGGTATCAGCGTTGCAGTTCGCCGTCGAGAACCAGGCGGAAGCCGCGGTCCGTCGGCGTCGCGAGCAGCGAAAGGGCGTCTGCCAGGGGCCCGGGCAGGGACCGTTCGCTGGTCAGGGTGAGATCGATGCGGTAGCGGCGCTCCGCCAGGGCCAGGGAGCCCGCGGCCTCCAGGGGACCCGTCAGCGTCACCACCTCGCCCTGCACGCCGCCGTTATCCCGGTCGGCAGCGGGAGCGAAGTCTACCGCGTAGCTGCCCAGGGCAAAACTGCTGCCGGGAGCATCCCAGGCCGCCCGCTCCCAGGTCAGGCGCCCTTCGAGGGCCTGCGGCAGGCCGTCGGCGAGGGCGAGGTGCGCCAGGTCGCCGGCGAGGCGGCCGCGCAGCGCGACCGGGACGACCTCCTTGAGCAGCGCGGCGTCCACGGCGAAGCGCGCATCGCGCACCCGCAGGCGGTCACCGCCGCGCCAGGTCACGGTGCCGGCGAGGCGCTGGTCCGCCCAGGCGGCCTCGACCGTGGCGGTCGGGCGCGCCAGGAGCAGGGACAGGGGCGAGAGCTCCCAGCGCAGGCCGCCGAGATGGAAGTAGCCCCCCGGCGTGGCGACCAGCGCCCGGGCCGCCCGCCCCTGCCAGAGGGTACCGGCATAGCCGTCGGCGGCGATCAGCGACGGCGGCAGCAGCCAGCCGGCCAGGCGCGCCGGCAGCAGCACGACCGCGGCGAGCACGCAGCCGAGCGCCAGCAGGGCGGGAACGAGGGCCTTGCGCACGCGGCGTCAGCCGCCCTGGCCGAGGCGTACGGTGGCGTTGACCCGGCCCGGTGTACCGGCCCGGCTGATGGCGACCTCGCCCACGATGACGCCCTCTTCGTTCTCGAGCCGGTGGAGCCAGGCGAGCAGGTCGTCGAAGGCCGCGGCCTCGAAGCGCACCTGCACCTCGCCGCGGCTGTTCGGCTGCAGGCGGCTGACGGCGAGGCCCGCAGCCCCGGTACTGCGGTTGATGAGCGCCACCAGGTTGCCGCGCTGGCCCGCGCCGTCGCCGCTCTCGCGGAGCGCGAGGATCTCGGACACCATGGCGTCGACCCGCTGCAGGACCACCGCGGTGGCGTCGTTGCGCTGGGCCATCTCGTTGCGCGCGTCCTGCAGTGGCGTCCACAGCAGCATCCAGCCCGCCCAGGCGATCACCGCCAGGGCCATGAGCAGCAGGCTCAGCTGCTCGCGCGGTGTAAAGCGTTCCAGCCAGCGCATCAGCTGCTGCCTGCGACCCGGAGCCGCGCGCGCACGCCGTCGCCGTCGTTGGTACTGCTTTCCATCACCGCCTCGACCCCGGCGCCGGCCAGGCCGGCGCGGACCCGCTCGACGGCGCCGAAGTCCGGCGCCCGGATGTTCAGCCGCATCTCGCTGCCGCGCTGGCTGTAGTTGAGGCTCTCGATCGACGCGCCCCGCTGCCCGTCGATGACGGCGCCCACGCGCGCGAGCAGGCTGGTGAAGCCGCTGCCCTGGCCCGAGCCCTTGAGCGAGGCCAGCTGGCGGCGCAGCTGCGTTTCCGCGTCGACCACGGCACCGCGCGGATAGGCCTCCCGGTAGCTTTCCTGGATGGCCTCGCGCAGGGAGAGGTTCACGGCGCGCAGCTGGCGGTACTCGGCCGCGGTCGCCGCGAGCTGCAGTGCGAAGGCGACACCGAGCACCGCCGCCACCCGCTGCCACTGGGACCACCAGCGGCGCAGCGGCAGCCGCGGCGCGTATTCGCCCTGGCGGAGGTTGGGCCGGTGCGCGCCGCCGGCCTCGAGCCAGAGGGCCTGGGCAAAGCCGCCGCGCCGCCACTGGCAGCGCCCGGCGAGCGCCTCCGGGAGCAGGGCCGTATCCGCAGCCTGGTCTTCGCCATAGACCACGACCGCGCCGGGCGCCTCGTCGCCGGCAAGGAGGGCGGCGAGCAGCGGCGGCAGCAGGTCCCGTTCCACGGCCGTGCCGGCGCCCGCGCCGTGGCGCAGGAGCGCGCGATCGCCCTCGAGGAGCAGGCACCACTCGCCCGCCCGCCAGGGCAGGAGCAGCGGTTCCGGTGTCCAGCAGCTGATGGCGGGCAGCACCGCGAGCGCCTCGGCCCAGGCCGCCATGCGCTCGTGGCGGCAGAGCATCGCGGTGTAGTCGAGGTCGCCGCGATGGTGCGGGACCACGTGCAGTGCCTCGATGTCCTCGGCGACGGCTTCCTCGAGCATGAAAGGCAGCGACGCGCGCAGGTGTTTCCTTTCTTCGGGCGTGACCGTGAGCTCGACCAGGCGCACATCCTCGCCGGGCGCGGCAAAAACCACCGCCTCCCGGCGCTCGGCGAGCAGTCCCGAGAGCCGCTCGGCAACGCCCGGCCCGCTCACGGGCACGGGCCCGTCGCTGTCACCGGCGCGGTACCAGTGGAGGTCGCCGCCGGCGAGGCGGAGCACGTTCAGGTTCTCGCTCACGAGCTTCTCTTGAAGGGTTGGGCCATGGCCGGTCACAGGCTCCCGGTGGCGCGCAGCACGCTGCGTACCTCGCGGAATTCACGGTGCAGCACACTGTACAAGCGCTGCTCCCGGTCGGCAATCTCGACGCGGGCGGCGAGGAGGAACCAGCTCGAGGATTCGCCGAGAAGTGTCGCCACCGCCTCCAGGGGCGCACCGCCGAAGACCGGGTCCTCGAGGAAGGCGCGCTTGTCCGCAAAGCCCACGCTCCGGCGCTGTTCCACCAGCGCCTCCACCTCGCTCGCCGGCAGCGGCTCGAGGCTGCCGTCGCGGTTCACGGCGCGCAGCAGCGCCGGCGGCATGGTATGGATGTTGAGGCCGCCGGGGTTCTCCGGCCACACGGTGACCAGGGGCTCGAGGCGGGCGTAGAGCGCCGGGGTGACACCCGCGACGGCGCGCAGCTCGCTGACGCTCGCCATCGGCCGGTTGGCCGCCCGGTAGGCCGGGGTGCGCACGACGTAGCTGTCGTCCTCGGCGCCGTTCGGCCGCGGCATCGGATCCGCATCGAGCCAGTCGCCGATGGCCTCGGTCACGGCGACCGCCGTGGCCTGGTCGATGGCGAGGTCCTCGAAGCTCACGAGCAGGCGGATGAAGAACGCCTGCGCCGGTGTCCAGGCCGGCAGGCCGCCGGCTTCCTCCGCCTCGTTGCGCGCGGCGAGCAGGTTGAGGTTGAAGCGGCCCTGCAGGTCCTCGAGGTTGCCGGAGAGCCAGCCGCCCTCGTCGAGGGCATAGGGCGCACTCTCCTGCGCCCACAGCTCGTCGAGGTCGTCCCGCGGGGCGTCGCGCTGCTGGTCCAGCTCGTAGTCGCGCGCCAGGGCGAGCGCGGCCAGCGCCTCGGCGCCCCGCAGGTAGGCCCAGGACTGCTCGGCGAGCAGCTGGTTGCCGGCGCGGCGGTAGAACAGGCTGAATTCCCGCTGCAGCGCCACCAGGAGCACCGCGGCCAGGGCAAAGACCAGCAGCGCCACCACCAGGGCGACGCCGTCCTGCCGGCCACCGCGGCGCGGCCCGCTGCGCAGGGCGGAGCTAGGGCCGCGGCAGCGCATAGAGCCTCCGCAGTTCGCCGAGGGACGCCAGCTCGAGGCGCAGCTCGAGGGCCGCCGGCGGGGGTGGCAGCGGGGTATCGACGCCCACCTCGCGGATCCAGCTCCGCTCCCAGTCGCGGCTGTCGATGTCGCTGCCGCGGCCGGCGGCGAGGCTGTCCAGCCGGGGCAGGAAGCGCAGTTCCAGGCGCTCCACGCCGTCGAGGAGGCGCACGCGCTGCGGCTCCACGGAACTCGCCCGATCGAGCACCGGCCAGGACAGGCGCCAGAGCGCGTCGTCATCGAGGTAGTAGCTCACCCGCTCGAGGTGGCTGCGCGGCTGCTCGGCGCTCGGGTGCCAGCCGGTGCGCGTGAGTGTGAGCGGGAAGGGTGCGAGGGGACCGCCGGAGAGCGCCGGCTCCACGTCGCCGAACTCGTCGCGCACCGGGCGCGGTGCGAACTGGCGCAGGTCGCGGGACAGGATCATGAGGGCCCGGTTGAGGTCCTCCGTGCGCCGCGCCACCGCACGGGTGGCGTCGACGCCGTCGATCACCGCCGAGAGGCCGGCGTAGGCCGCGGCGGCGACGAAGGCGGTAACCGCGAGCGCGATCAGCACCTCGACCAGCGTGAAGCCGCGGCGAGCGCGGCGGCCGGGCCGCGAGTCAGGGCGTCGCGGCATCGGCGCCTCCCGGGTCGTCGAGGTAGCCGACCAGCGTGACCAGGCTGTTGTCGCCGTCCCCCGCCGCGAGGCCGACGCGCACGGTCACGCGGTTGAACCCCGGCACCTCCGTGCCCTCGCTGTCGAGCCACCAGTACCAGTCGCGGCCGGCGAGGCGCGCCTCGCCGCTCTCGCTGCCGCGCAGGAGCTGACCGCGGGCGTCGGCGAGGAGGCGGACCTCGGTGAGCTTGTTGCTCGCCACCAGCCGCGCCAGGGACTTGTCGCGGAGGTAGGCGGTACCGTCCACCTGCTGGTCGAGGGCGAAGAGGAGCGCGGGCAGCGCCAGCGCCACGACGGCGAGGGCGACCAGCACCTCCACCAGCGTGAAGCCGCGTGCGCGGTGCTCAGGCATCGCCGGCCTCCAGCGGGTCGTCGGTGACCTCGATGCGGCCGAGCAGGTCCCAGCGCAGCTGCCAGAGAAACTCGCCGGTCGCCGCGCGGCGGAACGACAGGCTCCCCGGTGTCGCCTCGCCGCTGGCGTAGAAGATCACCTGGGGCACGCCGTCGGCCGCGTTGGCCGCCGCGCCGCGGTCGAGCACCACCGGCACGCCCTCGAGGGACAGTTCAACGGCCAGGGCCGCGGGAAAGACCAGCGGCTCGAACAGCTCGCCGCCACTTCCCGGCCGCGCCCAGGGCCGCTCCTCGCCGCGCACCGGCGCCCGCGGCCCACTGCCGCCCGCGCTGTTCTGACCGCTGTTTTCCCCGCTGCGCGCCGCGCCGGTCGGCCCGGCACCGCGCTCGCCGGGGAGCCGGCGCTCGCGGAAGCGCAGCACCGTGACCCGCTCGCCCTCGCGCAACTCCTCGCCCAGGAGCAGGCCGTGGTCGCGGCCGCTGAAGGCGGCCTCGTCCCGCGCGTAGGCCGCGACATCGGCGAGGAAGCGCACTTCCTCGGCGAGGCGCCGCTCCTCGGCGCCGCTGCCCGTGTTGAGGCTGGCCAGCGACACGATCACCACCACGACCAGCAGCACCACGAGCATCTCCAGCAGGCTGAAGCCGCGCTGGTACCGCACGGAACTACTCCTTGTCGCGCCAGTTACCGATATCCGCATTCTGGCCCTCGCCGCCGGAGAGGCCGTCGGCGCCAAGCGTATAGATGTCCACCTCGCCGCGCTCACCGGGGCTCAGGTAGAGATAGGGCCGACCCCAGGGGTCGACGGGGACCTCGGCGAGGTAGCCGCCCTCCTTGAAGTTGCGCGGCTCCGGATCGAGGGTGCTGGGCTCCACCAGCGCTTCCAGCCCCTGCTCCGTCGTCGGGTAGACGTAGTTGTCGAGGCGGTAGATCTTCAGCGCCGTCTCGATGGCCTTGAAGTCGGCCTGCACTTTCTGCACCCGCGCCTCGTCGGCCCGGTTGAGCACCGTCGGCGCCACCACGCTGATGAGCAGGCCCATGATCACCAGCACCACCAGGATCTCCACGAGGGAGAAGCCCGCGCCGCGCGACCGTATCGTCTGTCGGTTCATATCGTTACCTTCGTCCTTACCTAACCATCGTGTTGAGATCAAAGATCGGCAGCAGGATCGCCAGGACGATCACCAGTACCAGGCCGCCCATGACCACCACCATCAGCGGCTCGAACAGCCCCATGGCCGTACCCAGGGTCATCTCCAGTTCCCGCTCCTGGTTCGCGGCGCTGCGCTCGAGCATGGTCTCGAGTTCACCGCTGGCCTCGCCGCTGGCGACCATGTGCACCATCATCGGCGGAAACAGCTCGCTGCGGCCGAGGGCCTTGCTCAGGCTCGCGCCCTCCTGCACCCGCTCGGCCACGCGCAGGCTCTCCTCGCGCAGCACGAGGTTGGACAGTACCTGCCCCGCGATGCGCAGCGCCTCGAGGAGCGGCACGCCGCTCGCCATGAGGATACTCAAGGTCGAGGCGAAGCGCGCCGTATCGACGGCGATCAGCAGCCGCGACAGCCCCGGCACCCGGAGCAGCCAGCGGTGCCAGGCCCGGCGCCGCGCCGGCGCGCGCAGGAAACGGCGCAGCCCGACCGCGAGGCCGGCGAGTGCCAGGAACAGCCACAGGCCCCAGGCCTCCAGGAAATCGCTGGTCGCGATCAGCCCCCGGGTCAGCAGCGGCAGCTCCCGGTTGCTGTGTGCAAAGATGCCGATGAGCTCCGGCACCACGAAGACGAGCAGCGCGGTCACCACGGCCACCGCCACGGCGAGGAGGATCACCGGGTAGATCATCGCCATCTTCAGCTTCTGCGCCGTGTACTGGCGCTGCTCGGCGTAGTCGGCCAGCTGCGCAAGCACCGGGCCGAGGAAGCCGGCGTGCTCGCCGGCGTTGACCATGGCCCGGTACATCTCGCTGAACACCTGCGGGAATTCGCCGAGCGCGTAGGCCAGGGTATGCCCCTCGGCCACCCGGGAGCGCACCTGCAGAAGCAGCGCCTTGGTGCCCGCCTTGCGGCTCTGCTCCGCCGCCGCCTGCAGGCACTCCGCGAGCGGCAGGTTGGACAGCACCAGGGTGGCGAGCTGGCGGGTCAACAGCGACAGGTCCCCCGGGCTGACCCGGGGCCCGCCCAGCCCGAGGCCGAGCCCCTTGCGCAGCCGCGAACTCCCGCCCCGGGACGGCGCACGGTTGGCGGCGCTGACCTCCACCGGGCGCAGACTCTGCGTGCGCAGCTGCTGGCGGATGGCGCGCTCCGAGTCGCCCTCGAGCACGCCGCGCACGAGCTTGCCGGCGGGGTTGAGGGCGCGGTAGCGGAAGGCGGGCACGGGCGCCTCAGGCCAGCGCGGTCACGCGCATGACTTCCTCGAGACTGGTGTGCCCCGAGAGCACCCGCCGGCGCCCGTCGTCCTCGATGCTGGGGTACTGGCGGCGCGCCTCGCGCAGCATCTCCTGCTCGCTGGCGCCCTCGTGGATCATGGCCCGCAGCTGGTCGCGGACCTCGATGAGCTCGTAGATGCCCATGCGTCCGCGGTAGCCGCTCTGTTTGCAGTGGTCGCAGCCCACGGGGCGGAACACGCTGCGGCCGCGGCAGTCCTCGCCGCCCAGCAGCTCCGCCTCGCTGTCGCTGAGCACGTGCGGCGCCTTGCATTCGGGGCACAGGACCCGCACCAGGCGCTGCGCCATGACGCCGAGGAGGCTCGACGACAGCAGGAAGGGCTCGATGCCCATGTCCTGGAGCCGGGTCACCGCACCGATGGCCGTGTTCGTGTGCAGCGTCGACAGCACCAGGTGCCCGGTGAGGGACGCCTGCACGGCGATCTCGGCCGTCTCCAGGTCGCGGATCTCGCCGACCATGACCACGTCCGGGTCCTGGCGCAGGATCGCCCGGAGGCCCCGGGCGAAGGTCATCTCGACCTTCGGGTTGACCTGCGTCTGGCCCACACCCGGGAGCATGTACTCGACCGGGTCCTCGATGGTGAGGATGTTGCGCTCGGTCTGGTTGATCGCGTCGAGGCCGGCGTAGAGCGTGGTGGTCTTGCCCGAGCCCGTAGGGCCGGTGACCAGGATGATGCCGTGGGGGCTGTGCAGGGCCCGGCGGAAGCCGCCCATGACGGCCCCGGGCATGCCGAGCTGGGCCAGTTCCAGCTGCCCCGCCTGCTTGTCGAGGAGACGCAGCACCACGCGCTCGCCGTAGGCCGAGGGAATCGTCGACATGCGGATATCCACGGCGTGACCGGCGATGCGGATGGAGATGCGCCCGTCCTGCGGCACACGCTTCTCGGCGATGTCGAGGCGCGCCATGACCTTGAGGCGCGATACCAGCAGGGGCCCGAGCATGCGCTTCGGCGTGAGCACCTCGCTGAGCACGCCGTCGATGCGGAAGCGTACGCTGAGGCGGTGCTCGAAGGTCTCGATGTGGATGTCCGAGGCCTGCTCGCGCACCGCCTGCGACAGGATGGCGTTGATCAGGCGGATGATCGGCGCGTCGTCCTCCGCCTCCATGAGGTCGCCGGCATCGGGGATTTCCTCGGCGAGGCGGCCGAGATCGACGTCGGCGCTGATGTCCTCGGCCATCTGCACCGCCTCGCTGTTGTCGCGCTGGTAGGCCTGGCTCAGCCGCTGCTGGAACACCGCCTCCTCCAGCGGCTGCAGGCGGAAGGGCCCGCCGATGACCCGGCGCAGCTCCACCAGCACGTCGTAGGCCGGCGTACCGAGGTGGTAGACCACCGGCTCATCGCCGTCCGCGAGGAGCACCCGGTGGTGCTGGGCGAAGGCGAAGGGCAGGCGCCGCGGCGCGCGCCCGGCAGGCGCGCCGTCTTCGCCCGCGGCCGCCGCGGCCCCGGTCCCGCCCTGCGGCGGGGCCGGGGCGAGCTCGAGCTCAGCGC
>CAYTJQ010000005.1:70178-85894 GCA_964438205.1 uncultured Alteromonadaceae bacterium
GCCGCGGCCCCGGTCCCGCCCTGCGGCGGGGCCGGGGCGAGCTCGAGCTCAGCGCTGTCCATCGCGCGCACCATCGCCCTCTCCCTCGCCTTCTCCCTCGCCCGCACGGCCCTGTTCTTCGCGGAGCTGCTCGAGCTGCCGGATCTGCGACTCCCACTCCGGCAGCACCGGGAAGTCGCCGTCGTCGAGGAACATGAGGCCCTGCTCGCGGCGCTCGAGCTGGCGCTGGCGGATCTGCCGGTACTTGAGGGCCGTGGCGCCCTCGAGCGCCGCACCGTCGCGGATGATCGTCGGCCGGATGAAGATCAGCAGGTTGGTCTTGGTCACGTTGATCGAGTCGTTGCGGAACAGGCGGCCGAGCAGCGGGATGTCGCCGAGGATCGGCACCTTCTGCTGGGCGTCCTGCACGTCGTCCTTGATCAGGCCGCCGAGGACGACGATGCGCCCGTCCTCGGCCAGCACCTTGGTCTGCACCTTGCGCTCGTTGGTGATCAGGTCGGACGCCATGGCCTGGGCGCCGGTGAGCCCGGTCAGGCTGGACACCTCCTGCTCGATGTCCAGCACCACCGCGTCGCCCTCGTTGATGTGCGGTTTCACGGACAGCGTGATGCCGACGTTCTCGCGCTCGATGGTCTGGAACGGGTTCTGCGCGCCGTTCGCCGTGCCCGTATTGGTGAAGGAGCCGGTGACGAAGGGCACGTTCTGGCCGACCGTGATGTAGGCCTCCTGGTTGTCGAGGGTGAGCAGCGACGGCGTGGAAAGAATGTTGGCGTTGGTGCGCTCGCGCAGGGCGTTGAGGATGACCGTCATGCTGAGATTGTCATCGACGACGCCCCAGCCCAGGGTCATGCCCGGGGACTGGGCCAGCGCGCCGGCGAGCGCGCCGACGTCGAAGTCACCGGTAGTGGCGAGCGGCTCCGCATCCGGGTTGTCCGGGTTGAGGATGGCATTGGCGATGTTCCTGGCGCGGGCATCGTCGGTGTTGACGTTGCTGCCGAAGGCGCCGTCCTCGTTGGCGAAGAGCCACTGCAGGCCGAGGTCGGCGCCGTCGGTGATCTCCATCTCGACGATGATCGCCTCCACCAGCACCTGGGCGCGGCGGATGTCGAGGCGGTGGATCACCGACTCCAGCGCCGCCATCTGGTTCGGGTCCGCGGTGATGATCAGGCTGTTGGTGCCCTCGTCCGCCTCGATCGTGGCCTCGCTCGCGCGGCCGCCGCCCTTGCCGTCCGCGCTGTCGAGGCGGCTGATGTTCTGCATGACGCGGGTCAGCACCTCGGAAACCTCGGTGGCCTGGGCGTACTCGAGGTACATGACCTTGACGTTGCCGGTCTGCTCGAGCGGCGTGTCGAGGTAGCCGATGAGGCGGCGGATGCGCGCGCGCTGGATCTCGTCGCCGTTGACCAGCACGCTGTTGGTGCGCTGGTCCGGTATCAGCAGCACCTCCGGTTCCGCCTCGCCGGCCTGCTTCTGCGACGGGTCATTGAGCTTCTCGAGCATGCTCACGACGTCGCTGGCATTCGCATACTTGAGGGCGAGGACTTCCGTCTCCGCCGTCGCCGAGCGGTCCATGCGCTCGATGATATCGACCATGCGGCGGATATTGGCCGCCGTGTCCGAGATGATGATGGCGTTGCTCGGCGCGTAGGCGGCCATGTGCGCCTGCTGCGGCACCAGGGGCCGGAGCACGGGAATGAGCTTGGCGGCGGAGATGTTGTCCAGGCGGATCACCTGAGTGACGTACTCGTCGGACACGCGGCGGCTCCCGTCCTCCACCGGCAGCGACGCGGAGCGCGCGTCTTTCGACTGGATCACGCGGACCACCTCGCCGGAGCGCACGGCCGTGTAGCCGTGCACGTCGAGGATCGACAGGAACAGGTCGTAGAGCTCGGCGCGGCTCACCGGGCGCGCCGACACGACCTTGACCTTGCCCTTCACCGCCGGGTCCACGACGATCGTCGTGCCGGTGACCTCGGACACGAACTTGATCAGCTCCTGGATATCCGTCTCCTTGAGGTTGACGGTGAAATCCTGCGCGGCGACGCCGGGCGCGCGGGCGCAGCTCAGGCTGAAGGCGAGGAGCAGGACGAGCAGGCGGGGCAGGCGTCGCATCAATCGGTGTCTCCGGCGGCGGCGAGCCGCACGCTGAGCGACAGCGCTTCGCCGTCGCGCGTCAGGTCGAAAACCGCCTCCCGGGCCTCGCGCATGGCCTGGTAGAGGCGGACCGTGTTCGCCGGGTCCGTCAGCGAGAGGCCGTTCACCCCGGTGACGATATCCCCGGGCTCGAAGCCCAGGGCGGCGAAGTCCTCGCCGGCACGGCCGGGGCTCACCCGGTAGCCGACGAGCTGGTCGCCCTGGCGCACGGCGGTGATACGCACCACGTCGGCCAGGGATTGCGGGTCATTGTACAGACGCTCGCGGTATTGTGCGGCGAGATCCGTGGCCCCGGGGCCCGCGCTGACCGCCTCGGCGTCCGGCGCCTCATCCGCGGCTTCCGCAGCCTCTTCCCTTGCCGGCCCTGCCCCCGTGCCGGTCCGAGCGCCGGCGCCGGCGAGCTGGCCGTCCAGCTCGCTGTCGTCGAACAGGGTCAGCAGCTCATAGGTGCCGCCATTGTCCAGCACCACCCGCTGCGGCATCACCTTGGCCAGCAGCACGCGCCGGCCGGCCGGCAGCTCGTCGCCGACGGCGTAGACCGCCTCGGTGCCGCGGTGCTCGATCATGGCGAAGCCGAGGCCGTCCTCGTCCGTGGCGACGATGCCGGTGAGCGTCAGGGCGAGGCGCGTCTCGCGGGCGCCTTCCTCGATACCGGCCTTCGGTTTCGCGGTCGTCTGCTGCAGGGCGAGCTCGGCGAGGGCCTCCTCGCTCAGGGCACCGGCCTCGCCGAACAGGTGCCAGCCGATGGCCGCCTCGATATCCACCGCGGGCCCGGCGGTCGGAGCGGCGGCGCGGCGGGCCGGGTTGACCAGCTGCTCCGCGGGGGGCATGGGGGTGTCAGGGGCGGGCAGGAAGGACCAGCCGAGACGGGCCAGGGAGAGGCAGGCCCAGGCTGCCAGAAGCACCAGGAGACCCGCCTGCAGGCGTCGCAGCCGCTCCGGCCGGGACCAGAACAGCACCAGGCCCTGGCCCCGCTGACCGGCACCGGCCAGGCCGGCCGCCAGGGTTTCCCGCCACGCTTGCGGCACGCATGTCCTCCGGACCTTCACCTGCATCGCACCGGCCGCGAGCACGGCGATGCCTTCCGCAGGAAGCACCCGCGGGGGTGCCCATTGAATGGCAAAATTGTGACACTATTGTGAAAAGCGGGGCAACCGCGCTGGATCCCGCACTTGCCCCGGGATCGTAAACTTGCCCCGGAAGCGTGAGAAGAACCGCTTCCCGCTGGCGCCTCCCGGCTCAGGAAACCGTCGAGCGGTAGTAGTCCATGAGAATCTGCGCCACTTCCGGGCGGGAGAACTCCGGCGGCGGCGCTTCGCCGCGGCTGAGCATGTCGCGCACGGCGGTGCCCGAGAGCAGCACGAAGTCCTCCTTCGCGTGGTCCGGGGCGTCACGCATCATCACCACCCGGTCGAGCTTCTTGCTGTAGGCCGTGTGATCGGCGCGGTAGATCTCCAGCTCCAGGGCCCCCGCGGGCACCTCGTCATCGAAGATCGCCTGCGCATCGAAGCCACCGTAATAATCGCCGACGCCGGCGTGGTCGCGACCGACGATGAGGTGCGTGCAGCCGCAGTTCTGGCGGAACACGGCGTGCAGCACGGCCTCCCGGGGGCCCGCGTAGAGCATGTCGAAGCCGTAGCCGGTGATCATCACCGTGTTCTCCGGGAAATACACCTCGACCATCTTGCGGATCGCCGCGTCGCGCACGTCCGCGGGGATATCGCCCGGCTTCAGTTTGCCGAGGAGCATGTGCACCAGGATGCCGTCCGCGCCGAGGTCCTGCATGGCCATGCGGCAGAGTTCCTCGTGGGCCCGGTGCATCGGGTTGCGGGTCTGGAAGGCCACGACCTTCTCCCAGCCGCGCGCGGCGATCTCGTCGCGGATCTGCACCGCCGTGCGGAAGGTGTCGGGAAAGTCGGTCTCGAAGTAGGAGAAGTTCAGCACCTGGATCGGGCCGGACAGCAGCCAGCGGCCCAGGGACGTGAAGGTCGCCACGCCCGGGTGCTCCGGGTCCAGGGTGCGGAAGATCTTCGACGCCATGGCGTCCACCTGCTCGTCGGTCACCGGTTCCGCCGCGGTCACGTCCATCACCGCGAGTACCGGGTTGCCCTCGACGTTGGGGTCGCGCAGGGCGATGCGGGCGCCGGCCTCGACCGAGTCGTCATCGGTGAAGTTGACGATGGGGACGGGCCAGAACAGGCCGTCGCCGGTGCGCATGGAGTCCGCGACGGACAGGGCGTCCGCGAGGTTCATGTAGCCCGGCAGCGGGCTGAAGTAGCCGGCACCGAGCATCACCGCGTTGGCGGCGGCGGCGGAGTTGAGCAGGAGGCTCGGCAGGCCCTCGGCCTCCTCGGCGAGGGCGGCGCGCGCCGCGGGGTCGGCGACGTAGCGCGGGTTCAGTTCCTGGGAGCCATGGGGCTTGATCATGGTCGGTCTCCTTGGCGGATGCGGGGTCGTTGGACGGGCCGGTGCTTGTTCAGGTGGCGTCAGGCAGCGGGAATGATCGCGCGCTCGCGCAGCAGCGCCAGGATCGCGTCCACCTCCTCCTCCAGCGACTGCTGGTCCGAGCGCAGGTGGAGCTCCGGGTTCACCGGCGCCTCGTAGGGGTCGTCGATGCCGGTGAAGTTCTTGATCTCGCCGGCCCGGGCCTTCTTGTACAGGCCCTTCGGGTCCCGGGCCTCGGCGGCCTCGAGGGAGCAGTCGACGAAGACCTCGATGAACGGCAGGCCCGCCTCCTCGTGCAGGGCGCGGACCTTGTCCCGGTCGACGGCGTAGGGGCTGATGAAGGAGCTCAGCGCGATCGCGCCGCAGTCCACGAACAGCTTGGCGACCTCGCCGACGCGGCGGATGTTCTCGGCCCGGTCCTCGGCGCTGAAGCCCAGGTTGCGGTTGATGCCGAGGCGCACGTTGTCGCCGTCGAGGCGGTAGGCGAGCACGCCCAGTTCGTGGAGCACGCCCTCGAGGGCCACCGCCACGGTGCTCTTGCCGCTGCCCGAGAGGCCGGTGAACCAGATCGTGGCGCCGCCGTGGCCCAGCAGCTCGCCGCGCTCGGCGCGGCCGATGTCGCCCTCGTGCCAGTGCACGTTGGTGGCTTTTTGTTCGGTCATGTTGGCAGATCCTTGTCCGGGCCGGCTCCGGGCCGTCTTCGGGCCATGGGGCCGGCATCGCGCGGGCCCTCAGGCCCAGTAGTAGTCAACGAGCGACAGCACCAGCAGGGCGCCCACCAGCGGCAGCAGCCAGCGCCGCAGCCGGGCCAGCTGGCCCGGGCTCGGCGGGCGCGCGTAGCGCTCGCCCAGCGTCACCAGCAGGGCGAGGGCAGCAAACAGCAGCAGCAACACGAACAGCAGTTGCACGGCTCGGGATCCCTCCGGGGCCGGACGTCGCGGCAAAGATGATAGCACGGCCGCCCGGCGGCCTCACGGCAGCCCCGGGAGCAGCCCGGGGGAAAGTGCGCTCAGACCATCAGGGCGCCGAGGCGGGCGATGGAGACGCGGTTGCCGCCGGCGAGCACGGACTGGGCGAGCGCGGTTTCCGCCTCGGCCTGCAGCAGTACCGACAGGCGCTCGAGGTTGTCCGCGGGGAGAGTGTCCGGTGTCCAGGTCACCACCCCGATGCTGAGCGTGGAATAGAGCGCCCCGCCGCGGCCGTCGTCGATGGCGAAGTCCTCCACATCACGACACATGCGCTCGGCGATATCGTGGCCGTGGTGTTCGCTGCAGGCCGGCAGCAGCACCGCGAACTTGTCTTCGGCGATGCGGGAGATGGAGTCGCTCTCGCGCAGGTCCGAGCTCAGGCGCTGCATCACGCGCTTCAGGGCGAAGCGGCAGGCCGCCTCGCCGTAGTGGCTGCAAAGGTCGGCCTGCTCGTCGAGGCTGAGAAACAGGAGGCTGACGGGCTGGGCGAAACGCCCGGCGCGGGCGAGCTCGCGGCCGAGGGCACGGCGGAAGCCGCGGTGGTTGCTGACGCCGGTGACCGGGTCCAGCAGCGTGAACTGGTCCGCCTGCTGGTGCTGGCGCACGCGCACGAAGGCGGCGGAGACGGACTGGGTGAGGCTGCGCAGGAGCTCGTAGTCGGCGCGCTCCGCCTCCCAGCGCGGCGAGCTCAGGCCCCAGTGGTAGCTGCCCACGAGGTGCCCGGCCTCGATCAGGGGCATCAGCACCGCGCCGCCGGCCTTGTCGTCCCAGGCCAGGAGACGGAACATGCGCTCGTCACCGAACTCCACCACCTCGACCTGCGGCACGGCCACGTAGAGGCTCTCGAGGTCGAAGGGATCGACGCCGAGACGGAGGCAGCGCTGACCGACGAGGCGGTCCGGGAGCAGCGCGCCGAGCTCGCCGTCCGGGTCCGCTAGCTGGAGCTCCGCCGCGGGCAGGCCGAGGCGCTGCGGCAGCTCCACGGTAAGGAAATCAACGAGGAGGCCGAGGTCCAGCTTCCCCTGCAGCCGGTGATGGGCATAGAGCACCTGTTCCAGGAGGTCGCGCTCGACGCTCACGCGCTCCGTGCCGCGCTGCGCGGCAGGCTGCTGGCCTTCCCCCCCGTTCGCTTCTGCCACGCCCTGGCCCTCACTGTCGGATGCGGTGAGTTTACACCGCCGTTCGCAGGGCCGTATACTCGGCGCCTGCCAAGGGGTGGCCCCGGCCTGAGACGCTCAAGCGAGCGAACCCTTCGAACCTGAACCGGACAATACCGGCGTAGGGATGGTGTCGCTGGCCCGCCGTGGCCGCCCTCCCCCGCCGCCCGAGGGAGGAGACCCATGAACCACCCCGCCACCACGACCCGTCCCGGCCTGTTTACCCTGGCCTGCCTGGCCCTTGCCTCAGCCGCTGCCGGGGCAGCGCCGATCGAGGAGATCGTGGTCACCGCGGAGCTCCGCGAGACCCCGCTCCTCGACCAGGGCGCCAGCACCAGCGTCGTCGATCGCACGACCATCCGCCAGCGTGCGGCGCGGCACCTGGAGGACGTCCTCAACCTCGCGCCCAACGTCAACTTCGCCGGCGGCAGTTCCCGCGCCCGCTTTTACCAGGTTCGCGGCATCGGCGAGCGCTCGCAGTTCGTCGAGCCGCTGAACCCCTCCGTGGGCCTGCGCATCGACGGCGTCGACTTCTCCGGCCTGGGTACCGCCGCGCTGCTCTTCGACGTGGAGCAGGTGGAAGTGCTGCGCGGCCCCCAGGGCACGCTGCACGGTGCCAACGCGCTGGCCGGCCTGATCAACCTGCAGACGGCGGCCCCCGCGGCGGAAACCGGCGGCCGCGTCGAGGTGAGCGCCGCCGACTACGACACGCGCACCCTCGGCGCCACCCTCACCGGCCCCCTCACGGACACGCTGCGCTACCGCCTGAGCCTCGGCCAGAACGTCAGCGACGGCTACCTGGACAACGCCTGGCTGGGCCGCGACGACACCAACGAACGCGACGAGACGAGCGGCAGCGCCAAGCTGCGCTGGCTGCCGGACGCCCGCAACACCGTCGACCTGCACCTGTTCGCCGTCGACGTGAACAACGGCTACGACGCCTTCTCCCTCGACAACACCCGGACCACGCTCTCGGACCAGCCCGGTCGCGACACCCTCGAGGCCGTCGCCGGCAGCCTGCAGTGGCACCGGGAGGGGGACGCGGTCGACCTCGAGACCTTCCTAAGCGCCGCCGACACGGACACGACCTACGCCTACGACGAGGACTGGGCCTACGTCGGTATCGCCCCGGCGCTGGAATACAGCTCCTTCGACGAGTACCGGCGCGACCGCGACAGCGTCAGCGCCGAGCTGCGCCTGTCCTCGCGGCAGCCGCTGACGCTCTTCGGCCGCTCCACGGACTGGGTCGCGGGCCTCTACGGCCTGCGCGACGACGAGACACTGCGCCGCCGCTACACCTACCTCGCCAGCGATTTCCACAGCCGCTTCGAGGCGCGCACGGCCGCGGCCTACGGCCAGCTCGACATCACCCTCGGCGAGGCGCTCACCCTGAGCACGGGGCTGCGCCTGGCCCACCGAGCCATGGACTACGGCGACAGCAACGGCGTCGACACGAGACCCTCGGACGATCTCTGGGGCGGCAAGGTCGTACTGGCCTGGGACCTCGCTGCAGGCGGCCTCGTCTACGCCAGCGTCTCCCGCGGCTACCGCGCCGGCGGCGTCAACGCCGGGGTGCTGGCCACGGACCCGGACTCCGTGGGTGACGGCGCCGCCGTCCTCGCGGCGAACACGACCTTCGACCAGGAACTGCTCTGGAACTACGAGCTCGGCCACAAGGCGCTGCTCGCGGACGGCCGTCTCTCGAGCCGCCTCGCGCTGTTCTTCATGGACCGGCGCGACCAGCAGGTGCGCGGCTCGCTGGTGCTGCCGCGGCCGGACGGCAGCACGGCGTTCATCGACTACACGGACAACGCCGCCTCCGGCAGCAACCTCGGCCTCGAGTGGGAAATCGACTGGCGGCCGACGGACAGCCTCGCCCTCTTCGCCAGCATCGGCCTGCTCGACGCGACCTTCGACGACTACGTGAATGCCGGCGGTGACGACCTCGACGGACGCGACCAGGCCCATGCGCCGAACTACCAGTACGCCGCGGGCATGACCTGGACCTCGCCCGGCGGCTGGTACCTGCGCGCCGAGGCCGAGGGCAAGGACGGGTTCTACTTCTCGGACCGGCACGCCGCGCGTGCCGGCGCCTACGACCTGTTCCACCTGCGCGGCGGCCTGCGCACGGCGCACTGGGACGCGTCCCTGTGGGTGCGCAACCTCGGCGACGAGGACTACGCGATCCGCGGCTTCGGCAGCTTCGGCAACGACCCGCGCAAGGGCTACGCCGTCGAGCCCTACTACCAGTACGGCGAACCGCGCGTTGTCGGCGCGAGCCTCGCCTACCGGTTCTAGTGTCCCGCCTCGCTGCGGCGCTCGCGACCTGCCGGGCCTGGGCACTCGAACCGCGGCCCCCGGGGGAACCCCGGGCGCTGCGGCGGCTCCCCGGTGGCGAGAGTAACGAGAGCTGGCTGGTCGCCTGGGGCGATCGCCGGCTGGTGCTCCGGCTCGATGGCGTCGACCCGGCGGCGCCGGGGCTGGACCGCGCCGAAGAAGTCGCGCTGCAGGATGCGGCAGCCGCCGCGGGGCTCGCACCGAAGCCGCGTTTCGGCGAAGCGGACTTCCTGGTCAGCGACTATCTCGGCGACGACGGCGAGGGCCCGGACCCGGCGGATGCCGTGGCCCGCGCCCGGCTGCTACGCGCCATCCATGCGCTGAGGGTGCCGGCGCGGCGCCTGCTGCCGGCGGCCTACCTCGAGGCCTGCGAGGCGCGTGCCGGCCTGGTACCGTCGGCGCTGCCGGCCCGGGCCAGGGAACGCTGTACTGCGCTCGTCGTCCCCGGCGACGCCCCGGTGCTGTGCCACAACGACCTGACGGCCGCGAACTGCCTGCGTCACCGCGGCCGGCTGCTGGCCATCGACTGGGAGTATGCCGCCCTCGGCAACCGCTGGCTCGACCTGGCCCGCGCGGCCGGTGGCAGCGCCGCCGCGGTCGAGGCCTACCTGGGGCGGCCGCCCACGGGCGAAGAGCATGGCGCCCTGGCGGCCGCGGCGGCACTGCTCCCCTACCTCGACGCCCTCTGGTATGCGCTCCACGGCCGCGATGACGCGGTAGACTGGCGGGCCGTGACCCGCGCCCTCGAGACCGCCGATGACTGACGCCACCGCCACGCCCTGGCACATCCTCGGCGCCGGCGCCATGGGCACGCTCTTCGCCCACCGGCTCACCGCGGCGGGCATCCCGGTCGTTCTCGTCGGCCGGGCGCAAGGCACCCCCTCCCTCGTGCACACGCTGCGCAACGCGGCCGGGGACAGCGAGCGGTGCTTTCCCCTGGAGGGCCCGGCTTCGGCGGGCGCGGTCGAGCGGCTGCTGGTCGCGGTGAAGGCGCCGGCGGTCAGCGCCGCGGTCACCGCGCTGGCGCCGCGGCTCGCGCCCGAGGCGGTCGTGGTGGTGCTGGCCAACGGGCGCGGCTACCGCGAGGCGCTGGCGCCCTGCCTGGGCGGCCGGCCCCTGTACCGCGGGGTGACCAGCGAGGGCGCCTACCGGGAGAGCGGGACCGTCACGGTGCACGCCGGCACGGGCTGGACGCGCATCGGCAACCCGGCCGGCGAGGCCCGGCCGCCACGCTGGTTCACTGCCGGCCCGGGCCGGCTGCCCCGGGTCACCTGGGACGCCGCCATCGAGCAGGCGCTCTGGGAGAAGCTGGCCGTGAACTGCGTCATCAACGGCATCACGGCGCTGCACGGCTGTCGCAACGGCGCCCTGCTGACGGATCCGGCCGCGCGCCGGGACTGCGACGCGCTGTGCCTGGAAACGGTCGCCGCGCTGCGGGCCCTGGGGCGGCCGCAGCTGGCCGCCGCGCTGCCGCGCACCGTGGCGAGCGTACTGCGCGCCACCGCCGGCAACCGCTCGTCCATGCTCGCAGACCGGCTCGCCGGGCGGGAAACGGAAGTCGACTACATCAACGGCTTCCTCGTTGCCCGCTGCGCGGCCCAGGGCGGCCACCTGCCCCGCCACAGCGCACTCCTCGAGCGGGTCCGGGCCCTGCACCCCCCGGGCGCACGCCGCGATGCCGGCGGCAGTCCCCTTGCCTGAGGGATCCGCGGGCCGACCGGGCCGGGAAGAATCCGCTGGACTGGCGCTCCGATTCACGGTAGCTTGGCTGAAGCTCGAGCGTTTGCTCTCTATTTACTTGCTCCATTTGCTGCCAGTTGATCCGGCACGCAGTCTTGAAGCCTCCAGGTAAAGATCGATCTGCCCCGCGCACTTCGCGTCGAATCCGCCGGCACGCGCTTCGGCTCATGATGGCCGATTGGAACGGCCGCACTTGCACAACAGCCAGGGGGCTTCGGGAACCCGCTTTGGTTCCCGAACCCCCTGGCAGCGCGCGGGCGGCGAGCGTCCACGCGCTTAGCGACATTGACGGAGCTGCCGATGGCCAGGAAAAACTACTCGTTCGAAAAGCGTCAGAGAGAGCTTGCCAAGAAGAAGAAGCGGGAAGACAAGCTTCAACAGCGATCGGAACAGCGCCGGGACAGGTCGCAGCAGGACGACGCGGAGCATAGTGAAGCGGGTCAGCCAGGCGGAGAGGTGCCTGATCATTCATGACAGCCGCTGAGCACCGCCGCCCGGTGAGAATGCCGGCAAGGGCGCCGGTTGCCAGCCGATAGCCGCATGGAAACGCTGTCCATTCATCACCGAACGAGTTACCACTACCACGACAAGGTGCGCTTCGGGCCGCACCGGTTGATGCTGCGACCGCGCGAGAACCGCAACCTGCGGCTGCTGGCGCACGACGTGCAGTGCACACCGGCAGCGCAGCTGACCTGGGCGCACGATGTCCAGGACAACACGGTCGCCACCGCGGTATTTTCCGGCGCATCGGACACCCTGGTGATAGAGAGTTCGGCCGAGCTCACGCTGGACGTCGACCAGTGGCCGGTATTCGACATCGCCGCATCAGCGGCAAGCTATCCGTTCCTGCTGACCCGGGAGGAAATGACGGATCTTGGCGCACTGCGGCTGCAGAGCTATCTCGATTCATCGGGTCAGTTGCTCGCCTGGGCCAGGAGCTTCGTCGACGGAAAGGGCTGCGACACGCTCAGCCTGCTGAAGAACATTGCAGCCGGTGCGGCGGCCGGGATGACCTACGGGGTTCGCGACGACGAGCATACCCAGACGCCGGTGCAGACGCTGGCCTGTCGCAGCGGGTCCTGCCGCGATTTCGCGGTGCTCTTCGTCGATGCGGTTCGAAGCCTGGGCTTTGGCGCCCGGATTGTCTCCGGCTACCTCTACGATCCCCACGCCGCGGCGACGGGTTCGTCGGGCTCCGGCTCGACCCATGCCTGGGCCGACGTGTATGTGCCCGGTGCCGGCTGGATCACCTTTGACCCCACCAACCAGACCGTCGGCGGCCACAACCTCATACCGGTCGCCATGGCTCGCGATATCAGCCAGACCATGCCGGTCACCGGCAGTTACGTCGGTGATGAACGAGCTTTCTCGCACATGCAGGTGGTCGTGAGCGTCAGCAGCCGGCACTAGTCCGCTCGCAGCCGGTGCGCGGCGAGACGCCGCACCGCCAGCCGCCAGTGGCCGATGTCCGCATCCGGGAACAGGGCCTCGTGGCCCGCCGCGCCGTCCAGCCCGAGCAGGCAGAGCGCACGCCGGCAGTCGAGGGACAGGCGCAGGCGCGCCTGCGGGCGGCAGTGCAGCTGGCGGCCCTCCCCCGTGAGCAGCCAGCGCCCGCCGGGCACCTGTTCGCCGGTGAGCTCCAGGGCGCCGCGTGCCCGCAGCGCCGCGGCGAACTCGGCCTGCAGCCAGTCGCGGCTGATGCCCGCCTCGAGGTCCGTGCCCGGCTCGATACTCACCCGCGGCGGCGCCAGGGCGAGGCAGGGAGGCCCCGCAGCCAGCCGCCAGCTGCCGGCCCAGACCAGGCCGGCGATGAGGACAGAAGCGGCGGCAACCGACGCGACCCGGACCGCCGGCCGCCGCAGCCAGCGGGCGAGCGCCTCGCGCCGCGCCCGGCGCCGGGAGGCGGCGCCGAGGGCCGCGGGCAGGGGCGGTGGTTCCGCCGGGGCCGGGCGCTGAAAGGCATCGGCCAGCTCCCGCGCCACGGCGTGCCCCGGTACCGCCAGCTCCCGTGCCAGCGTCCGGAGCTGCCGCCGCACGACACCGGCGGTGGGTGGTCGTGCCGCCGGGTCCGCGGCCAGCAGCGCGGCCAGGAGCTCGGCGAGGGCCGGGGGCAGCGCCGGCCCGAGGGGCGGGAATTCCCCGCGCAGGATGCGCTCCCCGGCCTCCGTCCCCGCGAACGGGTCGAACCCGGTCAGCAGCCGGTAGAGCAGGCGCCCGAGGGCGAAGAGGTCGGAGCGGGCATCCAGGCCCTCACCGCGCAGGTGCTCGGGCGTCCAGGCCGTGGCGCTCACCGCCGCCGGTTTTTCCGCCACCGCCACGGCCACGCCGAAGTCGGTGAGCAGCGCGCGGCCACCCTCGTCGATGAGCACGTTTCCCGCCTTCAGGTCGCCGTGCACGATGCCCTGGCGGTGCGCGGCGGCCAGCGCCGCCGCGACGTCCGCGGCGAGGGCGAGGGCGGTTGTCGGCGACAGGCGGCGCCCGCGGAGCGCGGCCTCGAGGTCGCAGCCGGGCACGTATTGAAAGACCAGCAGCAGCTCCCGGCCCGCGGCGAGCAGGTCGAAGACCCGCGGCACCCGCGGATGGTCGATGGCCGCGCAGCGGCGCGCCTCCTCGAGCGCCCGGCGCCGCGCGAGCCGCGCCGCCGGCAGCCGGTGATGCTTCAGGGCGACATGGCGCCGGAGCCGCGGGTCGAAGGCGAGGAGCACGGACCCCTCGCCACCGCTGCCGAGCGCGCGGATGACCCGGTAGGGACCGACGCGGGCCACGGGAGCTCAGGCGTCTTCCGCCACCCGCTCCCCGGCAACGCGCAGCCGGGCGCGGAGGCCCGCGTGGGAGACGCAAAGGGTTCGCGCCGCGGCGGCGACGTCGCCGCCCGATGCCTCCAGCGCCGCCTGCAGCTCGTCGCGGGGGATGTCGCCGGCGAGGCGGCAGCCGGGTAGCTCGCGCACCCGACGGTACACGGCACCCCGGGACATGTTCAGGACCCGGGCGACCCGCGCCACCTCGTAATCGTTCGCCGCCCAGGCCTCGGCGAAAGCCGTCTCGGAGATCGCGTCACGCGCAGCCTCGACGACCTCGCCCGCCGGCGGCGGCGCTGCCAGGCGACGGGCCAGGGATGCGGGGAGGGAGAGGTCATCGGGGCAGGCGACCGCCAGTTCCCGGCACAGGTTCGCGAGCTCGCGGATGTTCCCCGGCCAGTGGCAGGCGAGCAGCGCATCGAACAGCTCCGCGCAGCGGATGAGCTGGCACGGGTCCCGCGAGCCGTCAGCCCAGGGGACGGGGCGCCCCGCGGTCTCGAAGGCCAGGGCGAGGTAGTGGCGGGCCAGCAGGCCGATATCCTCCCGGTGTGCCGCCAGCGGACGCAGGCGGATTTCCAGCGCGGCAAGGCGGTGACGGAGCGCGCGGCTGAAGCTCGCGCCCGCATCGTCGATGGGCGCATCGGTCGCGGACACCACGCGCAGGTCGATCTCGCGAATCGGCCCGCCGACGACCTGGACTTCGCGCTGCTCCAGGGCGCGCAGGAGCTGCGGTTGCAGCGAGGCCGGCGCGTCGCCGATCTCGTCGAGGAAGAGCGTGCCGCCGGCGGCCTGCTCGAAGTAGCCGCGCCGGTCCCGCTCGGCGCCGGTAAAGGCCCCGCGGGCTGTGCCGAAGAGCTGGGCGGCGGCGAGCTCGGCGGGAATGGCCGCCACGTTCACGCTGACCAGTGGCCCGGCCCGGCGCGGGCTGGCCTCGTGCAGCGCGCGGGCGAGCAACTCCTTGCCGGTGCCGGTCGGACCCGAGAGCAGCACGTCGCCTTCACTCCGCGCCACGCGCAGCACCTGCCGCCGCAGGGCCCGCAGGTACCCGCTGTCGCCGAGGAGCCCCGCCACCGCGGGCGCCGCTGGCTCTTCCGCCTCCGCCAGCGGGGCCAGGCGCAGGAGCAGCAGCACGCCGCCGCCGAGGAGCAGGCGCAGGCCGCGGCGCAGCGCGGCCGCGTCCACCTGCAGGCCGGCAAACAGTTCCTCCCCGTCGACGCGGCAACGGCTGCTGCCCCGCGGCCGCTCGAGCAGCCAGCGGTCACCGCCGCCGCGCACCGTCAGGGCCTGCCGGCTGATATAGCGGTCCTCGAGGCCGCGGACCGGCCCGCCGCCGGGGCCCGCGAAGCCGGGTTCGCCGCGGCCGAGCTGCAGGCAGTTGCCGCTGTCGCGCACCGGCCGCCAGGCCCGCGCGCCGATGCGCTCGCTCTCCGGGTGGAAGATCACGGTGAGCAGCAGACACGCCTCGGCGCCACCCCGCGCGGGCGCCGCCGCGGGCGGCAGGGGGAGCGTATCCTCGTCACCGGTTGTGGTCATGGACGGCGCCCATTGGGAAGCACGTCTACTCCAATTTAGCAAAGGGAGCGTGGCCGTGCTGTGACGGCGGTCACAATTGGTGAAACCGGCCGGCGTGCGAGTCAAGTCGCTCTCCCCGCTGGAGTCCCTCGCTCAATCCCATACCTTCATGCAGCCCGGTTGCCCAACTCGCTGAGTTTCTCCAGCGTATCGGGAAACTTCCTCACCATCAGAATCAATGCCGCTGCCTGGGCGTTGGGCCGCGCCCTTCCTTGCTCCCAGTTTTCGAGTGTACGCGTCGATACGCGGAGGCGGCGGGCAAACACGGCACGGGAGACGTGCATACGTTCGCGCGTGTCGCGGATGAGATCCGCGTCGACCTCGAGTGGGGGCAGATCCTCGATCTCATGCGAACGCAGGGTGATTTTTCCCTCGCGTTGCTGCTGCATGGCGTCGACGCCGTCCATCAGTTCATCGAACAACTTGCGCTTTTGCTTCATGACCTTCGTCTCCTGAACTCCAACTCGCAATATACGCAAGTTGCGTACACTATCAAGTCGACGGCTCCGCGATGTGGTAGTCCATCGCGCTGTAGCCGCGCCGGC
>CAYTJQ010000005.1:85994-87846 GCA_964438205.1 uncultured Alteromonadaceae bacterium
TATCAAGTCGACGGCTCCGCGATGTGGTAGTCCATCGCGCTGTAGCCGCGCCGGCATTCACACCGCGCTGCGACCCCGCGCGGGCGCTGCTGCGGGCGGCAGGGGGAAGCGTTTCCTCGTCGTCGGTTGTGATCATGGGCGCTGCCCATTGGCAAGCACGTCTGATCGAACGTAGCAAAGGTCGCCTGGCCGCGCTGTCACGGCGGTCACACTTGGCGAAACCGGCCCCGTCTAAAGCAGCAGGTAGCCGAGTGAGAGGACGACCAGCCAGGCGCCGGCGCTGCGCGCCAGCAGGCGCTCGAGCGCGCCCAGTTCCAGGGCGAGCTGCGTGGCCGCCGCACCGGGCGGGGCCGCGGCAGTGCCCAGCGCCCGGCGGGCCGTGGCGGCAAGCACGGCCGCGGCCGGCTCTTCGCCGCTGCCCAGGGCGCGCGACGCCGCGGCGAAGTCACCGGTGACGGCAAAGGTGAGCGCGAGCAGCCGGGCCGGCGCCCAGTCCGCGAAGAACAGCGCCCGCCGCGCCGGCGCACTGCGCACCGCCGCGAACTGCAGGAGCCGGTAGGCGAAGGCCGCCGCCGGCCCGGCGAGCACAAAGAAGAACACCGGTGCATACCAGCGCTGGCAGGCCTCGTAGACCAGCGCCGCGCGCAGCTCCTCGTCGGGCGAGCGGCCGCCCCCGTCACCGTCGGCGTCCAGTTGCGGCAGCACCGCCACCGCCGTGAGCCAGGCCGCCTCGCCATCGCCGGCCCCGCAATGGGCCCGGAGATCCGCGACCAGGCCGTTGAAGTCCCCGCGCCCGAGGGCGTAGAGAAGCAGCAGCACCGCCGCCGCCAGGCCGACGAGGCCGAACAGCCAGCCCCCGATCACGGCCAGCAGCCAGAGCGCTGCCATCGAAGGGACGAGCACGGCCGCCGTTGCGGCAAGCACCGGGGACGCCCCCCGCGCCTCGAGCCACTGCCACCAGCCGGTGAACCAGCCGTCGCGGTGCCAGGGCGCGTGCGGACCCGCGAACTGCTGCAGGGCCAGGGCAACGATGAGGGCGAGGAAGTTCACGCGCCGACCCCGGCCAGGAGCCCGTCGAGGCGCGGCCAGTCGAAGGCCGGCCCCGGATCCGACTTGCGGCCCGGGGCGATGTCGCTGTGGCCGGTGATGCGCGACGGGTCGAGCGAGGGGTAGGCCGCGCAGAGCGCCGGCACCAGGGCGCCCAGTGCCGTGTACTGCGCGTCGCTGTAGGGGGTGTGGTCCGTGCCCTCGAGCTCGATGCCGATGCTGAAATCGTTGCAGTTGTCGCGGCCGCACCACTCGGAGACGCCGGCGTGCCAGGCGCGCCGGTCACAGCTCACGTACTGCGTGAGGCGCCCGCGGCGGTCGACCAGGAAATGCGCCGAGACGCAGAGCTCGGCGACCTCGGCAAAGAAGGGGTGCGCGGACGGGTCGAGGCGATTGCAGAAAAAGGCATGAACGTGGCCGCCGCCGAACTGCCCGGGCGGCAGGGAGATATTGTGCAGCACGATCAGCTCGGGGCTCGCGCCCGCCGGGCGCTCGTTGCAGTTCGGCGACGGGCACCAGACCGCCTCCGCGACGCGGCCCCGGATCACAGTGAAAGCCATGGCCACGCTCCTCTTTCCGCACACGGTCCTGTTTGGCCAATGATAGGCCCGGCAGCGGAGCGGGTAAACGCGTCGCGCGGATACCGGAATCCTCGCTGTGCCCGGCGCCTCCCCGGGGGCCGGGCCCGGCTGCTATGCTACGCGCCCCGCAACCGAGGGCGAGCCATGCACACCGTCACCCGCGTACCCCAGGACAGCATCGACGCCGACGTCGCCCGCGCCCTCGCGGAGGACGTGGGCGACGG
>CAYTJQ010000006.1:0-15186 GCA_964438205.1 uncultured Alteromonadaceae bacterium
AGCCGGCGGCATGAAAGTCACCTCAAAGCGGCCGGCGCCCGTGCAACGCGTGGTTTCCAGCGCCCAGGAGTTGTTGGACTACGCACCGATGCTGTTGCGTATCGAATCCGATGAGGACTACCAACGCGGCCTCGCACTCTATGACGAGGTGCTGGACCACCTGCCCGACGATGAAGGCGGCGATGACACCGTAGCTCGCGACGGTCTTCTGCTGCTGGAACGGCTGTTGAGCCGGTCGCTGTCCGACTACGCGGCCACACGGAGTCCGTCGCCAGATCTGCCTGGCGGCGCACCGGCAGCGATCCTCGCGACGCTGCTTGAGCAGCACGGCCTGACGCAGAGTGATGTCCCGGAAATCGGGTCGCAGGGCGTGGTGTCCGAACTGGTGAACGGGAAGCGCGAGTTCACGGCTCGACAGCTACGGGCCGTGGCCGGGCGGTTTGGTGTATCGGCTGATCTCCTGCTGGCCTAGGCTTCGTTGTTCTTTGAGTTTACTGCCGCAGGATTTGTAAAAATGGCGGTGGGCCAGGGATTCGAACCCCGGGAACCTCTCGGTTCAACGGTTTTCAAGACCGCCGCTTTCGACCACTCAGCCAGCCCACCGTGAATTCGCGATTATACGGCACCGCCGTCGGCTAACAACCGCTGGCGGTGCCTTTGCCGTCAGGCCTGCTGGCCGGCGGCGTCCTCGTTGCCGCGGGGGCCGCGGGGGTCGTTGCTGGCCCGCGGGACGTTCCGTGCCGGCGGCTCGACTGCCGGGGCAGGCGTGTCGCTGAACAGGGTCATGTGGGCCGTTTCGATACGGACCTCCGTGACCGGTGCCGGCGCAATGCGGGGGTCGTTGACCGCGCGATCCACCTGAGCGACGCCAGCGCCCGCGCCGGCCGCGGTGCGGTCACCGGGCTGCTGTTCGTTGGCGGCGGCCTGGCTGCGCACGGGCTCGGCGTGGGCCGGCTCCGCTGCCGGTGCTGCGGCTTCTGCTGCAGCAGGCGCGTGGTCCACCTCGGGTTCGGCGGCACGGCCGGCGACGGGCTTGGTCGTTTCGGCGGCTGAATCCTCCGCAGCCGTTTCCTCCGCAGCCGTTTCCTCCGCAGCCGTTTCCTCCGCGACCGCTTCCTCCGCGACCGCTTCCTTCGCAGGTGCGTCCTCCGCCGGTGCGGATACCTCGGTCGCTGCGGTCTCGGCATCCCTCACTGCGTCTTCTGCCATTACCGGTGCTGCGGTCGCCGGCGCCTCTCCGCCTGCCAACGCTTCTCCGGGGGGAGCCGAAGCCATTTCCGCACTCGCGTCGTTCCGCCCGGGTTCGGCGTCGCTCGCCCGGCCAGCGCCTTCCGCGGGCGCCTCCCGGGCGACCTTGTCCGCCAGGGCCTTGGGCAGTTCGACGTTGGCGCCGTCGCCACCGGTCAGGTTCTCCGGCAGGTCGAGGGCCTCGGTTTCACGGCGGCGGCGCTGGGGCCGGGCGCGCTTCATGTCGCTCGGGCGGCGGCGCAGGGCGAGGTCGTCCTCGTTGCTCTCCATCGCCTCGAGGGAATCGTCCTCGTCCGGGTTGTAATCGGTGTCGTAATCGTCGCTGCGGTTGTCGCTCTGGCTGCTGCCTGCGCCGGCGCTGTCACCGTTGCGCCGCGGCTTGCGCCGGCGGCGCCGGCGGCTGCTGCCCGACTTCTGCTCGCCGTTGCCATTCTCCGCGGCCTGGTTCCCGTCGACGGCGGTTTCCGCAGCGTCCTGCGCGGTCTCCTGCCCAGCGTCCTGCGCGGCGTCCTCCCGGGGCTTGCGCGGCTTGCGCCGGCGGCGGCTGGAGCTTTCCCTGCGCTCATCGCTGCGTCCTTCACCGCGCTCGTTATCCGGTACGTCCCTGCGCGGCTTGCCCTCATCGCGGGACTTGCGGGCTTCCGGGGCCGGTTCGGGTGCCGGCGCGGCCGGTGCCACGGGCTCGGCGGGGCCGAAGAGGGTCACCGCCAGGCGGCGGAGGATCCCTTCGCGCGGGGCAGCCGGTGAGGGAGCCGAAGCGGATTGCCGTACCGCTGCGGGCGCTGCAGCTTGCGCCGCCGGTGTTGGCGCCGGTTCTGCGGCCGGCGCTGCGGGTGCCGCGGCCTCGCGCGCGACCGGTGCAGGCTGCGTCGGGCGCGGGGCCTCGACGATGGCCTTCGGCGGGGCCGGGACGGCGCCGTGGGGGTCGCTGATCTGCTCGGCCTCGGGCACTTCCACGTCGATCTTGTAGCTCGTCTCGTGGTCCCCGTTCACTTCGTCGTCGCGCAGGCGCTGCACGTCGAAGTGGGGTGTCTCGAGGTTCGGGTTCGGCACCACGAGCACGCGGGCGCGGGTGACCCGCTCGATGTCCGTCAGCGCGTTGCGCTTCTCGTTGAGCAGGTAGGCCGCCACGTCCACGGGGACGATGGCGCGCACCTCGGCGCTGCGCTCCTTGATCGCCTCTTCCTCCATGAGCCGGAGGATGGAGAGGGCGAGGGACTTGGTGTCGCGGATCGTGCCCTGGCCGGTGCAGCGCGGGCAGACGATGGCGCTGGTCTCGCCCAGGGAGGGGCGCAGCCGCTGCCGGGACATCTCCAGCAGGCCGAAGCGGGAGATGCGGCCCACCTGGACCCGGGCGCGGTCGAGCGCGAGGGCGTCGCGCATGCGGTTCTCTACCTGCCGCTGGTTGCGGGCGGCGGACATGTCGATGAAGTCGATGACGATGAGGCCGCCCATGTCGCGCAGGCGCAGCTGGCGGGCGATCTCGTCGGCGGCTTCGAGGTTGGTCTGCAGCGCCGTGTCCTCGATGTTCGAGCCCTTGGTGGCACGGGCCGAGTTGATGTCGATGGACACCAGCGCTTCCGTCGGGTCGATGACGATGGAGCCGCCGGAGGGCAGGCGCACTTCGCGCTCGAAGGCGGTCTCGATCTGGCTCTCGATCTGGAAGCGGTTGAAGAGGGGGATGTTGTCCTCGTAGAGCTTGATGCGATTCAGGTATTTCGGCATCACCATGCCGACGAAATCGGTGGCCTGGCGGTAGGCCTCGGGGGAGTCGATGAGTACCTGGTCGACGTCGTCGCGGAGGTAGTCGCGCACGGCGCGGATGATGACGTTGCTTTCCTGGTACAGAAGGACCGGCTTGGCGTTCTCTTCACCGGCCTTGCTGACGGAATCCCACAGCTGCAGCAGGTAGGCGAGGTCCCACTGCAGTTCCTCGGCACTGCGGCCGACGCCGGCGGTGCGGATGATCACACCCATGCCGTCGGGGATATCGAGGACACTCAGGGCCTCGCGCAACTCGGCGCGGTCGTCACCCTCGATGCGGCGGGAGATGCCGCCGGCGCGCGGGTTGTTGGGCATGAGCACCATGTAGCGGCCGGCGAGGCTGATGAAGGTGGTCAGGGCCGCGCCCTTGGTGCCGCGCTCTTCCTTGTCGACCTGGACGATGACCTTGGTGCCTTCCTTGACGACATCCTTGATCTTCGTCTTACCTTCGACATCGGAGGCCTTGCGGTAGAAATACTCGCGGGCGATTTCCTTCAGGGGGAGGAAGCCGTGGCGCTCGGCGCCGAAGTCGACGAAGGCCGCTTCGAGGCTGGGCTCCACCCGGGTGATCTTGCCGACGTAGATGTTGGCTTTTTTCTGCAGGCGGGTGCGGTTCTCGATGTCGAGATCGTACAGGCGCTGCCCGTCCACGAGGGCCACGCGCAGCTCTTCCGGCTGCGTGGCATTGATAAGCATTTTCTTCATGCTGCGACTCACCTTGTAAAAGGCTCGCCGGAAAGGCACCCGTGCGGGGTTCCGCGGGCATGGCCTCGCGGTGTGGCGGCTGGTCTACCTGGGGAAGGCCCTGGTGAACACGGCGCTAGGGAATCTCCTTGCTCGCACGGCTGTCATGGCATGCGCCGGCGCGGCGGCGGGCCGCTGGCCGGTGGGGCACCACCCGGTGACCCGGCCCGGCAACCCTGGGGCGCCGGGCGATGCTGTCTCTGTCTTTCCGGATAACCTTGTTTTTCGGTTCTTCCCGGGGGCGGGGGCGGGTCTCATCTCCTGGCTGGCGTAGCGCGCGGCTCTGGCGGGGCTTTGGCGGCGCTGCATGGGTTGCACACTGCCTGCCAAAGGCGTCGCCGGCTCTTGGTCTCGCGCCGCTGCCCGTGCCTCCTGCACCGGGTCCTTGGCGTGCGTCGATCACTGCGACCTCACCGCTGGCGGGGTCTGGCGGGACCGATTTGCCAGCCCGGCATGGGGTGTTTACAGTAGCCGGGCCTCGCACGGGGCGGAGCATAGCAACTATTCCCACGCCACTCAAATATAAGAGGCAAGACCGGACGCACGATGGGTGAGCAGCACGCCAGCGGCGATGGCGGCGGGGCGCGTCCCACGGAGCGCCACGGTGTGCGCGTGGTCACCGTGACCGCCCGCAGCGACGGCCAGCGCCTCGACAATTTCCTGCTCCGGGAACTGCCCGGCGTGCCGAAGACCCGCCTCTACAAGGCCCTGCGCAAGGGGGAGATCCGCGTCAACAAGGGGCGCGCCAAGCCCGGCCAGCGCCTGGCCGAAGGCGACAGCGTGCGGCTGCCCCCGCTGCACCAGCCCGCCCGGCGCAAGCCGCCCCCCGTGCCGTTCTACTGGGCCGACCGCCTCGCCGGGCGCATCGTCCTCGAGGACGAGGACCTGCTGGTGATCGACAAGCCCGCGGGCCTGGCCGTGCACGGCGGCAGCGGCGTGAACCTGGGGCTGATCGAGTGCCTGCGCCAGCTGCGGCCGGCGGATCGGGACCTCGAACTGGTCCACCGCCTCGATCGCGACACCTCCGGGCTTATCCTGGTGGCGCGACGGCCCCGCGTCCTCCGGGAGCTGCATGCGAGGCTGCGCGGGGAGGGCGTGGAGGGCGTGGAGAAGGTCTACCTCGCGCTCGTGGCGGGCCGCTGGCCCCGGGGTCTGTCCGAGGTGGACGCCCCGCTGGAGAAGCAGGCCCGGGCCTCCGGCGAGCGCGTGGTGCGAGTATCGGCTGCGGGCCGGCGCTCCGTCACCCGCTTCCGCGTGGTCGAGCGCTTCCGCGACGCGACCCTGCTGGAGGCGAGGCCGGTCACCGGCCGCACGCACCAGATCCGCGTGCACGCGTTGCACGCCGGATACCCGCTCGTGGGCGACGTGAAGTACCAGGGGGAAAGGGAGGCCGCGCTGGCCGCGCAGGGCGGCCTGGAGCGGCTGTTCCTGCATGCGTGGCGCCTGCGCTTCACCCTCGGCGACCCGCCGCGGGTCTACGAGCTCGAGGCACCGCTGGACAATGAGCTCGAGTGCTTTCTTGAAAAGTTGCGTATCCAATTGAAATAAAAAGAATATTGGCGTTGCTCGCAGCCGGCGACACCAGGGCTCGCCGGCCCCCCGGGGCGTCGGGTCCTTGAACCCCTTGTTCTGTAAAGATTTTTTTGACAACAACCGGGGCCGGCCCTATAGTGCGCGCCTATGTCGACTGGCCCCCTCCCGCGAATGCTGGATTTTCGCAGGGCGGCGTCCCGGGAAGCGCGCGTCAGTGGAAGCCTGCAGCCTGGTGATCTCCCGCGCCTGGCACCGCTCCTCGCGGGTACGGACGGTACTATCGCGGTGTCCATCGAGTTCCACCGGGACGACGAGGGCCGGTGCCTCGCCAGCCTGGCAGTAGACGCCGTGCTGCCGGTCCAGTGCCAGCGTTGCCTGGGGAGGGTCAGCGAGACCCTGGCGCCGCGCAGCGAGCTGGCGGCGGTATGGAGCGATGACCAGGCCCGGCACCTGCCGGCGAGCCTGGAGCCCGTGCTGACCGGTGATGAGGAAGTCGATCTCTGGGAGCTCGTGGAGGAAGAACTGGTGCTGGCATTGCCGCCCTTTTCCTACCACGACGACCCGGCCTGCATCGACAGGCTGGCCCCCGGCGGGGTGCAGCAGGAGATTCCGGCCGAGGCGCCGGCGAGAGATAATCCATTCGAGGTCCTGGCGCAATTGAAGCGGGACCGGGACTCAGGAGAGTAGGACCATGGCAGTTCAGCAGAACAAGAAGACGCGATCGCGTCGCGGCATGCGCCGTTCCCACGACGCCCTCGGCGGCAGCACGCTGTCCGTCGACCAGGTGTCCGGTGAGACGCATCGCCGTCACCACGTGACGGCCGACGGGTTCTACCGCGGCAAGAAAGTCGTCGAGACCCGTAACGACGACTGACCCCACCGCGCCGGCCGGGGTCCTGGCGAGCAGGGCACCTGCCGGCGTCGGCGTCCCCGGGGGCGCCGGCCACCGATGCACAGGCTCACCGCAGTGCCAGGAGCGCACCGATGACCGACAGCAGCCTCGCGTTCGTCTTTCCCGGCCAGGGATCGCAGCGGACAGGGATGCTAAAGGACGCGCACGCCCGCTTTGGCTGCGTGCGCGAGACTTTCCAGCAGGCGTCCGACGCCCTGGGCTATGACCTGTGGGCGCTGGTCAGCGGCGATGACCAGGAAGCGCTGAACCTTACCGAGACGACGCAACCCGTGCTGCTCACCTGCAGCGTGGCACTGTGGCGTGCCTGGCAGTCCGTCGGCGGACCGGCGCCGGCGATGATGGCCGGGCATAGCCTCGGCGAATTCTCCGCGCTCACCTGTGCCGGCAGCTTTGCCTTCGACGACGCCGTGTGCCTGGTGCGCCTGCGCGGCGAGGCCATGCAGACCGCCGTGCCGGTGGGTGAGGGCGCGATGGCGGCCGTGCTCGGGGTAGAGGATGCCGCCATCGAGCGCAGCTGCGCCGAGGTCACGGCCGCGGGCGGCGGCATTGTCGAAGCCGTCAACTACAATGCGCCGGGCCAGGTGGTGATTGCCGGCGAGCGCGCGGCCGTCGACAGCGCCGTCGCCGCCCTCAAGGAAGCCGGTGCCCGCCGCATCGTGCCGCTGCCGGTGAGCGCCCCGTTCCATACCACGCTGATGACACCGGCCGGCGACCGCCTCCGCGGCGCCCTGGCGGACCTGTCCGTGCAGCCCCCGGCGATACCGGTGGTGCACAACGTCAATGCAGAAACGGCGACCGACCCCGCGCTGATCCGCACGCTGCTGGTCAAGCAGATCTCCAGCCCGGTGCGCTGGACGGACTGTGTCCGCGCCATGGCGGCGAGCGGTGTCCGGCGCGTTGCCGAGTGCGGCCCGGGCAAGGTACTCGGCGGCCTCAACCGCCGCATCGACCGCTCCCTCGAGAGCTGGTACCTGGAAGCGCCGGCAGACCTCGACGCCTTGCACGCCGCCCTGGCGGCCTGAGGGAGAGCAGCATGAGCGAACAGACAAGCGAACAGACGACGGAAAGCCGCGTCGCCCTGGTGACCGGCGCCAGCCGCGGCATCGGCCGCGCCATCGCCCACGCCCTGGTCGATGGGGGCCATCGCGTCGTGGGCACGGCGACCAGCGAGGCCGGCGCGGCACGCATCGACGAGGACCTCGGCGAGCGGGGTGTCGGGCGCATGCTCGACGTCGCCGACGCGGCGTCGGTCGACAGCCTCGTCGGGGCGGTGACCGGCGAGTTCGGCGCACCGCTCATCCTGGTGAACAATGCGGGCATCACCCGCGACAACCTGCTCATGCGCATGAAGCCAGAGGAATGGGACGACGTCATCGATACCAACCTCGGCGCGCTCTACCGCATGAGCAAGGCCTGCGCCCGCGGCATGACCCGCGCGCGCTGGGGCCGTATCGTGAACATCACCTCCGTGGTCGGCGCCATGGGCAACGCCGGCCAGAGCAACTACGCCGCAAGCAAGGCCGGCGCCGGCGGCTTTACCCGTGCGCTGGCCCGGGAGCTCGGCGGCCGCAACATCACCGTGAACTGCGTGGCCCCCGGTTTCATCGACACGGACATGACCCGGGAACTGAGCGAGGACCAGCGCGCGGCCATGCTGGCACAGATTCCCCTCGGTCGCCTCGGCGCGCCGGAGGAAATCGGGGCGCTGGTCGCTTTCCTGTGCTCGGAGCAGGCCGCGTACGTCACCGGTGAAACGGTGCATGTCAACGGCGGCATGTACATGGCGTAGCGAGCCGGACAGCGCGGGCCGGCGGCCCGGAAAAGTCCTATTACTGCCCTGGAAAAACTTGTAAACTTCGGCCCCTGAGAGGGCGTCGCAATCGGGTACACCCCTTACAGCAGCAGGAGACAACAACAGTCATGAGCAGCATCGAAGAACGCGTGAAGAAGATCGTCGCCGAGCAACTCGGTGTGAAAGAGGAAGAAGTGAACACCGAAGCGTCCTTTGTGGAGGACCTCGGCGCTGACTCCCTCGACACGGTCGAACTGGTGATGGCACTCGAGGAGGAGTTCGAGACGGAAATCCCCGACGAGGAAGCCGAGAAGATCACCACGGTCAAGCTGGCCATCGACTACATCAACGAACACCTCGCCTGATTGTTGTAACAGCCCGACCCGAGGCCGCCTCTATTGCGCGATAGGGCGGCTTTTTTTATGGCGCTCTTCGTGACGGGTTGAGTCATGACGGGTGGAACCATGATGGGCGGCCCCAAGATGTGTGGAAAGGGTCGGGACCGGGCATGACGATCGGGGAATACGGGAAGCCGGACCAGGAGAGCTGAAGCCTTGAAGGGCAGAAGAGTCGTCGTCACAGGCATGGGCGCGGTCACCTCCGTGGGGCACACCGTCGCCGCGAGCTGGGAAGCACTCCTGGCCGGCCGCAGCGGTGCGGCGCCGATCATGGCCTTCGACGCGTCCGACTACAGTACGCGCTTTGCCGCCAGCGTGCGCGACTTCGATGTTTCCCCGTACCTGAGCAGCAAGGAGGCGCGCAAGCTCGATACCTTCGTGCAGTACGGCGTCGCGGCCGGCATCCAGGCGATGGAAGACGCCGGCCTCGACGTGTCCGACGCGAATGCGGCCCGCGTGGGTTGTGCCATCGGCTCCGGCATCGGCGGTATCGGCCAGATCGAGAAGAACACGGAGATCGTGCGCACGGCCGGGCCGCGGCGCATCTCTCCGTTCTTCGTGCCCGGTTCCATCATCAACATGATCGGCGGCTGCCTTTCGGTCCGCTACGGCATGCAGGGCCCCAACCTCGCGCTGGTCACGGCCTGCACGACGGGCACGCACAATATCGGCCTCGGCGGCCGCCTCATTGCCCAGGGCGACGCGGACGCCATGCTGGTCGGCGGTGCCGAGATGGCGACGACCCCGGTGGGCCTCGGTGGCTTTGCCGCTGCGCGCGCCCTGTCCACCCGCAACGATGACCCGGAGGGCGCCTCCCGCCCCTGGGACCGCGACCGGGACGGTTTCGTCCTCGGCGACGGCGCCGGCGTCCTGCTGCTCGAGGAATACGAGGGCGCCCGGGCCCGCGGCGCGAGAATCTATGCCGAGCTCACCGGCTTCGGCATGAGCGGGGACGCCTACCACATGACGCTGCCGCCGGAAGACGGGCACGGTGCCGCGCTGGCCATGCGCAACGCGATTGCCGACGCGGCGCTCCCCGTGGAGGCCATCGACTACATCAACGCCCACGGCACCTCCACGCAGGCCGGTGATCTCGCCGAGAGCCGCGCCATCGAGGACGTGCTGGGTGCCGCGTCCGCGAAGGTCGCGGTGAGTTCCACCAAGTCCATGGTCGGGCACCTGCTGGGGGCGGCCGGCGCGGTCGAGGCGATCATCTCGATCCTCGCGCTGCGCGACCAGGTGGCGCCCCCCACGATCAACCTCGACAACGTCGACGAGGGCTGCAACCTCGACTACGTGCCGAAGACGGCACGGGAGCGGTCGATCCGCCACGTACTCAGCAATTCCTTCGGCTTCGGCGGGACCAACGGCTCCCTCGTCTTCAGCCGGCTCGACTGAGCGCCCGATGGCGCCCGGCCTGTTCATCGACGGCCTTGCGGCGGCGTCCCTGCCCCTCCCGGATCGCGGTTTCGCCTACGGGGACGGCGTGTTCGAGACCCTGCTGGTGCGCGGCAGGCGACCGGCCTGGCTTGAGCTGCACGCCGACCGCCTCGGCGCAGGTCTCGCGCGGCTCGGCATTCCCGAGCCCCCGTGGCGCGATCACCTGTCCGTGAGCCTGGCGGCCTTCGACGCGCCGGCGGAGCGCTGGCTGACGGCGCGCCTCGCCGTGACCCGCGGTGGGGGACCGCGCGGTTACGCCCCCCCCGGGGCACCTGTGCCGCGCACCGTCATCGAGCTTGCCGGGGCGCCGCTGGATCCGCTGGCCGTGCCCGCGCCGCTGCACACGGCAGTCGCGCACCTGCGCTGGGCGCGTCAGCCAGCCCTGGCCGGCCTCAAGCACCTGAACCGCCTGGAGCAGGTGCTCGCCGCCCGGGAATGCCGCGAGCGCGGGCTCGATGAACTGCTCGTCTGCGATACGGCGGGCAAGCTCGTGGCCGCGACCCAGGGCAACCTGTTCCTCCTCCGCGGCGGTGTGCTGATCACGCCGGACCTTCACGCCTGCGGTATCGCCGGCACGCGGCGGCGGCTGCTGCTCGATAGGATCGCGCCGGCGTTGGGCCTCGCGAGCGAGGTGACGGCGCTCGCGCCCGCGGCGCTCGCGTCGGCCGACGCGCTGTTCTGCTGTAACAGCCTGCGCGGTATCGTAGCCATCGGGCGCCATGAACAGCGGCAGTGGAGGGCACACCCCGTGATCGAGCGGTTACAGGCGGCCTATCGGGAGGCGCTGTGCGCAGGCCTCGGCTAGCCCTCGGGCTCCTCGCGCTGTGCCTGGGCGCCGCCCTGGGCGCCCTCTGGGTCCTGGACCGCTGGCAACAGCCGGCGACCCTGCCCCCGGGCGGCTATACGCTGAGCGTGGGCGCGGGCGAGTCCCTCGCGACCCTGAGCCGTCGCCTCGAGGCCGACGGCATCATCGACAACGCGCTGCTCCTCGACCTGTACGGGCGCTACACGGGCCTCGACGGGCGGATTCACCGCGGCGAGTACCGCCTGTCCGGCGCGCCGACGGCGGCGGAGATCCTCGATCAGCTGGTCAAGGGTGCCGTGATCGAATACCAGGTCACGCTCCCGGAGGGCATCACCCTGGCGCAGGCTCTCGCGATCCTGCGGCGGGAAGAGGCGCTGGCAGCTGTCCTGGAGGGCCCCGGGGATCCCCGCCTGCTCGCCCTGGCGCCGGGGCGGGCCTCGGCCGAGGGCCTGTTCCTCCCGGAGACCTACCGCTACCGCCGCGGAGAAAGCGACTGGGCGCTGCTTCAGCGCGCCCACGCGGCGCTGGAAGCGGCCCTGGCCGAGGCCTGGGCGGAGCGCGACCCGGCCGTGCCGCTCGCCGACCCCTACGAGGCGGTGGTGCTGGCGTCGATCGTCGAGCGGGAAACCGGCGTTCCCGCGGAGCGCGGCCGCATTGCCGGCGTCTTCGTGCGCCGCCTGCAGCGCGGCATGCGCCTGCAGACCGATCCGACGGTCATCTATGGCCTCGGGGAGGCCTTTGATGGCAACCTGCGCCGGGAGCACCTCAAGGACGACAGCAACCCCTGGAACACCTACCGCCACCACGGCCTGCCGCCCACGCCCATCGCGCTGCCCGGCCTCGCCGCCCTGCGCGCCGCGCTGCAGCCCGCCGAGGGCACGGCACTGTATTTCGTCGCCCGCGGCGACGGCAGCCACGTCTTCAGCGACACGCTGGAGGCGCATGAGCGGGCGGTGCGCGAATACCAGCTCAAGCGGCGCGCGGACTACCGCTCGACGCCGGGGCCCGGCTAGGTGACCGGGCGCGGCCTGTTCCTGACCCTGGAAGGGGGCGAGGGCGTGGGCAAGTCCACGGCCCTCGACCACGTGGCCGGGCGCCTGCGTGAAGCCGGCGTGCCGCTGGTGACCACGCGCGAACCGGGGGGCAGTGCGCTGGCCGAGGACATCCGCGAGCTGCTCCTCGCGGTGCGCGAAGAGCCGGTGGACGACCTCGCAGAACTCCTGCTGATCTTCGCAGCCCGGGCGCAGCACCTGGCCCGGCGTATCCGCCCGGCGCTCGAGGCCGGGCAGTGGGTGCTCTGTGATCGTTTCACGGATGCGACTTACGCCTACCAGTCCGGTGGCCGCGAGCTCCCGGCGCGTTGGGTCCAGCAGCTGGAGACCCTCGTGCAAGGTGAACTGCGCCCGGATTGCACGCTGCTCCTCGATGCGCCGGTAGCGCTCGGTATCGAGCGCGCCCGTGACCGGGGCGACCTGGACCGCTTCGAGCGGGAGCAGGTGGCCTTCTTCGAGCGGGTGCGGGCCGCCTACCAGCGCCTCGCCCGGGAGAGCAGCGGCCGCTACCGCGTGATCGACGCCAGCCAGGACCTTGCCGCGGTGCAGGCGCAGCTGGACGTGATCTGTGACGAACTCCTGGCCTGCCGCAGAGGAGGGCGCCCGTGACCGACGCGCCGGAAGCGCTGCCGCCGGTCACGCCGCCGCTGCCCTGGCAGCACGCGGCGTGGGAGCGGCTCCTGGCCAGCCAGGAGGCCGGCAGCCTGCCGCACGCCCTGCTCCTCGCCGGCCTTCCCGGCACGGGCGGCGAGCGCTTCGCCCTGGCGCTCGCCCGCTACCTGCTCTGTGCGGCGCCGGTGCAGGGGATGAACTGTGGCGAGTGCAAGGCCTGCCGGCTGACGGCGAGCGGCGCGCACGGCGATTTCCTGGCGCTCGAACCCGCGGGCAAGGGGCAGGTCATCCAGGTGGGCCAGGTGCGCGAGGCTATCGCCTTCGGGGCACAGACGCCGGGGCTGGGGCGCTGCAAGGTCCTGCTCATCGCACCCGCGGAGCGTATGAACGCCGCGGCGGCGAACGCGCTGCTGAAGACCCTCGAGGAGCCGCCGGCGAACACCTACCTGCTCCTGGTCACCGGGGCCGAGAGCCGCCTGCCGGCAACGGTACGCTCGCGCTGCCAGGCGCTGCGCTTCCCGCTCCCCGCAGCGGAGGCGTGCCTGCCGTGGCTCGCCGAGGGCGGCGACGTCGAGACGGCGCAGCAGGCACTCTCACTCGCCGCCGGCCGGCCGCTGCGGGCCGCGGCGCTCCTGCGGGAGGGCGAGGTCGCGACCGCCATGAAGCAGCGCGCGGCGTTGCAGGCGCTGCTCGCCGGGCGCGCCCCGGCGCCGGCCGTTGCTTCCGCCCTGGCAGAGCTGCCGCTGGAGGCCTTTCTCGAAGTCCTGGCCCGCGGCCTGCAGGATGCGCTGCGCGCGCTCGCTCCCGCTGACTTGCGCGGTCCCCGCGGCCGCGGCCTGTTCGCCTGCCTCGACGAGGTGCAGGGCGCCGCCCGCGCCGTGGCAGCGGGCGCCAACCCGCAACCGGAGCTGGCGCGGGCGACGCTGCTCGGCGGCCTCGAGGCGCGCTTGGGGGAGCAGGCTGCCGGTGCTAAACTGCGCTCCGTATTCTCGCCGGTGACGCGCTCGTGAGCGACGACCACAGCAGCCGCCAGGGTATTCTCTCCCTGACCATCAAGGACAAGGCAGTCCTCTATTCGGCCTACATGCCGTTCGTGAAGAACGGCGGGCTCTTCGTGCCGACGAACAAGTCCTACGAACTGGGTGACGAAGTCTTCATGCTGCTCACGCTCATGGAGGAGCCGGAAAAGATTCCCATCGCCGGACGGGTGATCTGGGTGACACCCCGCGGCGCCCAGGGCAACCGTACCGCCGGCATCGGCGTGCAGTTCTCAGAGCAGGATACGGGCGCGAACGCGAAGATCGAGGAGTACCTGGCGGGGCTTCTCACATCGGAAAAACCGACCCACACCATGTAGAAATCACTTGAACGGGTGCTTTATCTTTCGGCGCCAACTCACTGATTTCAATGAAAGTATCGACAAAAAAATGGGCTCCATAAAGGAGCCCAGGAAGACCATTAGGAGTGAAACATAAAGGAATTTCTTCCTTTGAAGAGCAATTGGGCTTGCTCCTGCGACCACACATTCCTGCGAGGAAATGGGACCACAAGACAAGTATCGCTCAAACGTGACAATTTTCCATGCCCCTGTAGGGGAATATTTAGTTCATTTTGTTATAACTAAAGCTCCGGCCAATCCCAATGCCTGCTAACGCCATAGCTGTCCGCCTGACCGGGGTCATCGAGGGATTCTACGGTCGCCCGTGGTCGCCCGCGGAGCGGCTGCAGCTGGTCAGCGATCTCGCCGAGCTGCGCCTCGACGCCTACCTGTACGCGCCCAAGGCCGATGCGCACCTGCGGCGGCGCTGGGCGGAGCCCTGGCCGGCGGCGGAGGCCGCCGCGCTCGAGCGGCTGTCGATGCACTGCCGGGACGCGGGCGTGGCCTTCGGCCTCGGCCTGTCGCCTTTCCGGCTCTATGCGGATTATGGGCCCGCTGCGCGCCGGGCCCTGCAGGCGCGGGTCCGCCAGCTCGACGATCTCGGGCCCGCCTTCCTGGCCGTGCTCTTCGACGATATGCCGGGGGACACCGCGGAGCTCGCCGCGCGGCAGGCGGAGATCGTGGCGGATGTGGCGGCCTGGAGCGGGGCCGAGCGCCTGCTGGTCTGCCCGACCTACTACAGCGACGACCCGGTACTCGATCGCGTCTTCGGCCAGCGGCCCCCGAGCTATCGCGAGGCCCTCGGTGGCGCGCTGCCGGAGTGCGCGGACATCTTCTGGACCGGCCGCACGGTCTGTGCCACGGCGATCGGCGAGGGCGACGTAACCGAGGCAGCGGCCGCTTTCGGCCGCCCCGTGACCCTCTGGGACAACTGGCCGGTCAACGATGGCGCGAAACGCTCCCTGCATCTTTACCTGCGGCCACCCCCGGCGCGGGACGGCGCCCTCGGCAGCGCCTGCGCCGGCCACCTTTGCAACGCCATGAACCAGCCCGTCCTCTCGCTGCCGGCGCTGGCCGGCCTCGCCGAGCTGCACGGCCGCCTGCCGAGCGCCGCGGACTGGCTGGCCGCTCGCCTGGGGCCCGCCGTCGCCTCGGCCCTCGCCGAGGATGCCGCGCTCTTCGAGCGCCGGCCCCGGGACGGCCTGGAGCGGCAACAGAAGGCGCGGCTTCGCGAGCGCTACGGCGCGCTCAGCGGCACTGCGCCGCGGGAGCTGCTGGCGTGGCTGGACGGTGCCTGGGCCTTCGACCCGGACTGCCTCACGGACTGACCCCTGTCATGACACCCGGGGCTAGTTGAACGGGTAGGGTGCTTGTGGCAGAATCTCGCGCCTTGAAGCGAGCCCGCCAGCCAGCCGATACGACCGAAATCCGCTTTATTTTCATGGACTTGGGTCCAGATGAGGGCGCGATTGCCGTCGTGCCGGGCGGGCCCGGAACGTGTTCAGGC
>CAYTJQ010000006.1:15286-87596 GCA_964438205.1 uncultured Alteromonadaceae bacterium
GTTCAGGCGGAAGTGGCGGAACTGGTAGACGCGCTGGATTTAGGTTCCAGTGCCTTAAACGGCGTGAGAGTTCGAGTCTCTCCTTCCGCACCAGGTGCAAGCGGCCCCGCGGGCCGGGGTAGGACAGCGTGCGGCGCCGGGCGCCGCCGGCAACCACTGTGAGGACAGACCATGCAGGTTTCCATCGAAACGATCTCCGGCCTCGAGCGGCGGCTGACCGTCGGGGTGCCCGCCGAGCGGGTTGACCAGGAGGTCGACAACCGGCTGCAGCAGGCCAAGAAGAACGTGCGGCTGCCGGGGTTCCGGCCCGGCAAGGTGCCCATGCGGGTCATGCGCCAGCGCTTCGGCGCCGGTGTCCGCCAGGAGGTGCTCGGCGAGGTCATGAGCCAGAGTTTCCAGGATGCCGTCGTGCAGGAGAAGCTCCGCCCGGCCGGCCAGCCCACCATCGAGCCGCGCAACCTCGAGGCCGGCAAGGACCTGGAGTACGTCGCCACCTTCGAGGTCTTCCCGGAAGTTGCCCTCAAGGACGTCAGCGGTTTTACGGTGGAGAAGCCGGCGGCCAGCGTCACGGACGAGGACGTGGACAGCATCATCGATGTGTTCCGCCGTCAGCAGGGCAGCTGGCAGGCGGTGGAGCGCGCCGCGGAGGAAGGCGACAAGGTCAACATCGACTTCAGCGGTACGCGCGACGGTGAGCCCTTCGAAGGCGGCAGCGCCGAGGGCACGGACCTGGAACTCGGCAGCGGCCGCATGATTCCCGGCTTCGAGGACGGCATCGTCGGCATGAGCGCCGGCGAGGAAAAGACCCTTGCCCTGACCTTCCCGGAGGACTACCAGGAAGAGAGCCTGCAGGGTGCCGCCGTCGAGTTCGCGGTCAGAGTCAACAGCGTGAGCGGACTGGAACTCGCCCCCCTGGACGAGAAGCTCTTCGCCGCCTATGGCGTGGAGGGTGAGGACGAGGCGGCCTTCCGCGAGGAAGTGGCCGCGAACATGGAGCGGGAACTGCGCAACGCGATCCAGGCGCGGGTCAAGCAGCAGGTCATGGATGCGCTGCTCGCGGCCCACGACGATCTCGATATCCCGCAGGCCCTGGTTTCCCAGGAAATCGACGGCATGCGCCGGCAGATGTTCCAGCAGTTCGGGGGTGCCAGCGCGGAGAACCTGGACCTCAAGTCGCTGCTGCCGGACGAGATGTTCGCCGAGCGCGCGGAGCGCCGGGTGAAGCTGGGCCTCCTCCTTGCGGAACTCATCAGCGACCGCGGACTCAAAGCCGATCCGGAGAAGGTGCGCGGCGAAATCGAGGAGCTGGCCTCGACCTACCAGGAGCCGGAAGAAGTCATCAACTGGTACTACGGAAACCAGGAGCAGCTCCAGGCCGTAGAATCCAAGGTACTCGAAGACCAGGCGGTCGAGTCCCTGCTCGAGCAGGCCTCGGTCAGCGAAGCGCCCTGCAGCTACCAGGAGGCCATCAGCCTCGGCCAGCAGGCGAACAGCGCCTGAATCTGAACCCGCGTCCGCCGGGGGGCGGACGCCAACCAGCGCCCGCTCGCCTGCGGGCGCGCGCGAGAGGAAGTAGTGCTATGGCCAATGAGCCCGGCGGTTACGATCGGCAACCGGTACAGAACCTCGGCCTGGTGCCGATGGTGGTGGAACAGACGTCCCGGGGCGAGCGCTCCTACGACATCTTTTCGCGACTGCTCAAGGAGCGCGTCATCTTCGTCGTGGGTCCGATCGAAGACCACATGGCAAATCTCATCGTGGCGCAGCTGCTGTTCCTCGAGTCGGAAAACCCCGACAAGGACGTCCACCTGTACATCAACTCGCCGGGCGGCTCCGTGACCGCCGGCCTGTCCATCTACGACACCATGCAGTTCATCAAGCCGGACGTGAGCACCATGTGCGTCGGCCAGGCCGCGTCCATGGGGGCCTTCCTGCTGTGCGGCGGGGCGAAGAGCAAGCGCTTCATCCTGCCCAACGCCCGCACCATGATCCACCAGCCCAGCGGTGGCGCCCACGGCCAGGCCACGGACATCGACATCCAGGCCCGCGAGATACTGATCATCCGCGAGCGCCTGAACCGCCTCATGGCCCAGCATACGGGCCAGCCCATCGAGGTGATCGAGCGCGATACGGAGCGGGACCGGTTCATGGACGCGGCGCAGAGCTGCGAGTACGGCCTGGTCGATGCGGTGGTGAGTGCCCGCGGAACCGCCCCCGCAGGGGTCTGAACGCCCGGGCCGCGGGGCCCGGTGACTTGCAAAGGCGCCGAAAAAACTTCACCCTTAGTCGACAGTTACTCGATACAAACAGTCGATACGACGCGGATCGTTGACAGACGCGGCGCGAGCCGTGATCGAGGCAGCACGGGGCTGCCAGCAAGCAGGCTGATACACAGGCGGTTAGATGAGTAAGGATTCCTCCGGCAGCGGAGACGACAGCGGAAAGCTTCTGTACTGTTCCTTCTGCGGCAAGAGCCAGCACGAGGTGCGCAAGCTGATTGCGGGCCCCTCCGTGTTCATCTGCGACGAATGTGTGGACCTCTGCAACGACATCATCCGTGAGGAGGTGCAGGAGGCCGGTGGCGACGACAAGCAGGACCGGCTGCCGTCCCCGCGGGAAATCAACGACATCCTCGACGAGTACGTGATCGGCCAGCAGCGCGCGAAGAAGGTGCTCTCGGTCGCCGTGTACAACCATTACAAGCGGCTGCGTTACGGCAGCAGCGGCCGCGGTGAGGACGTCGAGCTCAGCAAGAGCAACATCCTCCTGGTCGGTCCCACGGGTTCCGGCAAGACGCTGCTCGCCGAGACCCTGGCGCGGCTCCTCGACGTCCCCTTCACCATTGCCGATGCCACCACGCTGACGGAGGCGGGCTACGTCGGTGAGGATGTCGAGAACATCATCCAGAAGCTCCTGCAGAAGTGCGATTACGATGTGGAGAAGGCCCAGGTGGGCATCGTCTACATCGACGAGATCGACAAGATATCGCGCAAGTCCGACAATCCCTCGATCACCCGCGACGTGTCCGGGGAGGGCGTGCAGCAGGCGCTGCTCAAGCTCATCGAGGGCACCGTGGCCTCCGTGCCGCCCCAGGGCGGTCGCAAGCACCCGCAGCAGGAGTTCCTGCAGGTCGACACGTCGAACATCCTGTTCATCTGCGGCGGTGCCTTTGCCGGTCTCGACAAGGTCATCCGCAACCGCTCCGAAAAGGGCGGTATCGGCTTCTCCGCCGAGGTCAAGAGCAAGGAGGAGAGCCGCAACGTCGGCGAACTGCTCTTCGAGCTCGAGCCCGAGGACCTGGTGCAGTACGGCCTGATCCCCGAGTTCGTGGGCCGGCTCCCGGTGATCGCGACCCTCGAGGAGCTCGACGTCGCGGCGCTGGTGAAGATCCTCACGGAGCCGAAGAACTCGCTGACCAAGCAGTACGGCAAGCTGTTCGAGATGGAGGGGGTCGAGGTCGACTTCCGCGAGGACGGCCTGCGTGCCGTCGCCGAGAAGGCCATGGAGCGCAAGACCGGCGCCCGCGGCCTGCGCTCCATCCTGGAGAGCGTGCTGCTCGACTCCATGTACAACATCCCTTCCCGGGACGACGTGGCCAAGGTCGTTATCGACGAGTCCGTCATCCGCGGTGATTCCGAGCCGCTGCTGGTCTACCAGAACAGCGAGCCCGCCCGCGCGGCGTCGCCGGACGACTGACCGTCCTCCGGGGCCCGTGGCCGTTCCCCCGGCCCGGTCGGCGGCATTCCCGCAACGGGCGCCGGGGCTCGTCGGGCTTGTAAACCGGCCCCCGCGCCCCAACACTCATCATTACAGGTGACTGACCCGGAGAGACTTATGGGCGATGTAAACGCCTTGCAGCTACCCCTGCTCCCCCTGCGTGACGTCGTGGTGTACCCGCACATGGTACTGCCGCTGTTCGTGGGCCGGCAGAAATCCATCGATGCGCTCGAAACCGCCATGAACAGCGACAAGCAGGTGCTGCTCGTCGCCCAGCGCAACGCCGCCGAAGACAACCCCGGCGCCGACGACATCTACCAGGTCGGCACGGTCTCCAACATCCTGCAGCTGCTCAAGCTGCCCGACGGCACCATCAAGGTGCTGGTGGAAGGGCTGTACCGCGCCGCCGTCGAGTCCGTGGACGACGAGGGCGCCTACGCCGTGGCCGACGTGCGCGAGATCGAGGGCGCCGAGCCCGATGAGAGCGAGGCCGAGGGGCTGGTGCGCTCCACCTCCAGCCAGTTCGAGAAGTACGTGAACCTGAGCAAGAAGGTGCCGGCGGAGGTGCTGACCTCCCTGTCCGGTATCGACGAACCGGGCAGGTTGGCGGACACGATCGCCGCGCATATGGGCGTGGACCTCGAGGAGAAGCAGCGCATCCTCGAGATCGCCGACGTCAAGCCGCGGCTGGAGCACCTGATGGGGCTCATGGAGGCGGAGATCGACCTGTTCCAGGTCGAGAAGCGCATCCGCGGCCGTGTCAAGAAGCAGATGGAGAAAAGCCAGCGCGAGTACTACCTCAACGAGCAGATGAAAGCGATCCAGAAAGAGCTCGGGGAGATGGACGACGCGCCGAACGAAGCCGAGGAGCTGGAGGCCAAGATCAACGAGGCGCGCATGCCCGAAGAGGCGCGCGAGAAGGCCCTCGGCGAGCTGTCCAAGCTGAAGATGATGTCGCCCATGTCGGCCGAGGCCTCCGTCGTGCGCAGCTATCTCGACTGGATGGTGAGCGTACCCTGGTCGAAGCGCAGCCGGGTCAAGCACGACCTCAAGCGCGCCCAGGAGATCCTCGATGCCGACCACTACGGCCTCGAGGAGGTCAAGGAGCGCATCGTCGAGTACCTCGCGGTGCAGAAGCGCGTACGCAAGCTCAAGGGCCCCGTGCTCTGCCTCGTGGGCCCGCCCGGCGTGGGCAAGACATCCCTCGGCGAGTCCCTGGCCCGGGCCACCAACCGCAAGTTCGTGCGCATGGCCCTCGGCGGCGTCCGCGACGAGGCGGAGATCCGCGGCCACCGCCGTACCTACATCGGCTCCATGCCGGGCAAGCTGCTGCAGAAGATGGCGAAGGCCGGCGTGCGCAACCCGCTGTTCCTCCTCGACGAGATCGACAAGATGGGCATGGACCACCGCGGTGATCCGGCGTCCGCCATGCTCGAGGTGCTCGACCCGGAGCAGAACCACGCCTTCAACGACCACTACCTGGAGGTGGACTACGACCTGTCCGACGTCATGTTCGTGTGCACCTCGAACACCATGAATATCCCGACGCCGCTGCTGGACCGCATGGAAGTGATCCGCATCCCCGGCTACACGGAGGACGAGAAGCTCAACATCGCCCTGCGCTACCTGCTGCCCAAGCAGGTGAAGGTCAACGGCCTCAGGAAGGACGAGATCACCCTGAGTGAAGCGGCGATCATCGACATCATCCGCTACTACACCCGCGAGGCCGGTGTGCGCGCCCTGGAGCGCGAGATCGCCAAGGTCTGCCGCAAGATGGTCAAGAAGATCGCTGTGGGCGAGGCCGAGTCCGGTACGGAGGTCGGCCCCGACGGCCTCGAGGATCTGCTCGGCGTGCGCAAGTTCAACTACGGCGTGGCCGAGGAAGAGAACAAGATCGGCCAGGTCACGGGCCTGGCCTGGACGTCCGTGGGCGGCGAACTGCTGACCATCGAGGCGGCGGCGGTCGCCGGCAAGGGGCGCTACGTCAAGACGGGCTCCCTGGGCGACGTCATGCAGGAGTCGATCCAGGCGGCGAGCACCGTGGTGCGCAGCCGCTCCCAGCTGCTCGGCATCCCGGCGCGCTACCACGACGCGCACGACCTGCACATTCACGTCCCCGAGGGCGCCACGCCAAAGGACGGCCCCAGTGCGGGGATTGCCATGTGCACGGCGCTGGTCTCCGTGGCGACGCAGATTCCGGTACGCGCCGATGTTGCCATGACCGGCGAGATCACCCTGCGCGGCGAGGTGCTGCCCATCGGCGGCCTCAAGGAGAAGCTCCTGGCGGCGCGCCGTGGCGGCATCAAGACGGTGATCATCCCGCGGGAGAACGAGCGCGATCTCAAGGAAGTACCCGACAAGATCAAGGTAGACCTGGAAATCGTCGCCGTGAAGTGGATAGACGAGGTGCTCGCCATCGCCCTGGAGAAGACCCCGGAGCCCTTGAGCGACGACGACTACCTCGCGCCTCCGCCGAGCCGGCAGCCCGCCGGCAGCGATGGCGAGGAGGGCGACGAGGCGCGTCTGAACACCCATTGACCCGCCCGTTGACGCGGTCGCTCGGGCGACCAAGTTGACCGCGCAGCGGACCGTGGTATAACCTGCCGTCCTTCCTGCGCGGGCCTTTCCAGGCCTGATAAAACAACGCTCAGCACGCCGGAATGGCGTCCATTACCAAAGGGGATCACAGTGAACAAATCCGAACTCATCGACGCGATCGCGGCCGACGCCGACATCAACAAGTCGGACGCGGGTCGAGCGCTCGACGCCATCATCGACAACATCACCAAGGCCCTGAAGAAGGGCGACCAGGTCTCCCTGGTCGGCTTCGGGACCTTCACGGTCAAGCACCGGGCCGGTCGCGAGGGCCGCAACCCGCGAACGGGCGACGCGATCCAGATCGCGCCTTCGAACGTGCCCGGCTTCAAGGCCGGCAAAGCGCTCAAGGACGCGGTCAACAGCTGATCGCGAGCCGCCGGTACCGGGGCCGGGCTGTCGGTCCCGGCACAGGGAGCGCACTCACCGGGTGCGCTCTTTTTGTATCGGACCCCGTCACCCCCGGCTCAATGCCTGACTAACGCGACCGCAACGACTCATGCTCCAGAACATTCGCTCCAACATCCAGGGTACGCTGGCCAAGATCATCATCGGCCTCATCGTGGTGTCCTTCGCCCTCTTCGGTATCGAGTCGATCCTGCTGGGCGGCGGCAACAGCGGTGTCGCCGAGGTCAACGGCGAGACGATCACGCCCTATGACGTGCAGCAGACGGTCAACCTGCAGCGCCGCCAGCTCCTGGCCATGCTCGGCGACGAGGCGGACCCGTCGCTCCTCGACGAGGATCGGCTCACGGCACAGGCCATCGAGACGCTGATCCAGCGCCAGTTACTGGTGCAGGCAGCGGGGGAGCTCGGGCTGACGACCTCGGAGCAGTCCATCGGCGCCATCGTCGGTGGCATGGAGCAGTTCCAGGTCGGCGGGCAGTTCAACCAGGACCTGTTCCGCAGCGTGCTCGCCACCGCGGGCTTCACCCCGGCACTGTTCAAGGAAAGCCTGCGGGAGGACCTCGTCACCAACCAGCTGCGCGTCGGTCTCGCCGCAAGCGACTTCGCCACCCCCGCCGAGCTTGCGCTGCAGGCACGGATCGCCGGCGAGAAGCGGGACCTTCGCTACCTGGCAATCCCCGTGGACCGCTTCGACGACAGCGGTGTCGTCGAGGACGCGGCCATCCGGGCCTGGTACGAAGACAACCCGGACACCTTCATGACGCCGGAGACGGTCGACGTCAGCTACCTGGAGCTCACCCTCGAGGACTTCGAGGAACCCGTCGGCGAGGAGGCGCTGCGCGAGGAGTTCGCCCTCACCCGCGACACCTTCGAGGTGCCCACCGAGGCCCGCGTCGCGCATATCCTGCTTATCCAGGGCGATGACGAGAGCGACGAGGCCTACGCGGCGCGGGTCGCCGAAGCCCGGGAGGCCGTTGCCGCGGGCGAGGACTTTTCTGCCGTCGCCGGGCGCCTTTCCGACGACATCGGGTCCGCTGCCGCGGGCGGCGATCTCGGCTACACGGCCGGCGACACCTTCCCGGAGGCCATGGAAGCGGCCATCACGGATCTCGCCGTCGGCGAGGTCTCCGGGCCCGTCGAAACCGAGGCCGGCACGCACCTGATCAAGGTCCTCGACCGCCGTGAGGGCAAGGCCGTGACCTTCGAAGAGGTCCGTGGTCAGCTGGCCCAGCGCCTGCGCGAGGGGGCGGCCCGTGACGAGCTGCTGCGGGTGGTGGAGGAACTGCGGGACCTCGCGTTCAACGCCGAGGACCTGGCGTTCCCGGCGGACGAGCTCGGCCTGGCCGTGGAGACCGAGCGCGGCGTGCCCCGCGGGGCGAGCGACGGCCTGTTCGCGGACCCGCGGGTCCAGAGCGCGCTGTTCTCCGAGGAGGTGCTGGTCGAGCGGCACAACAGCCCCGTGCTGGAGCTCTCCCCGGAGCGTTTCCTGGTCCTCCATGCCGACACGCACCACCTGCCGGAGCGGAAGCCGCTGGACGCCGTGCGCGACCAGATCGCCGCCCGCATTGCCACCGAGCGGGCGCGGGCCGCTGCGCGGGCCGAAGGCGAACGGCTGCTCGCCGCGCTGGCCGCCGGCGAAACGCTGGACGGGCTGGCGAATGCCGGTGACTACGAATGGCAGGTGGAACTGGGCGCGACCCGCGCGGCGAATGCGCTGCCGGGGCCCGTGGGACGGCGGGCTTTCACGCTGCCGGCCCCCGAGGGCGAGGCGCCGGTGCGCGAGCTGGTCGGCGGCCCGGCGGGCGACGTCTACCTGCTCGAGCTGACCCGGGTGACGCCCGGCAGCCTCGAGACCCTGCCCGCGCAGCGCGCGGCGCAGCTCCGCCGGAGCATCGCGGGCGAGTACGGCAGCGTTCTCATCGGTGCCTTCGAGAGCGCCCGGCGCGCGGACGCCGAGATCGAGATCTACTGAGCGTCCGGCGGCGGCCTGGCCGCCGCGACGCTGCGCAGCGGCTCCGGCAGGTAGAGACCCTGCTCCTCGGGGTCGAGCGCCGCGGCGGCCGTTCCCTCCGCGAGTTCCTCGCGATCCCAGCTGCGCAGGTCCAGCACCGGGTACTTCACGATCGAGAAATAGGGCGAATAGTCGAAGTCTGCCGGCACGCAGAGCTTCGGGTTGCGCCGGTAGAGCACGAGCTGACCGTCCTCCAGGCGTTTGACCAGCGGCAGTATCGGGTGGCCGGCGCTGGCGAAGGCCTCCGCGATCATCGTGGAACAGACCGTGTGCGTGCCGGGCCCGGCGCCGGCCCTGAACAGCGTGGAGCGCCAGCGCCGCGGCATGATGAACCAGGGGAACAGGAAACGCAGCAGGTCGAAGATCTGGCGCACATCGTAGGGCGTGCCCAGGCGGCCGAGGGCGTAGCGCAGGACTTTGCGCCGGGCCTCGGGCCCCAGTCCCCGGGGCCGGCAGACCCGCAGGTGTTCGCCGCGGTAGACGGAGAGGGACCGGAGCACCGTGCCCTGGCCCAGTTCGCTCTCGACCAGCAGGGGCTCCTCGGGTGTCGTGGCCAGTCGCGTGGCCAGCTCCGGTGCCTCGGCAAGGCTCGCCGCCGGGCCCAGATACAGCGCTGCATGGGTCCAGGGGCTCTGGGTCACCCAGCCGATCACGTCGCTGACGCGGCTGCGCCCTTCAACGAGGATCACGTCGCCCGGTTGGATTTCCGCCTGCAAGCGCTCAAAATCACTCAGCGGGAAGGCGGGCAGCGGCCGCTTGTGGCCAAGAAAAGCAACGAGCGCGTTCCTCAGCCCGGCGAGCATGGTGCGCCTGCCCCGGGGCTGCCACGACCCGGTCTTGCCCCCGCCCTGGAGAGCCGCTCATGAGTGACAGCCTCGACAACCTCTCGCGGCAGCTCGAGGCCGCGCGCCGCGCCCCCGCCGGCCCGCCGGTGGACCAGTGGGATCCGCCGCTCTCCGGCGACATCGCTATCCGTATCCTTGCCGACGGCAGCTGGCTGCACGAGGGCGACCCGATCCGCCGGGAAGCCCTCGTGCGGCTGTTTGCGAGCATCCTGCGCCGGGAAGACGACGGCGCCTACTATCTCGTGACGCCGGTGGAGAAGTGGCGTATCACCGTGGACCTGCACCCGCTGGTCGTGGAGGACGTCGAGGCGGTGGAGGAGGACGGCGAGGTGACCCTGCTCGCGAGCTGCAACACCGGGCGCCAGGTGCCTATCGATGCCGAGCATCCCCTGTTCACGGAACCGGCCGCGGCGGGGGCCGCGGTGGTGCGCCTCGAGCGCGGGCTGACGGCGCTGTTCAGCCGCAAGGCCTGGCCGCGGCTCGTCGACCTTGCGGTCGAGGAGCACGGAGAAACGGTCGTCTACAGCGCCGGCCAGCGGTTCCCCCTCGCCTGAGGCCCCGCCGCGGCGGGGCCGTCTCGGCTACATGTTCGGGTAATTCGGCCCGCCGAAGCCTTCGGGCGTCACCCAGACGATGTTCTGCGACGGGTCCTTGATGTCGCAGGTCTTGCAGTGCACGCAGTTCTGCGCATTGATCTGGAAGCGGTTGCTGCCGTCTGCCTCTTCCACGACCTCGTACACGCCGGCCGGACAGTAGCGCTGCGCGGGCTCGTTGTAGAGCGGTAGGTTGGTGCCGATGGGGATCCCGGGGTCCTTCAGCGTCAGGTGGCAGGGCTGGTCTTCCTCGTGATTGGTGTTGGACAGGAAGACCGATGACAGCTTGTCGAAGCTGATGACGTTGTCCGGCTTCGGGTACTCGATCTTCGGGCACTGGTCCGCCGGCTTCATGGCGGCGTGGTCGGGCTTGCTGTCGTTCAGCGTGAACGGCAGCTTGCCGCCGAAGATGTTCTGGTCCAGCCAGACCATGCCGGAGCCGAGCAGGAACCCGAACTTGTGCATGAAGCCGGAGAAATTGCGCGTGCGGTAGAGCTCGTCGTAGGCCCAGGATTCCTTGAACTTCGTCTCGAAGCTTGCCAGGTCAGCCGGCGCGTCGTCGCCCTTCAGGAGGCCCTCGACCACGGCCTCGGCGGCGACCAGGCCACTCTTCATGGCCGTGTGGTTGCCCTTGATCTTCACCGCGTTCAGCGTGCCGGCATCACAGCCGAGGAGCAGGCCGCCGGGAAAGTGCATGCGCGGCAGGGAATTGAGGCCGCCCTTGGTGATGGCGCGGGCGCCGTAGCTGAGGCGGGAGCCGCCCTCGAGGTACTTGAGGGTCTCCGGGTGGTGCTTCCAGCGCTGGAACTCGTCGTAGGGCGATACGTGTGGATTCTCGTAGTTGAGATCCGTGATGAAGCCCAGGTACACCTGGCTGTTCTCGGCGTGGTACATGAAGGCGCCGCCGGAGGAGCCGCTCTCCTTGAGCGGCCAGCCGAGACCATGGACCACCAGGCCCTCCCGGTGCTGCCCGGCCGGGATCTCCCAGATCTCCTTGATGCCGATGCCGTAGTGCTGCGGGTCGCGGCCGGCATTGAGATCGAAGCGCTCCATGAGCTGCTTGCCCAGGTGGCCGCGACAGCCCTCGCAGAAGAGCGTGTAGCGGGCGTGGAGTTCCATGCCCGGCATGTAGCTGTCTTTCTTCTCACCGTCGGCGCTGATGCCCATGTCGCCGGTGGCGATGCCTTTCACGCGGCCGTCTTCGTGGTAGAGGACCTCCGCCGCGGCGAAGCCCGGGTAGACCTCCACGCCGAGGTTTTCGGCCTGCTGCGCGAGCCAGCGGCACACGTTGCCCATGGAAACGATGTAGTTGCCCTCGTTGTGCGTGGGCTTCGGGATGGCGAAGTTCGGCAGCTTCACGGCGCTTTTTTCGCTGGTGTAGAAGAAGAAACTGTCGTCCGTCACGCGGGTCTGGATCGGGGCGTCCATGTCCTGCCAGTCCGGGAACAGCTCGGCGAGGGCGCGGGGCTCGAGGACCGCCCCGGAGAGGATGTGCGCACCGACCTCCGAGCCCTTTTCGACCACGCACACGGTGAGCTCGTGCTCGTGGGCCTGGGCGAGCTGCATGATGCGGCAGGCGGCAGAAAGCCCCGCGGGGCCCGCGCCCACGATGACCACATCGAATTCCATTGACTCGCGTTCCACGGCTGACTCCTGCATCTTCGCTAAGTCCTTCGCTGCTTCCTTTCGGAGGTGAGGATAAGGGATTGAAAAGAATAGAGATTATAAGCGGCCTGGGGGCCAAAAACTAGCGCCCGTCGGCGTCGTAGAGAACGCGCAGCTCCTCCCCGAGCAGGCGCAGGCCGCGGGCCACGGCGGTCGGGTCCTGGGCATAGGACAGGCGCAGGCACTGGTGCGCGTGGTCCCAGGCCGGATCGAGGCCGATGAAAAAGCGCTCGCCGGGAATGGCGAGAAGGCCGCGGGCCTTCAAGCGCCGGTAGAGGTCGCTGGCGGGCACGGGCAGGTCTTCGAACCAGAGCCAGAGGAAGAAGGCGCCGTCCGGACGGTGTACCTGCCACGGCAGGCCCGCGAGTTCGCGGTGCAGTCCGGCGAGGGTCTCCTCGCAGCGGGCGCGATAGAAGGGCTGCAGTACCTCGCTGCCGAGCCGGTCCAGGGTGCCGTCCGCGAGCAGGCGGGTCGCCAGCACCGGGCCGAGGTTGCCGGCGGCGAGGCTGATGATCGTGCTGGCACTGGCAAAGGCACGGATGACCGGCTCGGCGGCGATCACGATCCCGGTGCGTACCCCGGGCAGCCCGAGCTTGGAGAGGCTCAGGGTCAGCACCGTGTGCTCGTCCCAGTGCGGCGCGGCCTCGGCGAAGGTGATGCCCGGGAAAGGCTCGCCGTAGGCGCCGTCGACGATCAGCGGGATGTCGGCGTCGCGCGCCAGCGCCCCGAGGCGCGCCAGTTCTTCGGCACCGAGCACGTTCCCGGTGGGATTGGTGGGCCGGGACACGCAGAGCGCGCCGACCCCGTCATCCACGACCAGCCGGTCGAAGTCGACGTGGTAGCGGAACTGCCGGTCCGGCAGGCGCTCGATGGCCGGTGCGGTCGCGGAGAAGAAATCGGGCGCCAGGCCCGCATCGGCGTAACCGATGTACTCGGGTACCAGGGGCAGGTGGATACGCCGCTGGCCGCCGTCGGGCATGACCCCGGCAAAGAGGTTGTACAGGATGAAGTAGGCAGATTGGCTGCCGTTGGCCACGGCGATGTGCCCGGGTCCCACGTCCCAGCCGTAGCGTGCCTGCAGGTAGCGCGCGAGTGCCTCGCGGAAAGCCGGGTCCCCCTGCGGCGACTGGTAGGCGCCGGCGAGGCGCTGCCACTCGCCCGGTTCTGCCAGCAGTGCGGCCAGCGCCTCGCGGAAAGCCGTCTCGGCCGCCGGGACCCGCGCCGGGTTGCCGCCGCCCATGAACACGAGGTCCGGGTCTGCGCGCAGGGCCTCGCCGAGGTCGCTCATCAGGTCGACGACCCCGGAGCGGCCGGCGAACTTCTCGCCGAAACGGCTCAGGCGCACAGCGCGGCAGTGCCCTGCACGGGGCAGAGGGAGGCGTAGCTGATCGGTGTCCAGCCGAGACCGAGGATGGCGCGCAACTGCTGCCCGAGCTGCAGCTCCGGGTCCCGCGGGTGCACGGCAATGCGCAGCGGGCGACCGCGGCGGTGCGCCTGGCGCAGCTGCAGCCGGTTCCACTTGCCGAGGACCTCGGCGCGCAGCCGCGTGTCCGCCTCGAAGCCGACCAGGGGCAGGGACACGAAACGGAAGGCGCCGCCTGCGTCGCGCAGGTGGACACCGCGCAGGGATTCGAGAACCGGGAAGGGCTGCTCCCGGAGCGCGCTGCCGCGCAGCCGCCCCAGGGCCCAGGCCGGCGGGATGTAGGTCCGCGGCTCGGGCAGGTCGCGGCCCGTGAACCAATCGCGGCTGCGGTGGGTGAGGGCAATGGCGCCAGGGCGGTCGAGAGCGAGGTGCTCGGCGACGTTGCGCGACAGGAGGGCCGCGTGGGTGCGGTGCCAGGCGGAGCGCGGGGACGTGCGGTGCACCCAGCCATGCGCCACCAGCTCGTGGCCGGCCTCGGCGAGTTCGCGGAGCACGGCAACGCCGGCGTCGTTCCAGCCGGCCCCGGGAACCACCAGCAGCGCGACCCGGCCGATGCCGAACTGGGCGAGGAGCGCGAGGCAGCCTTGCACGGCCGGGAGCGTGTCCGGCATCACGTCGTGAACGGATACAAGGGCCGAAGGTTTCATGCTGTCTCCCTGCGTTCGCTCGCCGCCACGGCCGCCAGCAGCGTGTGCCACTCGGCGATGGTCGCACCGTTCAGGTCCGCCGCGGCCGCCCGGCACTGGCGCTCAAGCAGTTCCCAGCGCCCGGGTCCGTAAGCCTGCAGTGAACGCAGGCAGTCTGCAAGGCTCTCACCGGGGGTGAAGGGCACGAGACCGGCGCGCAGGGACGGCCAGTCGTGGATGCCCGCCGCCGTCGAGACCAGCGCCGGCCGGCCCCGGGCCATCGCCTCCAGGGCGATGGAGCCGAAGGTCTCGAAGCGGGAGGGCAGGAGCAGCAGGGTCGAGCTGTCGATAAGGTCGATCAGCGCCGAGCGGTCCAGCCAGCCGGTGAAGCGTACGTTGGCCAGACCGGCGGCCCGCGCTTCCAGCGCCTGCCGCAGCGGGCCTTCGCCGCCGATGACGAACTCCACGGCCGGCAGATCCCGCGCCGCCTCGATGACGAGGTCGACGTTCTTCTCCGGTGCGAGGCGGCCGGCGAAGCACACCCGTGCCAGGCGCCCGGGGATGGCGCGCCACGGCCGCTCGAGGAATTCCCGGGGCAGCGGGGTGCCGACGACCTGCACGCGGTCGGCACCATAGGCGCGCACCGCATCGGTGAGGCCCGCATTGTTGATCAGCACACGACTCGCGCGGCGGCAGATCAGCCGGTTGGCCGTACCGACCACGAGGTTGACCAGCCAGCGGGCCAGCGGTGGCCAGTAAAGCCGTGCGAGGCGCTCGAAATCCGTGTGGAAGGCCGCGACCAGGGGCAGGCCGCGCCGCCGCGCGTACCACGCGCCGAGAAGGCCGTAGAGCCCCGGCGTGACCACCACCACGACATCCGGCTGAAGCTCGCCCATGCGGCGGCCGATGCGGCGCAGGGGAGGTCCTTCGAGGCGCTGGTTGCGATCGCCGGGCATGGCGATGGAGAGGAGCGGCCGCGGCGGCTGGTCGCTCGGCTGGAACATGCCCAGGCCCGCCAGGTGAGCGGCGAGCTGGGGCAGCAGGTCGTGGTAGTAGGCCCCGGTGCCGTTGCGCTCCGGGAAGGCATCGGAGAAGAAGGCGACGCGCAGCGGCCGGGCGTCGGCGTCGTCCGCGTGGGTTTCGGGGGCCGCAGTCATGCAGTCACCGCCAGGCGTGCTTCGCTGGCCAGCAGGGCGGCGTAGGGCGTAGCGAGCGCTTCATCCACCGCTTCCGGCGAGAGCCCAAAAGCGGCCGCCGCGTAGCGGTGACGGCCCGCCGCTTCCGCCGGTGGCAGCGGCGGCGGCGGGATGCCCAGCCACGACGCCAGGGCCCGGCCTACCGCTGCCGGGGCGCTGCGCAGGTCAGCCTGCTCGAGGACCTTCACGCGGTCGGGCTGCGCCGCAGCAAAGGTCGCCAGGTCGTCGAGGAAGGCGCCGTAGAGGCGGCGGAAGCGCGCCGTCGTGTGCTCGCCAGCGGGGTCGCTACCGAACAGGCGGCGGGCCGGCGCGAGGGCGCTGAGCTGCGAGGCGAGCGCGGTGCTCGGGCGGCGCACGCAGAGCAGGAACCTCGCGTCCGGGTAGCGCCCGGCGAGGTAGGGCGGCCAGCTGGCGAAGGCCGCGTTCTTCGACAGGAATCGCTCCCCCGGGTGGCTGTAGCAGTGGCGCTGGATAATCCGGTGATAGAAAACCAGGAGGGCCCGGCGGCGTCGCGGCGGCAGGGCCGCGAGCGTGCCGAGCGCCTCCAGCTCCCGGTCGAAGGGAAAGGCCATGAGCAGCAGGAAGCAGCCGGCGGCCGGCAGCAGGCAGAGGTAGTCCTCCTCCGCGTCATGGAGGCCGACCGCGTGAACGGCCGCGAAATCGCCGCTGCCGCGGGCGATGGCCCCCTGTACGACTCGCTGCAGGGGGGCTCCCAGGCGCCGGTCCAGGCGGGCGAGCGCGCGCAGGGCCCGGCGCTGGCAGATCGCCGGGGCCAGCAGCGCCTCCCAGGTGCGCACGGTGGTGAAGGCGCCGCCGGCCGCGAGCAGCCGGTGCAGGTAGGTCGTGCCGCTGCGCGGTATGCCGGTGATGAACACGGGCTGCCGGACCGGCTGCTGCCGGTAATCCGGATAGAGAATCTCGTCCAGCGCCAGGGCCAGCCAGTGCCCGAGCTGCACCAGCAGGAAGAGCGGGAAGAGCAGCAGGAAGAGCAGCCGCCGCGGACGCAGCGGCGCAGCCGGGTGGCGCCCCGGCCAGACGCTTTGCAGGTAGCACCGGCCGTAGCTGCCCATGGCGATCAGAAAGCTCTCCAGCATGGTTCCCCGCGAGGCCGGCCCGAAAAGCACCGCAGTTTACAGGCAACGCCCGGGCAACGGCACCGGGTATCTGCGGCGCCCGGCGCTTCCCGTTCGCCTTCTCTGCGCCGGGCTCGCGACCGCTGCGCCGGTCGGAGTGACTATTGACCCCCTCGCGCAAACTCGGCAACATGTCTCGCCGATTCCGCCCCCGAGGCGCATCCCGGGTCCCGGCCTGCCCGTTTGCCGCGTGATCCCACCCCCTTCCATCCACACGACACTGGAGTTTTCATGAAGGTTTTGGTCGCTGTGAAGCGCGTGGTCGACTACAACGTCAAGGTCCGCGCCAAGGCCGACGGTTCCGACGTCGACCTGAACAACGTCAAGATGTCCATCAACCCGTTCTGCGAGATTGCCGTGGAGGAAGCCGTGCGCCTGCGGGAAGCCGGCGTCGCGACCGAAGTCATCGCCGTTTCCATTGGCGACAAGGCCTGCCAGGAGCAGATCCGCACGGCCCTGGCCCTCGGCGCCGACCGCGGTATCCAGGTCGAGACCGACGGCCCGGTAGAGCCGCTCGTGGTCGCCAAGCTGCTGAAGGGCGTGGTCGAGAAAGAGGAGCCGCAGCTGGTCATCCTCGGCAAGCAGTCCATCGACGGCGACAACAACCAGACCGGACAAATGCTGGGTGCGCTCACGGGCATGGCCCAGGGGACCTTCGCCTCCGAGGTGAAGGTCGACGGCGAGCAGGTCCAGGTCACCCGCGAAGTCGACGGCGGCCTGCAGACCGTCAGCCTCAAGCTGCCGGCGATCGTCACCACTGACCTGCGCCTCAACGAGCCGCGCTACGCGTCGCTGCCGAACATCATGAAGGCCAAGAAAAAGCAGCTGGATGTCTACAGCCCCGCCGACCTCGGCGTGGAGATCACGCAGCACCTGACGCTGGTCAAGGTCGAGCCGCCGGCGGAGCGCCAGGCCGGCATCAAGGTCGAGAGCGTCGATGAGCTGGTCGACAAATTGAAGAACGAAGCGAAGGTGATCTGATGGGAACCCTGGTAGTAGCCGAACACGACAACGCCACCCTCAACCCGGCCACGCTGAACGCGGTCGCTGCCGCGCAGGCCCTGGGCGCCGACATCGACATCCTGGTCGCCGGCAGCGGCTGCGGCGCCGTTGGCGAGGCCGCGGCCAAGGTGCCGGGCGTCGGCAAGGTACTGGTGGCAGACAACGCCGCCTACGACCACGCGCTGGCCGAGAATACCAGCCTGCTCGTCGCGGAACTGGCGGCTGGCTATGACAACGTCGTCGCTGCCGCCACCACCAGCGGCAAGAACGTCATGCCGCGCGTGGCCGCACTCCTCGACGTCGCGCAGATCTCGGACATCATCTCGGTCGAGTCCGCCGACACCTTCAAGCGGCCGATCTATGCCGGCAACGTTATCGCCACCGTGCAGACGGCCGATGCCAAGAAGGTCATCACCGTGCGCGCAACGGCCTTTGACGCCGTGGCCGCCGAGGGCGGTTCCGCCACCCTCGAGGCCGTGGACGCCGTGCACGACGCCGGGGTGTCCAGCTTCGTCGGCGAAGAGCTGGCCAAGTCCGACCGCCCGGAGCTCACCGCCGCGCCGGTGGTGATCTCCGGCGGCCGGGGCATGCAGAACGGCGACAACTTCAAGCTCCTCGACGGCATTGCCGACAAGCTCGGCGCGGCCATCGGCGCCTCCCGCGCGGCGGTGGACGCGGGTTTCGTGCCCAACGACTACCAGGTGGGCCAGACCGGCAAGATCGTCGCCCCCGAGCTCTACATCGCCGTGGGCATCTCCGGTGCCATCCAGCACCTCGCCGGCATGAAGGACTCGAAGGTCATCGTCGCCATCAACAAGGACGAGGACGCCCCGATCTTCCAGGTCGCCGACTACGGCCTGGTGGCGGACCTCTTCGAGGCCCTGCCGGAACTGGAAGGCAAGCTCTGACGGAGACCCCGGCCTGACAGGCAACAGCCTCGAAAGCCGGCCACTGCGCCGGCTTTTTTCTCATGGATGTCCAGCCATCGCGTGACGGCAGGATCTCATGGAGTAGCAATGGAGATAGCCTTTCGACACGGTGAGCTTTCTGCTGCCGCAAGAGACGCAGTTTCGCGGGGTTTCGCCAGGCACTCGGAAGAACTGAAAGCTCCTGTCTACTCGAAGCGACTTGTTAACTGGACGATCACAGAACGGCGGCATGCCGTGATAGCCGTTCTTACCGCTGATCTTCTCTGGGATTGGCTCTACATCGATGAGCTCTGGGTCAGTGAGGAACTGCGTGGCAAGGGTGTTGGACGGAAGCTGATGAAGCTGGCGGAGGAGTTCGCCGCTACCGAGCAGCTCGAGGGAATCTGGCTCTGGACCCAAAGTTGGCAGGCTGAGGGTTTCTACAGGAAGCTCGGTTACGTCGAGTTCTCTCGATTCGAAGACTTCCCCCGAGGCCATAGCAGGATGGGTTATCGCAAAACCATAGTATCCAACTGCAAGAGTTGAATCAGCCCAGCGATTGTAAGCCGGCGGTCAAGCCGCCGTCAGCAGACGCCCGCTAGCAACCTCGAGGCGGCGGCGCAGCCGATTCGGATTCCTCCGAGCGTCGAACTGTATGGAAAAAGTAGACGCTTGCGATAATCCCTCCCGTAGTAATCACGGCCATAGCTGGTAGCCAAATCGACAGGTCGCTCAACAATACCTTGCTCCAAGTACCTGATTTGTCAGCAAGTTCGGCAGCGAAAGCGCCCATGAACGATAGCCCTGCTAAGAGCGTGAACACGCAGCTGAATGCAGCGACCACGTAGATCGAGGTTGCCGTGATCGCCTGAAACGCCGTCAGACGCCTCGCAACGAGGAATGCGACTGTGAGGTAGCCAAAAGTAAGGCTGACATAGATGGTGAACGCAGAGATGCAGTTCCCCATGTAAATGCCAATCTGTTCGTAGAGTTCTGCTTCGGTCATGACCGGTGCACCCCAAGAGCATTAGCGCTTTGAGTCTATCAATCCAGTTGACAAGTAAGGGAGCTATCGCCTCTTGCCCTATAGCCGACGTCCTACGCGGCCCGGCTAACTTCCGCTCACGAACCGAAGGCGTCGCTAGCTATGCTGTCCACCTGGCTCATTAGCCTAGGCGCAATTAGCGAACCGAATTGCATCCGAACTACAGGCACTGAACCTGCAACCTCTTTCCCTCGCACCGCGCCTTGTTCCCGAAAGCCATGCCCGCATTGCTGCAAACGCTCTGAAGCTGCCTAGTCCCGAGACTTGTTACACCCTCTTGCAAGTCTGCGCGTATTCTATCGATCTTGACGGGGCATCCTTCCTTGTCTTGGCCACTGCTCATCAGCTCCGGGTCCGCAAGGTACATGGCCAAGGCATTTGGTGCTTCCAGCCATTTCCCATCGGTCGCGTTGTCGGAGCCTCCACATCCGCTCATCAATGCTGCCAGAATAAGGCTATGTGCTGATCGAATCGTTCGGGAATTCATGGATACCATTCCTGTCGCGCGTGAATCAGGACTAAAGCATACCCACGACAAAATGCGGCGAGCAAGGCGCAACGACAGACTGACATTGGCCGTAGGCTGCCATCTGGGGCAGCCTAGGTCGACTTCCGCTTTCAACCCGCTGCCATTCAGCTTTGGCTTAACCGCTTTCTTTCGCTGAGCTTCAGGGAAGCTACTAGTGCGTCGATACGCTTGTGCGTTCTACGATGCATCTCCTGTAAAGCCATGCTGCTTACCAGAATGTACATGAATAAGAACATTGCGAGGCTCTTGGGTTCGGCTCCGACATCCGTATATTGGAGTAACCCAACGAAAAGCCCGATTGTCACTATCGTGCTGATGGCTGACAGTATGGGATTGTACGAGGGGCGCAGCGACTCGATTTTTTTCGTCACATCCTCCTCGCGCTTGATTTCTTCGTACTTCAATTGAGCTTCCGCTTCGTTCATCTCCTCCCCCCGACCATTCTTCTCTAGGTGACGTGGCGTATGCTGTTGATCCAAGGATTCGACTGCCTGGCCATAGTAAGAGGTTGCATGGACATTTATCTACCCGTGATGCGGAGCACGAGGTTGACAGTGCACGAGATTCCATCCCGGCAAGCTAATCAGTCAACAGCTGGCCGACAGCGGAAGTTCGCCAGGGTCGCTACGGACGTCTGCTATCGACCCTGGACTGCCGCCATGCGTTGGTGGCGCAACAGAGCAAAGATTCGGCCTGCAGGAACCCAGTCTCACTGTGGCGGACTCAATAAAGTTGTGCAAATCTTTAGTCGTGAATCTTAAGTGAGCCGCTCAACGATGTTCAGATCAATCTCTGCTGGTGCGTTAGCTCTCGCTCTCATGGCACCTTCGGCGCATGCGGAAATGTGCGACTACGCTTCGACCAAGATCGCTGGCGCAGCCGGTAAGGCTTTGCCGGGCGCTGGTGCCACAGCTGGCACAATCGCTGCAGCCGGTGCAGGCATGAAAGCTGCTGGTTCCATACGCTGGTGCACGCGGGCTCAGGCTTAACGATGCTCGGCTCAACCGCGGCGGGCGCATCTGCTGCCGGGACGGTAGGAATAATGGCCGGAACGGCGAGCGGCGTTGGAGCAGTGGCTGCCGTTCTGATGGCGCCAGTGACGATCGTCGTTGGGGCGGCTACAGCTTTAGCGGTTGGCGGGCTTGAAGCTGCTTGCTACTTCCAAGTCGAACGGGTCAATGATCCCTATGTGGTGATGGACGTCCTTGAGAGCGTTGCTAGTGTTGACCCCGCCGTGACCATTACGCAGACCAGGAATGGCCCAGTGTTCAGTATCTGGGAAGATCCAGACCGACTCTACGAAGACGTAGATTCGGCGCGGCACTATTTCGTGCGAGAGCTATATATCGCGGATGGCCTCCTCAAACACTCAGAGTGGGGTTTTGACACCGACCTAGGTGCAGTCGTACTCGGTGTGGTGGAAAGCTGACACAGTAACCGGCGGCATCGAACGTCTCAGTCAAGTTCCAGATCTGCCATCACCCGGCTCGGCGTCTGCACGAGCCGGCCCTCCTCTAGCTGGGCTGCTTCGATGCCCAGATAGCGAGACGGTGCCTAATCGCTTTTTGAGACAGCTGGTCCGGCGGTAGCGGCTGGATGAGCTTGTCATGCACGAGTAGGCGGTAGATGTACTCGAGCTTGTCCGGCGCCGAATCGGTCGCCTCGAACTCGACGACGCCGCGCTTCTCGCCGTAGGCCGTGCCGAGAGCCATCGCCCTCTTGACCAATTCCTTTTCGTTCTTTAGTTCTTTCATGCGCTGCCACTCCCATGACTCAGCGGTCGCCGCCGGACGCAGCCCGAACCTATAGGCTGTAAGCAATCCTGACACAGCACAGACGGAGCTGCCTTCGACGGTACAGCAAGACCGCTAAACCATGCCTGTCCGATGCGCCCTGTGGGGCGTCCTGCTCTGCACCGGCGCCGCCATCACCCACGACCACGACAGGATGGAGCGTCCCGGCATCCCTCCCTGGCTAGTCCCGCCGCAGCCGGTCGGAGATGGCGATCGGGGTGGGGTAGTTGAGCACCACGATATAGGACGAGGCGAGGAGCGTGAGGATCGTGGTCGCCTGGATCAGCAGCGAGGCATCCTGGCTGATGAGCGCGAGGTCGAAGGCGATGTAGGCGATCAGCAGCGAGAATTCGCTGGCCTGGCCCAGGCGGAAGCCCAGGTCCCAGGCCAGGCTCCGGCTCTCGCTCAGGCCGCCGAGAAGATAGCGGTAGACCACGGGCTTGAGCGTCAGCACCAGCGCGGCCAGGAGCAGGGCGGGCAGCAGGATCCGGTCCAGCTGGCCGAGGTCGAAACGGGCGCCCACGCTGAAGAAGAACAGGATCAGGAAGAAATCGCGCAGGGGCCGCAGGCTGCCGGCGATGTACTGGGCGATGGGGCTGGTCGCGATCGTCACGCCGGCGATGAAGGCGCCGATCTCCTCGCTGAGACCGAGGACCTGGGCCATCTCGGCGACCCCCAGGCACCAGCCGATCGCCACCAGGAAGATGTATTCGTGGAAGCGGTCGAAGCGGGCGATGAGCGGCAGCAGTGCATAGCGCACGGCGAGCCAGGCGCTGGCGCCGAGCAGCGGCAGGCCGAGCAGGGACAGGGCGGCCCCGACACCGCCGCCGTCGCCACCCATGAGCAGCATGAGCACGATGATGGCGAGCAGGTCCTGGAGCAGCAGCATGCCCACCATCAGCTCGCCGGTGTGCCGGTGGTGCAGCACCGTGGTCGGCAGGAGCTTGATGCCGATGATCGTCGAGGAGAACATCATCGCCGCCCCGACCACCAGCGCATCGAGCTTGCTCGGCAGGAAGGGCAGGGCCAGGGCGTAGCCGGCGAGCAGGAACAATGCCGAGCTCGCCACCATCACCACCGTCGCGCTGCGCAGCGTCGCGAAAAGCGCCCGGGGCTGCATGTCGAGACCGAGCAGGAACAGCAGGAAGATGATGCCGATGTGGCCGATGTCCGAGAGCAGCTTCAGGTCCGGCACGAGGCTCAGCCCGTAGGGGCCGATGCAGGCGCCGAGCGCAATGTAGGCGATGATCAGCGGCTGGCGCGTATACAGGGCGATCGAGGCGAAGACCGCGGCCCCGGAGAAGATCAGGAAAAACGAGAAGGTGACGGACGTGCCTTCCACGGGGCCCCCGGCGCGACGTGCGTGGTGTAAAGCCGCAGTCTAGCCCGTCGCCGGGCCGCGGTGCACGTCAGGCGCGGCGCCGGAACAACGGCAGGGGCTGGTCCACGGCGCCCTGGTAGTCGGTGCTGAACACGGCCAGCCGCTCCTGCGCCTGGGCCAGGCGGTCCGGGTCGGTGAATTCCAGCGCATTGAAGCCGCAGCGCCGCAGGTAGTGGGCCTGGTCCGGCAGCAGCGAGCCGCGAGCGCGCAGTTCGCCGGCAAAGCCCGCCTCGCGGAGCCGGCGCGCGAGGGAGAAGCCGCGGCCGTCGGTGAAGGTCTCGAAGTGCACCGCGACCAGCGACAGGCCGGGCAGCGCGTCGAGCACTTCCCCGGGGTCGTCGCCCGTTTCGAGTTGCACCGCCGCGCCGGGGGGGCAGCCGTCGGCCTGCCACTGTGCCAGCGTGAGGATGCGCCGTTCGCCGTCCCCCGGCGCTTGTTCCGCCGGCGGCAGCCAGTCATCGGCGACGACCGCGCCGTCGCGGATGAGCCTTAGCTGTACCGGTGCGCCGCTAGCGGGCGTTGCCGTTGTCATAAACGCGCTCCTTGAAGGGTTGCATACCGATGCGGCGCAGGGTTTGCAGGAAGGTTTCTTCCTCGAGGCGGTGGTCGAGATAGACACGCAGCAGGGTCTCGATCACGTCGGGCATGTCCTCGCGGCGGAAGGACGGCCCGAGGATCGCCCCGAGGCTAGCGGCCTTGCCCTGGTTGCCGCCGAGGGAGACCTGGAAAAACTCCTCGCCCTTCTTGTCCACGCCGAGGATACCGATGTGGCCGATATGGTGATGGCCGCAGGCGTTCATGCAGCCGCTGATATTGAGCTCCAGGGGGCCGATGTCATAGAGGTAGTCGAGATCCTCGAAGCGGGCCTGGATGGCCTCGGCCACGGGGATCGACTTGGCATTGGCCAGGGAGCAGAAGTCGCCCCCGGGGCAGCAGATCATGTCCGTGAGGTAGCCGGCATTGGGGCAGGCGAGCCCCACGGCCTGCAGCCCCCGCCAGAGCGGCAGCAGGTCACTCTCGCGCACATCGGCGAGCACGATATTCTGCTGGTGCGTGGTGCGCAGCTGGCCGAAGCTGTAGGCCTCGCAGAGGTCGGCGAGCCGGTCGAGCTGGGCCGCGGAGATATCCCCGGGCGGGTTGCCCGTGGCCTTGAGGGACACCGTGACGGCCCGGTAGCCGGGGACCTGGTGGGCGTGGCTGTTGCGCCGGACCCAGTTGGCGAAGATCGGTTCGCTGGCGCTGTGTGCCTCGAGCACGGCCGCCTCACCGGCGGCGTCAACGCTGGCGTAGGCCGGCCCGCTGAAGAAGGCGGCGATGCGGTCGATCTCCGCATCGGGGAGCGTGGCAGGACCGTCGCGCAGGCGCTCCCACTCGGCCTCGACCGCAGCCGTGAACGCCGCCACGCCCATGGCTTTTACCAGGATCTTGATCCGCGCCTTGTACTTGTTGTCCCGGCGCCCGTGCAGGTTGTAGACGCGCAGGATGGCCTCGAGGTAGGAGAGCAGGTGCCGGCGCTCGAGGAAGGGCCGGATCTCGCTGCCGATGACCGGCGTGCGGCCGAGGCCGCCGCCCACGAGCACGCGAAAACCGTTCTCGCCAGCCGTCTCGCCACGAGGCCCGGGCACGATCTCGAGGCCGATGTCGTGGCTGTGGATCGCCGCCCGATCCTCGCGGCTCCCGCACACGGCGATCTTGAACTTTCGCGGCAGGAACGCGAACTCCGGGTGCAGGGTGGACCACTGGCGGATGATCTCGCACCAGGGCCGCGGGTCCTCGAGTTCGTCGGCCGCGACGCCGGCCAGCGGGTCCGTCGTGGTATTGCGGATGCAGTTGCCGCTGGTCTGGATGGCGTGCATCTGCACGCTGGCGAGCTCGGCGAGGATGTCCGGCACGTCCTCGATGCGGGGCCAGTTGATCTGCACGTTCTGGCGGGTGCTGATGTGCGCGTAGCCCTTGTCGTAGTGCCGGGTAAGGTACGCGAGCTTGCGCACCTGCCGCGCGTCGAGGAGGCCGTAGGGGACCGCGATGCGCAGCATCGGCGCCAGGCGCTGCACGTACAGGCCGTTCTGCAGGCGCAGGGGCAGGAACTCCGCCTCCCCCAACTCGCCGCGCAGGTAGCGCTCGGTCTGGTCGCGGAACTGGTCGACGCGCTCATCGACGAGGCGCTGGTCGTAGTCGTCGTAGCGGTACATGGGGTCATCGGGTCTCGGGACTTCGGCGGCACTCTAGCAGAATAAGCGCCAGGCTGGTTATTCGATTTCTACTTAAGCTTAGAACGGGGCCGCCGGCGTCGCCGGGCCCTTGGGAAAGCCGCGGCCCCTGCTATAATGCGCGCGCCCGCCGGACGGGCTGCGACCCTGCGCGGCGACTGAACGACCGCTCGGCGAGCGACAAGACAACCAGGATTTAAGGACGAGCAAGCCCATGGCATCCCGGAGCAACGGCAGTGACGGCGCGGCAGACGCGATAGCAGTAACGGCGATCATCGCCATCGCGGTCTTCGGCCTCTACCTGTGGCTGTCGGGCATGCCCGGCTAGCCCCCGGACCCTCGCGCCGCTCAGCCGGCGCCGGCCAGCACCAGCTTTACCACCGTCAGCACGGCGCCGATGAACAGCGCCGTGAAAATGAGGCCCGCCGCGATGAAAGTGCCGGCGCGCCCCTGGCGGAAATCCCGCTCGCGGTTGCGGCTGCTCTGCACCCCGAGGCCGGCGGCGAAGACGCTGCTCACCACCTGCAGGGCCCCGAGGCCCTTCCTTTCCTCCGGTTCCCGGTCGGTTTCCTGTGCCCCGGGCGACGCACCATTGGCGCCCTGTTCCCGGCTGTCCTGTGCCGGGGTTCCCTGTTCTGCGCTGGCCCGTCCTTCGGCGGCGCTGTCGTTCCGGTCTTCCATGCGTGTCCCCTAGTCCAGGTTGGGCGCAAGCCAGCGGGCCAGCTCGTCCACGGCCATCCCCTTGCGGGCGGCGAGGTCCTCGAGCTGGTCCCGCCCGATCTTGCCCACGTTGAAGTACCGCGAGTCCGGGTGGGCGAAGTACCAGCCGCTCACGGAGGCGGCCGGCGTCATGGCATAGCTCTCCGAAAGCGTCACCCCGCAGCGGCGCGGCGCATCGAGCAGGTCGAAGAGGGTGGCCTTCTCCGTGTGATCCGGGCAGGCCGGGTAGCCGGGGGCCGGCCGGATACCCCGGTAGCGCTCGCGGATCAAGGCCACGTTGTCCAGCTCCTCGTCCGGCGCATAACCCCAGAGTTCGCGGCGCACCTGCCGGTGCAGGTACTCGGCGAGGGACTCGGCCAGGCGGTCGGCCAGGGCCTTGAGGAGAATGCTGTTGTAGTCATCGTGGGCCGCCTCATAAGCCGCGGCCCGCTCGGCCACGCCGTGGCCCGCCGTTACGCAGAAGCCGCCGACATAGTCCGCCAGGCCCACCGGGGCGACGAAATCCGCAAGGCTGTAGTTCGGGTCGTCGTTGCCCTTTTTCGTCTGCTGGCGCAGCTGGTGCAGCCGCGCAAGGGGCGTGTCGCGGGTCTCGTCCTCGAAGACGACGATATCGTCACCGTCCGCGTTCGCGGGCCAGAAGCCGACGGCTGCCCGCGCCGTGAGCCAGCCCTCGTCGATGATCTGCGAGAGCATCGCCTCGGCGTCGCGGTAGAGCTCCCGTGCCTGCTCGCCGACCACGGCGTCGTCGAGGATCGCCGGGAACTTGCCGGACAGCTCCCAGGTGAGGAAGAAGGGCGTCCAGTCGATGGTGTCGACGAGATCCCCGAGGGGAAACGCCGCCCAGTCGCGCACACCGAGGAAGCTGGGCCGGGGCGGAGTATAGGCGGACCAGTCCGGGGAGAAGCGATTGCCGAGGGCGTCAGCGTAGGGGAGCCGGGGCGCCCGCGGCTTGCGGTTCGCCACGCGCTCGCGCACCTCCGCATACTCCGCCCGGCGCGCGGCCACGAAGCTGTCCCTACCCCGGCCGGCGAGCTGCGTGGCGACGGCAACGCTGCGCGAGGCATCCGGCACATAGATCACCGCATCGTTCTCGTAGGCCGGCTCGATCTTCACCGCCGTGTGCGCCTTCGACGTCGTCGCGCCGCCGATCATCAGCGGGACGTCGAAGCCCTGGCGCTGCATTTCCGAGGCGACGTGGACCATCTCGTCCAGGGACGGCGTGATCAGGCCGGAGAGGCCGATGATGTCGACCTGTTCCTCCTTCGCGACGCGGAGAATCTTCTCGCAGTGCACCATCACCCCCAGGTCGATGACCTCGAAGTTGTTGCACTGCAGCACGACGCCGACGATGTTCTTGCCGATGTCATGCACGTCTCCCTTGACCGTGGCCATGAGGATCCTGCCGTTGGGCTTCGAGCCCTCGCGCTTCTCCGCCTCGATGTAGGGTTGCAGGTAGGCGACCGCCTGCTTCATGACCCGGGCGCTCTTCACGACCTGCGGCAGGAACATCTTGCCCTCGCCGAAGAGGTCCCCGACGACGTTCATGCCGTCCATGAGCGGCCCCTCGATGACCTCGATGGGATGGTCGACGGTCAGGCGGGCCGCTTCCGCGTCTTCCTCGATGTAACTGTTGATGCCCTTGACCAGCGCGTGCTCGAGGCGCCGGGCAACCGGCCACTCGCGCCAGGCCAGGTCTTCCTTGCGCTCGCTGCCCCTGCCGTCACCCCGGTAGCGTTCGGCGAGCTCGAGGAGCCGCTCCGTGCCGTCCTCGCGGCGGTTGAGGACGACATCCTCGACGCCTTCACGCAGTTCCTTCGGCAGTTCGTCATACACCGCGAGCTGGCCGGCGTTGACGATACCCATGTCCATGCCGGCACGGATCGCGTGGTAGAGGAAGACCGAGTGAATGGCCTCCCGCACCGTGTTGTTGCCGCGGAAGGAGAAGGACACATTGGACACGCCGCCGGAGACCAGGGCCCCGGGGAGCTCCGCCTTGATGAAGCGCGTTGCCTCGATGAAGTCCACGGCGTAGTTGTTGTGCTCGGCGATGCCCGTGGCGACCGCGAAAATGTTCGGATCGAAGATGATATCGTTCGGGTTGAAGTCGAGGCGCTCGCGGAGCAGGTCGTAGCTGCGCCGGCAGATCGCCTTGCGCCGCTCGAGGGTGTCGGCCTGGCCGTTCTCGTCAAAGGCCATGACCACCACGGCGGCGCCGTAGCGCTGGCACAGCCGGGCCTGCTCGAGGAACTCTTCCTCGCCGGCCTTGAGGCTGATGGAGTTCACCACGGCTTTCCCCTGCACGCACTTCAGGCCCGCCTCGATCACGGACCAGCGCGAGGAGTCGATCATCAGCGGCACGCGGGAGATGTCCGGTTCCGACGCCACCAGGCGCAGGAAGGTGACCATGGCCGCCTCGGCATCGAGCATGCCCTCGTCCATGTTCACGTCGATGACCAGGGCGCCGTCCTCGACCTGCGTGCGCGCCACGTCCAGGGCGGTCGCGTAGTCGCCCTCGAGGACCAGGCGCTTGAAGCGGGCCGACCCGGTGACATTGCAGCGTTCGCCCACGTTGACGAAGAGTGTGTCGGCGCCGATGTTGAAGGGCTCGAGGCCGCTCAGCCGGCAGGCCGGCGGGCGCTGGGGAAGCGGGCGCGGGGCGACGCCCTCCACCGCCGCGGCGATGGCGGCGATGTGCTCGGGCCCCGTGCCGCAGCAGCCGCCGGCGAGGTTGAGGAAGCCGCGGCGGGCAAAGTCGCGGAACTCCGCCTCCATGTCCGAGGGCTGCTCGTCGTACTCGCCGAAGGCATTCGGCAGCCCGGCATTGAGATGCGCGGAGAAGTAGCAGTCCACCGCGTTAGCGAGTTCCTCCAGGAAAGGCCGGACTTCCGCGAAGCGGCGTCCGCAGTTGCTGCCGACGATGAGGGGCCGGGCGTGGGCGATGGCGTTCCAGAAGGCCTCCGGGCGCTGGCCGGAGAGGTTGCGGCCGCTGGTATCCGGGAAGGTCACGGAGATCATCAGCGGCAGGGCCTCGCCGCGGGCCTCGAACACGTCCTGGGCGGCAAAGATGGCGGCCTTGGCGTTCAGCGTGTCGAAGACTGTCTCGATCATGAGCAGGTCCACGCCACCGTCCAGCAGGCCTTCCACCGCCTCGCGGTAGTCCCCGGCCAGGGTATCGAAATCGATATTGCGCGCGCCGGGATCGTTGACGTCGGGGGAGATGGACGCCGTGCGGGGCGTGGGGCCCAGGACGCCGGCCACGTAGCGCCGGCGCCGGGGGTCTTCCGCCATGGCCGCGTCGGCGGCGGCGCGGGCGATGCGCGCGCCCTCGACGTTGAGTTCCCGTGCCAGCGCCTCCAGGCCGTAGTCGCCCTGGGCCACGGCGGTACTGTTGAAGGTATTGGTCTCGATGATGTCCGCGCCCGCGGCGAGGTAGGCCTCGTGGATGCGGCGTACCACGTCCGGGCGGGTCAGCGACAGCAGGTCGTTGTTGCCCTTGAGATCACCCGGGTGGTCGTCGAAACGCTCGCCGCGGTAGTCGGCCTCGACCAGCCCCTCGCCCTGGATCATCGTGCCCATGGCGCCGTCGATCACGAGGATGCGGGCGTCGAGCTGCGCGCGCAGCTCACGGTCGATGGGGCTGATCCTGGGCGCTGTGTCGATGGCCACGGGTACCTCTGGCTGGTTGTGGTTGCCCCCGGAGCGGGCCGGGAGGGCGGCGGTGAAAAGCGGCGTAGTCTAGCAGAAAGGCGGCCATGGGGCTGGTTTCCCGCCCTTCGTCGGCTGTCCGCCGGGCGGGCGCTTGCGCGCGCCCCGGCGGGGCCTGCTATAATACCCGAGTAAATCACTCAGGAAGAAGCGTCGACTATGATCACCATCACGGAAGCCGCCCAGGACTACCTCGCGGAGCTGCTTGGCAAGCAGGAGGACGCGCTCGGTGTACGCGTCTTCATCAACCAGCCGGGCACGCCGAGGGCGGAGACCTGCATTGCCTATTGCCGGGAGGGCGATGTTCGCGAGGAGGACCTGGAGCACAAGTTCGACAAGCTCACGGCGTGGTTCGAGCCGCGCAGCGTACCCTTCCTGGAGGATGCCCTGGTCGATTTCGCCAAGGACCGCATGGGCGGCCAGCTCACGATCAAGGCGCCCAATGCGAAGATGCCGCGGGTGGGCGATGACAGCCCCCTCGAGGACCGGATCAACTACATTCTCTATAACGAGATCAACCCGTCGCTGGCGGCGCACGGCGGCGAGGTGAGTCTCGTCGAGGTCACCGGCGACAGCTTTGCCGTGCTCCAGTTCGGCGGTGGCTGCCAGGGCTGCAGCGCGGTGGACATCACGCTGAAGAACGGCGTCGAGCGCGCGCTGCTGGATCAGCTGCCGCAGCTGGCCGGCGTGCGCGACGTCACCGACCACACGGACCGCAGCCAGGCCTACTACTGACCGGCGGTCCCGGCGGCGCCCCGGCGCCGCGCCGGCAGCAGCTCCCGGAGCGCTGCATCGGCATCCCGCAGGCAGCGTTCCGTTTCCTCCCAGCCGATACAGCCGTCCGTGATCGACACCCCGTAGGCGAGCTCCGACGGCGCTGCCAGCGGCTGGCTGCCCGCATTCAGGTGGCTCTCTATCATCAGCCCGACGATCGACTCATTGCCCTCGAGGATCTGGTTCACCACGTTCTCGACGACCAGCGGCTGGAGCTCGGGCTGCTTGTTCGAGTTGGCATGGCTGCAGTCCACCATGATGTTGGTCGAGAGGCCGGCCTCGGCGAGTGCCACCTCGGCAAGCTTCACGTGTACCGAGTCGTAGTTCGGGCCCTGGGAGCCGCCGCGCAGCACGATGTGCCCGTAGCGGTTGCCGCGGGTGGTGTACACGGAGACCCGACCCTCGTGGTTGATGCCGAGGAAACGGTGCGGGCGGGCCGCGGACTTGAGCGCATTGGTCGCTACGGTCAGGCTGCCGTCCGTCCCGTTCTTGAAGCCCACGGCGGAGGACAGGCCGCTGGCCATCTCGCGGTGAGTCTGGGACTCGGTGGTGCGCGCGCCGATCGCCGACCAGGCGATGAGATCCTGCAGGTACTGCGGTGAGATCGGGTCGAGGGCCTCGGTGGCCGTCGGCAGGCCGAGTTCGAGGATGTCCAGCAGCAGCCGCCGGCCGATGCGCAGGCCGTCCTCGATGCAGAAGGTATCGTCCATGTAGGGATCGTTGATCAGCCCCTTCCAGCCCACGGTGGTGCGCGGCTTCTCGAAGTAGGCGCGCATGACGATGAACAGCGTATCGCCGACCTCGTCCGCCAGGCCTTTGAGGCGGCCGGCGTATTCCATGGCTGCCTCGGGGTCGTGGATGGAGCAGGGACCCACGACGACGAAGAGACGCGGGTCCTTCCCGTCGAGGATGTCGCGGATGACCTGGCGGCTGTGAGTGACGGTGGCCAGGGCCGTGTCACCGAGGGGGATGGCGCGCTTCAGCTCCGCCGGCGGGATAAGGACCTCCTGCCCGGCGACGTTGAGATTATGGACCGAGTTCTGCGCTTCGTGTTCGCTCATGGCGGATTTCCTGACCTTCCTGCTAAAGTCCCTCCGGTGCGCAGAGGGCGCCGCATTCTAAAACAGCGGCGCCGGCTTTCACAGGATCGCCAGACAGGAGCCCGATGGCCGCCAAACCCCTCTTCGACATCACGCCGCTGCTACCCTGGCTGTCGCGCGGCGACACGGTGCTCACCGCCAACCACCGGCTGGCGCGCTACATCCAGCGCGCCTGGGATGCGCATCAGCTCGCGTCCGGCGCGCAGGCCTGGGTCACGGCACCGGCGGCGGCGGTCGAGAGCTGGCTCCTGGCGCGCTGGGAAGCGGCGGTCGCTGCGGGCCGGCTGCCCCTGCGCCGCTGCCTCGAACCGGCCGCCATCCACTACCTGTGGCGGCGGGTCATCGTCGCCGACGACGACGCTGACGCGGGGTTCACCCTTCTGCAGCCCGGGGAGGCGGCCCGGCTCGCGCAGCGGGCCCGCGACACGCTGCTTCGCTGGCGTATCGACTGCGGCGACGAGGCGATCCGGCAGCGCTTCCGCCTCGGCGGCGACAGCGCGCACTTTCTGCGCTGGCTCGACCGCTTCGAGGCGGAGCTGGCGCGCCTCGGCGCCGCGACCCCCGCCGACTGCCTCCGGGACCTCCTCGACGACCCGTCGCCGACCGCCGGGCCGCTCAAGCTGGTGGCCTGCGACGATCTCTCGCCGCTGGTCGATGCCTGCCTGGCGCGTCTCGGCGAGCCGCTCGAGGGAGTGCCGCTGGCGGCGCCCCGCGCGGCGCGGGAGGTGCGCTGCTATGCCGGGCAGCACGACGAGCTGCGGGCGATCGCCGGCTGGTGCGCGGAGCGCGCAGCGGCCCGGCCCGGCGCAAGGATCGGCGTGGTGCTGGACGCGGACCCGGTGCGCCGGGCGGCGCTCGACTACCAGCTGCGGCGGGCCTTCGACTGCGTCGATGCCAACTACCACCAGCTGCCCGTCAACTACAGCGCCGGCCTCGCACTCGATCGCGTGCCGCTGGTGCGCGATGCCCTGGGCCTGCTCGCGCTGCTCGAGGGTACCGTGGACGTGCCGGGGGTCCTGGCCCTGTTGCGCTCCCGCTTCCTGCCGCTGCCGGACCGGGACGACCCGGCGATGGTGACGTTCGTGGAACGGCTGCGCGCTCTCGGCGCACGGCGCATCGAGCTCGGGCTGCTGCGCCACGAGGCCGGCCGCGCCGCGACCGCGCTGGGGCAGCGGCTGCTGGACCTGCGCGCCATGACGGAGCGTCCCGGGCGTCGGGATGGGCCCGGCTGGGTCGCGCTGTTCCGCCGGTTGCTGGCGGCCTTCGGCTGGCCGGGGGCGGGCCTCGACTCCCTCGAGTACCAGCAGCACGGGCTCTGGGAGGAGGCGCTTGCCAGCTTCGAGCGCTGCGCTGCCCTCGGCCCGCCGGTCGCTGCACCGGAGGCCCTGCAGCTGCTGCGCGAGTGCCTGGGACAGCGCGTCTTCCAGCCGAAGACCGCCGACACGGATATCCAGGTGCTCGGTGCCCTGGAGGCCGGCGGGCTTGCCTTCGACGCCCTGTGGGTCTCGGGCATGCATGCCGGCGCCTGGCCGGCACCGGCGCGGCCCAACCCGCTTATCCCCCTGTCCCTGCAGCGGCGCGAAAACATGCCCCAGTGCACGCCGGAAGGGGAGCATGCCTTTGCCAGCCGTCTGCTGGCGCGCTACGCCGGCGCGGTGGACAGCCTGGTCATGAGTACGGCCCTGGCGGCGGAGGGTGCGCCGCTGCTGCCGAGCCCCTACCTCGGCGACCTGCCCGCGCCCGAGGAGACGCTCGCGGCCGGTGAACGGGCCTGGCAGGAGCGGCGGGATGCCCTGGTGCTCGAGGCCGTGGCGGACAGCCGCGCCCCGCCGGTGAACGAGGGCGGGGTGCGCGGTGGCGCCGGGCTGCTCGAGGCGCAGGCTGCCTGCCCCTTTCGCGCCTTCGCCCGCTACCGGCTGCGCCTTGCCGCACCGGAGAAGCCGGCAACCGGGCTCAATGCCCTGGAGCGCGGTGTGCTCCTGCACGGGGCGCTCTACAGCCTGTGGGGGGCCCTGGGTGACAGCGCAAGCCTGGCCGCGCTGGACGGGCCGGCCCGGCGCCGCCACTGCGAGGCCAGCGCGGCGGCCGCCATGGACGCGATCGGCCCGGAGCGGCGGCAGGTGGTCGGCGGCGCCTGCCTCAGCCTGGAGCAGGCCCGCCTCGCCGCCACGCTGGCGGCCTGGCTCGACGTCGAGGCGGCGCGGCCGGAGCCGTTCACCGTGCTTGCCCGGGAAGCGCCCGCTGAGCTGGAGCTCGGCGGCCTGCCGCTGAGCCTGAAGCTGGACCGCGTGGACCGGCTGGAGGACGGCGGCGAACTGGTCATCGACTACAAGAGCGGCAGCACGCAGCTCGCCGGACTCTTCCGCGAGCGGATCGACAGTCCGCAGCTGCCGCTCTACAGCCTGGTCCGCGGCCCGGCGCTGACCGGCGTCGCCTTTGCCCAGCTGCGCCCCCGCGACCTGCGCCTGCGCGCCGCGGGCGTCGGCACGGCGCTCCCCGACCTGGAGAAGAACCTGGCCAGGTACCTTGCCGGCGATCCGAACTTGGAAGACTGGGAGGGGCTGCGGGACGCCTGGCGGGAACGCCTGGGCGCGCTGGCCGCGGAGGTCATGGCGGGCGAGGCAGCGGTGCAGCCCTTGGCCGCGGCCTGCCGCTACTGCGATCTCGCCAGCCTCTGCCGCATCGGCACCGTGGAGGACGCGGTTGCCGGCGAAGGCGAAGAGCGCGGAGCATTGCCGGGAGACGTTGCGTGACCCTAGCGGACGCGGCTGCACGGCGCGCGGCTATTGATCCGGCCGCCAGTGTCTGCGTGAGCGCGCCGGCGGGGTCCGGCAAGACGGAGCTGCTGATCCAGCGCTTCCTCGGGCTCCTCGCCCGCGTGGAGCACCCGGAGGCGGTGCTCGCCATCACCTTCACCCGCAAGGCAGCCGCGGAGATGCGCGAGCGCATCCTCGGCGCCCTGGCGGAGGCCGCCCGCGCAACCCCTGTCGAGAGCGACCACGGCCTGCTTACCCGGACGCTCGCCGATCGTGCCCTGGCCCGGGACCGGGACGCCGGCTGGCGGCTGCTCGACAACGGCAACCGGCTGCGCGTGCGCACCATCGACAGCTTCTGCGCGGAACTGGCCCGGCAGATGCCGCTGCTCAGTAACCTGGGCGGTTCCGTTGCCACCGTGGACGATGCCAGCGAGCTGTACCGGGAGGCGGCCGAGGGCCTGCTCGCGGGCCTCGACCGCACGCCGGACCAGAACCCGGACCTGGCTGCGCTTCTGGTGCACCTCGACAATCACTGGGAGCGCCTCGCGACCCTGCTCGCCTCGCTGCTGGCCCGCCGGGACCAGTGGCTCAGCTACCTGGGGGCGCACCGCGACGAGGCGTCCTCCGAGGCGTTCCTCCGCGGGGCGCTGCACGCCCTCGCCGGCGACGTGCTCGGTGACCTCGCCGAGCGCTTCCGGCCCGCGGCTGCCACGCTCGGGCCGTTGCTGGCGCGGCGCCGGGCAGCGGGGGAGGGCGTGCGCCTCGACGGCATGCCGGCCCCTGTGGCCGACGCGCTGCCGGCCTGGCGGGAACTGGCCGACGTTCTACTGACCAATGACGGCACCTGGCGCAAGCGCGTCACCAAGGCCCAGGGGTTCCCGGGCGGCGGCAAGGTCGAGGCCGTGGCGGCCATGAACGCCTGGCTGGAGGCTGCGGCGGCGGATACGGCCCTCGCAGCCGCGCTGGCCAGGGTGCGCATCCTGCCCTCGCCGGAGGACGCGGGCGCCTGGCCGATCCTCGCCAGCCTGGCCCGGCTGCTGCCCCGGGCCGTGGCCCAGCTGTACCTCGTCTTCCAGCGCCGCGGTGCCGTAGACCACTCGCAGATGGCGCTCGCCGCGCTCGACGCGCTCGGCGAGGACGACGCCCCGACGGACCTGGCGCTGCGCCTCGACTACCGGATCGAGCACATCCTGGTCGATGAGTTCCAGGATACGTCCATCAAGCAGTACGAACTGGTGCGGCGCCTCACCCGCGACTGGGCCGAGCACAACGCGGCCAACCCGGGCGCCCCGCGCACGGTGCTCGTGGTCGGTGACGGCATGCAGTCCATCTACGGCTTCCGGGATGCCAATGTGAGCCTGTTCCTCCGGGCGCGCGACGAGGGCTTCAACGGCCTTCGCCTCACCCCGCTGCAACTCGCCAGCAACTTCCGCTCTGCGCGCCCCGTGGTGGACTGGGTGAACGACCAGTTTGCGGCGGCCTTTCCGCCGGAAGACGACGTCGTCGCGGGGCGGATCCGCTACACGTCCGCGGTGCCGACCCGGGAGGGCCCGGGGGGTGTTGCCGTGCACTGCTTCCGCGGCGAAGAAGGAGCGGACCTGGTAGCCGCCGAGGCCGACTTCGTGGCCGCCGGCGTGCTCGCAGCGCTCGATGCCGCGCCCGGCGAGAGCTGTGCCGTCCTCGGCCGCACCCGCCGCCAGCTGCAGCCGGTGCTGTCCCGGCTGCGGGCGGCCGGCGCCCCCGTCGCCGCGCAGGATGTGGATGCGCTCGCCAGCCGCCCGGTGATCAGGGACCTGCTTGTCCTCTGCCGCGCCCTGGCGGACCGCTACGACCGCCTGGCCTGGTTCTCGCTCCTGCGCGCCCCCTGGTGCGGACTGTGCCTTGCCGACCTGCTCGCCGTGCACCGGGCCACGGACCGTGGCACGGTGGCCCGCTGGCTGTTCGGCGATCGCGCGGCCCCGGGGCTCAGCGACGATGGCGCGGCCCGCGTTGCGGCGCTCGGCGCGGTGCTCGGTCGCGCCGAGGCGACCCGCGACCGGCGGGGGCTGCGCGGCTGGCTGGAAACGACCTGGGTCGCCCTCGGTGGCCCCGCCTGCTACCCGCCGGAAAGCGCTAGCGCTGCCGCCCAGTTCTTCGCCCTGGTCGAGCGGGCCGATGCCGAGACCGCCGGCCTCGATGTGGCCTGGCTCGAACGCGAGGTCGGCCGCCTCTACGCCGAACCCGGCGATCCCCGGGCCAGCGTACAGGTGATGACCCTGCACAAGGCCAAGGGCCTGGAGTTCGACCGGGTCTGGCTCCTCGATATCGCCGGTGGCACCCGCGCTGATGACCGCGAGCTCCTCGCCTGGGACCAGCACGTGACCCGCGCGGGCGAGCGCTTCTTCCTGCTGGCGGCGGAGGATCACAGCGACCGGCGCTCCCCGAGCCTCTACCAGTACCTGCGCGAGGAGGCGACCGTAAAGCGTAGCCTGGAGGCCACGCGGCTGCTGTACGTCGGCGCCACGCGGGCAGTGCGCGAGCTGGTGCTCTGCGCCCGGCCGGGCTGGGATGACAGGCGGGAAAGCTATCGTGCCCCCGCGGCGGGGACGCTGGCAGCTGCGCTCTGGCCCCGCCTTCTGGATGGCGCCGTGGACCATGTCGTCGCTGCCGCGCCCCCGCCGACGGGCGACGGACCACCGCCGCTGGAGCGTTTCGCCGCACCGGCGGCGGCGCCCGATGTGCCGCTGTCGGAAGCGCCGGCGGTGGAGAATCCGCTGGAACCTGCCGGCCTGCGCGAACGCTGCATCGGTACCGCCGTGCACCGCGTCCTCGAAGCCCTTGCCGGCAGTGCTTCCCTGCCGGCGCGCTGCGGCGAGGCCGAACGGCACCTGGCAATGCTGTCGCTGGCGCAGGCGGGCCTGCCCGCCGCCGTGCAGGAAGAGGCCCTCGACGAGGTCATCGAGCATGTCGATCGCACCCTCGCTGACGAGGATGGCCGCTGGGTGCTCGGGGCGCACCCCGGGGGCGCGACCGAATGGTCGCTAACGGCCCTCGACGACGCCGGCCAGCCGCAGCAGTTGGTGCTCGACCGGCATTTCCGCGACCCCGCAAGCGGCGGGCACTGGATCATCGACTACAAGACGAGCCGCCCGCTGCCCGGCGAGCCGGCGGAGGCCTTCGCGGCGCGGGAGGCCGACGCCCATGCCGCTCAGCTGGCACGCTACCGGGACGCGCTCGCCGCCTTGGTCGCCGGCCCGGTGCACTGTGCACTGTACTTCACGGCTCTCGGGCGCCTGCGGCGCCTTCCGTAGGTGCGCTGCGCTTCCCCCGGTCCCTGCTGCCGCTATACTGGTGTCGCCTTTCGTCCGAGGAGTTTCCCCATGCCTTCCAGCCTTCGCATGCTGACGGCCCTGTTGTGCAGCTCGCTGGCGCTCGTTGCCTGCGGTCAGCGCGACGGCGGGGCGCCCGCAGAACCGGCCGCACGGCCCGTGCGCACGCTTGTCGTTGGAGACAGCGCGGGCAGCGAACTGCGTCGCTTTCCCGGGCGGGTGGAGGCGACGCAGCAGGCGGAGCTGTCCTTCCGCGTGGCCGGCCAGCTGCGGGAGGTCCTGGTCCGGGAGGGGGACCGGGTCGAGGCCGGCAGCGTCATCGCCCGCCTGGACCCCACGGACTTCGAGACGGCGCTGGCCGACCGGCAGGCGACCTTCGACAACGCCGAGCGCAATTACCGGCGCGCCAGCGAGCTGGTCGAGAGCGGCAGCATTTCGCGCCTCGACTACGACCGCATGGAAGCGCAGTTCCGCAGCGCCGAGGCCGCCCTCGAGCAGGCCCGGAACAACCTCGCGTACACGGAGCTCCGCGCCCCGTTCACCGGCCGCATCGCCCAGCGCCTGGTGGAGAACTTCGAGGAGGTGCAGGCGCGGCAGCCGGTATTCTACCTGCAGGGTGACCAGCAGCTCGACGTGGTCATCGACCTGCCGGAGACGATCATCCGCCAGGTGCGCCGCGGCGATGCCGTGGCCATGGAGGAAGATGTTGCCACGTCCGAGGCCGCCCGGGTCCGGGCCTGGGCGACGTTCAATGACCACCCGGAGCTACGGCTGCCGCTCACGCTGCGCGAAGTGGCCACCCGGGCCGATGCGTCGACACAGACCTACCGCGTGACCTTCAGCATGCCGCCACCGTCGGCCTTCACCGTGCTCCCGGGCATGACCGCGGAAGTGGCGGTCGATTTTTCGCCGCTGCTCTCCGATGACAAGGTGTTCTGGCTGCCGGCGCCGGCGGTGCAGGCCGATGCGTCGCTCGCCGCGCAGGTCTGGGTCTATGACAGCCAGTCCGGCACCGTGAGCGCGCGGCGGGTTGAGACCGGTCGCCTTGCGGACGATCGCATCCAGGTGCTTTCGGGGCTGGACGGTGGGGAGGAGGTCGTCGCCGTAGGGGCGCCGTACCTCTCCGAGGGCATGCGCGTACGGCCGATGCCACAGCTGGAACAGGCCGAACCCCGCCCCGGTGATCGGTGAGGGGCGCCCCGTGAGCAATATCGGAACGTGGTCTGTCGACAATCGCGTCAGTGCCTGGCTGCTGGTCCTCGTACTCCTCGGCGGGGGCTACTGGGGCTTTCTCAACATGGGCAAGCTCGAGGATCCGGCCTTTACCATCAAGATGGCCAAGATCCTCACCCCGTACCCCGGGGCCACGGCGCGCGAGGTGCAGGAGGAGCTGACCTATCACCTCGAAGATGCGCTGCAGCGACTGCCGCAGCTGAAGCGCATCAAGATGTCGGTATCGAGGCCCGGGCTCTCGGATATCACCATCGAGTTCAAGGACAGCTACAGCGCGTCGGAGATGCCGGACATCTTCGATGAACTGCGGCGCAAGGTGGCCGACGTGCGCCGGCAGCTGCCACCCGGCGCCGGCGAGCCGATGGTCATCGACGACTTCGGCGACGTCTACGGCGTCTATCTCATGCTCACGGGCAAGGGCTACAGCTGGCGCGACCTCTACGATACCGCCGACGCCCTCAAGCGCGAGCTGGTCCTGGTACCGGGGGTGCGCAAGGTGTCCATCGACGGGGTGCAGGAGGAAGTCGTCTACGTGGACATCAGCCGGGCGCGGCTCGGCGAAATTGGCATTTCGCCGAAGCAGCTCTCCGCCGTGCTCGGCTCACAGAACAGCGTGGTCGATGCGGGCAACATGCCCCTCGGTGACGAATACCTGCGCCTGAGCCCCACCGGCGCCTACGGCTCGGTGCAGGCCATGGGCGCTACGCTGATCGGCTCCGACGAAGGGCGCCTCGTGCGTCTGCGCGACGTGGCGCAGCTCACCCGTGCCTATCGCGAAGTGCCGCGCAAACTCTATTACGTGAACGGTGAGCCGGGGCTCAGCCTGGGCATTTCCATGGCGGCCGGCCAGAACGTCGTGGAGGTAGGCCGGGCACTCCGCGGGCGCTTCGAGGAACTGCGGTCCAGCATCCCCGTGGGCATGCACCTGGAGGCGGTCTACAGCCAGCCGACGGAGGTCGAGAACTCGGTGGCGGGCTTTATCATCAGCGTCGCACAGGCCATCGCGATCGTGATCGTTGTCCTGCTGCTCTTCATGGGTCTGCGCGTCGGCATCATCATCGGCGCGGTGCTGCTCATCACCGTGGCCGGGACGCTGCTCTTCATGCACCTCTACGGGATCGAGCTGCAGCGGATCTCCCTCGGTGCGCTGGTCATCGCCCTGGGCATGCTCGTGGACAACGCCATCGTGGTCGCCGAGGGCATGCAGGTGCGTATGCAGGCGGGCGCGAGTGCCCGCGGCGCCGCGGGCGAAGCGGTGGGCAAGACCATGGTGCCGCTGCTGGGCGGTACGGCGATCGGCATCCTCGCGTTCTCGCCCATTGCCCTGTCGACGGACAACACGGGGGAATTCGCGGGCTCGCTGTTCTGGGTGATCCTCATCTCCCTTGCCCTGTCCTGGGTGACGGCGGTGAGCTCCACGCCGCTGCTCTTCGCGCTGTTGATGAAGGAGGCACCGCCGGCGGCAGCGGGTGCCTACGACGGGCGGCTCTTCCGCGGCTACCGGCGCCTGCTGGCACAGGCCCTGCGGTACCGCTGGCTGACCGTAGGCGGCGTGTCGCTGCTCTTCGTGGCGGCTGTGATCGGCTTCGGGCAGGTCAAGGCGGGTTTCTTCCCCGCTTCGAGCACACCGCTGTTCTTCGTCGACCTCTGGGAGCCGGAGGGTACGGATATCCGCCGCACCCGCGATGATGCCCGGGCCGTGAGCGCCTGGCTGGCCGAACAGCCGGGGGTGACGCAGGCAGCCGCGGTCATCGGCGGGCCGCACCAGCGCTTCACCCTCGTCTATGACGCCAAGGAGCCGTCCCCGGTCTATGCGCAGGTGATCGTGCGCACGGAAACGCTCGGGCAGATCGCGCCGCTGCGAGCCCGCCTCGAAGCGATGCTGGCCCGGGAAATGCCCTGGCTCGACCCGCTGGTCAAGCCGCTGCGCATGGGGCCCGGGCGCGATGCGAAGATCGAGGCGCGCTTCTCCGGCCCGGACCCGGTGGAGCTGCGCCGCCTGGCCGAAGAGGCCAAGCAGATCATGCGGGCGGACCCGGGCGCCCGTGACGTTCGCGACGACTGGCGTTCGCCGGTGAAGGTCCTGCGCCCCGTCTTCAACGAGCAGGTAGCGCGACGGCTCGGCATCAGCCGCGAGGACCTGGGCAGGGCGCTCAAGTACGGTCATGACGGGTCGGCCGCCGGCACTTTCCGCGACGGCAACCGGGTTCTCCCCATTTATCTCCGGGCGGCCGCCGGCGACCGCGACGATATTGCCAACCTGCGTGACCTGCAGGTCTGGAGCCCGGCGCTCGGCCGTTCCATCCCGATCACGCAGGTGGTCAGCAGCTTCGAGACACACTGGGAAAACGCCGTCATCCGCGGCCGGAACCGGCAACAGACCATCATTGCATCCTGCAACCCGGTCGGCGAACTGACGGACCCGCTCTTCGCGCGGCTGCGTCCGCAGATCGCGGCGATCGAGCTGCCGCCGGGCTACAGCCTGAGCTGGGGCGGGGAGTTCGAGGATGCGAGCAACGCCCAGGGCGGCTTGTTCAGTGTATTCCCCGCCGGTGTGCTGCTCATGGTGCTGACGACCGTGCTGCTGTTCGGCAAGCTGCGCCAGCCCCTCATCATCTGGCTCACCGTGCCCCTGGCCATCGTCGGTATTACTGCGGGACTCCTGGTCGCCGATGGCGCCTTCGACTTCATGTCGCTGCTCGGCGGCCTGTCGCTCATCGGACTGCTGATCAAGAACGCCATTGTTCTCATCGAGGAGATGGACCAGCAGCTGGCCGAGGGCAACGGGCTCCAGGAGGGCATCCTCGACGCGGCTGTGAGCCGCCTTCGCCCGGTGATCCTCGCCGCGGCGACGACGATCCTCGGCCTCATCCCGCTACTCGGCGACGTGTTCTTCGTGAACATGGCGGTGACCATCATGGCGGGGCTGGGTTTCGCGTCGCTGTTGACGCTGTTCGTGGTGCCGACGCTGTATGCGCTGTTCTTCAGTGTCGGGAAGGTGCCGGAAAGGGCACCTGGCGAAGCGCCCGGGAACGTGGGCTAGCGCCCGTTGGGAAACAGGCGCAGCTGCTGGCCCGGCTGCAGGTACTGGCTCGGGTCCAGGGCGTTCCAGCTGACCAGGTCGTCGACGGTGACGTTGAAGCGGCTGGCGATCCGGTAGAGCGAGTCCCCGGCGCGGACGCGATAGCCCCGGGGCTTGCGCGGACCGGCCGCGTCCGCGAGGGCCAGGCTGTCGGGCCAGGCGGAGCCGCGCGGGATCAGCAGCGTGTCTCCGGCACGGATCAGGTGGCCATCGATGTCGTTGACCTCGCGCAGCAGGGCCACCTGTGTGTCGAAGCGGCGGGCGATGCGCACGAGGCTGTCGCCCGGCTCGATGCGGTAGTGCGCCCAGGACACCCGGTCCTCCGGCGCCAGCGAGGCGACTGCGCGCTGGAAGCGCCCGGCGCGATCCACGGGCAGGAGCAGTTCATCCCGGCCCGGGGCGCTGGCCCAGCGCAGGTGGCCCGGGTTCAGGGCCCGCAGCGTGCCCAGTTCTATCCCGGCAAGCTGGGCCGCGCGCTGAAGTTCGATCTGGCCGCCGGTGGGCACGGCCACGAAGGCCGGTGCGTTGGGGACCGGGGGCAGGTCCGCGCCGAGGGTATCGGCGTAGTATACGATGGCCGCCAGGCCGATCAGCCGCGGCACGTAGTGGCGCGTCTCCCGGGGCAGCTGCAGCGACCAGTAATCAGTTGGCCGGCCGTCGCGCTCGTTGCGCGCCACAGCCTTTGTGACACGTCCCTTGCCCGCGTTGTAGGCGGCCAGGGCGAGGAGCCAGTCGCCGTCGAAATCATCGTGGAGCGACTGCAGGTAATCGAGGGCGATGTCCGTGGCCAGGCGGACATCCAGCCGGCCGTCGTACCACCAGTCCCGGGCCATGCCCAGGTAATCGGCCGTGGCCGGCATGATCTGCCACAGCCCGGCCGCCCGCTGCGGCGATACCGCGTAGGGGTTGAGGGTGCTCTCCACCAGCGGCAGCAGCGCCAGCTCCGCCGGCATGCCCCGTGCCTCGACGGCCTCGACGATGTGGAACAGGTAATTGCCCGCGCGCTCACCGACCACCGACAGGTAGCGTGGCTGGGACAGGAAGTGGTCCCGGGCGCGGGCGACCTGGGCATTGTGGATGTCGTGCCAGGTGAGTTCGCGCCGCAGCCGTTCCCAGAGGTCCTCGGGTGGCGGCAGGGGTGCCTCGACCGGTTCCTGTGCCGGAGCCGACACCAGGAGGTCCTCACCGGCGTGGGCGTTGTCCTGCGCGACCTCCGCGCCGACCGGCCCCAGGGCCTGGCAGGCGCCGAGCAGGAGCACCGCCAGGGCGGCGAGGCAAAGCCGGAGCAGCTGCTGCGCCATGGTTCAGAAATTGTCCTTCCAGGCGCGGAGCTGGGTAAAACGGCCGACGCTGTCTCCCGCGGGCGCCTGGCCCGCGTCGCTGAGGCCGGCCAGGATGCCGTCGGCGTCGGGCCGCAGGAAAGGGTTGGTCTCGCGCTCGAGCGCGATGGACGACGGTACCGTTGGCTCGTCGCGCTCGCGCCGTTCGCGGACGTCGGCGACGCGGGCGGCCAGGGCCGCGTTCGCCGGCTCGGCGGCGATGGCGAAGGCGAGGTTTGCCTGGGTGTACTCGTGGGCGCAGTAGACCGCCGTTTCCGGCGGCAGGGCTGCGAGCCGCTGCAGCGAGGCGTGCATCATCGCCGGCGTACCCTCGAAGAGCCGGCCGCAGCCGCCGGCGAAGAGGGTGTCACCGCAGAACAGCACGGGGGTCGGCGACGCCGCGAAGTAGGCGATGTGGTCCAGGGTATGGCCCGGTACCGTGAGCACCTCGAAGGTGACGCCGAGGACCGTGACCGCGTCACCGTCGCGCAGGCGGCGGTCGATGAAGGGGAGGCCGGGGTTGTCGGGGCCGTACACCGTGCAGCCGGTTTCCGCCTTCAGCGCCTCGACGCCGCCGACGTGGTCGAAATGGTGATGGGTGACGAGGATGGCGTCGAGGGCCAGGCCCCGCGCCTCGAGGGCGGCCCGGACCGGCGCCGGGTCCCCGGGGTCGACCACGCAGGCCCTGCCGGCCCTGTCGTCAAAGAGCCAGATGTAGTTGTCGCTGAAGGCGCGCAGGGGCTCGATCGTGGCCATGGGGTCCCTCGCGAAGAAAAGCGGTTGCCAAAGGCATCCCGCGCTGGCTACCCTCCTAGGCTTGGCCAGCACGTGGTGCCCGGATGAACCGCGAGTTTAGCGAGATTTCCCAGCAACTGGAAACCTGGTACGCGCGCGACGGCGGCGAGTTCCTGTACGGCGCGTTGCGCGAGCGGCTGCGACCCCTGCTGGACGTGGCCTTCGGCTATCACACGCTGCAGCTCGGCCCCCTGCCCCTGCGCAACCTCCTCGGCCAGAGCCCGATCCATCACCGCGTGCTCGCCGGGGAAGAGGCGGCCGGCGGTGTCAGCCTGGTCTGCCACTGCGATGAGCTGCCGCTCGAGAGCGATAGCGTCGATATGGTCGTCGCCCTGCACACGCTCGACTTCTGCTCGACGCCGCACCAGTGCCTGCGCGAGATGCAGCGGGTGCTGACGCCCCACGGACACCTGCTGATCATCGGCTTCAACCCGGCGAGCCTGCTGGGCCTGTCGCAGCGCGTCCGCGCCCTGGTCCGCCGCGGCCCCTGGCGGGCCCTGCGCCCGGTGGGCCAGGGGCGCCTCACGGACTGGCTGCATCTGGTCGGCTGCGAACTCGAGCACTTCCACCATGTGTGCCCGCTGCCGCTCTGGGGCGGTGAGCGGCTGCGCCGCACGGTGAGCCGCGTCGATAACTGGGCGATGCGACGGAACCTCCCCGGCGGTTCGCTCTACATCGCGCACGCGATCAAGGAAGTGCCGAACATCCGCCGGGCTCCGGAGCGCCTGGCGGTCCCGCGCCGCCTCATGGGCCTGGTGCCGAAGCCGGCTGCATCCTCCGGCGGCATGCCGCGGCATCCGCGGCGCCAGGGCAGCGATATCGCCGCATGAAACGCGTTGAACTGTTCACCGACGGGGCCTGCCGCGGCAACCCGGGGCCCGGCGGCTGGGGCGTGCTCCTGCGCTATGGCGACCGCGAGCGCGAGCTCTACGGCGGCGAACCGGCCACGACCAATAACCGCATGGAGCTGCGCGCCGCCATCGAGGGCCTGAGAGCCCTGCGGGAACCCTGCGAGGTCACCCTCACGACTGACTCCACCTATGTCATGAAAGGGCTCACGGAGTGGTTGCCCGGCTGGAAGGCGCGGGGCTGGCGCACCGCCGGCAGGAAGCCGGTGAAGAACGCGGAGCTCTGGCAGGCACTCGACGCGGAGGCCGGACGCCACCAGGTGCGCTGGGAGTGGGTAAAGGGTCACAGCGGCCACGAGGGCAACGAGCGCGCCGACGCGCTCGCCAACCGGGGCATCGACGAACTCCGGGTGGAGGCACCATGAGACAGGTCGTACTGGACACGGAAACCACGGGCCTCGAGGTCAGCCAGGGCCACCGGGTCATCGAGATCGGCTGCGTCGAGGTGCTGAACCGGCGCCTGACCGGCCGCCACTTCCACCACTACATCAACCCGGAGCGGGAGATCGATCCCGGCGCCATCGAGGTGCACGGCATCACCAACGAGTTCCTCGCCGACAAGCCGACCTTCACCCGCGTTGCTCCGGCCTTCCTGGCGTTCATCGAGGGTGCTGAGCTGGTGATTCACAACGCGCCTTTCGACGTCGGCTTCCTCGACAGCGAGCTGCGCCGGGTCGATGGGGGAGAGCCGGGGCTCGCCGCGCGCTGCCGCGTGGTCGACACGCTGCTCATGGCCCGCGACCGGCACCCGGGCCAACGCAACAACCTGGACAGCCTGTGCCAGCGCTACCATGTGGACAACGCCTCCCGGGAGCTGCACGGGGCCCTCCTCGACGCGGAGATCCTCGCGGACGTCTACCTGGCCATGACTGGCGGCCAGACAACCTTCGAACTGGAGGCCTCGAGCCGCGCCGGTGAAGGGCAGGGGGGCGGCGCGGAGCCGCGTCGGCTTCCGGCGGGCCGGCCGCGGTTGCCGGTCCTCGAGCCCAGCGCGGCGGAGCTTGCTGCCCACGAGGCGGCCCTCGATGCAGTTGCCGCCAGCAACGGTGGGGCGGTGGCCTGGCGGCGCGAGCGATGAACCGGCACTAGCGCCCTGATCGGCGCGACCGTCGCGGGCGCTGGACTCCACGCGTAAAATCGCTACCATTGCATCCCTCGCAGATCAGAGGCACCCCTGCAATGCGGTTTTTCCTTCCGAAACTCCTAGAGCGGCACTGCCGGCCCGGTCGCTGATGCGCTATCTCGGCCTGCTTGTCGTGTTCTCTCTGGTCTGGCTGTTCCTTTCCGGACTCATGAAGCCCCTCGTGCTCGGCCTCGGTTTCGTGTCCTGCCTGCTCTGCGTCTGGCTGGCTGGACGCATGCATCCGGTCGAGGGTGAGACGGGCGGGCGTTTGCGCCCCCTTCGTCTTCTTGTCTACCTGCCGTGGCTGCTGAAAGAAATCGTGCTCGCCAACCTGCAGGTCATCCGCGTCGTGCTCAGCCCACGTATAGAGATCGACCCGGTGCTGTTTCGCCTCCGGGCCACCCAGCGCTCGGCGCTGGCGAGGGTGATCTACGGCAACTCGATCACCCTGACACCGGGGACCCTGACGCTCGATGTAGACGGCGAAGACTTACTCGTGCACGCCCTGGATCGACCCGGCGCCGAGGGGCTGCGAGGCGGAGACATGGATCGTCGCGTCACGGCACTGGAGGCTGACCAATGATTTTCTACCCGGTGCTGTTCGCGCTCATCGCGACCATGGCCCTCGCCCTGGCGCGGGCGCTGCTCGGTCCCTCCCTCTATGACCGGGTACTGGCGGTGAACATGTTCGGCACCAAGACCGTGCTCTTTCTCGCCGTCACCGCGTTCATGCTCGGGCGCCCGGATTTTCTCGATCTGGCGCTGGCCTATGCGCTGATCAACTTCATCGGCGTGCTCGCCGTGCTGCAGTTTTTCCAGTCCCGGGAAATCCGCCGGCGCTTCGAACGCCAGGGAGGGACAGCGGAATGACCGGTGCGATCGACCTGGTGAGCCTGGCGCTGATGTTCGCCGGCGGATTCTGCGTGTTTGTCGGCGGCGTCGGTATTCTGCGGCTGCCGGATCTGTACACGCGGATGCATGCGGCGAGCATCACCGATACGGCCGGCCCCTTGCTCGTTCTCGCCGGGCTGGCGTTGCAGGCGGGCTGGAGCCTGGCGCTGTTCAAGCTCGCGGTCATCCTCGTCTTCCTGTTCATCACCTCGCCCACGGCGGCCTATGCGCTCGGCAATGCGGCCATGGTTTCCGGCTACCGCCCGGCGATCCTCAGTGACGAGCGCGGCGGTGCGCACGGGCAGGGCAGGGAACGCTCGTGACGCTGGTCTTCGGAGTATTCCTGCTGCTGCTGCTGGTCATCGTGGCCCTGGCCATTGTGCGCAGCGAGGATCTGTTTGCCGCGGTCATGCTATCCGGGATCTTCTCCCTGCTCATGGCCGTCAACTTCTTCCTCCTCGACGCTGCAGATGTTGCTCTCACCGAGGCAGCCGTCGGCGCGGGGGTGGCAACGGTGCTGTTCCTCGGGGCGCTGGCACTGACCGGCAAGAAGGAAGCGCCGCACCCGGTGGGGCAGCGCGGCCGCTGGCTTGCACTTACCGTGGCCTCTGCCACTGCTGCATTGCTTTTCTACGCCAGCCTGGAGAATCCCGCGATCGGCGACGGCAACGCCCCGGTCCACCAGCATGTCGCGCCCTGGTATCTCAAGCACACCCCGGCGCTCATCGACATCCCCAACGTCGTTACCGCGGTGCTCGGTTCTTTCCGAGGCTTTGACACGCTGGGTGAAGTATTCGTCGTCTTTACCGCCGGCATCGGGGTCATGTCTATCCTCGGTGTACGCCACACGCTGGTCGAGCTTTCCGGCGGCGAGCTGGATGCACGCCAGCGCTCGCTGCGTCATCACCTGATCCCGCGCATTGTCGGCCGCGGCATGGTGCCGCTCATCATGCTGTTCGCGTTCTACGTGCAGTTTCATGGCGAGTACAGCCCTGGCGGCGGCTTCCAGGCGGGCGCCATAGCGGCGGCGGCAATCATTCTCTACTCGCTCCTCGAAGGGGACGACCGGGGCCGGGAACTGCTTCCGGAGTGGCTGCTGCGTCTGATGGTGGCGGGGGGAGCCCTGCTCTACGGCGGCGTGGGACTCGTCTGCATGCTGCTCGGGGGTAACTTCCTGGACTATTCCGTGCTTTCCAGCGTGCCTTCGGCGGGGCAGCACCTCGGTCTGCTGCTCATCGAGCTCGGCGTCGGCATTACCGTCACCGGCGTTCTCCTGTCGGTTTTCCACGCCTTTGCCCGCCGCGCCAGTCGCTGAGATCCGAAGATGGCTATCCTCGCTTATTTCAACTACTGGGTGTTTGCTGTGCTGCTGGTCATCGGGCTGTACGCGGTGATCGCCAAGACCAACCTGGTCAAACAGCTCATCGGGTTGTCCATTTTCCAGGGCGCGGTGTTCCTGCTCTACATTTCGATGAACAAGGTCGAGGGCGGCACTGCCCCGATCTTCCTCAACGGAGAAACCGAACGTATCTTCTCCAATCCGCTTCCGCAGGTGCTGATCCTGACGGCGATCGTGGTCGGTATCGCGACAACGGCCCTTGGCCTCGCTGTGGTCGTGCGTATCCGCGAGGAGTACGGGACCGTGGAAGAAGACGATATCAAGGCCCAGGACATCGGCTCATGAGTATCCAGGCCCACCTGCCGGCGCTGCAGATCGTGGTGCCGCTGCTCCTGGCGCCGGTGGTCACGCTGCTCCGGGTTCCGTCTTTGCCCTGGGCGGCGAGCACGGCCACCAGCGCGCTGACCTTCGCCCTGGCGATCGCGCTCGCGGGACAGGTCGAGACCATGGGCGCCGTGAGCTATGCGGTCGGTGGCTGGCTGCCTCCGCACGGGATTGAGCTGGCCGTGGATCAGTTCTCGGTGCTTCTGCTGCTCATTATCAGTGGGGCGTCGACTGCCGCGCTGTTGTTCGGAAAAGCCAGCCTGGACCAGGAGATCGGGCAGGAGCGGGCGCCGCTGTTCTTCGCTGCCTGGCTGCTGGTGCTCGCCGCGCTCTGCGGGATGGTCACCACAGGCGATGCCTTCAACCTCTTCGTTTTCCTGGAGATTTCGTCCCTGGCCAGCTATGTACTCATCGCGGCCGGGCCCGATCGACGGGCGCTCATGGCGACGCACCGCTACATCATCCTCGGGACGCTGGGGGCCACCTTCTACCTGATCGGCGTCGGTCTCATCTACATGATGACCGGGACCCTGAACCTTGCCGACATGGCCCTGCGCATCGGCGACGTGGCAGAGCTTCGCCCCGTCCTGGTCGCCGCCGGCTTCATTACCATGGGCCTGGCGCTGAAGGCAGCCATGTTCCCTGTGCACGCCTGGATGCCGAACGCCTACGCGTTCGCGCCCCACGTGGTCAGCGTCTTCCTGGCCGCCTGCGCCACCAAGGCCGCGCTGTATGTGCTGATCCGCTTTGATTTGGTGGTATTTCTACCGCACCTTTCCGAGCACGCAGCCCAGGTCAGCCTCTTCTTCATTCCGCTGGCGGTTATCGCCTTCCTCGTCGGCTCAACGGTCGCCGTTTTCGAGCGCAACCTGAAGCGGATGCTCGGTTACTCCTCCGTTGCACAGATCGGCTACATTCTGCTCGGGCTGGCGCTGCTCACGCCGCTCGCGCTCACCGGCGCCATCGTGCACCTCTTCAACCACGCGCTTATCAAGGGTGCCCTGTTCATGGCGGTCGTCTGTATCGCCCATCGCACCGGCAGCGTGCAGCTGCCGGCGATCGCCGGCTGTGCCCGGGCCATGCCCCTGACCATGGCGGCATTCGTCGTGGCGGGCCTGTCGATGATCGGCGTGCCGCTTACGGTCGGTTTCGTCTCCAAGTGGTATCTGGTCCAGGCCTGCCTGGCGTTCGGCGTGCCCGGCTACGGGCTCGCTGCGGCGCTGCTCCTGTCCTCGCTGCTTGCCGTCGTCTACGTCTGGAAAGTCGTTGAGGCGGCCTACTTCAAGCCGCGGCCCGAGGAAGCGCCGGCGCTGCGCGAGGCACCGCCTGCGATGCTGGCCACGCTCTGGCTGGTGACCCTGGCGAACCTCTGGTTCGGCATTGACAGCAGCCTGCCCCTGGGGCTGGCCCGCGCCGCGACCGCTACGCTGCTGGGTGAGGCGCCATGACCTCGGAACAGTTGCTGGTCATTGCCCTGGTGCTGCCGCTGGTCGGCGCGGTCGGCATCGCCGCGGCGGGTCGTTTCCCGAACCTGCGCGAGGCCGTGACCCTGGTGACGGCCGGCGCACTTGCACTCACGGTCTGGAGTCTCGTCCCGGCCGTGCTGGCGGGCGCCGCGCCACGGCTGGAGCTTGCAACGCTCTTCAACGGGCTCTCTCTTGCTTTCCACGTCGAGCCCCTTGGCATGCTGTTCGCCGCACTTGCCGCAACGCTTTGGATCGTCAATTCGATCTACTCCATCGGCTACATGCGGGGCAACAACGAGAAGCACCAGACCCGTTTCTATATCGCCTTTGCCGTCGCCATCTTCGCCGCCCTGGGCGCCGCCTTTGCCGGCAACCTGCTGACGCTGTTCGTGTTCTACGAGATCCTGACGATCTCCACCTACCCTCTGGTGAGTCACAAGGGCGATGCGGCCACCGTGCGCTCCGCCCGGGTTTACCTGGGCCTGCTGCTCGCAACCTCCATCGGGCTGCTGCTGCCCGCCATTATCTGGACCTATGCGCAGGCGGGCACGCTGGATTTCACTCCGGGCGGTATCCTCGCCGGCACCGGACCCCTGGCCCTGGGCGTGCTGCTCGCCCTGTTTGCCTTCGGCACGGCGAAAGCGGGGCTGATGCCCGTGCACCGCTGGCTCCCGGCGGCCATGGTGGCGCCGACGCCGGTGTCCGCACTCCTCCACGCGGTGGCGGTGGTCAAGGCCGGTGTCTTTACTATCCTGAAAGTCGTGATCTATGTCTTCGGTGTGGAGACCCTGGCCGACGCGGGGGCCCAGCAGTGGCTGGTGTGGGTGGCCAGCGGAACCATCGTCCTGGCCTCGCTGATCGCGATGACCAAGGACAATCTCAAGGCGCGCCTGGCCTATTCGACGGTGAGCCAGCTTTCCTACATCGTCCTCGGCGCCGCGCTGGCGACGGCTTCCGGCATCATCGGTGCGGCCATGCACATCGTCACCCATGCCGCCGGCAAGATCACGCTGTTCTTCTGTGCTGGCGCCATCTACACCGCGCTGCACAAGACCCTGGTCAGCGAGCTGCGGGGGCTGGGCCGCACCATGCCCTTTACCTTTGCCGCCTTCACCATCGCCGCACTTAGCATTATTGGCCTGCCGCCCCTTGGCGGCGCCTGGAGCAAGTGGTTCCTGGTGCTGGGCGCCCTTGAAGCCGGGGAACTGGTGGCGGTAGCGGTGCTGATGCTTTCCTCGCTGTTGAATATCGTGTACCTGCTGCAGATTCCGCTGCTTGCCTTCTTCCGGGAGCCGGCTGCCGGCGACGAGTTCCGGGGCGTACGCGAGGCACCGCTGCCCAGCCTGATCGCGATCGGCGTCACCTCCCTGCTGTGTGTCGCGCTTTTCTTCGCGGCGGAACCCCTTTACCAGTGGGCCCGGCTGCTGCCATCGGGATGAGGACCGCGCCATGAAGGAACGGGACATGAACGAACCGGCCGTGAAAGACCCGGAGAAAGACCCGGAGAAAAAGCATCTTTTCGATGATCCGCGTAACGTGCGCCGGCTCATGTACGCACTCTACGCCCTGTGCGGCCTGAGCCTGGTGCTGGACTTCGTCATACATCGCCACGTCGATCACCCCTGGGAGGCGCTCTGGGGATTCTACTGCCTGTACGGCTTTGTCGCCTGCGTACTGCTGGTACTGGTCGCCAAGGAGATGCGCAAGGTGCTGATGCGCGGAGAAGACTACTACGATGAATAGTGTCGCACCGTTTCTCATTTTCTATGCCGGCGGCGTTCTCATGGCCCTGGTGCCCGACGCGCAGCGCCGGCTGCTTGCGCTGGCCGTACCGCTCCTCGGCGCCTGGAACCTTTACGGCCTCGAAGCGGGAGCCAGCGGTACGCTGACCCTCTTCGACCTGACGCTGGTGCTGGTAAAGGTGGACCGGCTCAGCGAGCTCTTCGGTTACCTGTTCCATCTGGCTGCCTTTCTCGGTTTTATCTATGCCTTCTCGCTGCGCGACCGGATGCAGCAGGTGGCGGCGATGCTCTACGCGGGCAGCGCCCTGGGGGCGGTCTTTGCCGGAGACCTGCTGACGCTGTTCGTGTTCTGGGAACTGCTCGCGCTGACTTCAGTGTTCCTGGTGCTTGCGCGGCGCACGGCGCGCGCCTTCGGCGCGGCCATGCGCTACCTGGTGATCCAGGTCGGTTCCGGCGTGCTGCTGCTGGCGGGCGCGCTGGTCGTCATCGCCGAGACCGGCGATGCGGGCTTCACCCGCATGAGTCTTGATGGCCTGGGCCCCTGGCTCATTTTCCTCGCCATCGGCGTCAAGTGCTGCTTCCCGGGGCTGCACAACTGGCTCACGGACGCCTACCCGGAGTCGACCCCGGCGGGCACAGTGTTTCTTTCGGCTTTTACCACCAAGGTGGCGGTCTATGCCCTGGCCCGGTCCTTCCCGGGAACCGAACTGCTGGTCTATATCGGCGCGACCATGGCCATGTTCCCGATTTTCTTCGCAGTGATCGAGAACGATCTGCGCCGTGTGCTGGCCTACAGCCTGATCAACCAGGTGGGTTTCATGGTCTGCGGCATCGGCATCGGCACGGAACTGGCCATCAACGGCGCGGTCGCCCACGCCTTCAACGATGTCGTCTTCAAGGGCCTGTTGTTCATGACCATGGGGGCGGTGCTGCTGCGCACGGGGCGTATTAACGGCTCGGAGCTCGGTGGCCTCTACAAGTCCATGCCATGGACCACGGGTTTCTGTATCGTCGGCGCCGCCTCCATCTCGGCCTTCCCGCTGTTTTCGGGTTTCGTGTCCAAGTCCATGGTGATGGTCGCCGCGCTCGAGGAGCACCACGAGATCGTCTGGCTCGCGCTGCTCTTCGCTTCTGCCGGCGTGTTCCACCATGCGGGTATCAAGATCCCCTATTTTGCCTTCTACGCGCACGACTCGGGGCTGCGCTGCCGGGAAGCACCCACGAGCATGCTCGTGGCCATGGGCCTGGCGGCGGCGCTTTGCGTGTTCAACGGAACCTTCCCCTGGCTGCTCTACGACCGGCTGCCTTTCCCCGTGAGTTACGAACCCTATACGGCCGCGCACATCCTCACCCAGTGCCAGCTGCTGTTTTTCTCGGCGCTCGCCTTTGTCTGGCTCAACCTCAAGGGGCTCTACCCACCGGAGCTGCCGAGCACCAACCTCGACGTCGACTGGAGCTACCGGCGCCTGCTGCCGGCGGTCGCCGGCAGGGTGCGCTGGGCCGCGGGCGGCGCTTTCGGCCGGCTCGGTGAAGGCAGCCAGCGCTTGCTGGCGGGTGGGGTGGCCGGCAGCGAGGGGCTGCTGCTGCGGGTCGGACTGCTCGGCCGGGTCTGGTCGACGCGTACCATCGCCCTGTGGGTGCTCTTGTTGCTGGCGGGCTATATCTTCCTGGAGTATGTCTAGTGGACTTGCGTCCCACGCTTCGCCGCGCAACGGGCGGCGGCGCAGTCCGGGTCGGGGGCCCGCCTTCCCATTGCCGTTACTGATGGGATACCGTCGCTAATGTTCGAGTTTGAGTCAGCCCCGCCGGGAGACCGGGAGGACGCGCTCTATTTCGTTTTCCATGACGGGCAACTCGTCAGCGAGCTGGCCCGGGCCGATACCCCGGCCTGGAGCGCGCGCCAGCTCGAGGCCAACGACTGGCCGGTGCGTCGAGAGCAGTTCATCGGTCGCTGGCGAGGGCAGCCCTGTTTCGCCGTAGAGATCGAGGCTACGACCCTGGATCCGATGCGGCATCACTGCGGCAGCCTCTATCAACTCCTCGGCCGGGTGTCGGAGCCGCTCTTCGCCCTCGCGGGGCGTGCGGCGCAACTGCTCGCCTGGGAGCGCGATCACCGCTTCTGCGGCCGCTGCGGCGGGCCCATGGCGCTGGACGGGCGCGAGCGGGCCATGCGCTGCGAGGGCTGTGGACGCAGCGTTTATCCGCGCATTTCGCCCTGCGTGATCATGCTGGTGACACGCGGCGAGTACCTGCTGCTGGCGCGTAACGCCCGCGCCCGACGGCCGTTCTACAGTACCCTCGCCGGCTTCGTGGAAGCCGGCGAGAACCTCGAGCACTGCGTTGCCCGGGAGGTACGCGAGGAAGTGGGCGTGGAGGTCGAGGACCTGCGCTACCACGGCTCCCAGCCCTGGCCCTTCCCGGACCAGCTCATGGTGGGCTTCCACGCGCGCTACGCCGGCGGCGACATCCACTGCGAGCCCGGTGAGATCGCGCATGCGGACTGGTTCCACTACCGGAACCTGCCGCCGGTGCCGCCGCCGCAATCGATCGCGGGGCAGCTTATCCAGACCTACATCGACGAAATCGCCTGAGGGCGGGGGAGCAGGGCACGTGGAATTCCTGAGTGAGACCGGCCTTTTCCTGGCACAGGCAATCAGCGTGGTCCTCGCGCTGCTCCTGCTGGTGCTCGGCATCGCCGTGATCGCCCAGCGGCAGAAGAAGGCCGGCAGCGACGGCCACATGGAAGTGCGCAAGCTGCACGAGCGCTACCGGCATCACGCCGATACGCTGGCCGAGGCCCTGGACCCGGAGGGCGCCAGGGCGGCGGCCAAGGCCCGGGAAAAAGCGGAAAAGACTGCGGCAAAGGCCCGCAGGAAAGCGCACAAGCGGGCGCAGAGGGCGTCCCGCAAGGGCGCTGAAAAATCTCTCGGGAAGGACGCCTCAGAAAGCGCCCGGAGCGAAGGTCCCCGCGAGCGGCCGGTGACCTTCGTGCTCGACTTCGAGGGTGACCTGCGCGCGGCCGCCGCCGAGCAGCTTCGGGAAGAGGTAAGTGCGGTACTCGCCGCCCGGAGCGAGGGTGACGAAGTAATCCTGCGCCTGGAAAGCCCGGGTGGCATCGTCCATGGCTACGGTCTTGCCGCGAGCCAGCTCCAGCGCCTGCGCGACGCCGGCATGCCGCTGACGGTCTGCGTCGACAAGGTCGCCGCCAGCGGCGGTTACATGATGGCCTGCGTTGCCGAACGGATCGTCGCGGCGCCCTTCGCCGTACTCGGCTCCATCGGGGTCGTGGCCCAGCTGCCGAACTTCCATCGTTTCCTGAAGAAGCACGACGTCGACGTGGAGCTGCTCACCGCCGGCGAGTACAAGCGCACGCTGACCCTCTTCGGGGAAAACACGGACAAGGGCCGGCAGAAGTTCCAGGAGGAGCTCGAGGATACGCACGAGCTGTTCAAGGCGTTCGTGCACGAGAACCGCCCGGCGCTGGACGTGGCCGCGGTCGCCACCGGCGAGATCTGGTACGGGCGCCGGGCGCTGGAGGCGGGGCTGGTCGACGAACTCAGCACCTCCGATGCGCTGCTGACGTCGCTGGCGGCGGACCGGGACCTGCTGTCGGTGCGCTTTGTCCAGCGCCGCAGCTGGCAGGACCGGTTCGGCATGGCGGCCGAGGAGGCGGTGACACGCGCCATCCTCAGGCTCTGGCAGCGCGGCCTCGATCGGCGCCAGGTCTGAACCCCGGCATCACGGCGCGCCTTCCGGTGGCCGCAGCGCCGCCACGGCCTGGTGGTGGCTCAGGTAGACCTCGCCGCTCAGGCGATCCAGGAAATCGGTGCGCTTGAGCCCGTCCATCACCGGCCCCTTCACCTCCGACAGGTTCAGGGTGATGCCGCGTTCGCGCAGCCGGTGGTCGATGTTGTCCAGGGCTTCGAGGGCCGACAGGTCGATCTCGTTGACGGCCGCGCACTGAAGGATCACGTGCTCCACGCCCGGCCTTGCGGCGACGATGCCGTAGATCGCGCTCTCGAGGTACGCGGCGTTGACGAAATACAGGCTCTCATCGACGCGGACGGAGACGATGTTCGGATAGGTCACCACGTCGTGCCGCTCGATGTTCCGGTAGTGCTCCGTTCCCGGCACCGTGCCCACCACGGCAATATGCGGCCGGGAGGTCTTGTGCAGGTGCAGGGCGATGGAGGCGATGATGCCCGCGAGCACGCCGAGCTCGACGCCCAGCGCCAGGGTGACGGCGATCGTCGCCGTCACCGCAATGAAGTCCGAGCGCGAATAGCGGAAGGCCAGGCGGACGAGGCCCCAGTCGATCAGGGAAGTCACGGCGACGATGATCGTGGCCGCCAGCGTGGCCTGGGGCAGGAAGTACAGCACCGGGGTCAGGAACAGGGCCGCCAGCGCGATGCCCGCGGCCGTGAAGACGCTGGCGAGCTGGGTCTGCGCCCCCGCATCGAAGTTCACCACGGAGCGCGAGAAACCGCCGGTCACGGGGAAACCGCTGGAAATGCCGGACGCCACGTTGGCCGCACCGAGGGCGATCAGTTCCTGGTTCGCGTCGATCGTCTGCCGGCGCTTGGCGGCCAGGGTACGCCCCACGGACACGGACTCGACGAAGCCGATGATACTGACGAGCAGGGCGGAGACCGCGAGTTCCGACCAGAGCTCGGCGTCGAACACCGGGGTGCTGAAGGCGGGCAGGCCGCTCGGTACCGCGCCGACAATGGCGACACCGCGGGCTTCGAAGCCACCCAGGTAGCTGGCCAGGGTCGTGAGGACGATGATCAGCACCGGTCCGGCTTTTGCCACCATGCCCGCTACGGACCCCGAAAAGCCGGCGCGGGCGAGCAGGGGTGCCAGGCCCCGGCGAACCCAGAACAGGAAGAGCAGAGCGGCAACCCCCGTGCCCAGGGTGACCGTGTTGAAGTCCGCCAGGTGCACGAGCAGCGAGTGACCGAGGTCCAGCAGCGTCTCGCCGTGCGCATGGATGCCCAGGATATGCCGCAGCTGGGACAGGGCGATGATGATCCCCGACGCCGTGATGAAACCGGAGACCACCGGGTGGGACAGCAGGTTCGCCAGCACGCCGAAGCGCAGCAGCCCCATGGCGGCGAGCATCACACCGGACATCAGGGCCATGGCCACCGCGGCGCTGGCGTAATCGGCGGTCCCCGCCTGGGCGACCTTGCCCACGGCCGTTGCCGTCATGAGGGAGGCCACGGCAACGGGGCCGACCGAGAGCGTACGGCTGGTGCCCAACAGCGCATAGGCCACCAGCGGCAGGATGCTCGCATAGAGGCCCATCTCCGGCGGCAGCCCGGCGAGGAGGGCATAGGCGAGGGACTGCGGGATCAGCATGATCGTGACGATCACCGCCGCCAGCAGGTCGCTCGCCAGCGTCGGGCCGTCGTAGCCCCGGAGCCACGCCAGGGGCGGCAGGAAGCGGGACGGGCCTCCGTTCATGCAGCGCCGGCGCCGGGCTTGCTCCGTTCGGGCTCGACCATCCACTCGCGGCCGCGCAGCATGGCCTTCCAGTAGACCGGCGGCAGGATCTTTTCCTTGAGAATCCAGGCCAGCCGCGAGGGCTTCTCGCCGTTGATGAGCCAGCGCGGGAAACTCGGCAGCAGCTTGCCGCCGTAGCCGAACTCCGCGAGGACGATCTTGCCCCGTTCCACCGTGAGCGGGCAGGAGCCGTAGCCGTTGTAGTGCGCGACGCCGCGCGCCTTGCCGATGTCCTGCAACAGGTTGTTGGCGACGATCGGTGCCTGCATGCGGGCCGCGGCAGCGGTTTTCGCGTTCGGCGCGTTCATGGCGTCGCCGAGGCCCCAGACGTTCGCGTAGCGCTTGTGCTGCAGCGTGTTCTGGTCCACGTCGACCCAGCCGGCTTCGTCGGCCAGGGGGCTGGCGCGGACGAAGTCCGGAGCCGTCTGCGGCGGCACCACGTGGATCATGTCGAAACGCGTACTTTCCTCCACGGTCTCGCCGTCGGCGTTCTGCGTCTCGAACCAGGCGGTACGCCCCGGGCCATCCACGCGCACCAGCCGCTTGCCGAAGTTCAGGTCGACCCCGTAGCTCTCCATGTAGGACATGAGCGCAGGCACGTATTCCTTGACACCGAAGAGCACCTGGCCGGCGTTGTAGAAGGCGATGTCGATGTCATTCAGGCAGCCGCTGCGCCGCCAGTGGTCCGACGACATGTACACGGCCTTCTGCGGCGCCCCGGCGCACTTGATGGGCATGGGTGGCTGCGTGAACACGGCGCGGCCGGCGCGCAGCTCGCTCACCAGCTCCCAGGTGTAGGGGGCGAGGTCGAAGCGGTAGTTGGAGGTCACGCCGTTGTCACCGAGGGTCTCCACCAGGCCCTCGATGCCGTTCCAGTCGAGCTTGATCCCCGGCGCGACGATGAGCCGGTCATAGTAGACAGGGCGGGCGTCCTCGAGGAGCACGCGGTTGTGGTCCGGCTCCAGGTCGCCGACAGCCGCCTGGATCCAGGTCACGCCGCGGGGGATGAGCGACGCGGTGGTCTTCACCGTTTCCTGCTGGGTGAACACGCCGGCGCCGACCATGGTCCAGCCGGGCTGGTAATAGTGCACGGCTGCCGGATCGATGATGGCGATTGCCAGGTCCTGCGTGCGCGCCATGAGGCTCGATGCCACGGCGATACCCGCTGCGCCGGCGCCGACGATCACGATATCGTAGTGGTCGCGCCGGTGCCCCGGTCCACCGGCGGCTGCCCCTTTGCCCTTCGCTGCAAGGACCTGCGACAGGTCGTAGCCGCAGGCCTTTGCCCGCGCCAGCAACTCGTCGTCGGGCACGCCGAGGCGGCGCTGGTAGAGCGTCCACAGGGTCATGGAGCGGGTCCCCGTGCGGCAGTAGGCGTGGATCGGCTTCTCGAGCTTCTCCACGACCGCGAGAAAGTCATCCACGTTCTTCTCGTTCACCCTGCCGGATATCACCGGCACATGGGCGACTTCGAGGCCGGCATCGCGAGCGACCGCCTCGAGCTCGGTGAACGTGGGCTGATCGTTGGCCTCACCGTCGGGGCGGCTGCAGAGCAGCGATTTCGCGCCGGAGGCGACGATCGCCTCGATGTCGGCCGCGGTGATCTGGGCGGAAACGGCGTACTCGTCGCTGACTCTTATGATATCGACGCTCATGACCCTATTCCCCTTTCGGCGCGAGGCGGCCGAGGTCCGGGCCGCCGAAGGCATTCAGCGGCAGCTTGAGGAAGAAGCGTTCACCCTCCGCCGGCGGCATGTGCCCCGCGCGCATGTTGACCTGGAGCGAGGGCAGGATCAGCGTCGGCATGCCGAGGGTGGCATCGCGCTTCTCCCGCATGGCCACGAAGGCCTCCTCGCTGACGCCGTCGTGGACGTGGATGTTGTCCTTGCGCTCGGCCCCCACGGTCGTTTCGAACTCGAGCTCGCGGCCGTTGGGCAGGTAATCATGGCAGACGAAGACGCGCATGTCCTCGGGCAGTGCGAGAATGCGCTTGATCGAGCGGAAGAGGGTGGCCGCGTCACCGCCGGGGAAGTCGCAGCGGGCCGTGCCGAAGTCCGGCATGAACAGCGTGTCGCCGACGAAGACCGCGTCGCCGAGCACATAGGTCATGCAGGCCGGGGTGTGCCCGGGGGTGTGCATGGCGTAGCCGGTGAGGCCGCCGATATTGATGGCGTCGCCCTCACCGAGCAGCACGTCGAACTGGGAGCCGTCCCGGGCGAAGCGCTGACCGGCGTCGAAGACCTCGCCGAAGGTCTCCTGCACCGTGGTGATGTGGTCGCCGATGGCGATTCTGCCGCCGAGTTCCTGCTGCAGGTAGGGTGCGGCAGACAGGTGGTCGGCGTGCACGTGGGTCTCGAGGATCCACTCGAGTTCCAGCCGGTTGTCGCGAATGAAGCTGATGATCTGGTCGGCACTCGTGTAGCTGACGGTGCCCGACGGGTAGTCGAGGTCGAGGACCGAGTCGACCACAGCGCAGGCGCTGCTGTCGGGGTCGCGGACCACGTAGCTGAGGGTATTCGTGGGCTCGTCGAAGAAGGGGGTTACCACGGCCTTCAGGGCGTTGCCGGCGGCTTGGGCACTTTCCATCGTCATCTCTCCTGGCGTTATCGCTGTCGAGGATTCATGGTGGGCGCGGGCACGGGGCCGGCGCCTCCTGCCCGGGCTAGAGCACGAGGCGTGCCAAGGTCGGCAGCGATAACTTCCGCATTGTTGCAACCTGTTGATAGCAGAAGAAATTCATTCAATCGTGGGGTAAACCCCGGGGGTCTACGGGCGGCGGCGCCTCGCGGGAATGTGCCAACTGTGTCATTATTGGCAAAGATTGTTGACAGAAGTGGCAGCCATGAACGTCATCGCCCGCGATACTCACTCTACCGTCGCCCGCATGCTCGACAGCTACGACAGCCCGGCGATCCTCGTCAGCCGGGACTACGAGATCCTCGCAACCAACGACCTCTACCGGGAGAAGTTCGGGGAACTGGACCCGGGCGGGGAGCCTCCGCGCTGCTACGCCGTCTCCCACGGCTACGACCGCCCCTGCGACGAGGCGGGGGAAACCTGCCCGCTGCGCGCGGCGACCGCCTCGGGCAACCGGGAACGCGTGTTGCACATCCACCAGACTCCCCGTGGTGAAGAGCACGTGGACGTGGAGATGCTGCCGGTCTTCGGCGACGAGGGCGAGCTCGAGTTCTTCATTGAGCTGCTGCGGCCCCTGCGCACCGGCAGCGCCAATGAGCCCGAGCTCGTCATGACCGGCAGTTCCCCGGCCTTCAACGAGATGATGGGGCTGATCTCGCGCGTCGCCCCGGGTGATGTCGCCGTACTGCTGTCCGGCGAGTCCGGCGCCGGCAAGGAACTGGCGGCGCACGCCATCCACCGGCACAGCCGGCGGGCAAAGCGGCACATGGTCACCCTCGAATGCGCCGGCCTCACCGAGACGCTGTTCGAGAGCGAGCTGTTCGGCCATGTGCGCGGCGCTTTCACCGGGGCGAATTTTCACAAGCCGGGACTGGTGGAGGCGGCGAATGGCGGCACGCTGTTCCTGGACGAGATCGGCGATGTGCCGCTGCCGCTGCAGGTGAAGCTGCTGCGCCTCATCGAGACGGGCACCTACCGGCAGGTGGGCAGCACGGAGGTGCGCCACTCGGACTTCCGCCTGGTCTGCGCCACGCACAAGGACCTGGAGCAGCTGGTGGCCGAGGGACTGTTCCGGGAGGATCTCTTCTACCGCATCAACGTCTTTCCCATCCGGGTCCCTGCGCTGCGCGAGCGGCTGGATGACCTCCAGGGCATCGCTCGCCGGATCCTGGAGGAGCTGGGGGAGGGCAGGCACCACCACCTGACCCAGTCCGCCACGGACCGGCTCGGGCAGCACCGCTTCCCCGGCAATATCCGGGAGCTGCGCAATATCCTCGCCCGGGCCATGCTGCTGGCGAACACCAACGTGATCGACCGGGACGTGATCGATCGCGCGCTCGCGCCGTCACGGCAGCGGCCGCCGCCGGAGGAGGGCTCCGGTGGCCCCGATGCCGCCATCGACGCCGCCATCCCGGAAGACCTGCGCCTGCGCGCAGCGGAACGGCGGTACCTGCGCTGGCTGCTGTCCCACTTCGGCGGCGACAAGCAGCGTGCCGCCGAGGCCGCGGGTATCAGCGTCCGCAGCCTCTATCGAAAGCTGGCCTGACTCAACAACCACCCGCGGCAGGGCACCAGGGGACGGCTCCGGCCAGGCCGGTCCTCGAGCACCCATCGCTATATTTAACATAAAATATTTGTTGGCAGCGTAATCCTTAGCAAGGGGCGCACGAAGGCTGTGAAAGTTGTTGCAAAAAACCCGGCAGGCGATCTGAAGAACGCGGCGTAACCTCCTGTATTAGAACGATTGCCCTGGCACACAGATTCTTCTTCATCCCTGTTTGTTCTCTCTGCGCCCCGATTCCAAGGTCGCCAGGTGTACGACGCGCTTCCGATCGACAGCGAAGGGCAGACACCAGGTGCAGCGCCCGTTCGGCGCAGTGATGGACCGCGCCCGTGATCCTTCGAGCGCGTCCTCCGGACGCGGGCGGACCCGGAACCCTGCGCGAGAGGGGGGAAGTTTTCGTTCGTGAGGGCCGAACCCCGTGAGATGTCGCACTGGCGCATCGTTCTGCCGGTGCCCGGCCGGGTCGGCGCCTTATCCACAAATGCGCATAATATATATTATGTTAAATAAAAGATTTACCCCCGCGATCATCCACAGGCGGGCATGGAGGCGAAAGTAAATAGGTGCCGCCGCCCCGCCTCTGGCGGCCGCCGGGGCGCTCTGGCACTCTTGGGCCCCGTCTCCCGCCACGGGCGTCGTGCCGGGAGCACTGCCAACGATCCAGAGGAAACGCCATGCGCGCCTGGCAACTCACCGCTTTCGGTCTCGATCATCTCACGCTCAGCGACATGCCGAAACCGGAGCCCGGTCCCGGCGAGGTCCTGGTGCGCTTTGCAGCAGCCAGCGTGAACCCCCGGGACAGCCAGATCATCGCCGGGCACTTCACGCCCAACGTCGACTTTCCCCTGGTGCCCCTCTCCGACGGCGCCGGCACGGTGGCGGCCGTCGGTGAAGACGTCAGCCGCGTGGCCGTCGGTGACCTCGTTGCGCCGACCTTCTTCCCGAACTGGCTCGACGGCGAGGCACTCGGGGACGAGCGCCAGGTTTCCGGTGGCCTCGAGGCGCCCGGGGTGCTGCGCGAGTACGGCGTTTACGGTGAGCACGCCCTCGTCAAGGCGCCCCCCGGGCTCACGGCGGCCGAACTCGCCTGCCTTCCCTGCGCGGGCCTCACCGCCTGGACCGCGCTGGTGGAAAAGTCCGGGGTCGGCCCGGGCAGCTGGGTGCTGGTGCAGGGCACCGGCGGCGTCGCCACCGCCGCCCTGCAGTTCGCCGCGGCGCTGGGCGCCCACAGCATCGTGCTGTCCTCCAGCGACGAGCGCCTCGCACGGGCCCGAGAGCTGGGCGCGACGGAGACCATCAACTACCGGGCAACGCCGGACTGGGGCGAGCAGGCCTACGCGCTGGCCGGCCGCGGGGTCGACGCGGTGGTCGAGATCGGCGGCGCCGGCACCCTGCCCCAGTCCCTGGCCGCCATCCGCCACGGGGGTCACGTGAACGTGATCGGCTACATGGCCGGCGCCGCACTCGACCTGACCGTGTTCCCGCTCATCATCCGCAACGCCAACATCCACGGTATCGGTACCGGGCACCGGGCCGCCTTCGAAGCCATGCTGGCCTTCGTCGGCGAGAAGAGCCTGCGACCGGTGATCGCCCGACGCTACGCCTTCGACGAGGCGCCGTCGGCCCTGCGCGACCTGGATACCGGCGGCTTCCAGGGCAAGCTGGTGATCGACCTGCCGGACTAGCGTCGACGTACCGCCCCGGCGGGTTTAAGCTTCGGGGTAAAATAAAAAAGGGCAATCCCCTCATGTCCCCTGCGCAGGAAACCGGGCTCGATGCGGCCATGCTCGAGCGGCTGGAGAAGCTGGCGGTCAATATCCCCGGCGTGATCTACCAGTACCAGCAGTGGCCGGACGGGCGCAGCGCATTCCCTTACTCCAGCGGCGGCATGCTCGCGATCTACGGGGTCCGGCCGGAGCAGGTGCTGGACGATGCCAGTGTCGTTTTCGAGCGCATACACGTCGATGACTTCGACCAGGTCGCGGCGTCCATCAATGCATCCGCCGAAGCACTGACGCCCTGGGCTTGTACTTACCGGATCTGCGATCCGGACAGGGGGATTCGCTGGCTCGAGGGGGAAGCGACGCCGGAAACGCAGCCGGACGGCAGCGTGCTCTGGCACGGCTACATCCGCGATGTGACGCAGCGGGTTATCGAGCAGCGCCAGCGCGAGGAACTGGAGCGGGATCGCCGCCTCGCCGCCGCGGTCTTCGAGAACAGCACCGAGGCAATCGTCATCTGCGACGCGGACAACCGCATCGTCCGGGTGAACGAGGCCTTCGTCGATATCACCGGCTACAGCCGCGAGGAGGCCCTCGGTCGCAACCCCGGGTTCCTTTCCTCCGGACAGCAGGACGGCGATTTCTACGCGGCCATGTGGGCGGCGCTCGAGCGCGACGGCGCCTGGCGCGGCGAGGTCTGGAACCGGCGCAAGGACGGCCAACCCTACGCCCAGCTGCTCGCGATCTCGGTGCTCAGCGACGAAGACGGTACCGTTCGCAACTACCTGGCCGTGGCCACGGACATCACCCCGCTGAAGCGCTACGAGGAGGAGCTCGAACAGCGGGCCAACTACGACCCCCTCACCGGCGTACCGAACCGGCGGCTGCTTACCGACCGCGTGCTTCAGGGTCTGCGCCGGGCCCAGCGCAGCGGCAAGGCCCTCGCCCTCTGCTACCTCGACCTCGACAACTTCAAGCCGGTCAACGATCGTTTCGGTCACAGCACCGGTGACGCGGTGCTGAGCGAGCTGGCGAGGCGGCTGGTCCGGGAGATGCGCAGCGACGACACCGTCGCCCGCCTCGGCGGCGATGAGTTCGTGCTGCTGTTCAATGACGTGGATCTGGCCCGCCACGAGCTGGCCGGCCTGCTCGATCGCGTTCTCGGTGCGGTGCGCGCGCCGCTGCTTCTCGAGGGCGTGGAACACCGGCTGACGGCGAGCATCGGCGTCGCCCTGTCACCCCCCGACGCGGCGGAGCCCGACCTTCTCATCCGCCACGCGGACCAGGCGATGTACCGGGCCAAGGAGCAGGGCCGCAACGGGCACGTTTTCTACGATGCCGAGGAGGACCGCAAGCAGGAGGCGGCCCAGCGCTGGCGGGCGCGGATCTCCGAGGCGATCGAGACCGGGGAACTGTTCCTCGTCTACCAGCCGGTCATCGACCTCGTTACCGGCGAACCCATCAGCCTCGAGGCCCTGGTCCGCTGGCAGCACCCCGAGCGCGGCACGCTGCTGCCCGATGCCTTTATTCCGGCGGTTAACGGCACACCGCTGGAGATCGTGCTTGGCGACAAGGTGATCGCGCTCGCCCTCGAGCAGCTCGAGCAGTGGCGGGCCATGGGTCTTGAAGTGCCGGTGAGTATTAATATCAGTGCCCAGCAGCTCCTCGAGGCCAGCTTCGCTGACAAGCTGCAGGGGCAGCTCGCGGCCCACCCCGCCCTCGTGCCCGGGGATCTTTCGCTGGAGATTCTCGAGTCCTCCGCCCTGGCCAATGTCGAACACGCGCGACGCGTGCTCGAGGACTGCGCCCGGGCCGGCTTCCGCGTCGCCCTCGACGATTTCGGGACCGGCTACTCCTCGCTCTCCTATTTCCGTTTCCTGCCGGTGGACACGGTAAAGATCGACCGCAGCTTCGTCTGCGACATGCTTCGCGACCCGGCGGACATGGACATCGTGCGCAGCGTCATCGGCCTCGCCCAGGCCTTTGATCGCCGGGTCATCGCCGAGGGCGTGGAGAACAACGCCCTCGCGACCCGGCTTCGCGAGCTCGGCTGTCCCTACGGCCAGGGTTACGGGATTTCCCGCCCCATGCCGGCGGCATCGGTAGCCGAGTGGGTCGAGCGGCACCTCGGCTGAAGAAGCGGTCGCAGTGCTCTTTCAACCGGCGCGACGACTCGACACTGGGCTTTGCCGGGGCCTTTGGCGTATCCTCCCGTAGCCCCGATCAATAACTCAGCAAGGGAGTATGCAATGAGCGTTTATCGTTTCCCGCAGGGCGCGGCACTGGTCTTCGGCGGTTCCGGCGGTCTCGGCGGCGGCGTGGTCCGCCTGCTGGCGCAGAGCGGAACCGACGTGGCCTTCACCTACCACAAGAATCGCGATGCCGCCGAGGACAACCTCAAGGCCATCGAGGACGCGGGCCAGCAGGGCCACATCGGCAGCGTGGATCTCCTCGATCTCCCCGCCGTCGAGGCCTTCGCCGGCGAGGTGAAAGCGAAGTTCGGGCGCATCCACTCGGTCGTTTTCGCCACCGGGCCTTTCCTGCACATCCTGCCGATCATGGACGCGGAGCCGCAGGTCTTCTACGACACCCTCGATGCCGACGTGAAGGGCTTCTACCACGCGCTCAAGGCCGTGGTCCCGCACCTGCGCGAAGGCGGCGGCGGGTCCATCACCGCGCTGACCACCGCGGCGATCCCCCGCTACATCGCTACCGATGGCCTGTCCTCCATTCCCAAGGCGGGCGTGCAGCACCTGTGCACGGCGATCGCCCGGGAAGAAGGCGCGAACAACATCCGCGCGAACTGCGTGGCCGTGGGTCTGATTGCGATCGGCCTGTCCCAGGAGATCGATTCGCCCCCCGGCGGCATCCTCGACCAGTGGACCAGGCAGGTCGCCCTCGGCCGCCCCGGCGCGCCGGAGGAACTGTTCGATACGGTAGTTTTCCTCGCTTCCGAGAATGCCGGTTATATCAGCGGCCAGTCCTTGCCGGTCGACGGCGGCTACTCCGCCTGAGTCCGCCCCGCCGCTGCGGCCGGCGGGGCGGTGAACCTGATGGTGGCCTGGCGGCTTCGACCGCGTGGACGGCGACGGCGGGTTCATCTCCCTGCCCCGATGACCGTTCGCGCCCGACGCGCGTTCGCGGTGCTGGCCCTGGTCGCGGGCCCGGTTGTGAGCTTCACTGCCGGCGCCGTCGCCGCACCCGCGCCGAACCTCGTCCTGGTGGTCGTCGACGACGCCGGTCTCATGGACTTCAGCGCCTACGGTGGTGAAATCGCGACGCCGACCATCGATGCCCTAGCCCGCCGCGGTGCGCGCTTTACGGACTACCGTACCTCGCCGCTGTGCGCACCCTCGCGCGCCATGCTGCTCACCGGGCTGGACAGCCACCGCACGGGGATCGCCACCATCCCGGAGGTTCTGTCGCCGGAACAGGCCGGCGCGCCGGGCTACGGGATGCGCCTCGCCGAGGGTGTCACGACCGTCGCCGAGCACCTGCGCGACGCTGGCTACCGCACGCTGATGACGGGCAAGTGGCACCTGGGCCACGGCGAGGGGGACCTGCCGGTCGACCACGGCTTCGACCGCTCCTTCGCGCTCGACGCCTCGGGGGCCGACAACTGGTCGCAGGCGCCCTACATGCCCTACTACGACAGCGCGCCCTGGTTCGAGGACGGTGAGCCCGCGACCCTGCCGGAGGATTTCTATTCCTCGCGCTTCATCGTCGACCGGATGGTCGAATACCTCGATGACACGCCCCTGGACAAGCCTTTCTTCGCCTACCTGGCGTTCCAGGCGATCCACATCCCCGTGCAGGCGCCGGCCGCTTTCATCGACCCCTACCGCTCGCGCTACGCAGACGGCTGGGCGGCCCTGCGCGAGGAACGCGCGCAGCGGGCGCGAGCGAGCGGCCTGTTCCCGCTCTCGGCTCCGCTGGCACCCCTGCCCCCGGCGGCCCCGCCGTGGGATGCCCTGGCGCCGGAAGAACAGGCACTGTGGGCCGCGCGCATGGCGGCGAACGCCGGCATGATGACGGCCATGGACCACGAGCTCGGCCGCTTTCTCGAGGCACTGGGGCGCCGGGGGCTAGCCGACAACACGGTGTTCATCATTGTCTCGGACAACGGCCCGGCGCCGAGCCGCGCGGACGACGACTGGCGCATGCGGCTCTGGCTGGCAGCGCAGGGCTACCGGCTCGATGCCGGGAACATCGGCGGACCGGGGAGCTATGCGTTTATCGGCCCGGGCTGGGCCGCCGCGGCGGCCTCACCCCTGGACCGCTACAAGTTCACCGCCGCCGAGGGCGGCGTCCGCGTCCCGCTCATCATTGCCGGCGTGGGCGTTCCGCAGCTGTCTGACGCCTTCACCATGGCCACGGACATCACCCCGACCCTGCTCGAGCTGGCCGGTCGGACCGACCTGGCCGGCGCGCTCGATGGCCGCAGCCTCCTGCCGCTGCTGCGCGGCGAGGCGGACAGCGTCTACGGTGCAGACGAGGCCGTGGGCCTGGAGGTGGCGGGCAATGCCGCGCTCTACCGCGGGCATTACAAGCTGGTGCGCAATCTGCCCCCCTGGGGCGAGGGCCGCTGGCGGCTCTTCGACCTGGAAGCCGATCCGGGCGAGACCCGTGACCTTGCGCAGGCGCGCCCGGCACTGCGCGACGAGCTGGCGGCGGCCTACGACCAGTATGCGGCGCGGGTCGGCGTTCAACCCATGCCCGAGGGCTACCGCTCCACGGAGCAACTCGAGCGCAACGCGACCGCGCGCATGCTGGCGCTGTACGGGCCGAAGCTCGGCGCGGGAATCGTGCTGTTCTTCATGGCGGCCATGGTCGTCCTCGTTCTGCGGCGCCGCTCACAGTAGTTCGTCGAACTCGATGCCATCGCTGCCGGCCGGCAGCGTCACTCGCAGGCCGTCCACGCCGACCCGCAGCGGCCCGTCGAAATGGTCGGGAGCCTCACCGAGGAAGGCGCTTTCGAGGTAGGCCCCGGGCAACGGCGGCACGAGGTGATACAGCACGAGCGCCCCGACACCGGCTGCCTCGGCGGCGCGGGCGGCATCCACCGGCGAGGCGTGATAGTCGAGGATGTCATCCATGATCCGGGCCGTATTGGCAGCCCCTTCCCGGCTCAGCGCATCGCGCAGCGCCCTCACCATCGCGGGAGACAGAGCCTCGTGCAGGAGCAGGTCCGCACCGCGGGCGGCTTCGACCAGGTTTTCGCTGTAGACCGTGTCGCCGCTGACAACGACCGACCGGTCGCGCCAGGCCACGCGGTAGCCGTAGGCGGGGGCGACCGGCGCGTGGTCGACGAGGAAGACGCTCACCGTGAGTTCTCCTTGCTCATACACGGGCACGGCGCCCGCATCGCCGGGCGGCGGCGGAATGACCCGGGCCTCGGCGCCGTAGCCCGCCGGGTCCGCGATGGCCTCGCCGTGGTGGGCGATGCGATAGCCGCGGTCGTGGGCGTAGGCGCGGTTGAAGCCCGCCACCACGTCCTCGACGCCCGGCGGTCCCGCCACGGGGAGCGGCGCCGCCCTGCCCTCGCCGCCCACCCAGTCGACCAGCACCAGTTCGCCGAGACTATCGATATGGTCCGAGTGCAGGTGGGTCAGGAACACCTGTTCCAGTCCACCGGTCGGGAAACCCATGGCCGCCAGCTTGCGCGGCCCGCCGGAGCCTGCATCGATGACCAGCCGGTGCGACCCGGCGAGGATGCCGACGCAGGGGCCGGCCCGCGCCGCGTCGGGCATCGGTGAACCGCTGCCGCACAGATAGACGCGGAGGCTGTTCTCCGGTACGGCGTCCGCCGCCGCAGCGGCAACCCGGGCGGCCGCCGCGCGGGCGAACAGCTCCTCGCCGATCGGCCGGCGCAGCACCCCGGCCAGGACGATCACGACGAGGAGAAGGAAACAGGCTGCGAGCAGAAGTCGTCGTTGCAAGCGCATGGGTCAGTTCGGCCAGAAGATGATCGTGTCCGCCGGCGTCACCGGGTCCGCCAGGGTCTTGTCGACGGCCACCGGGGCCTCGATGGTGTGCGGGTAAAGGGGCGCGCGGCGGTCTGCCAGGTGTGCATCGAGCAGTGCTTCCAGCTCCCCTGCCACCGCCTCGTTGGCCGCGGCGACGTCGACCTGCTCCGTGGGGTCCGCGGCGAGATCGTACAGGCGCCGGAACGGCGGCGCCTCGCTGCGCTGCAGCTTCCAGTCGCCCCGGCGCACGGCCGCATAGCCGGCGCTGTGCCAGAACAGCGCCTCGTGCACCGGCTCGCGGCTGGCGCCGGTCGCCAGCGGCAGCAGGTTGCCGCCGTCGATGGGGCGGTCCGCCGGCAGGCTCGCACCGGCCGCGGCGGCCAGGGTCGGCATGACGTCAATGTGCGCGACGGGCGCGTCCACCGTCGTGCCCGCCGGTATCGTGCCGGGCCAGCGCAGGAACAGGGGCACGCGCAGCCCGCCCTCGTAGAGCGTCAGCTTCCAGCCACGGTACGGGGCGTTGATCTCGGCGAGCCCGACGTAGCCGGCACCGCCGTTGTCGCTGGAGAGAACGACCAGGGTGTCCTCGGCCAGCCGCTCTTCGTCCAGGGTGGCGAGAATGCGGGCGACGCTGCGGTCGAGGGCGCGGACCATGGCCGCGTACACCCGCAGGCGGTGAGGCTCGATGTCACCGACGGCTTCGTAGTCGCTGCGGGTGGCCTGCAGCGGCGTGTGCACCCCCCAGTGCGCAAGGTAAAGGAAAAACGGCTGATCCCGGTGCCGGCGGATGACACTGACCGCCTCGTCGGTCCAGTAGTCCGTGAGGTAGCCGCCGGGCTCGAACCAATCGCCGCCGTTGAAGCTCGCGGCGAAGCGCATCCGCGCCCAGAGGAAGCGGTCCAGGGGATCGAACGGCAGGTAGGCGTTGACCACCTCCGGGTGGTCTTCCGGCAGGAACAGCCCGCTGGCCATGAGCAGGCTGTCATCGAAGCCCTGGTCCGTGGGCCGGGAGCCCTCTCCCCGACCGAGGTGCCACTTGCCAATGTGCGCGGTGTAATAACCACGGCCCTTCAACACTTCCGCGAGAGTGACCTCGGAGGCCGGCAGCCCCATGGCCCGGTAGGGCGGCTGGCGCGCAGCGGCGTCCGCATCGTAGCGCACCGGCGGCATGCCGCTGTCGGCACTGTTGGCAATGAGACTCACTGCCCGCCCCAGGCCGTCCGGCGTGGGCGTGAACTCGAAGCCCGTTCGCGTCGGGTAGCGCCCCGTCAGGAGCATCGCGCGGGACGGTGCGCAGCTGGCGGTACCGGCGTAGGCCTGGCGGAACAGCGCGCCTTCAGCCGCCAGCCGGTCGATGGCCGGTGTGGGGACCTGCCCGCCGGCAACGCCGCCGCCAAAGGTGGACAGGTCGTTGATGCCGAGATCATCGAGGAGGATGAAGACGATGTTCGGCCGGCCGTCGCGCGCCTGCGCCGTGCCCGCCTGCCAGTTCACCGCCTGCGGCGGCCCCACGGCGTCGCGTCCGGCGCGGAACTCGACCAGCGCCAGCAGGAGGTCTGTTCGGAAGGTCCACGCAAGGACCGCCCCGAGGGCGAGCCCCGCCAGCGTGGCGGCCAGTGTTTTTCTTTTCATCGGACGGTCCGGCACAGTCGGTGCGGCAAGCGTGGCACAGGGGTACGCGGCGGACAAGGGCGGGAGCGAAGCGAGCAAAACAGGCTACACTCGGCAGAAAGCGCCAGCACAGGGAGCCCGCCGTGAACGCCATCCTGCCCCCGGACCGCGAGGAAAGCGCCGCCGAGCGCTGGGCCCGCTTCCAGCCCATCGACGGCGGCGACGCCTACATCGACAGCCTCCGCGGCCGCGAGGTGACGGTCTATCTCTTCGGTGAGCGCGTGGCGGAGCCCGTGGACCACCCTGTGATCCGGCCGTCGATCAACGCGCTCGCTGCCACCTACGACCTCGCCCGCGATGAACCGGCGCTGGCGACGGCGCACTCCCCGCTCATCGACGCACCGGTGAACCGCTTCCTGCACATCCCCACCTGCGCCCAGGACCTGGTGCAGAAGAATCGCATGCAGCGGCGCCTCGGCCAGCTCACCGGCACCTGCTTCCAGCGCTGCGCCGGTCTCGACACCATCAGTGTCCTGCACTCGATCACCTACGACATCGACCGGGTGCATGGCACGGCCTACCACGAACGCTACCTCGCGTTCCTCAGGGAGGCCCAGCGCCACAACGTCATCATCGGCGCCGGCATGACCGACCCGAAGGGCGATCGCTCCCGCCGGCCGCACGAGCAGGACGATCCGGACCTGTTCCTGCACGTTACCCGGCGCACGGCCCGCGGCCTGTACGTCACCGGCGCGAAGGCCCACATGACCGGCGGGCTCAACTCGCACTGGATCTGCGTCATGCCGACCATGAACCTCGCCGAGGCGGACCGGGACTACGCCGTCGTCGGTCTCGTTCCCGGCGACGCGCCCGGTCTCACCTACATCTACGGCCGCCAGTCCTGCGACACGCGCGCCCTGGAAGACGGCGAGATCGACCAGGGCAACGCGCGCTACGGCGGCCAGGAAACGCTGGTGGTCTTCGACGAGGTTTTCATTCCCTGGGAGCAGGTGCTCATGGATGGCGAGTACGAGTTCGCCCAGACCATGGTCTCGCGGTTCACGGCCTATCACCGCGCCAGCTACGTCTGCAAGACGGGGCTCGGCGACGTTATGGTCGGCGCGGCCGCGGCGATCGCCGAGTACAACGGCGTGGACAGTGCCAGCCACATCCGCGACAAGCTGGTGGAGATGACGCACCTGAACGAGACCATCTTCTCCTCCGGCATCGCCTCGTCCCACGAGGCGAAACCGCTGGCCTCCGGAGCCTGGATCAACGACGAGATGCTGTCCAACGTGTGCAAGCACAACGTCACCCGCTTTCCCTACGAGATCGCCCGTTTTGCCCAGGACCTCGCGGGCGGGCTGATGGTCACCCTGCCCTCCGAGGCCGATTTCAACCACGAGGAGGCCGGCCCCCTGCTCGCCAAGTACCTGCGCGGCCGCAGCGATATTTCCGTCGAGACGCGCACGCGCATGTTGCGGCTGATCGAAAACATGACCCTGGGTCGCAACGCGGTGGGCTACCTGACCGAGTCGCTGCACGGCGCGGGCTCGCCGCAGGCGCAGCGCATCCAGATCC